>CAZAQN010000028.1:0-60393 GCA_964487345.1 uncultured Occallatibacter sp. | reverse complement strand
TTTCATGACTCCTCTTTCTCAACACGCAGTAAGGTGCGCAATCACGGGCGCGGCACACCCGCACAGATCCAACCTCTTGGTGCAGCATCGTTTAGTCTGAACTTGAACATTTACGTCGTAAGTATCAAACGCCCCGGCGCGAAAAGCCGGTCACAATTGCTCGTCATAGAGAATCTGGAACGCGAGATCGGGTGTAGCGCGTTCCCAAATGTTTAGCCTCGCGGCCGCGTCTTTCGATATCGCCGGTGAACAAAAAGATAGGCAGACTTGACGAAATCGATTTGAAGCGGCTGTTTTTGAACGATGCCGGTGAGTCGCAGCATATCGCGTGGAAGGTCTTGAGATTGACGGCGCTAGCTCACATGGACAACGGGACGAAGCGAAGGGTCCTTTACCGCGCGACGGAGGACTTCGTGAGTTAAAGGACCTGTATCGCCCTCGCCGAGGAAGATGAAGCGCATCACGTTGGTCACGGGGTTCACGTCCGTCCAGTGGAAATATACGTGGGGGATGCATCCCGTTAGGTGCGCGATGTAAATGAGCAGCGCGGCAATGGAATTGGCGACTACTGCGCTCCTGGCATGCAAGACCCGACAGGAGCCTTCCCATCGCCCCTCGACGCGAAGAAGGTCGGTAAACTCTGAAGTGTCTCCTCGTTCTACCTCGAAGAAGATGATGAAATCGTCGGACCCGATGCCGTGGAGACGCCGAAACTCAAGGCCAACTTCGTCGCAGTTCTTACTTGAGGAGTTGCGCGGATTCCACGCAATGATGCGAACGATGTGATTGCGGGCATCGCCGATCAGGGTCTTTGCCTGATCGTCAAGCTCGACGCCAGTGATGCGAAGTTCGGTCGAGCGCACTGCACGTGAGACCAGCGACATGAAGATAATCGTAAAGATAAAAATGCACGAGATCTTCAAGCCTTCGGGACGTTCCCAGATATTGATCAGGGTCGTGTAAATGAAGATCAGAGAGAGAAAGCCGAGGATGAAGCGAGAAGGCCAGTGTTGATTCCAACTCAATGGGTAAAGTCGATTTCATGGGCCGATTGCCATGTGAACTTACGTCACAGCAAAGCCGGAATTTGAGCCGGAATCCTTTTGTCAGTCCGCTGAAATCAAATACCGATTAGGCCATCTTCCCCGAGTATTCTTCCGTCGCAATTTCCTGCTGGCGCGAAACTGGCTTTTCAGTGTCAACATCCGGACTGTCGCGCACTTGCACTTTTGTCAACCTCACCGTGAGCGTCTTGGTTGTCAAATCTGGTTGATCGACCGCGGTTATAGGAATGACGACCTCTTGAGGTTTGAACCAGTTCCTAACTTCAACTACCAAATAGCGAATCAGCCATGACTGATCATCGAACAGGAAATTTCGAACCGTTCCCAACTCTCCGTCTGTGGCGATTAGAGAAGATCCGGTTAAAGGATTCAGGTCTTGCAGCATATTGCTCCTGAGGATCGAGAAACCGCCAATTGCCTTACAGCCATGATGGTTCGAAGCAGGCCTCGAGTTTTACGAACTGAGGTCTTCAAGCTGCTCATGATTTGGAAGAAATCGGAGCTTTGCATCGCTCGGGCGGGCAATATTCCCAAAGTTGCTATGGCACGAGTCTGTCATGCTGATTCATCCGACCGCCTCGAAAGAAGCGATGGTCTACCATGCTTCGTACTAACAAGAACATCACTACCGTCAAGGCGATCACAAACAGAGTCCTTGCGATTAAAGGCCTAGGCGAGTTTTGTCTTGCCGTACGAGACGAATCTGATTTGGCTGTCACCTAAGTTGTCCCTTGCGTTGTTTCGGTGGTCCGCAATCCGCCGATCGGAGCTAGACTGCTGCAGTTTCCGGGACTTCACCTGCATGCACGGCTAAATCCACCGGGTGAGTAGTGTCTAGGATGTCCTTCGCCTTACGGCCTGATCGGATTCCGTGTGGGTGCGAAAAACTGCGACAACTGGGTTTTGAGGATGCATGTGATAATCGTCTCTCTCCGCGCGTGGCATTTTACGAGCGACAAACTTCGCGTTGCCTCGACTATGCTGCCAGGCACGCGCGAAAAACTGTCTTGTTTTGAACAGAGATTTCAGTTCCAGCGGTCTATGCAGTCCGGTCTATGAAGTTGGAATCGGTCTTTAGGTGAAGCGGGAAGCTCGTTAGCGGTAGAGTTGAACTTGCCTGCAGCAGGTTTTCGTGGAGGCGCTGTTGCCAGACAAGAATCTGAGCGACGATAAAGAACGGAGTGATGCGATGCTGGAAGAGCAGCTTCCCGATCCGGAAGTTCTGATCCGGCTTGCGACGTTTGACCAGTATCGCGGCCTCCTCTTCTCCGTCGCATATCGCATGCTGGGGAGTGTGGCCGATGCGGAAGACATGTTGCAGGAGACTTTCATTCGCTGGCAGCGAGCTCGCGACGATGAGATTCGCGCGCCGCGCGCGTTCCTGGTAACCATCGTCAGCCGCCTGTGCATCAACCAACTGCAATCCGCCCGCGTCCAGCGCGAGGAATACGTGGGCCAGTGGCTGCCCGAACCCATCGTCACCGGTCCCGGAAGCGATCCGCTGGAGATGGTCCGCATCGATGAATCGCTGTCCATGGCCTTTCTTGTGATTCTGGAGCGCCTCACGCCGGTCGAGCGGGCCGTCTTTCTTCTCCGCGAGGTCTTTGCCTACGAGTACTCCGAGCTAGCCGCCATCCTAGGCCAGAGTGAATCCAATTGCCGCCAGATTCTCAGCCGTGCCAAGCAGCATGTCGGCGCCGTGCGCCCGCGCTTCAAGACCTCGCAAAGTAAGAAGAGAGACCTGCTCGAACGCTTCTTCAAAGCGACAAGCAGCGGCGACATGGAAGGTCTGGTGTCCCTGCTCGCCAGTGACGTCGTGCTCCACTCCGACGGTGGTGGCAAGGGAGTCGCGGCGCTCAACCTCATTCGGGGCGTCGACAAGGTCGCCCGCGGCGCATTGGGAGCCTTCCAAAAGCTGCTTCCGAAGGATCTGCATATTCGCGTGACGCAGATCAACGGTGATCCAGGCATCGTCAGTTATCTCAATCGCAAGCCGTATTCCGTCCTCACCTTCGACGCAAGCGAAGACCGCATCCACGCGGTCTACGTAGTCACCAACCCGGAAAAACTAGCACGGATACCCCCTCTGCCAGCCAATTCCGAATAGCAGCATGTCACAATTCCCCGCACTGCGCTGTCTACTCCTCAGACAGACCCCCGGACCCGCTCGAAATAATCCCGGAGACCACTGGAAGGAAGACAGACATGCCCCTGCAAATGAACCAATCCGCGATGCCCGTCTCCGGCATCCAGAACTCCCCCACGCAGAATAGCCAAGGCCCATTCCTTCCACCCATCGAGAAGCCCAGCGGCCTGATGATAAAGCTCGCGTACTACTTCACCCGCCGCAAGTTCGGCAAGGTACCCAGCCCCATCGCAATGCATTCCGCTCGCCTGCCGCCTGCATTCGGTATGTTCTATGGGAAGATCGCCCAACTGGACAAGAAGTTGCAATTGCCGCAGGAGACCATCTTTCTGATTCGCGAACAGGTGGCGCGTCTCAATATCTGTCTCTTTTGCGTGGATATCGGCCGCGTATTCGCGACCGAATCGTCGATAAACGTCGATAAACTCGACGCTCTCGCTCGCTACCGCGACAGTCCTCTCTTTTCCGAAGCCGAACGCGCCGCGCTCGACTATGTCACCGAGCTCACAAAAGACAAGAAAGTCGAAGCCAGCACCTTTGCCGCTATGTCTCTCTTCTTCTCGGAACGCGCCATCTGCGAGATCGTCTGGCTCGTGGCCAGCGAACACCTCTACAACCTCACCAACCTCGGCCTGAACATTCACTCCGACATGCTCTGCGACATCAACCGGAAGAAGAAATAGCAGCCGTCGGGCACAGGAGAACCGATGAAATCCAGAAGGGCTCTTTACGTCGTAACGACAGCATGGTCGCCGGCGTGATGACAGCGGCGTATTTCGGTCGCTCACACGCGGAGCATGATGGAGGGGTTCTATGCCGTCCACACGCATTGAGGCCATAGTCGATCCCGGGACGGCACGATGAATCTCGTCGTGCTGGGCGCCCGAGGGGGGATTGGGCTGGAGATTGTCCGGCAGGCGATCGAGCAGAGTCATTCTGTGACGGCTTTTGAGCGCTCGAGGCTGCAAGCCGTTACTTGCGCTCCTCTTGAAGCGCTCGGAGGACTGTATCTGCATTCGGCGACCTGACGTGCTGAGCAATCGGACACAGTATCGAGCAAGCTGTTGCTTCAAACTTGCGTTTGAATATGAACAGCAATCGCTCACAACTTCGGCTAAAGGTAGTGAGGCGCAAACATCAGACTGCGACCACAGACCCAACACGCGAGAAATTGCTGGAGGTCGCTGGGCCGATATTTGCCGACCGGGGCTATCAGGCTACGACGATTCGCGAAATCTGTGCAGGGGCGGGAGCCAATG
This sequence comes from uncultured Occallatibacter sp., assembly GCA_964487345.1. GTDB lineage: Bacteria > Acidobacteriota > Terriglobia > Terriglobales > Acidobacteriaceae > Telmatobacter. The sequence continues at coordinate 55,924 of CAZAQN010000028.1, read as the reverse complement.
TCGCTGCTATCAATTATCACTTCGGCGATAAGTTGGGCCTCTATACCGAGGTCTTGCAGCAATCGGTGCGTGCCGCGCAACTCATAGCCGTTCAAAACACACTTGATCAAAACACGCCTCCCGAAGAGATTTTGAGGGCCCTTATTCGAGCCAGACTTCGGAGCATCTCTGGGGACGATCTACCGGATTGGCATTCTCGACTCCTAGCGCATGAGCTGGCACAGCCCACACCCGCACTTCGGCAACTTATCGATAAGGTTGCTCGGCCGATCTGTGAGCGGCTACTGCAACTCATTGGAGGCATGATTGGCCTCCCTGCAAAGGATGAGAATACACGACTCTGTGCAATCAGCGTGGTGGGACAGGTACTTGCTTACGTTCTGCCACGTCCATTGTTGACCGAGATTTGGCCGGAACTAAAGATGACACCTGAACAGGTGGAACGCATTGCGGATCACATCGCGGACTTTTCACTTTCGTATCTCCAGGACTTCCGCTTGAAGCATGGTTCGATGACGCTGGCAAGGAAACGGACGGTAAACAAATGACTACACCCACAGTTGAAAACGTACCAGAACAGGCCGAGCAAAAAAAACAGTCGGACCCACCCGACGCAAAGCCGGCCCCGGCGGAAGGCGCCAAGCTCGCCGCCGTTGATGTTGCGAAGCCAACGGTAGCCAACAGCGCGAATCAAGCCGCAGCGAACAGCGCCAAGCCGGACCCAGCGGAAAGTGATAAGAAAGCAGCGGACGAAAAGGCTAAGCAAGCAGCCGACGAAGAGACCAAGCGGGCCGCGACGCGACGACGCCTGATCCTGATCATCGTCGCTGGCGTGATTCTGATTGCGGCTGCGCTTCTTATTTGGAGGGTCTTCTTTGCCGCGCCAGCGGTCCCGGCCAGCATTGTTGTCGTGAGCGGCCGCATTGAAGGCGACGACTCAGCGGTTGCATCCAAAGCAACCGGACGCATTCTTGAGGTTCGTGTGCGTGAAGGTGACACCGTAAATGCCGGAGACACAATCGCCATTCTGGACGACGCGCAGATTCGAGCTCGGGAGGACCAGGCTCGCGATAATCTTTCGGAGGCGGTATCAAAGGGTGCGGCCGCGCGGGAGCAGATTGCCGTCCTTCAAGAGCAATTAGAGCAAAGCCGGTTGCAGGTAGGCCAGTCAAAGCTCGATACGGAGGGGCATGTAGGGCAAGCGGAGGCCGATCTGGCAACCGCGCAAGCGGAATTAGCTCAGCAGCAGGCGGCGTATCAGATTGCCGCTTTCAATAGCAATGCCTATACGCGCCTTGCAAAAACCGGCGCGGTGTCGGAGCAACAGGGCCTTGAGGCTTCAACGACCGCCGATCAACAGGCTGCGGTGGTTGCTGCGTCGAAGCGCCGGGTTGAGGCATCACAGGGCGCATTAACAACGGCAGAGGCAAGTCTGTCCAACCCAGGTATTCGTGAATCTCAAGTTGCCTCGGTTAGAAGACAAATCGCGCAGCAGGAAGCTGAGGTGGCGAGTGCAACGGCTCAGACCGACCAGGCTCGCGCCGAGCTTGCGGAAGCAGGAGACAACCGCAAAGATCTGACCATCAGGGCGCCGTTCTCCGGAACGGTGGTGACTCGTGCGGCCGAGCCAGGCGAGGTGATTGTCGCAGGTACCGCTGTAATCACGCTATTGGATCTGACCAAGGTATATCTGCGCGGCTTTGTTCCAGAAGGCCAGATCGGCAAGGTGAAAGTGGGACAGTCGGCGCGGGTCTTTCTCGACTCGAGTTCACAGAAACCTGTTTACGCTTACGTTTCCAGGATCGACCCTCAGGCGACATTCACTCCTGAGAATACGTACTTCCGCGACGACCGCGTCAAGCAGGTGGTCGGCCTCAAGCTGCAATTGATCGGTGGATTCGGATTCGCCAAGCCCGGCATGCCTGTCGATGGCGAAGTTCTGGTCGAGGGAGACAAGTGGCCGAAGGTCAAGCGCAAATGATCGTTGCCAGTCCAGAGCGCCCAGCGCCAGAAAGTGCGGTCCCAGATCGGACAGTTCAGGATCGAACGGTTCAGGAAACGCAGGCTGTCGCTGCGCCGCGGGCCATCGATGTTCGCGGCCTGTCGAAGCGATATGGCACCCTTGAGGCCGTGCGTGGAATCACATTTGATGTCAACCACGGCGAGATGTTTGGGCTGATTGGACCGGATGGAGCCGGAAAGACCTCGACCTTCCAGATTCTTGCAGGCGTCATGGAAGCAACCGAAGGCAGTGCGAACATACTCGAACGACCGGCACGGGATATGCGGTCCCAAACCGGATATTTGACCCAGGACTTTAGTCTTTATCCCGATCTGACTGTGGCGGAAAACATTCGCTATAGCGGCGATTTGCGCCTCATTCCGCCGGATGAGATCGCGGATCGCAGTCTTCAATATCTCAAGATGTTTGACATGGATCGATTCTCGGACCGGCTCGCTGGCCAACTGAGCGGTGGGATGAAACAAAAACTCGCTCTTATTTGCGCGCTTGTTCCGCAGCCCAAAGTGCTGCTGCTCGATGAGCCAACCACGGGCGTGGACCCTGTGTCCCGTCGAGAATTCTGGGACGTGCTTGCTCACTTGACGTCAGAGGGTCTGACAATCCTCGTGGCTACCCCTTACATGGATGAGGCTGAAAGATGCCATCGGATTGCCTTCATGTATTCAGGAGAGATTCTTCGGATCGGCACGCCAGCGGAGCTTTGCGCCAGCCTGGGCGCGAAGCGGATCGAACTCCTCACCGCGGACCTCAAGAAAGCGGAGAGCGTGCTCTCCGAGGGGTCAGGGCCTGATAAGAACGTCGTCGACGTTCAACGGTTCGGCGACAGGCTCGACTTGTTGGTGCACGATCCGGAGAAAGAGCAGAAGTGGATCACCGAGAAGCTGAAAGGCGCAGGCTTATCCGTCGGCGAGATGCGTGTCGATGATCCGACACTCGACAACATTTTCGTAAACAAGCTGCGTACTCTACGCGAGAACACCGACACTACAGAGTTTCCCGCAAAGCACGATCACAGCAGCCTGCGCGGGCAAGTTGCTGTCGGCGCGAAGAATCTCGTCAAAGAGTTCAAAGGATTCACGGCAGTGAAGAATGTGAGTCTCGAAATTCGAAACGGAGAGGTATACGGACTTCTCGGAGCGAACGGGGCGGGCAAGACCACAACCATCCGGATGCTCTGTGGACTATTGGACCTGACAAGCGGAACCATGGAATTGGGCGGCACAGGTGGAAACCTGAGAACGGAATCTGTCCGCAAGCGCATCGGTTACATGTCGCAGAAATTCTCGTTGTATGAAGACTTGACGATTCGCGAAAACCTTGTTTTCTTTTCGGGCGTCTATGGAGTCCCTGGCCGGGACCGCGAAGAAAAGATTCGATGGGTGCTTTCCTTTTCGGGCCTCGAAGGAAAACAGGATCAGATTACGGGGAGCCTGCCGGGCGGGTGGAAGCAACGCGTGGCCTTCGGCGCTGCAATCATGCACGAACCGGACATCCTCTTTCTGGACGAACCAACCTCGGGCGTCGATCCTCTGGCGCGGCGCGCGTTCTGGACCATGATCAATCGGCTGGCCGATGCCGGCGCAGCGATTCTTATTACAACTCACTATCTCGAGGAAGCGGAACAGTGCAATCGGCTTGGAATGATGGTTGCGGGCGAGTTGGTTGCCGAAGGCACCCCCAGCGGCATCAAGAGTCAGCAAACGGGTCACGTACTTGAATTCATCCTGAACCAGCAACAGGGCCAGCCCGAGCACGCCGCGGACCTGTTGAAGAGCAAAACAGAAAATTGGAGAGTATCCCTGTTTGGCGAACGCCTGCATGTGATCACCGAAGAAGATTCTGCTACCGCCATAGAGGGAACTACAAAGCGGCTCGAAGAGAGCGGGATCCAAGTGATAAGCGCGAGAGAAATCCCCTTCTCGCTCGAAGACGTGTTTATCTCCATCGTTGAGAAAGCGCGCGCCCAGGGAAAAGCGGCCACCGATGACTAAGAGCGGGCACACATGAGGCGAATCATTGCACAAATGCGCAAAGAGCTAACCCAGATTGTTCGAGACTGGCGCACCCTGGCCCTCGCGCTCGCCCTCCCCGTGTTCCTGCTTCTGTTGATGAGTTCCGCGCTATCACTCACGGTGAATGAGCTTCCGATCGTCGTGCAGGATTTTGACGGTTCGACGGCGTCCAATAGTCTTGTTGACGCCTTTCGGGCCTCGATAACCCTTAAGGTGGTCTCGTGGCCGGTAGACAAAACCGCCGAGGAGGCGCTTGCCTCTAACGCAGGGCGAGCCGTGCTCATCATCCCGTCTCACTTTGGCCGTGATATGGCACGCGGTGTCAATGCGCCTGTCCAGCTTCTTGTGGACGCATCGGATGCAAACACGGCCAAATTAGTCTCGGCATATGCCAGCCAGATAGCGACCTCGTACAACGAGCAGGCCGACGGAGCGCAAACTGGACCCATCCAGACCGCCATTCGGCTTTGGTTCAACCCCGGACTCTCTTCAAAGAAGTTCTACGGCCCGGGGATATTCGTGCTCGGCATCTCCATGTTCCCGCCACTGTTGGCCGCGCTTGCCATGGCGAAAGAGGGTGAGCTGAAGACGATTCTGCAGGTTTACGTCTCGAGCATTCCCGCACATGAATTCCTGCTGGGGAAAATCATTGCGTTCATGATCGTGGCGCTCGCGGAGTGTCTGATCATGTCCTTGTTTCTCTTCACCTACTTTGGCCTGAGCTTTGCCGGCGATCCTACCCCCGCTTTGATTGCCACCGTCTTGTACGCCTTTTGCGTAGCGGCGTTTGGAACCATGGTCGGAGCGATCATCCCCAATCAGGCCGCAGCCTTGCAAGCGGTGGCTTTTGGTGGATTTCTGCTCGTGTTCCTGCTCTCTGGCTTGATCTTTCCTGTCGAAAACATACCGCCTGGACTCCGTTGGATTTCAAGCCTTGTCTGGGGCCGGTACTACATCGAGATCGTTCGCGACGCGCTCTTGCAAGGTGGAGGATGGCCCGCCATGTGGTTCAACGTCCTGATCATCGGTGTAATTGCAGCGATCTTCTACGGCCTTGCATGGCAGGGTATGAGAAGGATGCAGGTGAAGGCCTAAACCATGGAAAAACTTTGGAGTCTTCTCTTCAACTATCGCCTGCGAGCTTTAATCAAGAAGGAGTTTGCCCAAACTCGCCATGACCGCAAACTCATGTTTACCCTGATCATCCTGCCCGTTATTCAGTTAATGCTCGTGGGGTTTGCGCTGAGCTCGAATGTAACGAACGTACCTCTCGCTATCGTCGACGATAGCCGGTCGCCTGAGAGCCGGGAACTGATTGCAACGTTGACCGAGAGCAAGAGTTTCCGCCTCGCGGGTTACTATTCCTCGGCCGACCAACTGGGAGATGCGGTGAGCCAGGGAAAGGCCGACGCTGGGATGGTGGTTCCTTACGACTTTGCGCGGGACCTGGCACGCGATCGCCAAACGACTGTGCAATTTCTGCTGAACGCCACGAATGCAAACACAGCCACGATTAGCCGCGGATATGCAGAAAGCATGATACAGCGATACAACACGGGGCTGCAGAACGAGGGAATTCATGTTCACTTCCAACCAATTGCCGGATCGGAACTCGCCCGTCGCGGTCAAGTGCAACCGCAACCCGCGTTTCTCTACAACCCCGGTCTGGTCGACTCGTGGTTCATTGTGACCGGTGTGCTCGGATTGCTGCTGATCCTGGACAGTTCCCTCATATGTGCCGCGGCTATGGTGCGCGAACGGGAAGCGGGGACGCTCGAACAGTTACTCATGTCCCCCGCTTCTACTTCAGAGATCATCATCGCAAAAATTACGCCGCTGTTCTTGCTGTTATTCCTGATGATGTTCCTGGCCATCGGCGTACTCAAATTTGCGTTCGGCGTTCCCTTCCACGGCAATGTTCTCCTTCTGGTTGGCGGTGGCGCACTGTGCATTTTATCCGGCATCAGCATTGGCACTGTCATCTCCACATTCAGTAAGTCTGCCCAACAAGCGCAGCTCACGTGCTTTTTCGTCAATCCGCCGCTTTCATCCTTGTCAGGAGCACTCAATCCGGTTGAGGCAATGCCGAAATGGTTGCAGCCTCTCACGGCACTGAACCCTATTCACCATTTCGCAACCATCGCGCGTGGAAGCACGCTCAAGGGCAGTGGATTCTTGGACCTTTGGCCGAACTTTCTTAGCTTGCTCATTATTACGCTGATGCTCGGCTCGCTCAGTGTCTGGCGATTCAGAAAGCAGCTCAGTTGAGGACGAGGTACCTGATATGAATCATCGGAAGACAACGACGGCGCCAAGTTTCCGGATGCAAGTACCTGGCGCGATCCTTTGCTTGGGAACCTTGTTCATTTTTTCGCGTCCGGTCCAATCGCAGACCCCACCAGCAACCCCACTCCCTCTGTCTGGGCGCTCTGGACAGAGCGGGTCGGTGACCGCCGTGGAGTCTCCCATTCCAGGAACGACAACCAGCGTAGATACGATTAACCCTACGGTTCAAACCCAGGGACCATATACCGGAAGCGCTTCGAGCACCGCGAAGTTGCCGTTTTCGGGTAAGCTCTCTCTCCGTGAAGCCATCGCGCGAGGGCTCGACTATAACCTTGGCGCAGTAGGGCAGAGCAACGCTGTCCGCAAAGCTCAAGGTCAGAGCCAGGTTGCGCGAAGCGCCTTGCTTCCTAACGCGAGCGGCTATCTGGCCGAGACTCTACAACAAATTAGTCTCGGAGCGGAAGGGCTCCGCTTCAAAATTCCTGGCTTTGCGATCCCGCCGACCATCGGCCCCTTCAACAATATCGATCTACGCGGCAGCCTAACTCAATCGATCGTCGATCTGAGCGCGTGGAACAACTTGAGGTCGTCCAGAGAGATCGTTCGCGCCAGCCAGTTCGCTGCGCGGGATGCGCGAGAGATGGTCGTCCTGGCGGTGTGCGGGGCATATCTTCAAGTGATCTCAACAAGGGAAAGAGTAAAGTCCGCGCACGCTCAACTCGACACCGCAGCTGCTCTCCTTCAGCAGACTCAGCAAAAGCGAGGTGTGGGGCTGGCGCCTCAAATAGACGTTGACCGGAGCGAAGTCGAAGAGCTTACACAGCAACAACGAGTCATCTCGCTTGAGAACGAAGTGGCCAAGCAGAAGATCATTCTGGCTCGAATGACCGGACTACCACCAAGCGACGAATACGATCTCACCGACGACATTCCCTTCCTGGCTGCTCCAGATCTCGGCCTTGACGACGCACTCAAACAAGCCTTCGAACGCCGCACGGATATTAAAGCGGCGGAAACGCAGATTCACGCCGCTGAACACACACTCGCCGCCGCTCGCGATGAGAGATTACCCTCTCTCTCAGTGAATGGCAACTACGGAGAGATCGGGACAAACCCGTCGCAGGCCCATACGACGTATCTTGGCGCGGCCACTCTGAGTTTTCCAATTTGGCTGGGAGGCCGCACGGAGGGAGAAATCGCAGAGGCAAAGGCCTCTCTGGCTCAGCGGAAGGCGGAGCTCGAAGACACCAGGAGCCAGGTGGAAAGCGACGTCCGGAATGCTTTCCTCGATCTTCGAGCGGCAACGAGTCAGGTGGAAGTGGCCCGGAGAAACCTGCAGGTTACGAGAGAGACGTTGGACTTGACGCGCCAGCGGTTCGATGCCGGCGTGACCGACAATGTGGAAGTCGTGCAGGCCCAGGAGTCTCTGACCTCCGCCGAACTTGACGTGATCAACAGCGTGTTCGCCCATAACGTCGCGAAGCTCAGCCTGGCACGGTCAATTGCCAGCGCGACCGATAGCCTGCAGCAGTTCCTGAGTCTCCAATGATTGGCTCTCTGCTGCGCTTCTGCCGATGATCATGCGCCGAATCCTTTTCGTCATTCTCGCGGTCCTCGTCATTGCGATGGCCGGAATCTACGCGATGTTTGCGCGTGCCTTGGCAACTGCACGCGCGCGTCTCGTCAACCATAGCGAGATGATAGAGACGTCTTTTGGCACGATGGAATACACCATGATGGGCGAGGGCGAACCGCTGCTGATCGTCCACGGCGCAGAAGGCGGCTTCGATCAGGGCATCGACATGACCAGCGCTATGGCCACGCGCGGATATCGGCTCATCGTTCCGTCCCGTTTTGGTTATCTTCGTTCGACGATGCCCAGCAACCCTACGACCGCGATGCAGGCCGATGCCTATGTCCAACTCCTCGACCATCTTGGCATCGACAAGGTGGTTGTTGTTGGTATCTCTGCTGGCGCCTGGTCGTCCATGCAGTTCGCCATCCGTCATCCCGAAGGCTGCCGTGCGCTGGTGCTTCTCGTCCCCGCCAGTTACTTGCCGGCAGGGACGGCCATTCATGGCGGCGCTGTCGTCAGCGCGATGGTCCACTCCAATTTTGTCGCCTGGGCACTCTTGAAACTGATGCCGATCATGCCTGGCGGAATGACCCGGATCATGCTCGGCACAGACGCCGCCGTCGTGCGCGCCGCAGACCTCAGTGAGAAGGCGCGGGTGCAACAAGTTCTGGATCATCTTCTCCCTGTAAGCCAGCGTATCGCAGGAATGAACTTCGATATTCAGACTGCTGCGACGCACGAGCCATATCCAATCGAGAAAATCGCATGCCCGGTTCTGACGATCAGCGCCGAAGACGATCGGTTCGGCACCGCCAGCCGTGCGAAGTTCATTGCCGCCGGTGTGCCCAATGGGAGAGCCATCCTCTTTCCAACCGGCGGACATGCGCTGGTCGGCCACTATGCCGACGCGCTGAGTGAGAGCGCATCGTTCATTCAAACCATGCGGGAGCGGCGTCCGAGGATTCCATGAATACCAACCCATCGCGATGCAGGTCGCCTCTGAAGTTTTTCTTATTGGTTTTCGCTCTTTCCCTTCCGTTCTTGTTGGCCGGCCCCTTAGTCGGATATCAATTGGTACCTGGCGTTCCGGTGACTGCGCTTATAGGAGTCTTCTGTCCGGCCACAGCCGCCATCATTCTCGTTTACCGTGAGAGCAAGACGGCGGGCGTGAGAGACCTGCTGAAGAGATCCTTCGATTACAACCGAATCAAGGCAAAGGTTTGGTACGCGCCGATCCTCCTTCTGATGCCTGTCGTCACGATCTCATCGTATGTGTGGATGCGTTGGATGGGGGTGCAACTCCCAGTCCCCGAAATCCGGGTTGTCGCGACGCTGGCAATGTCTCTTGCGATTTTCATCCTGGCGTTGGGCGAGGAACTCGGCTGGTCAGGATATGCCATCGATCCGATGCAGGATCGGTGGGGCGCACTCCCAGCGAGCATTCTGTTGGGATTGGTGTGGGCCATTTGGCACATTGTGCCGTTGGTGCAGGTTCACCGGCCGCCCGAATGGATCGCCTGGTGGTGTCTCGGCACGGTCGCGGCTCGGGTTCTTATCGTCTGGCTTTATAACAACACGGGCAAGAGTGTCTTCGCCGCGGTTGTCTTCCACACCACGATAAACGTCACTTGGCAATTGTTTCCGATCCGCGGCTCGTATTGGGACCCGCGTGTTAACGGCGTCATCATGGCAATCGCAGCCGTGGTCGTGGTAGTGGTTTGGGGGCCGCGAACCTTGGCTGGATACAGAAAAAGCTGACTGGGTCGGTTGGGTCGCGATCGCTCGCCACTGATTGGCTAAAGGAAGCTAAGGATGCATTGTCGCAGTCAGCTGATGCAACATCGCCGACGCTCGTTTCCAGGAGATCAGGTCCGGAAAAGCGGTTTGGGCTGTTGGCGATTGCGAAGAATTCTCCGGTCTCCGCTTTTCCTGTCATTCGACCACCTGACCTACGATCGATATTGGAGCGCAGATAGCTCTCCTCAGCGCTCGGGAGAGCCCGGCTATCCAGTCTTCACGCCGCAGAAGGTTGTCTGGGAGGCGCTGCCGGTAAATTCGATGGTAGAGCAGGTGTAGACAGACCGGCGACCCACGGAGGGGTGGATTGATGGCGAGCGGAACTCCTTACAAGCAGGCAAAACTGACCGAGGCATGGGATGCCATCGTGATCGGCTCCGGCATCGGCGGGCTCACGGCGGCAGTGTTGCTCGGAGCGCACGCCGGCAAGCGCGTTCTGGTGCTCGAGAGGCACTACGAGGTCGGCGGATTTACGCATACGTTTCATCGCCCGGGATACGAATGGGACGTGGGTCTGCATTACATCGGGCAGATGCAAGATGAGGGCTCCCAGGTGCGACGCGCATTCGACCACGTAACGGCGGGAAGCGTGCAATGGCAACCAATGCCGGATATTTACGACCGCTTCATCATCGAAGGCCGCACGTTCGACTTTGCCGCTGGACTTGAGCGCTTTCGGGATGGCCTCCGGCAATCTTTCCCAGGAGAAATAAAGGCCATCGACCGTTATCTCGCGGCGGTCAAGGCCTGCAACCGCGCGAGCGGCCTCTATTATGCAGAAAAGGCGGTTCCGGCTCCTGTGGCGGCGCTGGTGGGCGGGCTGATGCGTATGCCCTACATGCGCTGGGCAAGACAAACGACGCGAGAAGTGCTTGAGAATTTCACCAGTAATCAAGAACTGATCGGTGTGCTGACCGGGCAATGGGGCGACTACGGGCTACCACCCGGGAAAAGCAGCTTTGCTGCGCATGCCACTATCGCCGAGCATTATTTTGGCGGGGCAAGCTACCCGGTCGGTGGAGCGAGTACTGTGGCGGCGGCCATCATGCCGCAGATCCAGGGAAATGGCGGCAGCGTGGTAACCAGCGCAGACGTAGCAGGCATCCTGCTCGAAGGCGGCAAAGCGACAGGGGTGAGAATGGGCGACGGGCGACAATTCCGCTCTGGCGTGGTGCTGAGCGATGCAGGCGCGTCCAACACATTTGAGCGTCTCCTGCCACCGGATTTGCCTGAACTGGATGCGTTGCGCCGCCAGTTGCGGCTGCTCCAGCCTTCGACAGCGCATGTCAGCCTTTATGTTGGTCTGTCGCAGAGCGATGCCGCGCTTGGGCTAAAAGGCACGAACATCTGGGTATATCCATCCTTCGATCACGATGCGAATGTGGAACGTTTCGCGCGGGACATTAACGCACCGTTGCCCGGTGTCTATCTCTCCTTTCCTTCCGCCAAGGATCCGGATTTTCAACGCCGTCATCCGGGAAAGAGCACGGTCGAAGCCATCACGATGCTTCCTTATGCGGCATTTGACCGCTGGGCAGACACGCGCTGGAAGCGGCGCGGAGACGAGTACGATGCGCTGAAGGAGCGGCTTTCAGCGCGGCTGCTCGCCGAACTGGGGCAGCGAGCACCCTCTGTGGTTGGCCACGTCACCTACACCGAATTGTCCACGCCCCTAACAACGCGCCATTTTATGAACTACGGACATGGAGAGATCTATGGCATCGCTTCCACGCCCGATCGATTCCAGATGCGCGAGCTCGGAGCGAGAACACCGATTTGCGGGCTCTATCTTACGGGCCAGGATGTGGCCAGCCTGGGCGTGGTGGGCGCGCTCTATGGCGGAGTCGTCGGCGCGTCAGCCGTAACGGGAAAGAACTTCTTCTCGGTCGTCTCGAAGCCGCGATGAATGAGCGCGATCAGCGTACTCTGAATCTTTCAGACTGTGGTACCGGTCAGATCGTAGGCAAAAACGAACGAGGGCCGAATCAAGGATGTTCTCATCTCGGCGATTTCGCATTTTTCGAGATTCCCTAGAGTCTCGAAGACACCTCAGCCTAGCCGCCCGGGAAAACGGGTACGATTTCCAATTCCTCTTGAAACCGGTGCACCCATCAGACCTACTGACAAGAATTCGGAGTTTAACCGAACCAACAGTGACCGCAGGGGAACTGCAAGCGTGACACTACTGGCATCGAGTGAAGGGGTATTCGATTCGCGGGAGGTTGGAGCCAACCCGAGCCAGTACCCATCGGCCGTTGATTCGTTTCGGACACTCGGGGAGCGGAATCAACCGCCCGCTAGTATTTGAAATCTCATACTTGTTACGCTAGCTTAGCCGTCTTTTCATGCGAGAAAGCATCTGCGCATTTCGCGACTGGATAAGTATCGAAACCGCCCTCATATCTCATGGTGTTCGATCTAATTTACAAAGTAATAAATGCATTTTACTTGCGAGCGTTCGGCGCGACGGCGGGCACGCATGAGGCGTAAATCGCCGAGCGTTTCTTTGCTTCTTTATTCTCGAATTGTTGCTTCATGGTTGAGCTCTCCCGCTATCACCATCCCTCCTCTTCCCGCAATATTCTGGTCAGTTTTGCTCTCCCTATTCGAATCGGCGGAAATGCAGAGTGATGCGCCGGAAATCACCTGCCACGTTCGCAGCATTCGAGAGCATGTCTATTCCACACGGTGAGCGATTCTGGCCAGTATTCGTGCGCGCGGCACGCCGATGATGGATTCCGCGTAGGTCCCTCCCTTCCTGCGAAGCCCACCCCCATTCACCCTTTGCCGTCGAGGAAATGCAAGCAAGGCCTCGGCGAATATCACCGGCGACGACCCAGGTACTTTCAGGGAGGACCTGAATCGGGGTGGGACATCCCACGCGCTGGGAGCGCGTTGCGGTCGTCATCGATGTGGACTGGATCGTACAAATGATGAGGCTCTTTAGCTTCCTTATCCCCTGCCCGGCAAAGTTGTTTCCATCGTCGCAGGCCGCGCAGGCGCATGCCCGGATCGGCGGGAGAGGCTGGTGACGTCCTAAAAGGAACACCAGTTACCGAACCTTTTGATCGATGATGTTTGCGGTTCCGAGACCTTCTCGTGCCGTCAGGATTGAGGTTTGCTGCATAGGGAGGTGCCATATAGCTCCTTTCTCTCCGGTGAGAAAGAAGCGTCGGCCTCAATCACGGTCTTTTCATGAACGCTCAACGCCTAAACCATTCGGAGACGAGATCGCATCTTGTTCCTTCTCGGATCAGCGTGAATCCATGCCCCTCTTTGACGAGCATCTGCAACTCCGATGGATGGGAAGCACGCGAGTACTCTTCGATCTCAATGCCGACCTCACTCAATTGCTCGGACAGCTTCGCGTGAGCGTCGGGATGGCGGTGGGGATGATAAAGAACAGTCAAATTGTGTTCGAGGTCCCTGGGCTGCAGACGGGCCTTGGCTGCCAGATCATGGTCCTTCCGCAAGCACACGACCAAGCGATCTTGACACACTTCTTCAATATGGAGGTCCGGGTGTATTAGCGGGAGTGTCACGAGAGCCGCATCGATGGCTCCATTCGCAACCTCTTCTGCAAGCTGCGCCGTATCGCCATGCGTTGGCCGAACGGAGGAGGAAGGCAGTAGCGCTTTGTGCATGCTGCAGAGGCTGCGAAACAGATCTGGATCGACGAAGGGGGAGCAACCGAACCGCGCGGGGCCAATGTCGCCGTGCTCGATGGCAATCAGGGCGTCGATGATCTCGTCACGGGTTTCGAGCAGGAATCGCGCCAATGCCATGAAGGCGATCCCGGCTTCTGTAGGCCGGATTCGCCCATTCCTTGTCCTTCGGAAGAGCCGGACCGAGGCGTTTTCTTGAAACTGTCGCGCCTGGACACTGAGGTTGGGCTGCGCCGTATGAAGTATCTCCGCAGCTGCGCGAACCCCCTGTTCTTCGAGGATGGCGAGCAAATAGCGGAAGTGCCGAAACTCTGCCCAGTCATACATAGCCCATCGCTCAGTGAAGAAGGTGTGCTCTGGTAGGACATGCGGAGTTGGGGGGACGAGGCGCTCATTTCTTTCCTTGGTGTGGAAATCTTGGCAAGAATGTCACTCATATGCAATGAAAATTCCGTGTTGTGGCCAAATTTACGCACGCAGAATCTCGACAACGATCGCCGCGCTGTGGTTGCTCGGAACGCAGCAGTGATAACTGCCATATATCGGGTGATAGCTGAAACGTATTGGACAAGACAGTTGGGCCACGAAAGACTAGGCGCATGGGGAATGGAATCAGGATCTGTGCAGCCCCAAATTGTTCACGCATGACATCAAAAAAGGAAATTGACATCACATCTGCGCCGGAGTAGCCTAATTAGTGTATGGCGAGAGTTCCCTTCACCTTAAGGATTGATGCAGAAGAGCGTGCGGCTCTGGAAAGCCTCAGCAAGATCGAAGGCCGTCCCGTGAATCAGCTGCTCAATGAAGCCATCAAGAGCTTTCTCATCCGCCGTGGGCCAAAAGAGCGCAACCTTGAAACGACCCTTGCGCGCCTTCGAGCCTACCGGGAGCGTGATCCTGGATTTCAAAGCGCAATTGGCGAGTTTTTGGTGTCCGAGGCGACTCTCAGTGACCCGCTTGAGGGCGAACTGATCGAAGGTCAATTCAGGGACGGAAAGTTGGTATTGGCTGGTCCTGCGCAGAGCAAGATCCGCGAGCTTCTAGGTGCCTAACTGGGACGCAGACAGTCCCCAGTTACGGAAGAACCTTGCGCAAGTTCTCGACGAAATTCTCCGTGCGACTCAGCGGCGCGACCTTCCGACAATCGAAACAGCAAGGCACTGGCAAGCCCTCATGATGAGGGGTCTGAACACGCCCGACCTACGTTTCATCGGCACCTTTCGCGGTGAATCGGGTCTCGATAACGTTCAGGTAAGAGTCGGCACACGTTATGGCGTGGATGCGGCAGAGGTGGCTGGGGCACTGGCGGCGTTTGAAACCAAGCTTCAAGCTTTGGTCCGGGAGTTGGACGCAATGCTTCCCTCAGGCCAAGAGCCGAACGCAGACCAACTTGCGGCGATTGTCGATCTTTGCGCCTGGGTTCATGCTGAGTGGGTACGAATCCATCCATTCGCGAATGGCAATGGCCGCACGGCGCGCCTTTGGGCCAACAGCCTAGCCATGCGCTATGGGCTGCCGCCCTTTATTCGCTTGCGCCCCAGACCGAACTCCGGCTACGCGGAGGGCGGCGCGGAAGCCATGCAGGGAGATTGGGAACCAACCGCAATCATCTTCCGCCAACTGCTCGAAGATTTTCTGGCGGAGCCTCTGATCTCAGAGATCGGAAGGACTCATGGCCATCGATAACCGGTGTGGATTCAGATTGCCTGAACGAGAAGGGGATTTGCCGACTTGTTTCTTGGCATTTGCAGTTCCCTTCCCTGCCAGGTGTCGGATACATTCTGTCTCCTTTTAAGTTCAGTTTTTCCAGCAGCAATTCACTTGCAGACCTTATTCGGTCAGCGCCAACGCACCGTTATCTATAAAGCCACTTCGCACGCTCCCTCCAAATCCAAAAAGTTATCAGACAGTTCCAGTAAGTTATTGGACGCCAGATTCGCGCCGTCCTACGCTTTGGCATATCGCGGCTCAAGTGGGCCCGACGGAGGTACCGATGTTCGCCCATTCCAAATGCAATCGCCGGTTATGGTCTGTCGAAATACACAGGTTGCACCGGATTCGATCAAGACGCAGCCTCATCGTCATGCTGATTCTGTTTCCCGCAGTCGCCTTCGCCCAAAGCGGATCACCGTTTGACACCGGCTTCACCGCCCTTCAGACCCTCTTTACCGGAACGATTGCAAAGGTCGCGAGCCTGATCGCCATTGTGGTCGGCGGATACCAGTTTGCGCATGGCGAGCCTGGATCGAAAAAAATGTTAGCAGGAGTTGCGGCAGGCACTGGAATCGCAGTGCTTGCGACTAACGTTCTGTCCTGGCTATGGGGCATCTGAACGCGGACCATCCCAGTTCCACAACATCCACGATTCAGTTTCTCAAATGCGAGAGTCAACGATGCAGATATCTGCCCAAAGACGACGAAACCGAGTCTACAAGAGCCTGCACAAGCCGCTCACGTACCTCGGTGTTGAGCGCACGCTTTTCTACTTCGTCTGCGTCGGCGCCGTGGGAGCCTTCAATCTCTTCAATAGCCTGCTTGCCGGAATGGCCGTTTTCATCGGCGGATTCGTCTTCGGCCATTGGGCCACGAACAGCGATTCCGCGTTTCTCCGGATCCTCGCGAAGTCGGAGCGCTACAACGTGCGCTACGACGCCGCCAAACAGAGTATCCCCCAAGTAGAGGTGATCTGATGCTGCGACTCGATACGGTCATCAAGCCGTGGAAGGAGGCCGCTGCACTCTGCGACCACATCAATCTCTACGGCTTCTGGAATGAAACTGCGTTCCTGACCAAGAGCGGCGATCTGGGAATGGTGCTGAGTATCGCCGGTGTTGACTACGAAAGCCTCGGCCACGTGGAACAGGAATACGCGGTCAAGCGGCTGGAGGCCGCACTCAAATCATTCGGCCCCGGATTTCACGTTTATCAATACCTTTTCAAAACGAACCGGCCGGAAATTCCATTTCAGACCTATGACGACCCAGTGGTGCAGGCGGCTGTGGATCAGCGGCGACGGTTCTTTGAGGAAAAAGCCGACCGGCTATATCGGATCGAGATCTTCTATTGCGTCCTGCTCGAAGGCGAGCGATCAAAAACCGGCATAGGTGCGGCCTTCCGGCAATTGTTCCGCGATCCCAGCGGAGCCCTGAACGAACTAAAGACACAGTTCACCAACAGCAAAATGAAGACGCTCCTTCGCTCTCAGATTGAGCGCGACCTGGCTCGACTCGAACTAAAGGTGTTGGCATTTGCCCGCCAGCTCAGCGATTTCGTACACATCGATGTGCTTGGCCAGCAAGGCCAGCTTCATTTCTTCCGCCGCCTACTCAACTACGACGGATGGCGCATTGCCGGAAGCCCGAAAGACACACAGTTTCTCGACTACCAGACGGTCAATTCCGATATTGAGGCAGAACGCGATCATCTGCGCGTCGGCGACCATTTCGTGCGCGTGCTGACCATGAAGGAGGCCATCGGCGAAACCCGGCCGCTGGTGCTCGATTCGCTCTTGAAGATTCCCGCGAACTTCTATGCGGTGACTGAATGGACGCCTCTATCGCAGGAGAAGGCGCGCAAGGAAGTCAACAAGCGCCGCAGGCACTTCAATATTTCGAAGACAGGTTTCGTCTCGCAGCTCGGTAATGATCCGGCCAAATCCGATCCGCGCGATGTGCTGGTCGATGAATCGAAGCAGGCGGACATCGAGAATCTCGGCGATTGTCTCCGTGAGTTGGGCGACGGGCAACAACTTGGCGAGTTCTCGCTCACCATCGTTCTGTACGACAAGGACCGTCAGGCCATCGATCGGCATGCGGCCGAGTTTGGCGGCATCTTTACCAATGCCGATGGCAGTCTCTTCGTCGAAACCTACAACCAGCTCAACGCTTACTTCGCCACGGTTCCCGGCGGATATGCCTTCAATCTCCGCAGACTACTGCTTCTGAACACGAATTACGCCGATCTCAGTTTTCTGTTTACGATCCTGCCTGGCGAGAAGGCCAATGTCCATCTTGGCGCCGAATATCTTGCGGCTCTTGAAACGGACAATGCCACGCCTTATTTCCTCAACCTGCACAACGGCGAGGTTGCCCACACGCTCATCCTGGGAATGACCGGCTCCGGAAAGTCCTATTTGGCCAATTTCATCCTTCAGAGTGCGCAGAAATACGCGCCCCTAACCTTCATCTTCGATATCGGCGGCAGCTTCCAATCGCTCACTAGTATTTTCGGCGGAAGCTATTTGAACGCCGGTCAGGAAGCGCGCGATTTCACGATCAACCCGTTTTCACTTCCTCCGACGAAGGAGAATCTGCAATTCCTTTTCAGTTTCTTCCGCGTGCTGATTGAAGGCAGCGACCGGCGCTACCGGCTCGATTTCAAAGAGGAACGGAAGCTGTGGGACGCGGTCGAGCGCGTGTACATGCTCGAAGCAGGACAGCGAACAGTTTCCAACCTCGCGAATATCGTCGGCGAGCTGAAGGAACGGCTGCATCGCTGGACCCGAGCTGGGCAGTACGGATTTCTCTTCGACAATGTCGAAGACACGCTGACACTGAGCCGCTTCCAGACATTCAATTTCGCGGGATGGGGTGACGCTCCGGAAGTGCTGGAGCCGTTGCTGTTTTATGTGCATCACAGGGCAAGCAACGAGATCTCCGATCCGAAGAGACTCGCAACTTTCAAGATATTCCTGCTGGATGAGGCATGGCTTTTCATCCGCAACGAGACGATCCGCAACTATGTCGTCCAGGCCCAGAAGATGTGGAGAAAGCTGAACGGAGCAATGGTGCTGGCCACGCAGTCCATCAAGGAGCTGCAGGAGTCGGGGATGTTAGAGATCGTCTCCGAGAGCTGCCCAACCAAGATCTTCCTTGCCAACCCGGAGATGGACCGCAATCTCTACCGTGAAGCATTCCACCTCAATGACACGGAAGTCGAACTGATCGCCGGACTCGTGCCGCCAGGCCAGATGCTTATTCGCAAAGCGCAGTCCTCGAAGAAGGTTCATCTGAATGTCGATTCCGTCACACATTGGATGGCGACCAATAGTGTCGGCAATAACCTCAGGAAGCGCGAATACTTCGAGCGCTTTGGTATTCCCGAAGGATTGCGCCGGCTTGCCGTCGATTTCCCGTACCGGCCGCGCACGCTGGCAGAAGACCAACCTCACAACCCGAAAGGAGCTGTCGCATGAACTGCAAGCTCATTTTCCTCGCCGGAATTGTCCTGGTGTTCGCTCCCGTCGGTGCGACCGCTCAGAATGCGTCGGCACGCACCGTGAAGTTTCACTCGCAGGACATCGTCTCGATCCACGCGAAGCTGAAGTACACAACGCTCATTGAATTGCCTGCCACCGAGAAGATCATGGAAGCCGCGACCGGCGATAAGGATTTCTGGGTCGTGGACGTGGTGGGCAACTTCTGCTTTGTGCATCCGGCGAAAGCAGGCATCAGCTCCAACCTGAATCTCATCACGGACAAAGGCAACATCTACTCGTTCACTTTGCAGGACATCTCCGGCACAAACGATCTACCCGACCTGAAGGTGCTTATCCAACCAGCCGACCAGTCCTCCATTGTGGCAGCTACCGGTCCGCCGCAGTTCGTGCCTGCCGCGCAACTTGAGCAAACCCAGCAGGCTCTTGCCGCCGTGCAGGCGCACGTTGCGCAAGCCGTGGACGAGTACAAGAGCGGGTACCCGTTGTCGCTCAAATTTGATTACGCCTTCCATGCCAATGAAACTCCGTTCGATATTCAGGCAATCTATCACGACGAGAAGTTCACATACATCAAGACCAATGCGCCGGAGAAGTTCAGCGTGTACGAAATGAAGGACGGCAAGCCGGACCTCATCAACTACGACCTACGCGACGGAACCTACGTCATCCCCAAGGTCATGGATGGCGGTTATGTCGAACTGGGCAAGAAGCGGCTTGAGTTCACTCGCAAGGGATAGATGGAGGTGAGTATGCCGGAACCAATTGCGAACTCTCCGGGTCAGTCATCGGGTGAGCCATTGTTGCGCCGTGCGGTGCGAGATCCGAAAGGCGTTCTCCAGAAGAACCTGAAGCCGATGCTCTATCTGGGCGCGGCCCTGCTGGTCATCGCGGCAGCGATCTTCAGCTCCGCCGGAAAGAAGACGCCTTCGCAGCAGGCGGAGGCGAAACATCAGCCGCCGCAACCGATGCTCCAGGACAATACCGATAACAACGTTCAAGATCTCAGGAATCAGGTCGAAGCGGCGCAGCAGAAGGCAGCGCATCAAGCGTCGAATACGACGCCGACAGCAGACCCAATACTTGCCGCTGCAATACCCTCGCAACAGGCTGGGGTCGAAGCCTACGGTCCCTCCGGCCAGCAGCAGGGAGCGGAATCGCAGCGGCAACTCTCACCGGCGGCGCAGGAAGAACTGCAGCTTGCCGCCAAAGACCGCGAGCTTGCTTACGATTCTCGCTTCGCATCGAATCTTGCCTATGCGCGCGCGCGCGACACTCTGCCGCAGCGACAGCAGTCGCTTTTGGCGGAGAGTTCGGGCGTCACCGGCGCCCAACCGAACGCGAGCGTTTATGGTGCCGCCCCAGCGCAGGCTGCCAGCAGTCTTATTGCACCGCGCGTCGCGGGCGACCCACCTTCCGCTTCGTCGGCGCAAGCCACGACCGAGCGAAGGCCTGAAGTGAATATCGACGCAGCTCTAGGCCAGCCCTACGTGATCTACGAAGGTACGATGCTGGACACGGTTCTGATGAACCGCCTCGACGGAGACGCCGCGGGGCCGGTGAAAGTGCTCGTATCGAATCCTCTTTACTCGCATGACCGCCAGCACATCCTGATCCCGGAAGGAACGATCGCGCTTGGCGAAGCCAAGAAGATCGGCGCGGGCGGTTTTGGACAGCAGCGCCGTGTGGCCCTAGTCTTTCACCGGCTGATTATGCCGGACGGGTACTCCGTGGAGCTTGACCAGTTCCACGGCCTTGACCAGATCGGCGAAGAGGGCATGAAAGATAAGGTCAACAATCATTACTTCGAGATCTTCGGAACATCCATTGCGCTCGGCGTGATCGCCGGCGCAGGCGAGATCGAGCAGGGTGGCGGCACGATCTCGACCAGCGGCTCTCAAGCGTTCACTACGGGGACCGCAGGCAGCATGTCGCAGTCAGCCACAACCATCCTCGACCGCTTCATGCAGATTCCGCCAACGATCACGATCCGCGAGGGTCACCGCGTCAAGGTTTACTTCATGCAAGATATGTTGCTACCCGCGTACGAAAACCACACCATCCCCCAGACCTATTGAGGAGCCGATATGAAGGGGATTGTTTCTATTTCCATCTTGCTTTCTGCACTCCTTCTCCTGCCGGGTTGCAAAAAGAAAGTGGCGTGCGACCCAGCGGACTCAGACGCCGTGTGCGAGGGATTCCAGCAATGCCTTCGTTCGGACACCTCGGCTGAGGTCTGCAGAATGGCAGAACAGGATGCAAACAGAATCGAAAAACGAAACAAACACTGAATCCCAACAAGGAGGTTTCCCAATGAAGCACATCATTCTCGTCCTCGTCGCAATGTCTTCTCTTGCAGCCGCCACCGTTGCGCACGCGCAGTTCGGCTCTGGCGTTGTCTATGATCCGACCCAGTCGGCCCACGCAATCGTCCAAATCGAACACGAAGAGCAATCTCTTGCCAACGAAGCTCAGCAGATTGAGAACGGCCAGCAGATCTTTACCAATACCGTGAAGATCGCCACCACGGCCTTACAGACCTACAACACCGTCCAACAGCAATACAACCTCTACCGCCAGATGATGCTTGCGCCGCAGATGCTGTATTCGCGGTTCCTGTCTCCTACCACCGATCTGAGAATGCTCGAACAGATCTCGAATACCTACGGGAACTCTTCCGGTTGGCTCAATTCAGCCAACACCGGAAACGGAGCCGTTGCTTCGTATCAGCAGGTGAGCGTTCCCCACACAAACAACATGATTCCCGGCTACGGCACAGCGAGTATTGCAGGCCAGCAACAGATCGCAGCGCAAGGAGCAACGGTAGACATCAATGACGCGGTGCTGAGCAACAACCTGCAGATGTTGGGAACCATTCGCGCAAATCAGGCCGCGCGGCAGACCGACCTTGCCAATCTTGAAGCCGCATCACACACACAGGACCCCTCCGAACAGACCGTCATGGCAGAGCTCCAGCGCATCAATCAGGCCCTGCTTCTCGAGCTTCGCTCCATGCAGGACGCCAACCAGGTCAACGCCAATCTCGCCCTGCAGCAGATCGTCGCCCAGAAACAGCAGCAGGACAGCCTCAAGGCCGGATTTCAGGACGCGGCGAGTTATACGAACACCTACCAGGCACAGGTCGCGCCAGCCTACAACGGCGGCGCGCAAGCGTTGACTTATTGACCTTGGATTTGGGTAGAAGAGGTGCTGTATGGGAGTTCTGAATTGGATCACCCAGGGATGCGACGCTCTGACCGCCACCGCATCCCCCGCGATTGACGCAATGGGAATGCGCATCTGCATCGCTCTCGCCACCATGATGCTCGTCTGGTTCGGCGTCCAGGAAGCTTTGGCATCGACTCACCATGGCGCCGGATTCCATGTGGGAAAGTTCCTCAGCTTTTTCATGCTCATCACGTTCGCCTATACACTCGTCAGGTTCTACGACACCAGCATCCCCTTCGTCGGCCAATCTTTCCGAGGCTTTATCAATGGGGGAGCACAGTATCTCGTCAACATCATTGGCACCGACAGCATGACGAACATTCAGAACACTCTTAGCCACGCGCAATCGACGGAAGGCCCAGGCATGACAAAGGCCGTGATGAACCCTTATTACGCCATCGTCTACTTCGTGATTCAAGCACTCATTGCAACCTTCTCCGCTGTGGTAAGCGCCGTGGTCGCCTACGGGGCAATCGCCAGCGCCGTAATCGGCCTGCTCGGTCCGATATTCATTCCATTTCTTGTCTTCGACAAGCTGGAGTTCCTGTTCTGGGGATGGCTCAAAGCCTTCATCGGTTTCTGCTTCTACAAGGTGCTTGCAGCGGCGGTGCTGAGCATTCTCGCTCACCTGATCGCTGAGTACTCCGTGCAATTCATGAATTTCTCCGATCCCGGCACGATGGTGCAGGAGCTTCCGCTGCTCCTTCTTCTAGTCCTGGTCAACATCTATATCCTCTTCAAGATTCCCGCCATGACCATGAGCATCTTCTCCGGTTCGGCGGGCGGACACGGCGGCGGAATGGGCGGACTGATCACGGCTGCAATCCTCAGGGCAATTTAGGCAGGAGGCATTCAAACTATGAGCACCAGCACAAAGCCATCGTCCGACATCACGCGCGCAGCGGAACGGTATCTCGAACAGTACGGCGATCCATTGGTGATGAACACCTATCTGAAGGTCACGATTCTGGTGCTTGCCGCGGTGTGCATGGCACTTGTGGCGCTTCTCATTCGGAGCCAGTTGGCACTTGCCAATGCCCATCCGCTCATCGTTCGGATCAACGATGTGGGACGGGCGGAAGCGATCGACTACCGCAACTTCCAATACCGGCCGCAGGAAGCGGAGAACAAGTATTACCTCACACGTTGGTCGGAACTTTATTTCACTCGGAATCGCTTCACCATCGAGCGTGACCAGACCAACGCGCTCTATTTCCTCAACAGCGACGTGCAACGCGCAGTAATCGACCAGGAGCGCAAGGACAACATCATCGCGAATTACACCAGGGACAGCTCGCTTCCGTATGTCGATGTCGAAGTGAAGCAGGTAGTCCTGGATGACTTGCGGCAGTCGCCATATTCGGCACGGGTTGAATTTGAGAAAGTGTTCACCAATCCATCCGATCACACAGAACTCAAGCGGGAACGATGGACCGCCAGTGTCACCTACGTTTTCCGCGAGAGCGTGAAGAACAACGAGCTGGCCGTCAATCCCCTCGGTTTGACCATCGTCCGCTTCCGGGCCGACCAGGCGTTCGACTGATAGACATGACACGAATCTCTCAAACCCGGTACCAGCGCTTTCGTCGGCAACACGCGGCTAGCTCTTTGGTCCGCCGGATGCGCTCGATTATGGCGATCTTCCCAGCTTGCCCGGCGCGGCATGGTGCGTTGCTTTCGCCGGTCTGTCCTGACTGCGTTCAATCCGTGACACCGCATGACTTCCGACTTGTGTGCGGGACGAACCGGCATCCTCGTTCGATCCGTCGAATGACGCATTTGAGCGGCCTGAACCTCTGGTTTGTCTCCCCCTCTTCTCAGGCACCGCTTTGGGCCTATCCGTCGCCCTGGCGGCACGGCGTCGCTCTGCTTTGGTTTCACCACCTTCCAGGTCTGGGTTTCCAAAGAAAAATCCCCCGCGCGGCGTACGCGCGGCTGCGGCCCAAGTGCAGGCGAGATTTTTCTTCGGACCCTCCACAGAAAGCGCGTCTTGGCCTTGGGAGCCGGGCCCTGCGCGAGGCTTCGCCCGGTGTGCCCTGAGCAGATCAGGAGCTCAAACACAGAGGAGATCATCATGTACCGCAACAGCGTTTCACTCATCGGATTCACGGGCAAGGATGCCGAGGCCCGCACCACCAACAACCAGAAGCCATATACCGTGCTGTCGCTGGCCACGCAGTCCTCGTACAAGGACAAGTCGACCGGCGACTACATCAATCGCACCGAGTGGCACCGCGTGATCGTTTGGGGCAAGCTGGGCGAGTTCGCTCAGAAGATCCAGAAGGGCACGCATCTGGCGGTCGATGGCGAGCTGGTCAGCCGCGAGTTCACCGACAAGAAGCATAACGATGTGAAACACCGGATTTGGGAAATTCGCGCCACGTCCATCCTGAAGCTCGACCGCGCCGAGAAGGCCGGCCCGGAAGAGCAGGTGGACAATAACCCGAACATCGAGGAAGAGGCGGCTTAGCCCGCCTCTTAACTCCCGCGGAAGCTCGGCGAATCGCCGGGCTTCCATCACCGTGAGGTCCCCGCTATGAGTTTCGAACTGATCCTTCCGTTCCTTCGTCCCATCGAGCCGTTATTGCTGGACGAAAGCATCAGCGAAATCATGGGCAATCCCGACGCTTCTTGGTGGTACGAACGCGATGGGATCATTTGCCGTGAAGCATCCGTCTCTTTCGATGCCGGCAAGCTCCGCACCGGCCTTGAAGTCATCGCCAATCAACTCGGAAAGAAGCTCGACGACGACAATCCCTTGCTCCACGCGCAGCTCCCGGACGGAAGCCGCCTCGCGGCGGTCATTCCGCCGGTCGTGCGCCCCGCTCCTGCTCTCATCATCCGCAAATTTCCCAGCCGCCATTACACCATTGATGACCTCATCGCGCGCGGCACGCTATCGCGGCCGCTTGCCGAGTTCCTCGCGGAGCAGATTTGCAGCGGGAAGACGCTGCTCATCAGCGGCGGAACTTCCACCGGAAAGACGACGATACTCCGCGCTCTCGCGAGCGCGATCCCTTCGGAGCAACGCATCGTGGTCATCGAGGATACATCGGAGCTGCATTTACAGAAGCCAAATCTGCTCTCTGCCGAATGCCAGACTGACACCTTCAAGGCCAGCGTTTCATTCGACGACTTGCTGAAGTCGGCTCTCCGCTGGCGGCCTGATCGAATCATTCTGGGCGAAGTACGCGGGATCGAAGCGCGGACGCTTCTCGATTCACTCAACACCGGCCACACCGGATCATTGGCTACGATCCACGCCAACTCTGCCGCAAAGGCGCTCCGCCGCTTAGCGAATCTCGTGCTTCGCAGTCACTCCCAAGCCGCCTATGAAGACATTGAAGCGGAGATCGCGGAAGGTGTCGATTACGTCGTCCATGTGGAGCGCGAACCAGGCCGCCGCGTGGTCCGTGAAGTTCTCCAGATTGTTGACTACGACCGCCGGGATCAGCAGTTCAATCTCGAGGCCGTTTTCAAAGCCGATTCCGCCCTCAATCCCGACGCAAATTCCATCGGAAAGGACAAGTGCAATGCCATTGCTTGAGATCGTTCAAACTCGCCACGTTACCGCCAGCATTCGGCTCGATGAACCGACCGCCGTTCTGATTGACCAGTACGCGGCCTTTCTCCACGCATCTGCGGATGAAGTCGTGGACAAGGCGCTCTGCTATGTCTTCGCCAAAGACCGCGACTTCCAGGATTTCCTGCGAACTCCGGAAGCCGCTCATGTTCCAGAGAGCCTTCGCATCCGCCGCGTCCCGCAGAGTGGCGTTACAGCGGAGCCTGCGAACGGCGCTCCAAAGCAGAGCAATGCCACGGAGGCCGGCAATGGTTCGCGCCAACGGAGCTAAGCATTCCGGCATCGGAATCCCGTTCGGTGCTACGCACCGGGTGAATTTCGACAATCCACCCCTGAAAGGGTGGCGTTCGCTACCGGGTGGTAGCGAACGGGATCACGTTGAGAACTTGGCATTTGCGAAAACCGCGTTAGCGAATGGTACCGGCGCGTGTTGAGTGTTGCCGAGAAGAACTGAAGGCGAGCAATGGCCACCAAAACAGTGATGGAAGTCATTTCGGGATCTGTGCGGCGTCCCGCCGTGCGAAGCCGACAAATTGGAATCCGGCTCACGGAAACAGAGTATTCCGAGCTTGAGGCGACGGCATGGAAATCCCGTAAGACACTCGCGGATTGGGCGCACGATGTGTTGCTCAGCAATCGTGCCGACTTCAGTCCGGAGGAGATGCAGTTGCACATCTTCACCGAGCTTGTCGGCATTCAAATGCTCTTGCTGGCAACAAGCGAGCAACTTCTACGCGGCGACAAGTTGGCGTTGGATCAGCTCAACGTTCTCTTCCGTCAGGTTCAGGCGACCAAGGCTGCTAAGGCTCAGGAACTCTTGGCCCGCCGCAGCCAGAAGTAGGAGAAATAGATAATGGCGAACGTTCAACAATGGGGCCGCAGAGAGTCCATCATCTGGCCACCGCGCGGCTACCTGTACACGCTTGGGGCGTTCTTTCTGGCGGTCGCTGCAGCCGGATTGTTTGTTTACCTGCGCTTCCAGTTTGGACTGGCTCCGCTCCAGCGTTACTACCTGCCGTATTACTTGCGCAGCGCGATCGCCGGCCCCACACATTCGGCGAGCAAGTACCAGATGCTCCGTGTTTCGGATGGAGTGTCGGACCGCCGCGCGGCGCTCGAAGTGGATGTTCAGCCGGGCGCGACTCCGCCGTTTGGCGGTCCGTTGATTCCGCTCACGCTCACCGCGAAGGCCGCTTTCCATGGCACTTATTTCCTTGAGCGCGAGAACCCTCGCAGCTACCCAAACAAGACGCTCCACGCATGGCTTGCTCATTGGATTTACGAGGACGTTCCGATCTACGATCTCTTCAAAATGCAACTCCTCTTTGGGCTCGCTGCATTCGTCCTGCAGCTTCCGTTTTCGATTCAGAAAGACATTGCGCGTATTAAACAGCTGCGCTACGGACGTCGCCTTAAGGGGCCCTGTCCTCGTGAACGCGAAGGAGTTCACCAAGGCTGTTGTGGGCAATGGAATCGGCATCACGACGAACGATTCCAAGTTGCCATTGCGCATTCCACGCGACGCCGAGAACAAGCATTTCCTGATCGTTGGCGACACGGGTTCCGGCAAGTCAAGCATCATTCGCCAAATGCTCTACCAGGTCGATGCGCGCGGCGACAGCGCCATCGTTTATGATCCGGCGTGCGAGTTCGTGAAGCAGTTCTACGACCCGCACCGCGGCGACATCGTCCTCAACCCCCTCGATGCCCGGATGCCCTACTGGAACCCGTCGAAAGAACTTCGGCGTAAGGCTGAAGCCAAGGCACTGGCGGTTTCTCTCTATCAGCCCGAAGGCGTCACAAACCGCTTTTTTGTTGAGGCTCCGCAGAAAATTTTCGCGCACCTACTTAGCTACCTTCCGACGCCGGAAGATCTCATTAAGTGGATGTCCGACCCTTCGGAGATCGACAAGCGCGTCCAAAATACGGAGTATTGGATGCTGATCGATCCGAAGGCTCCGCAGCAACGAACCGGCGTGCTCGGCTCCCTCAATATGAGTGCGGATAGCTTTCGGCTGCTTCCGAAAGAGAGCGAAACAACCTCTGTCTGGACGGCTACGAACTGGGCCGAGACGCGGCGTGGCTGGATCTTCATTACCTCGCGCCCGACGATGCGCGAAGCGCTCCGCCCCCTCATCAGCCTGTGGATTGACACGCTTGTCTTGCGACTCCTGAACGAGCCCATGCCAAATCAAAAACCTGTCTGGTTCGTAATCGACGAGCTTGCCAGCCTGCAACGGCTGCCTCAACTCCACACCGCCATCACCGAAAACCGCAAGTCGCAAAACCCGGTCATTCTTGGCTTCCAGGGCCGCAGCCAGATGGAGGCCCGGTACGGGGAGGATTCCGAAGCCATGCTCTCGCAGCCTGCCACCAAAATCTTCCTGCGTACCACGGAGCCGCGAGCTGCGAAATGGGTGAGTGAGGCGATCGGTGAGGTTGAGATCGAGCGCCTACGTGAAACGCACTATGACGGCTCACGCGCCGGGAAGAACTTCGCGCTCGACCGCCAAACGGAACCGCTTGTTCTGCCTTCCGAAGTGTCTGGCCTCGACGATCTGCGCGGGTTTCTGAAGTATGGCAATCACGTTGCTCGTTTCTCGTTTCCCTTCATCGCTCTTCAGGAGAAGAGCCCTGGCTTCAATGAGCGTACGATGGACGACTTGATCGTGCCTGACACTCCGCTGCCAGTCGAGCCAAAGCCGATTCAGGGACAATTCCTGTTTCCCGAACATGGAACTTCCGCTCTTGGACAAGGAATGCAATAGACACCGATGCTCACTATCTCCAAACCGCTCTCCGCCGGTCAGGCACAAACTTACCATGCCAAAGAATTCACTGCGAAGGAGCAGAACTATTGGTCCGAGCGCGGCGTCATCGCTGGCGAATGGCAAGGCCGGCTTGCGTCGCAATTCGGCGTTTCCGGAGCGGTTTCCGCTGAGGACTTTGCGAAACTCAGCCAAGGCCAGCATCCGGCCACCAGCGAGCAGCTTGTCCGCCAGCGCGCCTCGTATGAATATCAGGATGCCGACGGCAAGACGGTCAAGACAATGGAGCATCGTGCGGGCTGGGATGCGACGTTCTCTGCCCCAAAATCTGTCTCGCTGACCGCACTTGTCGGCGGCGATGAAAATGTACGCGTAGCTCACCGAGAGAGCGTTCGCGTCGCGCTGGAGCAGCTTGAAATGTATACGCAGGCCCGCATCGGCGGTAATCATGCGCCCGAGACGACGGCCAAATTCGTCGCGGCCAAATTCGAGCATGATACTGCCCGCCCGGTCGATGGCTATGTTGCGCCGCAGCTTCATACCCACGCAGTTGTCTTCAATCTGACCGAGCGCGAGAATGGCCAGCCGCGCGCCATCCAGCCTCTGAGCCTCTTCGCATCGCAACAATTCGCGACAGCAATTTATCAATCGGAGCTGACCTACCGCCTCCGCCAGCTCGGTTATGAGATTACCGTTGGCCGCAGCGGTGCCCCGGAAATCAAAGGCTACACACAGGAGTACCTTGACGCATCCAGCCCGCGCAGCCAACAGATTCGCGAATATCTGGAACGGACCGGTCGTACCGGCAAAGAGGCAGCGGAGATTGCCGCGCACTCCACGCGCGACCGCAAGGAAATCCTTTCTCCCGGCGAAGTCATGGCCGCGCATCGCAAGCTCGCCGCCGACTTCGGCCACCAGGCCGAAGCGGTCGTCCGGACTGCACGCGAACGAGTTCAGCATCGAGCGAAGCCGTGCAACTCTCTGGACCGCGTCCGCGAGTCGCTCACTTTTTCTCGCGATAAGAACTTCGAGCGCGAGGCCGTCGTCGATGAGCGGGCACTGATCCGTGACGGCCTCCGCCGCGGCATGGGCGAAGTCACCTTTTCCCAGGTACGCAGCAACCTTGATGCCCGTCTGGCCACCGGAGAGTTCCAGATTATTGTGCGGTCGCAGAGCCAACCAGCCCGCCAGTTCACCACGGCCAAAACCATCGAAGCTGAGCATGAAATCGTCCGCCGCGTGCGCGAGGGTCAGAACACCGTCGAACCCGTGATGTCGCGCAAGCAAGTCATCGCAGCGACCGACCAGCACCCGCACCTCAACTACGCTCAAAAGAGCGTGGTCGAGGATGTGATCAGCTCTCCCGACCGTGTTCAAGGTATCCAGGGCTACGCCGGCGCGGGCAAAACAACGACACTCTCCGTTGTTCGTAGCGTCGCCGAATCGCACGGCTATGGGGTCGAAGGCTTTGCCCCGACCTCACGCGCCGCGCGACAACTTGGCGAAGCGGGCATTGAATCAGGAACCCTGCAAGGATTCCTTGCTCGTACCCCCAGCCCTGCCACTCAACAGCAACGGCATTTCTATTTTATTGATGAATCCAGTCTCGCCAGTACCAACCAGATGCGCGAGTTTCTCTCTCGCCTTGGCCCGCACCACCGTGTACTCCTGATTGGCGATATCCGCCAGCATCAGGGGGTCGAAGCAGGCCTCCCTTTCGAGCAGCTGCAGAAGGCTGGAATGCGAACCGCCAAACTCGACGAGATCCTTCGACAGAAGGACCCAGCGCTGAAATCTACCGTTGAATCGCTCGCCAAGGGTCAGGTCTCCTTTGCCCTTGAATCGCTTCAGCAACAGGGCCGAGTGAAAGAAATCCCTAGTACTGAAGAGCGAATCCGCGCCATAGCCAAAAGCTACGTTGAATCACCCGAAAAGACCCTGATCGTCTCACCCGACAACGCATCCCGCCGCCAATTGAACGTTGCAGTCCGGGATCAATTAAAGGCCAATGGAACTCTGGCACCGGAGGACCACAGCTTCCGCGTGCTTGTTCAGCGCCAGGATATGACCGGCGCCGAGCGCGCCTGGGCCAACCACTACGAAATCAATGATGTCGTCCGCTATTCGCGCGGTAGCAAGAGCGTCGGAATTGAAGCAGGGACTTACGGTTCCGTGGTTGCCATCAACCCCGCTGCCAACCAGCTCACCGTCGAGAAAGCCTCCGACGAGCAGGTCGTCTACGACCCGCGCCGCCTTGCCGGCGTCAGCGTCTACCGCGAGATTGATCGCGAGTTCTCTGTGGGTGAGCGCATCCAGTTCACCGCGCCAGAAAAGTCCCTTGGCGTCGCCAACCGCGACCTTGCCACCATCGAGTCCATTGCCCCGGACGGTCGCATTTCTGCCCGCCTCGACAACAACCGCCAGGTCGAGTTCAACGCTCAGAAGGACCGCCATTTCGACCACGGTTATGCCGTTACCAGCCACAGTTCCCAGGGCCTCACTGCCGAGCGCGTCCTAATTAACGCCGATACGGGCGTACACCCAGATTTGCTCAACTCTCGCTTCGGCTACGTCTCCATCTCGCGCGCCAGCCATGAGGCCACAGTATTTACCGACGACATGGCCAAGCTCAGCCCGCAACTCACTGCCGATGTCTCAAAGACCTCGGCTCTTGAATTCAACCAAGCGCCGTCTATTGCCCAGGGAGTCGGCATAATGTGAGTTTCTTTGTTCAAATTTTGCAGACCTCTAGTGTCGCCTTTTTGTTCGCCTATACATGTAGACCAGGTCAGCCTTTGAACGCTCAGCTTCGCAGTTGGTGCAGAGGCGTTCGCCACGCGTATGCGGTTCTAACAGACGTGAGCGGCACAAGGCGCAGATTTTTTCTGCGAGACGCATCCGCACCTTCGATGCTCGCTCACATGAGTGTGGCAACTAGGCGTGGACGGGTTACGCAAACGCCCATCTAGAGATGCGATCAATAACGAGCCGTTGGGAATTGTTTCGATGCCATCAAAAGCCACGGTCATCGCGTCCAGGTCGACTCATCCCTGCGTCATCCCTGCGTTGCCTTTCTGCGATGCCGAGCTTCGAGCACCAAAACCGAAGTCCGAGCATTACCCAAAACAGATCAATACCTAGGTGACAACATCTGCAAGCATCGCCTGGACCTCAATCTCCGGCAAAAGCAGGTTGCCGACCAAATCCACCCGAACGTGAAGGTATTTAAGAAGAGAGCCGGAACTATCTCCTCGTTGATCGGTTGGACTAAATTGCTCAGATAGGCAGGCATCATTTCCTGGCACGGAATCTCCATCCTGCTAAGCATCCAGCGTGCAAAGGTGCGCCTAAGAAACACAAATCCGAATCTACCGGTGGAACTCCATTTCCAGGGTGTTCGCGAAATGGTATCCGACGTATACGTCCGTAAGCAGATATCGAGGTTTGGAGGGATCGTCTTCGATTTTCTTGCGGAGCTGGCCGACAAAGACGCGCAAGTACTCGATCTCTTCGCGGAAGTCAGTCCCCCATACTGCGGTAAGAAGTTCGGCGAAAGTCACCGGCTGACCGGCGCGACTCATCAGGAAGTGCAGAATATCGAATTCCTTTGGGGTTAAGTGCACTCGCTGTCCGCGTTTGGTGAAAACTCGCCGCACCGGCTCGAAACGAATCTCTCCAATTTCGATGGGCTCGTCATCGTCGCGCACCGGTTCGTTCGTGTGACGAACCGCAGCGCGGACTCGGGCGATCAGTTCTCGAGTTCTGAAGGGCTTGGTGACATAATCGTCGGCACCCAGATTGAGCGCCCCTATTTTATCCTCTTCCTTGTCGCACACGGTGAGCATGAGGATCGGCAGCCTAGGGGCAAAGGAGCGGATGCGGCGTAGCGTTTCTATGCCGCCAATCCCCGGCATTTTCACGTCGAGTAAAACTGCTTCGTATATCCCGGATCGGAGCAGTTGGAGCGCTTCTTCCCCGCGCGAGGCTTCAATCACCTGAAAGCCGAATCCGAGCAAAAGATCCCGTAGCGCCCTGCGAAAGATTGATTCGTCATCCACCACGAGCACGCGAATAATTGGTTGGCTCACCAAGATCACCTCTTCAGCATGGAGACCTGGATCGCGGTAAAGAATGTGGCTTTCTTACGTTCGTCGCCTTTCGCAAATAATACTCGCTTGCTGCCAAAATGGTGCTCAAACGAATCCGCTCGCTTCTTGCTTCAGTTGTGGCGCAGTTTGAATTTCGAGACTTTGCATGTCAACCAGGGCCAGCATGAACGACAGCGTCAACTCTGCGCCCTGGTTTTCGTTGACGCGGTCTGGATGTAGAGTCCCGTCACTGCGAGCCTTCGCTAAAGGTACGAATTGATATTTTTCGGCCAGCAGGACATACAGCAACACGTCCTGTGATGAGGACTATGTGCATGGCCATTGGATTCCCCGGTCCCAGTCTCATCGACGTGTTTTCCAGTTGCTTCCTCTTGCAAGGATTGTTCTCGTTCTTGCCCGTTATCGCTCACGTACTGGTTTCCGATGAGTATTGCATTTTGTGTACTCATGATTTCCCTTCCTACGGCTTCTCTGAAGGCGGAACTACACCCTCAGAGACATCCTGCCAGTGTGACGCTCACCAAAGATGGTTGCTTTTGCTCAGGTAGCAAACGGCTTTTTCTAGATTTGTCCTTCGGTGAATCTTTGCTCAGCTTTCTAGTCACCAAGACTCAATATTGCGCGATTAGAGGCGCCATTGCTTTGCATATACCGCTTTTGCGACTCGCAAAATCGGTATATTCTGATCGGCGTTCTTCCATCGATTCAGGAAACCCTCGTATGCCGCTTTAGCCTGGGCAGGCTTTCCCTCGATCAAGTAAGCTCGCCCCATCTGCAGAAGCGCCAATGTGCCAATCGGCGCGTTCACTACGACACCAGGATGGTCAATAATCTTCTGAAATTCGGACTCGGCTTTCTCACAATCTTTAGCCTGCAGGTAAGCGAGTCCCCTGACGTAGGCAGGGAGCAATCCGACTGCAAGTCCAGTTTCATACGGACGAGCTGCTTCAAGAACCTGCAGCGAACGCCCAGGGTCCCTTTGCCTTAGTGCGATTGCGCCCCGGATGGTGGGCAGATAGAGGTATTGCACAACAGTGTCGTCGGGGAAGTCTTTATCGATTTGATTGGCGAGGGATTGCGCGCGGTCTGCGGCGCCGCTGAGGGCCAGGGCAACTGCCGCTCCGTATTCGGTGTCGCGGTCTCTCGCCAAGGAGAGAGCAGTTTCCGCGTTCCGCCGGGCTTCGGTGTCGTTTCCAAATTCGGCCTCGCGCAGCGCTTCGTCCAACTCGTACCCGGCAGCCGTCTCTTTTTCATCAGCCCGCATGGCTGCGTTTGCTGTCCGGCTGGTTAGTTCTCTGGCGCGTGCAAGCTGCTCGGAGGATGCCAGATTATTCGCCTGGTTGTTGAGGAAGTCGTCCTCGACCTCAGGTTCACCGGATGCCCAAGTCAGTTGCTTCTGCATCCCGCCGGAGTTCTGCTGCAGACAAGCGGCATCATATAAGTAGAGCCGAAGGGCGGACGAATCAAGATTCTGAGCCATCGCCTGCGCGGCAACCGCGTTTGCCTCGACAGGTTTGTTCAGCGAGACATAGGCGTTCGCGAGGTTCGCATAACTCTGACCGTCGTGAGAACCGATACGCACGGCCTCATTGGCCAGCTCCAGGCTCCGATCAAATCTACCCAGATCGCTATAGATCACGGCGAGATTCGTTCTCGGCGCCTCATCGTTCGGAAACGTTGCCGCCCATAATTCATAGATCCGGCTCGCTGCGCCACGAAGTTCAAACTCTCGCTCTATGGGTTCCTATTGTGGCCGGGTTTAGCCGGCGCGAGTTTGCCCGCTGGTGCGCGTTGCCATGCTTCTTGTTCTGGCTCGTCGTCATGGTGCTCATCTGGCTTTTTCTTCTGGGAATCGCCCATGTCTTCTCGGGGCATTTTTCTCCTACTGAGATTGTGATGACGATTGTCGTCGGCGTGGCCAGCGTTGTGGGTACGGTGCTCTGCCTTGTGCGCGCCCGATGGTCGTGGCCGGGCACCGGGCTCGTCGTTCTCTTCGCGGCGCTACAGGTGGCGCTCATGCGTATCAGTTTCCTGCCCGCCGTCGCGCACCAGGAGGAACTGATGAGTGTCTTACATTTTTAAGGGACCGCTGGTGAATGACCCTCAATCCAGACAGAACTCAAAAACGGGTTATGTACGGTTGGTCCACGATCCGCTCGGAACCCGAAAATCCGCTTCAGTCAACTGAATTGTTGACCAAGCTGCTCGCATAAAATCAAACTATTTTCGACGTGTCGTCTTTCGAACCGAACCTGGTTGATGTCGGAGGAGGCGCTAGCTAGGAGAGTGAACATGGAGAATGGTGATTTCCCACTGCGGACGGTTATCGCGGAACGGCAAGTGACGCTCTACGATCAAACTGGGGAAGAACGAATTATCACTGTGCGTCTGGGAGCGCCGGTTCGGGTTCGAGCCCCTAGCGACTCTCTCCGTTTATTCAGGTGCCCTTTGCAGATCGTAGGACTCGACCACGACGGAAGGATATTCGCGCCCGCCGGAGAGGATGCATTCATTGCGCTACAGTACAGTCTCGACTTCATTGGTGACCTTATCAAAGATGGCTCAAATAGGTTGGCTCTTCAAAACAGGCATCGATCTGATCCTTCAACGCGCGACCATTGGATCTGGCGGTATTCTGCGGATCGGAGTGAGGCCGTTGAAGGTTAGCCTCTTCGGGCATCGAGATGTCTGCCTATGACAACCTTCTCCTGAACAAATCGCAGGTTCCGGAAAGATGACCCCCTACTGGGAAATAACTATGTAGGCAACATTTCCGCGTACTGTTATCTGAAACATAACTGACGGATGGTCCACAATCCATCCAGAACGGAAAATGCTGCGGACTGCTCGATGAGCGCATTGCCCTGTTGGCGACAGTTGAGATCCAGCTTGACTGAATTGGTGAACAGCGTGGGGAAAGCGATGAAAAATAACGAAGCACTGCAGTTACTCCAGAAAGCAACTTCTGGCAAAGGTTCGGTTTTGCCGACGTCGCGAGTGTCACAGGTTCACAAACATTGCTCCGGGAGTTATTGCGTAAGGTCTTCCATACAGCGGAAGCTGGAAGCTTTTGCGGGATCACTCTTGCCGTCCCACTGCGCCGACTTCGGATAAGCACACAATGGCCGTTCGAAAAGGGGCTTTCCGTCCGACTCATGAGCCGCAGGAATGCTGTCGGGAACCATGGCACCGGTGACCCATTGATCGAGTGCTCCAACCGCATCAAAGGTTGTTGCGCCTGGCCCTCCCGCACAATGCCCCATGCCAGGAACCATGAACAGCCGAACCGAGACTTCTGTTTCAGCCCCCAATAACTGCTTCACTCGCTCGTAGTAACCGATCGTGTCGTCCGGAGGCGACACCGCATCGGCCCACCCGTGATAGAGCAAAAGCTTTCCACCTCTCCGTTGGAACGGACGCAGATCAGGATCGACGGCTTCAACATATGGGAACTTCGCTCGCGCCTTCGCCACGGCCACGGGCGCGTTGAAGGTGCGCATGTCAAATCCACCTTCCGCAAACACCCAGTCGCTCCAGAACTCAAGACGCACCGGATTTGCCGGCGAGATGAGATACGAACCCCATCCAGCTTCGCTTCCACGCGGCCAGCCTGGAAACATCCGCTTCCCGTCTGCTGTGCGCAGTGGACCGTCATATAAGGCTTGGACCATGCTGACTTCAGAGCTTGTGAGGCACGACGCTGTGTCCGCGCTCGCTTTACAGAGTAATGCGCGGGGATCGAACGAGCACTTTCTCGGGTCGCCGATGATTCCGTCTGCCAGCCCATCCTGTTTGTCACATGCTGCGAGCACAGCCTTCGACAGCATTGCGAGCTTTGAAGCCGGGAACGAGGGCTGGTTCGCCGGGTGAGTCACGAGCCAGCTCTCCATGAAGTCTGCGTTGAGAAGGATGCGGTCATTTCCAGGATCACCCGCCACGATTCCGTCAAAGTCCTGGGGATAGCGCTGCGCCTCGCTGAGCGCCTGTTGCCCCCCGGTTGAGCATCCGG
Organism: uncultured Occallatibacter sp.; assembly: GCA_964487345.1. Classification (GTDB taxonomy): domain Bacteria; phylum Acidobacteriota; class Terriglobia; order Terriglobales; family Acidobacteriaceae; genus Telmatobacter. The sequence continues at coordinate 19,653 of CAZAQN010000028.1, read as the reverse complement.
CGAAATAGGCACGTCCCGGACCCCTGCCGTAGAAAGCGGCGATCACCGCCTTCGCATCTTCGGCAAGGACGTGCGTGCTTCGATAGGCCCAGTCGCGAATCTTCTCAGGATGGCCGGTGCCGAAAGCAAGCCCATCACCCTGGTGTCCGGTGTCGGAGCCCGCGACGGCAAATCCTCGCTGCAGTGCCTCCGCCATCTGGCGATACGAGAGGGCGCTCGAATAGCCTCCGTTACCCGTGCCAAGCAGCTTGCCGTTCCAGGCTGCTGCATCAGGCAGCCAGACCTCTGAAGTGACTCCGCTATCAGAGCTGGTGGGAGTGAAGACCCGCACAGAGCAATGCGCCGGCAGCATGATAGGCGGCGGGTTGAATGCCTCCATCGCAGGCGCTCGAAACTCGCCGGCCGTGCTGTACTCCGCACTCAAGGTGCGCGATGAGCCGCTGTGGAGAGAGCGCAGCCTTTCGCACGCAGCTTGTCCGGTCTGCGCCGGTGCGTTGCCGCTCAATGTCGCAATCGCGGCCACCATTACCAATCGTGTCGATCTCACGTAATCAGATCTCCAGTGAAAGCATGAGCGAGCTCAGACTCTTCCCATGCGAGTCAAGACGTAACGAGCGCGTAACGCTGTCGGTTGGCCGGCGCTGCAACACGAAAATAAGACCGCAAAGATTCGGAACTCAATGTCGTGTCGCCGGCCTCGTGAGACCGGGAACTGCGGGTTGACAGTTCGGAGGCACGCCCCATTACTTTGCTAATTGCGTCGGCCAGCTCGTGGAGCCTGCGTGCGGCCTCAGGATCATTGCTCTGCGCCGATTTATGGGGATTCATGCCACTTTCCTCGACAATTCTCACGATAAGCCACGAAGCGGCGGCCACGAAGCATTTTTAACCTATATCGGCAATTAGGCAATGATTCGGGTGGATCGGGCTACCGCCGCAGGAGGCTTTCGGCCTCGCGTTGAACTAGAGGCATTTGGAAATGAAGACACGCAAACTAGGAACGCTGGAAGTATCGGAACTCGGATTTGGCTGCATGAATCTGGCTACAAATTACGGCCCCCCGGCCCCGATCGACGACGCCATCGAGGTCATTCGCGCGGCCTATAGCAAGGGTGCGACATTCTTCGACACGGCCGAGGTGTACGGTCCGTATACAAGTGAAACAATAGTGGGCGGCACAATCTAACCCTTTCGGGACGAGGTGAAGATCGCGACGAAGTTTGGCTTCGATCTCACCGAGAAGGGCGGCCTGAACAGCCGGCCCGATCACATCCAATGGATGGTGGACGGGAGCCTGAAGCGGCTGCGCACAGACCGCATCGACCTGCTCTATCAACATCGCGTTGATCCGAATGTGCCGATCGAGGACGTTGCGGGAGCGGTGAAGGAATTGATTGATGCAGGCAAGGTCTTGCATTTCGGTCTCTCAGAGGCGAACCCCGGCACGATCCGCAGGGCGCACGCAGTTCAGCCCGTTGCCGCGCTGCAGACCGAGTATTCGCTGATGAACCGATACTCGCTGGACCTCTACAGTGCCTTCACTGAAATCGAAGTCCGCCCACTTTAGCGCCAGAGTCTCAGAGACGCGGAATCCGAAGCACCCACTCAGCAGCACCATCAAGCCATATGGTTCTGGCGTTCGAGTCTGTGAAATAGATCGTGACGGATAGCGCTGCGAGAGAATCATGCCTTCGTCGAACCGTTGTCGACGGTTTTGGAATCGGGCAGGACGACGATTATTTCCTGCGAGCCCTGTGCGAACGCGCCTCCGATAGTCTGTGTAACATGGATTTCGCGCGTCCACTGTTCAGCACCGATGGAGTAGCCGTGCAGCGCGTAGATGACCGGATAGCGGCGCTTCTTATCTTCTCGTAACTCGGCGGCAGGAAGACGATGACAGCGAGATCGAGCGCATCGACTTCGCCCCTGCATCGTCGGATAATGGATGCAGGTAGCAGCGACGACGCCATCTAGCGAAGCAACGAACTCGACAAACTGCCCGTCTAAAAGTTGAAACTCAATTGCAAGTCGATGCTGCGATTGGACGCGGCGGATGAAAAGAATCCTCCCGCCAAGGCAGTCGATTTTCCGAACAGCGGCGAATCGAGAACTCCGACCGGCTGGGCCAGGCTGACATTGTTGAAGATGTTCCTGCCCATTGCCGCAAAGGTCAGAGAATAGCGTCGAGGGACAGCTTGATCGAGCCGTGGCGGACCGCCATTTCTGCTTAGACCACCTGGACCAAGGCCACCGCCGCCAGGCCCACCAGGGCCGCCGCCCGGAGGAGGACCGCCGCCTGGTCCACCGGGACCGGGCCCGCCAAATCCAGCAGCCGATCCCTCCGTCACCTTCAGCCCTATTCCAATGGACTTACTAATCCGCATGTTCATGCTGAACTGTGAAGGCCCTTTGCCATAGTTATAGGGAATGCGCGATTGGTTCCATGCCGGGTCGAGGTCAAAGGTCCCGTAGCTAGTCTTGACCGTGCTTGTGCTGCTGGAAGTTATAAATGCGGGCCGGTCATTGAACTGGTTATCGCCGTTTAGATCCTGTCCGACGGTGATGTTGAAGGGCTGACCGGAATCGGCCACGAGCATGGGGCTCATGGACACTCCGTAGGGGGCCTGGATGTTTCCGCCCAGCAGAAAGCGATTCCGCACATCGAAGTTGGCTCGGCCGTAGTCGGCGCCAGGATCGAATTGGTTGGAGGGGAAATAAGTTGCGCCGGAGCTATCGGCCTTGGCGAAGTTCATCATGTAGAAGCCGAACAGGGAAACACGTCTCGCCCGCACAGTGTAATTGACCATAAGTTGATCCCGGTTATAGACCCCGCCAGACCGGAACTGATAGATGTTTTCGTTGATTCCGTTGGGCCGCGTGCCCGTGCCAGTGGCAAGATCATACGTGCCGGGCAGGTAGGCGTTAATATTGTCGCTCAAATACTGGTGTACGCCGCGGGAGTTGATATAAGTTGCGGAAACGGTGGCTATCTTTCCAAATTGGTGTTCGATCCCCAGTGTGGCCTGCATATTCATAGCGGCTTTGAGATTGGGCGCTACTTGATCGATTGTCGGCGCGGGGAAATTCCCAGCAGAAGAACCCTGACCATACTTTGTAACGTACTGCTTCTGGTTCACTCCATTCTGCCGGATGGCGTCAAGAACGTAGGTCGAGCTGAAGCGATCGAAGAACCAGCCATAGCCGCCACGGATAACGGTCTTTGCCGGAGAATTGTTGCGAACGCCGGGCGCCCAGGCGAATGAGAAGCGCGGCGCCCAATCGTCGTGGTCACTGACGGTTCTGCGCTTCGTAGCGCAGGCCGTAGCTCAGGGTCAGGTTGGAACGTGCTTTGAAGTCGTCCTGAAAGAAGGGTCCGGCATCGAAGAGATTGACGCGAGAGCCGGGTGTCCCTGCAGTAACGTCGTACTCGTCTGGAGTTTTCGCCGCATAATCGCTGAGCGAAGAATAGATATAGTTGCCGTTAAAACCCGACGTCGAGTAATTCGAATCTCGAGTAAGGCGCAGGCGCGTGCCGAAGTTCAACGAATGAGCCCCTTTTGCCGCCGTCATGTAATCCTGCAGTTCATAGCGGTCCTGATTGTCGCGGATTACGCCTTGATTGCTCCCTCCCCCGGTGAAGGCTCCCTGTACAGTAATTGTGGAATTACTGTTTCGCGCAACCTGGTTGTTACGATCGCGCGTGTACTGAAAACGGGTCTCATTGATCAGGTTGGCACCCAGCACCTGAGTGTCACTCACCTGGATCGTGTTCTCGTGATTAAGCGTGTCGTAAGCCTGGCTTTCGAGCGCAGACTGCGAAACGCCGCTGTTGGTTTCCTTCTGCCGGTCAAACATGTAACGGATGCTGAGCGTTTTGTTGCCGCCCAGTTGGAAATCTAAGCGCGGGCTGATGTCGAGCCGCGATTGCGGGTTGGCAACGGCTGCCGTGTAGTTATATGAGTTGCCGCTGGAGTCCAGAAGCTCCGCGTTCACAATGGAGTTTGACTGGTTATCGCGGCGGAAGACATTACCAAACCAGGATGCGCTCTTGCTCAAGGCTCCGCTGGCATTGCCGGCCAGAAACGTGCTGTAGTAAGGCGGCTCTTCGGTCACAAAGGGGTTGAGCGAATTGAAGGCGGAATCGTTGCCGTTGACCATGAACATACCATGGAACTTGTCGGTTCCGGGTTTGGTAAGAATCTCGATCCGTCCGTAGCCCAGTTTGTCGTATTGCGACGAAAATGGGTTCTGGTTAATGCGTATCTCGCGGATGGAGGATTTCGGAGGCAGCTGCCCTCCGGTGAATCCGTCTATGTAAATCTGTCCGCCATTCGGGCCTGCCGACGGACCCGCGAGAGCGTTCAGCTCGTTCTGCAACTCATCGGGATCGTCGGAAAGCGCATCCAGATCTTTGCCTTTGATCACGATAGCGCTGGCGTTGTTGTCAGCGCCGGTATTGACGCCCAGGCCCTCTTCCCTTACCTGCACTTGCTGCTGCTCGACGGGCAATTGCAGCCTGACGCGATCGACGGTCACCTGGCCACTGGAAACTGCGACATCGGGTATCGTGGCAGGTGCAAAGCCGGAAGCAGTGACGACGAGCGAGTACCGACCGGGAATCACATGATCGATAACAAAAGCGCCGTCACCCCCGGCAAGCACGGTTTTCACGACGCCGCTATCATTCGAAAGCACAATCGTGGCGGAGGGAATCATTGCCCCTGTGGGGTCGGCAACAGTCCCGTGCACACTCCCTTTCGGCGTCTGGGCCTTTGCAGAAGCCGCATGTACAAGGGTGCCGATAAAAAACAAAATGCAGAAGCTTCTAAGTATCGATCGCGCGATAATCATCGTCTCTCCGGCTACATACAACAGCCATCTTCAGGAGATATCAGAAACTCGCACAATGCGGTCTTATTCAGTAATACTGTGTAAAGAATTGTCACGTCCCTGTTACTCTTTGTTACATTTCTGCTGCGTCTTTTCAGTACGATGGGCGTAGGCTCAGACAAGCGGGCTATTTCCATGGAAGACGTTCTGCTCATTGACGACGACGTTGAACTCTGCTCGATGCTGAGGGACTACCTTGAAAAGTACGGCTTTCGTGTCTCTGCCGTGCACCGTGGCGATACAGGCCTCAAGGCGGCGCTTGAGCATAGGTACTCCCTCGTCCTTCTCGATGTCATGCTTCCAGGTATCGACGGCTTTGAGATCCTGAAGAAGATACGCGCGGACTCAGCTATGAACGTGCTGATGCTGACGGCGCGCGGGGAAGACGTAGACCGCATCGTGGGGTTGGAGATTGGAGCCGACGATTATTTGCCCAAGCCGTTTAATCCTCGGGAACTGTTGGCCAGAATGCGTGCGATTCTGCGCAGGACCGCAGCGGCCGGAACATCGAATGAGCATCCTCTTTTGCGCGTGGACGATTTGGAACTTGATCCGGCCGCGCGCACTCTCGTTCAAAATGGCAAGAACGTCGAACTGACAGGCGTAGAGTTTGCGCTTCTGGAAGTCTTGATGCATTCGCCTGGGAAAATCGTCGCGCGCGACGAGTTAGCGGAAGAAGTTCTCGGGCGCAAGTTCAACCCGCTCGATCGCAGTCTGGATATGCACTTAAGCCGGTTGCGAAAGAAACTTGCCGAGGGCAGTTCCCACGAGGATCTGGTAAAGACGATTCGTGGAGTTGGCTATCAACTAACGATTCACAAAAATCAGGCAGAAGCAAAGGACTGAACGATGCGCGGCCTCTTTTTCAAAATCTTTGTCATTTTCTGGATTGCGCAGAGCCTGATCTTCATTATCTCCACGGCGTTGATCGTTCAGCATCGTTTTCCTGGCCCGGATGTCCTGATGGACTCGCTGTTCAGCATCCTGGACGACCAAGGAAAAGAGAGTGTGGACGCGTTCGAGTCCGGTGGATGCGGCTCCCTCAACGCGTATTCAGTCAAACACGAACAAAGCATTGCTCTCACCGACGAGGTGGGGAACAATCTCTGTCCTGAGATGCCGAATCTAGCCAAAGGGAACGGAAACACGACTCGATTTCCAGGCCACATTACCCGCCGACAGGTGGGGCAGCGATACGTGTGGAGCGTGCCGGTCACTTCTTCGACAAACAAAAAATATCTGTTTCTGCTTGCCCCGCCACACACTCCGCCGGGCCATGAGCCGCTTCCCGATCTGCTGCGCTTTGCGTTTCCGCAGCTGCCTGTGGCAATCGCAGTAGGCGGCGCAACCACATTTGTGCTTGTGCTGGTGTTCACACGGCCATTGGTCAAGCTCCGGAGGGCGGCACGTGAATTGGCGCAAGGAAACTTGAGAACGCGCGTAACCGAACCTGCATCAAAGTCCGTTTTTTTTCGAGGAGACGAATTCCAGGCCCTCGTTCACGATTTTAACCACATGGCCGAGAGACTGGAGTCGCTTGTGGGCGCGCAACAGTTGTTGCTGCGGGATGTTTCGCACGAGTTGCGCTCGCCTCTGGCTCGCCTCAATGTCGCTTTGGAACTGGCACGGGAAGACGTAGACCCCGATACGGAGATAGAGACGCACCTGGGCCGAATCGAACGAGAAACCGAGAGACTGAACAAGTTGATCGGCCAGCTTCTTACGCTCTCATCGATGGAAGCGATTGACCATGTAAACAGCTTCGAACCTGTATCGCTCAACGAGCTGGTCGAACAGGTTATTCCGGATGCGGTGTATGAAGCACAGCAGCGGCAGTGTTCGGTGACTTTTCACGCCAATGGAGAGTATGTGATTCATGGGAACCGCGAACTGCTGTATCGGGCCGTCGAGAACGTCTTGCGCAATGCCATCCGTTACACCGAACCGAACTCCGAAGTAAAAATCCGGCTGTCCGCTGAACCGAGAGAAATAAGTCATGTGGCCGTACTCGAAATCAGCGATCGCGGGCCCGGCATTCCAGAGACCGAGCTCCGCTCTATCTTTCAGCCCTTCTATCGCGTGGACCGCGCACGCAGTGCGGGAACCGGTGGGTTCGGTGTCGGGCTTGCGATTGCAGAACGTGCCGTGAAACTTCACCACGGAGAAATGCGTGCGTTCAACCGTGCCGGCGGCGGCACAACAGTTCGTTTACAACTTCCGATAGCCGAGGGAAATGATAGCCAAAAACAAGAATGTCGATCCGCAAATCTGGCTGGTTGATCGGTCGCTCGGCGCTCTATGTGCACGCTGAGTCGCGGTTTGGCTCTCTGAACTCTCACTGGATAATAGTAGTCAAGATAATCCGGGCAGAGACCGAAAGACAGCAAGTTTGACCAATCTGGCGGCATACACCCCAGACTCACTTTCTTTGTATGAACCCATGATCTACTGTTCCTGTCAGTGGTATCCCAGATCGGCAGAATCCCGCTAAGCGATCCGGTGAATGTCTCGCCATTTGAGTGCAGGTTAAGTAGTGCCTTTGGAAGTTCCGCCTCCGTTAGAGAAGCGTTGTTCGAGAAGACCGCGAGCCCTGGTGCTAGGGAATATGCGGAGGATTGATCCTGCTCATCTCTGAGGCGGACCGCTGCTCGCCGAACTCAGAACGGAGGTGCCGGATCCACCGCTATCTGACGGTTGGGGATTTGAATTCAGACTTTCGATCAACTCTTCGACGGGGACGGTACCAGGCCCAGGCAAACTTGCGGACTCGGCGTTTTTCGCGTCGGGATTATTCATTTCCGACTTCGAATTGCTGGACAGAAACGCTTGTGGATAGCTTGGGGTTGGAATTTGAGTGCCGACAGGCACCGGCCTCACAATCTCCGGCGTGACGATGACGATCAATTCCGTGTTGGCCTTGGTCCTGGTCATACTCTGGAATAATTTCCCGAGGACGGGAATGTCACCGATAAACGGAACCTTTGCAAATGTCTCGTTTACCGTGTTATCCAGCAAGCCTCCAATAGCAAAGCTTTGGCGATCCTCAACCTCGATCTCGGTTTTGACGCGACGTACCGAAATTGCGGGCTCGGTAGATCCAGAGATCGTAACCGCGTCCCCGTAATCCAGAGCGCTCACTTCCGGGACTACCTGCAGGCGAATGGTTCCTCGCGGAGTAATTGTAGGAGTGAAGTTCAATCGGATGCCGAATTCCTTGAAAGCAATGGTGACCGAGCTAGCGCCCGTTACGGCCGGCTGGACCATCGGGTATGGATACTCGCCGCCCGCGAGAAAACTGGCGGGTTTGCCATTATCTGCAAGGATATTGGGCTCGGCGAGCGATTCGGCCAAGCCACGCTCTTCGAGCGCTTGAATTGTGGCACCAATGTTGAGTCCGGGATCGTAGACGAAGAGGTTCAAATCGTTTGTCACACTTGCAGATCCCGTAGTTGTCACACTCGGCGCTGAGTATTCTCCCGTTGAGATAGCGCCTATTGCTTTGCCATTCGTACTGAAGAGATTGAAGCCAAGCTGTTTCTCTTTGGATCGATCCACACTAGCGAATCGCACCTTCAATAAGATTTGCGGGGCTGCCGCCGGGATCTTCACATTCAAGAGATTGATGACCTTTCCCATCGTTCCCGCGATCAAGGCCGCGCGATTCGAACTGTTCAGATCATTGACCGTACCGCGAAGATAGACGTTCGGACCTTCCATTGTGACGTTCAGATGTTGTCCTGGCAATTCCGCCCAAAGCTGTCGCCGAACAGCCTCCAGTGCGCTGGAACGTACAGTGATGTTGAAGAACTGCCGCCCTCCTCGTTTGTCCCAAAGAATCATCGTCGTTTCTCCGGGCGCCTTCCCATTGATTACCACCTGCGTCGGATTTACCGGTACGGCTTCGGCGAAGTCGCCGAAGCCGATAAGAATGCGGGTAATTGGTTGCGCTAGATCAAGCACAATGGCTTTGCCAACCGTCACAAAAATATCGTTTGCGAAGGCCGGGTCTGGTGGTGCAACCGGCTGCGTGATGGTCTCGGTTGCACGATGAGAAGCTAACGGCTGCGCTGCTTTCTGCTCTTCCGATGCGGGCGCCTGCGCTCCCGTCGGTATCGCCCGGGTATCCCCGACTGCCGATTGTCCATAAGTTGCGAATGGAGCGCATAAAAGGAATACTGAGGGACCAAAACTGGCGACGCGAATGCTGTTGCCAATTTTCACTATTGCCTCCAGGCATAAAGACTCTCTTTGATCACCGCTCTTCATCGATTCTCGCGAGCGTGAACAGGTATGGCGCTAGTCGACGGTAACTGTGAAAGTAGTCGAATTAGCAATACTCGAGCTCGAAGTGTCCGTGCCATCTAGTTCCATGGTGTAACTTCCCTTTGCAACATCGTTGGAGTTGGAAGAGCCACCGCATGCGTTCAACACGCACACGGTGCCGATCAACAGAAGCAATCGGAGCGCTGTCCAAAGCCTCGATCTGCGCCTCCGGAGACCAAAACATAGGAGCCCTCCCAACATGGCGACTGTGAACGGCATGACCTGCCGGGAGGACGGCCCATCTGAAGGAGAGATACCGGTCTTTGTTCCGGAATGCACAAACGTGTGGTGCAGCCCATTCTTCGATGACGAGGTAGTGCTGCATGCACTGCTTGAGGTGTAAATAGTCAGGGTGGATGTAGTCGTACCGTTTGCCGCGACCGATACATTATTTATGTCGTAGCAGCCATAGGTTGAAAAAGATGAACTGCTTGTCGAAAGCGTAAACCCCACTGTGCCGGCATAAGAACTCTTTGACGTAACCGTGATCGTAGAAGTCCCGGAGGCACCCTGCGAAACGGTCACGTTGGTCGCAGACAGGGTGAACGTTCCGCTTGCGGATGTACCGCTCGATCCAACATTCACGGTGATCACGCCGCTGGATGCTGCAAACGCCGAGTCTCCCGAATACTTGGCGGTAATAACGTGCGCTCCGGAGGTAGTGGAAGAGAAAGTATACGTAGCCTTACCACTCGAGAGTGCCAGGGAGGATGTCTCGGTGGTGCCATCAACCGCAATCGTCAGGGTTCCTGTCGGCGTGGTAGTGACGGAACTCGACTCCGAAGCCACCGTGATCGTGATGACATCGCTCGCGCCCGAAGAGGGAGTGCTGCTCGCCGCCGACAGCGAGGTCGTAGTCGCCTCCAGGGATGAGGCGGAACTTGACGGCCAGGCGCTCAATAGGTTGTATAGATCGACCGACCCAAGTCCGCTAGCCTCGTCATAGCCGGTCGTTGCAGGGTACTCGGATTCGCCTGCCGATGAGCAGTAGCTCGATCCTGCAGTGCATTCGTTGCTACCGCTGGTTATGTCGTGAAAGGCAGATGCGTACGTTGTGGAATTGGCCGCCAACGTATACAGGGTTGAGTTGATCAGGCCCTGTCCAGTCGAATTCTCCTTCTGATTAATGAGGGCGAGCATTCCCGCGAAGATGGGCGCAGCGAAACTGGTTCCTCCGGCTACAGTCAGGTACTCATCGCTGGAATCGCGGAAACCGTCCGAACAACTGCCGGTGATACCGGTTGCAGTTGAATCGCTGGAGCAATAGAGATATCCGGCATTGTCGGGCGAGGAATCAAGAGAAATATCCGGCACCAGCCGGTAGTTGCCCGAGGGAATGCCTGTCACACCGCTTTGCCAGCTTGGCCTCGCAGTCAGGGTGCTCGTGCCTCCGCCTCCCGATGAGAGCGCGTATTCGGCGCCGTCTTCCGAGCCCACCGTGGCACTATCATCGTTCCAGACCTGTTCCGGAATATAGGAGAGCGCGGACGTGATTACATCGCTTCCGCTCGCCGATTCCCAATAGGTCGTGTTCGACGAGGAAACATCGGCGGAGGGAAACTCGGTTCCACCCAAAGCTGTAGCATAGGCGCTGCTGGCCGGGTAGTTGACGGCAAGTTCCTCTTCTTCCGAGGTCGGAGTCGAGCTGGTTGTTAGGTCGGCATAGCACGCCGTAGACCCGGAATCGCCCGATGACACAATAATGCTTTGTCCCTGGCTGGTGCCTTGTTCCATGATGGCTTCAAGCGTTGAGTAATCGCTGGAACTGATATCCGGCTCACATGCGCCGTAACTCATGCTGATAATCGGTGCGATTTGGGTATCGACTGCGTATTGGAGAGAGTCCCACACGCTGTAGTTGGAATTGTTGCCAACGTAAACCAGGTAGATCGTCGCGCCCTTGGCGATGCCGCCGGAATACTCCAGATCGATGTCCGATTCCGCCTCGTCTCCAGAGGAAACCGCAGCGGTTCCGGAGTCCGGCACCAGGACAACCGTCGGATCTTTAACAGTAAGACCGGCTGCATTTTGGAAGTTTTCGATATCCGATACTTCGATTTCCGACTGACCAACTACCGCGATCGCCTGCCCAGTCCCTGTGTAGCCGGCGCTGTACGCAGCCTTGATATCGTAGATCACCGAAACGTCACCCGGTTGAAGGTAGTGATCACCGGATTGGCTGGACGTGAAATTCGGATTCACCTTGCTGGACTTCGCTGTCCGAAACCTTACATGTGGCTTTGGCCGGAAATCATCGAGATTGCGCACAGATTGCACAACGTCGGAGAGCGCAGAGGGAACCGATATCTGTGTCGCAACGGCGAAATGAGTTTGGTTGTCGATCTTGTAGTTGTGAATCTCAGTCTCAAAGGCCGACTCGACCTGTCCGGCCGTGCCCGAGAAACTGATGGCGTTGCGGCTGTTGGCTACTCGATCGACAGAAAATCCTTGCTGCTCAAGCCACCTTTTAACTTTTGCGAGGTCATTGTCGCTGAGGCCGAAGCGGCTGGCATACTCTGCCGGAGTAAGCCACTTGTGGTAGGACGCAGATCCCGGCGTTTGTTGCGCTTTCACCAATGCATCGAGTTCCGACTTCTGGTCCGCGGAAGGCTTGAAATACATGGTCATGCCGCTGATCCTGGTGCCTGTGTTCACGCTTCCAATGTCGTATTTCGCGGCGGCACGAGGATTCACAGAGCCCGGAAGTGACCTAACAGATTGTGAGTCGATCTCCTGGGTGACGCGATTGGGGGCCGTCTGCGCTAGCACGATTGCGCATCCAAGCAACAGAAAAACCGGAACGGCCGTGGCCAAAGAAGGGATCGTCCTTGTGCGCACTGTGTCTCACTTCCTTTTCTCAGACTTATAGGAACACATAGGTCAGACGAAGTTCTTTCAAGTTCTGCTTGTAAAGAAACGTAATGATTTGTAACGGACTGCGGTGTTGGGTGCAGCTAATTCGACTGAACTCAGTGAAGCGGCAGCAGCAACATTTCCCCTGTATCTTCTCGATGTGCCACGCGGAGAATATGCGGAGTGACAAGAATTACCAGGTCCACGTCGTTTGTTGTATCCTGCCAATCCGTTGCATTGTGAAGAACGGGTATTTCGCTCAATCCGGGAATACCGGCGATTGCTGACGAATCTTCTTTCGACATGGCGCTGACGATCAGTGCACTTTCTCCGAACCGTACGGAGACGACACTTGTGAATTGCCGGCTTGCAAGCACAGGGATGTCATTGATGGCCGAGCCAGCCAGAGACTCCACCTTCAGATTCAGATCCAGCGAGACTTTATTTTCCCCTTCTATATGCGGCTTCACTTTCAGGGTCAGACCCAGATCTTCGTATTGGATCTGCGGTGTTGAGACCGCGGAAGAAGACGAACTACTTGTGATGGCTGTATAGCTTGAAGTCATGATCGGATAACGTTCACCGCTGCGAAAAGTCGCCTCTTCCTGGTCGAGAACGCGCAGCTGCATTTGGTTGAGCGATCTCACATCGGAGCGGCTCAGCAGCATATTGACGCTTGTCGTGTTCCATTCCGCACCCGTCTCCGTCCATCCTCCGCCGAAGAGCACGAAAGAACTGTTGAAAACCGTACCTGATATTTCTCCCGAGGCGAGCAAAATCGCCAGGATTGCCGTGTAATCGCCCGCGCTTGCCAGGCCGCTGGCAACAATCTCATCCACCAGGGTCGAATTGTTTGCGAGAATGCTGTCGATCTCCGATTTTGCATTGAACAATGTTGCGGAGTTCGGCAGGACCGCGCCCACATCCGGGCTGCTGGATTTGTCGACTTCATAAACACCGACATCAAGCTGGAACTCGCTCCTTCCGGCAAGCAATTCTGCGTAAGCCTGGTTCATCGCGTCAATTTGTGCGCCAGGGGAGCGAACTGTTATCTTGCCTTGCGCAGGTTCTACCATGCTGCGCTCCGCCCCGAAGATCGTGCGCGCGATGTTCTGCATGTCGGTCAAATCGTTCGCGTTGAGTCCAGGAAAAGAGAAGGTTTCCATCGCCTGTCTCTCGTATTGCGTCCGGTTTGTCTTTGTGTCTGCGGCTGCAAGCACACGCTTTGAATCGAGTGGAACAAGAAAGGTATCGGTTGCAAGCTTCACCATGCTGGAGGCTTCTGTGAAGTCCACATTGTCGACATCGAACGGTACGATCTGGCTCCGTACCGATGAATCCATCGCCACTTGAATCCCGTATGCGCTCAGTACCTGCGGAATCAGGCTCCGCTCATCCACGCGCAAGTGGAAGCTGTGGCGAATGTTCTCCGGCACAAGTTCGATAGGTGCAGCCCCGTGAACATCCTCCATGCTAAGCCTGGCCAGATCCGTAGCCTGATGATGCGCTGCTATAAGGTCTGTCGAGGCCGGCGAATCGCCCTTAATCGTCGCTGTCGGTGAAGGAGTGTTTGCCAGTTGAGCCCAGGCGACAGGCGCGAACGTTAACGCCACCAGCATCAGCCCGGAGAGTCGCCTATTGTCCATATTTCACCGATCGGAACCCATCATCTTCCTCCCAATGCCGCACGCACTTTCAGTAGCGCCCGCGAAAGGTGCGCTTTCACCGTACCTACTTCCATGCCGGCGGCTTGCGCAATTTCTCTTGGCTCCAGGTCTTCCACAAAGCGCAACAGGAAGACCATTCGCTGTCGCTCAGTGAGGCAGTCGACTGCACTCCCGACCCTTACCACCTGCTCGCGGGCCAGCGCATGCTCCTCGGGCGAACGCTCAGCGCTGGGCAGCCACTCGCTGGCCTCGTCCAGATCCACCGCGTTGGTGCGTGTCTGTCGCCAGAACTGCATCCGCCGGTTTCGCCAGTGGTCCTTCTGCAGGTTGATGGCGATGCGCATCAGCCAGGTCATCGCACTCGATTCACCGCGGAAGCTCAACCAGTTGCGGTGCACCTTCAGAAAACATTCCTGGGTGAGCGTTTCGGCCAAATCTACATCGCGCAACGAAGCCAGCAAAAACCGGAAGAACTGCGGTCGGCAGGTCTCCACAACATTCAGGAAGCTCTGCTCGGCAGCACTGAGGGGAGCCGCTGCGCCATCTCGTTTCGCCTGCATCCGCTTCTGGTTCACGACCCTCCAACTGCTCCGCACGCACAATCGGGGCGCGGCTCCGGCGTCTTTGAGACCACTCTGCTGTTCGGCCCTTGGCGATTGTTGCGCCCGAGGCGCATGCATGACTCACCTGTGATTGGGCTGCGACGAATCCTCTGCTGAAGGAACCTCACGAATTTGCACTGCCTTATCCGTCCCAGTGTCAATCCGGCGTTCTGTGTCTGTATCCAATCCCGGAGCGCGGACGATATGGGGCACGATCATAAAGACCAACTCATCATCGTCAACTTCATGCTTTTGCGTTGTGAAGAAATACTTCATTAATGGGATCTGCCCGAAACCAGGCCATCCACTTACCGCTTGGCTCACCGATTTCTTGACCAGGCCCGCAAGAATGCTTGTTTCACCGTCTTTCAATCGGATAGTCTGCTCTGCCTTCTCTTGGCTAATGATTGGCTCCTCCACATCGTCAATCGTCTCGGTCCCCGATTCGGAGGAGACTTCCACACTCAGTTTCAGCGTCACCTCCCGGTCACTATGGATAGTCGGAGTCATCTCGACATTTACTCCCACATCCAAGTACTGAAACTGGGTTTCCGCTGCCGCAGATGTTGAGGAGGTGGCTAGAGTGTATGTTCCAGTTGCCACCGGAAGCTTTTCACCGAGCTTGAGCGTCGCCTTCTGGCCATCCACAGCGCGCAGGCGCGGGCTCTGGAGAATACGCGTATCTGAATCGGTGAGCAGAAACTGAACTGCGGCTGTTCCAATCGAGATGCTGTAGGCCGAGCTCCTGCCGATCTGGTTTAGAGTCTGCGCCGATCCTGAACTGACTGTCAGCGAAGTCGGAGGAGAGAGGCCGATTTCCCGGACTTTGTCACGGCTTACCTCCATCACGGTGATATCTACCAACACTTCCGGCTTAGGCTGGTCGAGGCCCGCGACTAGTACCTTCGCCAAAATAAGCTCGTCGGGAGTACCGCGAATAATAATGGCATTCTGGCTGGCCACTCCGAAGAGCTTTGCTGTCGGAAGCATATTGCGGATAGCCGTCTGAATATCGGTGAGGTCATTCGGCTGAGAGACGTTCTTCAAATAAAAGATCTGGACAGCCTGCTGGCTCAGCGCCTGCCGTTTAGCGCGAGTATCCTGTGCCACGAAAATCGTATTGTGAGTAACTGCTTTCCAGAAACTCGCGGAAATCTCACTAATGATGTCCAGCGCCTCGGTGGCCGTCACGTCCTTCAGGTCAACCTGAATACGCTTCGAGTTATAGTCCGGATCGAAAAGCACATTGATGCCCACGCTCTTGCCCACAGCTTGGTAGATGACCTTGCTGTCCTCGGCCATGTGTAACGTGATGGGTTCATTTGCGAGAATATCCAGACTGATGGGAGACGCAAGATTCTTAGCCACGTGATCAGGATTTGTGCTTCCTTCGTTTTGCCGGCTCGATTGGCGAAGATAGTTTTGTATTTTCCGAACGCCTGCATCCGCTAATTCGTTACCGGGATCGATGTCCAGAGCCTTCAGAAAAGCCGCGAGCGCAGAAGTAAGATTGTCTTTTCGCGCGAACTTTTCTCCCATCGATACGTATTCGGTTGAGGCGGCGGCGCGAACTCGCTCGTATGTCGTCCGGTACTTGATCTCCCCAGGTTTTAGGTCGTAGGCCTTCTTGTATGCCTCGTACGCGGCGATTACGTCGTTCCGGTCCTCTGCGGCGCGAGCCATCTTGTAATACCCGCTTGCCGATTCCGCCGATACGCTCTGGCTCGCGCAAAAGACAGACAACGACAGGATCAGGCCGGTTAAGGACACTCCGATCGAGGTCACTAAGGATATACGCCAGGGAAACTTCATCAATCACAACCTCTGTTTGCTATTGGTTAAGAACATCGACAACGCGGCCTTGGCCGCAACTCACCCTCGTGGCAACATCTGCCTGAAGACCCTTTACTAGCGTGATGTGGGTTATTCCACGCTCACCATGAATGTTTCCCTGGCCGCAGCCCGATTCATACTCGCTGGGACCGGGATGCGGCTTTTTTCATGCTCGACGCCAGAGAATTCAAGTCCGATCTATCATGCTCATGTCATCCGGCGGCCGGGGAAGCTTGCACGCCCCAACGCCTCGTACATCAGGTTCACCAGCGATTCTGCTGTAGCTATTCCGGAACCCGTCGCTCTAAGCAGGCCCGTCGAGAGGGTCTCGAGTTGCTCGAATAAGGCGACCTCTCTTTCGGGAGGTGTATTCGTACAGTTATTCATGAGTTCGATCAAGTATTCGCAGTCCCCGGTAGCGAGTCCCACCTGCCAGTCATGACGGATCACGATTACGGGAGCAATGTTCCAATGAAATATGACGGCAAGGGGCACCAGCTTATTCCTTGCTTCAGAGAAGAGCAGAAATTTCAACAGCACATAAGGATGCAGGGCAAGCGCAATTTCATCTCGCATCGCACCGGATGGATCTGCTCTCAGCTGACCCAACTCTTCGGACGGATACTCCTCGGAATCAGCCGCTTTGTTGGCTAAATACCAATACACACGCGGATGCACGGTCACCTCCGTGTCGGAAAAGGATGCTATCGCTCCGGGCATACTTCGCCTCGAGGCTCGTACCGAGAGTGATTCTTGACTGCTAGCCCATGCATGGATTGCTAAGCACGCAATCGCAAAGTGAATCCCTCGGAAAAGGTGGGACTCGAGGTCGGCTACGAGTCAACCAGCAGAGGAATATCTGCCGATTGAATGCAAGCAAATCGCAATCGGCTTCTTCGGATGCCGCATCCATACTCAACCCCCTTGCGGAGGGGGTGGTCCGACCCCTTGATCTCCGCCCGGAGGTGGGCCGTCCGGTGGGCCATCGCCCTGATCGTGCGCCTTCCGCTCCATGTCCTTCTGATACTTCGGACGCTGTTCGTCGGAAAGGATCGCGGAAATTCGCGATGTTTGCTCTTCACGGATCGCGCGCATCCTTTGCATCCGTTCACCGAACTCCGCCGAGGAATCCTTGGACAGGGCATCCACCTTTGCATTTATGTCCACCAGGACGGGCCTTGTCTGAGCCTTCTGGCTCTCAGATAGCCCGTACCGTTTTGTCATCCGAGCGAGTTCCTTCTCTACATTCATCTTCGGCATGTCGGGATGCGCCATCTCCATTCCATCCGGAGGAGAGGGAGGCGGTTCTTGGGTGCGCACCGAGCACGTTGCCGCAAGCCATGTGCCCACTACCAGTCCGAAGGCGACTGCTTGAAGCCTAGGTATCACGTGCCTCATTCTAATTTCCTCCGCCACAAAAGCTCTCGAGTTCGCGCATCGCGCCGCAGGGCCTACTGGAACCGTGGAACAACCTTCATGGCCGGTACAGCTCAAGTTCGATTGCTAACTGTTCAGACGGGGACCGTAGCAGTTTCGCTTGTAAAGATCTGTAACGAAGCGTAACGAACTACAACCAGACCTGAAATTTCAGTATGACCCCATCGAACCGTCTGTCTGAAAGTTGTCGGTTCGCATGCGACGACCTGCTGCACCGAGGAGTAGAAGAGTTTGCCCCGGCTCCGCGATTATGCGAGAAGCGGCTTAGCGATGCTGAGCCATCGGACACGATTCGGTTCGACGAAAAACGTCGTCCGCATCTGGACCCCTACCTCATCCGGGTCGAACCGCCCACGGAGAAGTGCAGATAAGTCCCGTCAAAAGCATTGAAGCATGTGCCGGAGGCGAACCGAGAACAGCCCATACTTATTGGCCTTGAATTGGAAGTCGAGCGGATCATCCAACCCAAGCGAATGAATCGCCTTCGGGGAGTAATCCAAAAGCTGCGGGCAACCCGATGTGGCTTGGTCTAAGTTGGTGGAGTACATTTTCCAGCATGCGCTTCGGTCGCACCGTATTCAGCTGATCGCGTCAAGGGTTTGTTACGGTTTTTCGTGGGAACTTCTGGCGGCTCTACTTTTCCTGATGGTTGGCTAAGTGAGCTGAGATGTACCAAGGCAAGGAATGAGCCTCGGGATACAGGTTGCCAATCAGCCTCGTAATGTCGGCGAGAACCGGAGTGGTCCGTACTTCCTGCTTCGCGTGCCGGAAGTTTCCTGTTGCAAGGCTTGCGGCGCACAGGTACGGAGCGACTTTCAGTTCTGCCCACAATGCAGTTACCAACCCGGAGCACGTTGCAATCCTAGTTGTCGTCCAATGCGAGCGGAAGACAAGTTTTTGCACGCATTGTGGCCATCAACGCGCATATCACTGGCTGCCCGAGAGCGAGGTTTCTCGCGCTCAAATAGGCTAATAGTGCCCGGTGGCGCGGGTCTCCTATTCGGAACGATTCGATTTCGCGCAATCGACGCAAGACTTGTGCCCGAAGCAACGCCCACTTCTTGCGATTCTTGACGACGGCGCAGAGTCGCTATACGCTGCTTCGCCAAATGGCGATCTTCACGGAGTTGGATGGCTTCACGCCGGCAACGCATTGTCCAAATCCGATACGGCCGATTGTTCATGTTCTATGCCGTAGTGTTGACCAGAGAACCCTTCGAAAGGGTCTGGAGGAAGTTGTTCAAGGCGGTCTGCGCCGAGCTGATGTCGCCTGAGTTCAGCGCCGATCCGATCGAATTTAACAGACTCGAGAACGAGTTGGCACTGGAACTCGTAACGGCTGTGCCTGAAGATGTGCTCGATGTCGAACTGGTCGACGCGCTGCTCGCCGCGTTGTCTCCGGAAAGCAGGCTCGTCAGACTGTTGTAGGCTGAATTCGCCGAGCTGACGTCGCCCGAGCTGATCGAGTTGAAAAGGCTCATGATGTCCTCTGCAACTTCGCTCGCCTTGCCGCTTGAGGAATCGGCCGAAGGAGGTAGAGGGCCTTGAGGCCGTTCACTCTGCAATGTCGTTAGGGCCGACTGCGCCGACGAGATGTCGTTGTTCTGGAGCGCTGTGGACACGCTGGAAATGAACTGTCCCAGCGGACTCTTGGAACTGGCATTACTCGGTGTCAGCTGTTCGACTTGGGCTAGATACTTCTTTGCATCCGTCGTGTCGCCGGACTGAATCGCTGTCATGAGGTCTTTGAGCGCGCTCTGAAATGAGCTTTGGCTAGTTGTGTTGGAGCTCGATGAAACCGAGGAGGAACTGAGCTCGGAGAACAGGGAGCTACCTGAGATTCCGGAAATTGACATATAGGGTCGTCCTCTCTTTGACTAATTCTCTGGAGTGGCCTAAGAAAATGAGGACGCATCGCGCCGCGGCCCTCTCCAGAGTCGTCCATATTATGAACGAGATTATGTGCCGGCGGGATGAAATCGGCAACACTAATGAGGTACCTTTCGTACCTGGCAAGAACTGTCCAGCTATCGTTACAAATCGTTACA
>CAZAQN010000027.1:0-61551 GCA_964487345.1 uncultured Occallatibacter sp. | reverse complement strand
TTAATCTTTGCTTTTGAATTGCCATCCTGCCCGAAGCGTCTTTCAGCAGTCCCGACTCCTTAATCCCTAGTCCCTAGTCCCTAGTCCCTAGTCCCTAGTCCCCGAGTAGCTATAATTGCGGAAGCCCTATGTCCTGGTTCAAACGCGAAGACGGGGAGTTCGAAGGCCCCGACAACAACGGCGACGAAGAGAAACGAGTCCGCACCGAAGGGCTTTGGACCAAGTGTCCCGGCTGCCGCCAGGCCATCTTCAATCCCGATCTCAAGGCCAACCTCAACGTCTGTCCCAAGTGCCAGTACCATTTCAAAATCGGCGCGCGCCAGCGCCTCGACCTGCTTCTCGAACCCGGCTACCAGCTGGTCGACGGGGGCCTGCGCTCCACTGACCCGCTCAACTTCGTCGACCTCCGGCCCTACAAGCAGCGCCTCATCAAGGCCCGCGAAGAAACCGGCCTCGACGACGCCATCGTCAACGCAATTGGCGATCTAGGCCCCCACCCAGTCATCGTGAGCGCCATGGAATACGCCTTCATCGGCGGCTCCATGGGTGCCGTCGTCGGAGAAACCATCGCCCGCGCTGTCGATCGCGCCCGCATCGAACGCAAGCCACTCATCGTCGTTGCCGCATCCGGCGGAGCTCGCATGATGGAAGGCATCGTCTCCCTCATGCAGATGGCCAAAATCTCCACCGCTCTCGCCCAGCTCGACGAGGCCCGCGTTCCCTACATCTGCGTCCTCACCGATCCCACCACCGGCGGCGTCACCGCCAGCTTCGCCATGCTAGGCGACCTCAACATCGCCGAACCCGGCGCCCTCATTGGCTTCGCCGGCCCCCGCGTCATCGAACAGACCATCCGCCAAAAGCTCCCCGAAGGCTTTCAGCGCGCCGAGTTCCTCCTCGATAAAGGCTTCCTGGACGCAGTAGTCCACCGCCGCGATCTGAAAAGCTACCTGATCCGCGCCCTCGAATTCCTAAAGGCCCCAGCCGTGGCATCCTGAGCGCAGCGAAGGACGTCCGCTTTGGCAGATGACAGTAGTCGAAGAACCTGCGCTTGCCTTTCGTGATGCATCCCTTCGCACATCTCTGGGTGCCCCATCCTAACCGCGTTTTTTGCGGTTAGGGTGGGAAACCACGAATCAAAAAACACAAAGGGTGCTCGCCAAAGCGAGCACCCCTCATGTCCAGCCCTCAAACTAGAAACGTATTTTCGCCACCAACTGCGCGGTGCGCCCGCCGTATGGATCGCCGTTGTAATCGGCGAACGACGAGGTCGACGACTTGACCGCAGAGACCGTTCCGAAATACGGCCCATCCGTGAAGTTGCCGTCCGGTTGCGCAAAGTTGGCATGATTGAACACGTTCGCAGCCTGCAGCATGATCTGCAGCGAACGAGAGCCTTCGCCGCCGAACGGGATGTTCTTGTAAAGGCTCAAGTCGGTGTAGTTAAAGCCAGGTCCATGAATGATCCCGCGGTTCACGTTCCCGAAAGTCCCGATCGGCTCCTGCGAAAAGGACGAGCTGTTGAAATAAGTCCCCGTCCCGCTCGCCTGGAAGGTGCTGCGAATATTCTCCTTTGGGATGCTGAAAGTCGACGTGACCGGAACATCCGAGCACGCGTAGTAGCTGAACTCGTCGCAATACCCCGAGTTGAACGTGCCGAAGTCGGTGATATCAACCGGGAAGCCGGTTTGGAGAACGGTAAACCCGGCCACATGCCACGAGCCCAGGATTTCCTTCACTATCGGCTGATCATTCATCGAGGTCAGCAACGGCACTCCGTAGTCGTAGCCCGCCACCAGGCGATGGCGCGCATCGTAGTCCGAACTGCCGTAGCTCAGGTGCGTGAATCCCGGGATATAATTCGTTCCCGGTCCGTTGAAGCCCGAGCTTTCCAGGCCCGACGCATTATCCAGGGCATGGCTATAGGTGTAGGCAACCGTGGCGAAAAGCCCATGGGAAAGACCCTTGTTCAGGCTGATCTGCAGGGCGTTGTAATTCGAGCTGCCCGTGGTCGACAGCGTCCCCATACTCAGGTACGCGGGAGCGCCATCGAATACCGTCGGCTGCGCGAAATACTGCGGATAGAACAAGTGAAGTGCAGACAGGCTCCCTGTGCAAACCGGATCGGCAAGGCAGGCCGCATGACCGGCTGGAGTAATAGGATCGCCTTCGTGAGTCGTGGCAAGCTTGTGGCCCAGAGATCCTACGTACCCAATCTGCAGAATCGTGGTATTCGACAGTTGCCGCTGTACATTCAGGTTGAAGTTGTACACATAGGGCACGGTGTAATTGCGGTCGATGGCGCTGGTGTCCTGCCCCGTATACAGGTCCCAGTTAAGTGCTGAACCGGGCGCAGGTGGCGTGTAGGGAAATGGGCTCGTCTCCGATGTCGCGGCACTTCCCGTCACGTCCGCAAAGGGATTTGTAAAGCCCGGGCTGCCGCCCACATCGGCTGCTCCAAACGAGTTCTTGAAGTTTGGCGTGTCGCCCAGGTTCTGCAGCTGGCCTTCTTCCTGGTCGCGATTGAAGTACATTCCGAATCCCGCCCGCACTGAAAACTTGTGAGCGCCAGACTCGCCGATAATCGCCGAGGGCCCGCTGGTGGGCGACCACGCAAAGCCCAGCCGAGGTCCAAAGTGGTTCCATTTTGTCGTCGCGCTGCCGGCCCTGTTGCATCCAGGATCGCCGGGGAACAGAAGCCCGGGAAATCCGCCCGGAAAGACGTTGGATGTCGGTCCGCCAACCTCAAAGCAGGTAATGCCCTCGCCTTTGAACTGATCGTTGTTGTTGGGTGTCTCTGTATCCCACGCGATTCCATAATTTATGGTCAAGTCGCTGGTTGCCTTCCAACTGTCCTGCGCAAAGGCATAGTATTCATACGCAACTGTGTCGGTGAATCCGTCAGAGGTCTGCTGATACGTATCGGGAATGCCCAACAGGAAATCGATGGCGGGATCACCCGAGCTGTATGCCCCCCCTCCATTGAACTGGTAAGAGCCGTTATTGTCCGCGGCGTACGGATTGTTCACCCGGAACTGCTCGAACGACCCGCCAAACTTGAAACTGTGATTGTGGTAGATCCACGTGTAGTTATCTCCGGCCAGCAGGTTGGTGTCCTTGCGCGGCTGCGGACCCTCGCGGGTAAAGCCCAGGCTGAACAGACCGGTCAGGTTCATAAACGGCACGCCGGAAGACGGGTTATTCGGCGAAATGTCGAAGCCCAGGCTGCTCGGAGCCACAACATGGGCCGGTTCGACTGCGGCAAAATTGAACCGGAAATATCCGCCACGCAGTTCGTTCAGGTTGTTCGAATTGAACGTGTGGGTCTCCGAAGCCGAGAAAATCTTGAAGTGCTCTGCCTGCGTCGTTCCGAAGCCAGGCAGATTCGATCCTCCGAAACCCAAAGTCGCGGTCGAAGGACTCGACTGGAAGATCCCCGTCCCGTAGATCGCGTCGCTGCCGCTGATGTGGTAATCGGCCCGAAGAATCCCCTGGTCCGCCGCGCCTGTATCGGCGGTATTGAAGTTGTAGAGCGGTGCAATTGCGGTGCCGGCATTTCCTGCCGGCACATAGGTATTTGCCAGGCCACTCGCAATCGAATTGAAGTTCGAAGGATTGATGACAACCGGCGACCCGGCCGGGAAGCACTCAGCCCAGGTTGTGTTGGCTGAGGTCGGGCCGCAGGTGCCGGTCGCGGTCGTGATCGTAAATGGAATGGGATTCGAACTCAATCCGGTCGTTCCGTCCGGCCCTGCCGTGGCCACATTGTTTTCGTTCGAGAAGTTTCCAGCCGAGAGTACGCCGCTCTGAAAGACCGGGGTCTCGGTGGTCGTTCCCGTTCGGTTGCGGTAACCTTGATAAGCCAGGAACAAGAAAAGCTTGTCCTTCAGAATGGGTCCACCCAGCGTGCCGCCGTACAGATTCTGGTGAAACGGCGGATGGCCACCCCCCGGCGGGGTGAAGTAGTTTCCATTGTTCATGAATGTGTCGCGGTAATACTCGAAGCCGCTGCCGTGAATTTGGTTGGTGCCCGATTTGAGTACTTGGTTCACCACCGCGCCGCCGTTGCGAGCGAACTCCGGATTCAACGTGCTGCTGATAATGTTCTCTTCCGCCAACGCATCCGGATTGACGACAAGGCCTTCATCCTGCAGCGGGCCGTCGTTATTGTCCACACCATCCAGCAGGTAGGAATTGCTTGTGGTCTGGCTGCCGTTCGTCGAAAATCCGCCGAACCGGTCGGAAGATTCCACCACACCAGGGGCCAGCTTTTGCAACGACGCAGCGTCGCGGCCCAGCATCGGAAGGTTCTCGATCTCTGAATCGCTGATGGTCTGCTGCAATTGCGTGTTCGCTGTCTCCACCTGCAGAGCCGATGCATCCACCGTCACCGTCTCCGCCGCACCCCCCACCTTCAGCTTGCCGGGAATCTCCAGATCGGCATTCGCCGTTAGCGTGATGTTGCTCGTCTCCGATCGCTGAAAGCCAGGCGCTTCCACATCGACCCTATAGGGGCCAATCTGAAGCGCGGTAAACGTGTAAAAGCCAGTTCGATTGGAGGTTGTCACCGTCGAGATCCCTGTGGCCGTGTTCACGGCAGTGACCTTCGCGTTCGGGACAGCCGCCCCTGTCAAATCTGTCACGGTGCCATGTATCGCAGCCGTTGTGACCTGGGCAAAAGCAGTCGGGGTTGTGGTGATTCGCACGAGGCCAACTACAGCCATTAGGCTCAGCGTTAGCACCGCATTCTGCAACCGCAAAAATCGCATCGAAACTCCTCCAAGCTTTTGTTAGTGGGAACCGGAAGACTTCCTCCAGGAAACCTCCGGTTCGCGAATCGCGAATCGGCCTAGCTCTACCATTCAGACCAACAACTCATCTAACTTTTCAGTCACTCGGTAGCAACCGTGACCGCCCCGGCAGCTGCCTCATACACGTTATTGGGTCTGGCTCTTCGCCCGGAACTCAACGAAAACCAAAGAAGGAACGACAAGGTACCTGCTCATGCGCAGCATGAGAGCTCCTTTTCTGGGCCGCCTTTACAGCCGCCCTTCGAAATCGCTTACATTGACTTGCTTGCGAGCGGTTCAACTTGCAATGGATGAGGCCGAATGAGGAAAGAAGCTCGCTGAAAACCCGACCTTTAAATACAGCGGTAACTCCCCGGCAGTAATTAGTGATGCAATTCAGGCACCAAAGGTACCTTTCCGTCGAATGCTCGGTCAACTTCTAATATAAGTTTAACTTAGCCGTATCGACCACTCTGTAACCCGACTGGCCCCGCTACCGATTTACAGAGAATTCACAGAAAACTATGACAAATGGGATTTCCGCGAAATGCCTGCGTTTCGTTGGATCTTCCCCCGTCACCTAGGTTTCTGCCCAATCAGTCATGCCCACCACCCCACTTCGGGGCCTCTCCGCAACAGCGCGTTTACTCTGTTTAGCTCTAGCCGTAGACTGTTCCCTTTGAGCCGCAATCAGAGGACATCGCAATGCCAAGGTTCGCTCTTTGCTTCACTCGCCCTCCTCGCAGGACCGCCTCCCTGCTCTTTGCCCTGGTTTTCCCGATCTCCATTGTGAGCCCAGCCCAGTCGAATCCTCCTCAGCCGCCCCCGCCAACGTTCGCGCCCATCGCTGCCATTTCCTTCGACAACTCCGGTCCCGTCATCCACTCCCACACCGAGCCCCTCAAACCCTTCACCGTAGCTGGTGAACGCGGCGTCCTCGTCGGTCAACAGGACGGCGCCTTCGAATCCTGGATCCTCCCCGTCAAGCTGATCTCCCACTTCACAATCGAAGCCGACGTCGAAGGTTACGGCGTCCCCATCGACGTTAACCAGCAATCCGCCGCCATCGAAGTCCGCCCCGACCGCACCGTCATCACCTACTCCCATCCCGCCTTCACCGTCCGGCAAATCATGTTCTCGGCCGATTCGATTTCGAGCAGCACCGTTACGGAAAAAGCAGGCCCAGCCCAGACTGGTCCGATTGTTCTCTTTGAATTCGATTGCCTCCATCCCACCGATTTCACGTTCCGCTTCACCCCCGAGCTCCGCTGGATGTGGCCCGAACGCAATGAGGGTGCACCCAGCCCCGAATGGGTCTCACCCGATCCACACAATCCGACCGCGCCTGGCGGCTTTTACATCCTCCACACCGACTACCCGGACCTGGCCGGAGCACTCACCATCCCTGGCGCAACACCCGGAATCCTCGCCCCCTATCAGGAGCGCCCCCAAGTCCACCCCGTCGAACTCAGGCTCCACATCGACCCAGCCCGCGAGCAGAGAAAACTCTTTCCTCTATTGATGGCCGCCGGCATATCTCCCAGCGGGGCCACCAACGCCGCTCTCGCAGCAGCTCTGGCCCAGCTCAACACATCTATTCCCGCCTCCTTCCAATCCCACGCCGAAACTTACAAGAAACTCCTAGCCAACTCCGTCTCCATCGAGACGTCCGACCAATCCCTCAACGAGGCTTTCCAATGGGCCATCGTCTCCATCGAACAGCTAAAGACCAAAATCATCCCCGGCCAAAGCTCACCACCACCCACTCTGGGTGCACCCGGTCCCTCGCTTTCGGGAACCGGGGATCCTGCGGAAACTGCCCTCGTCGCCGGCTACTTCACCTCCGCCGACTCCGCCCGCCCCGGCTTCGGCTGGTTCTTCGGCCGCGACGCCCTCTACACCCTCTACGCTGTCAACGGCTACGGCGATTTCGCCCTCACCAAATCCGAACTCGAATTCCTCATCCACCGCCAACGCGCCGACGGCAAAATCATGCACGAATACTCCCAAACCGCCGCAGCCATCGACTGGCAATCCTTTCCATATATGTATGCCGCTGCCGACTCCACCCCTCTTTTCCTACTCGCGGTCGCCGACTACGTCCGCTCGAGCGGAGACACCGCCTTCCTCGCCGAGCATCGCGATGCAATAGAAAAGGCCTGGGGCTTCGAGACCGATCCCGCCCACGACACTGACCACGACGGCATCTACGACAACTCGCAAGGCACAGGCTGGGTAGAAAGCTGGCCCGGCGCCATGCCACACCAGGAGATCTATTTGGCCCTACTAGATCAACAAGCCACTTCCGCCGTTGCTTATTTAGAGGACCTGCTGAAAGACCCCGCCAAGTCCTCCGCCGCCGAACAAAGAGCAAACACGATCGCCACCACCATCAACACCGAATACTACGATCCCCAAAAATCCTGCTACGCCTTCGCCACCAATCCCGCCGGCTCCCAAAACAGCCCGATCGACCGCACCACCACCATCTATCCCGCCCTGGCCTGGTGGGATCCGCCCGGCGGAAAATCCATCCTCGCCCACCCCGAAGGCTGCCTCCAACAATTCGCAGCTTCTTCCGTCAACACCGACTGGGGCACGCGCGACGTCGCCAACACCGAGAAAATCTACGACGGCCTAAGCTACCACCAGGGCTCCGTCTGGCCCCTCTTCACCGGCTGGGCCGCGCTCGCCGAGTACCGCGCCAATCAACCCCTAGCCGGCTATCGGCTATTAATGGAAAACGCCAACCTCACCTGGGCGCAGGATCTCGGTGCCGACACCGAATTACTCTCCGGCGATTTCTACGTCCCCTTCGGTCGCAGCACCAGCCACCAACTCTGGTCCTCCGCCATGGTCATCACACCCACATTACGCGGTCTCTTCGGCCTCTCCATCGATGCCCAATCCAAAGCCATCACAGTCAACCCGCATCTCCCCGCAAGCTGGGACCACGCCGCCATCAACCATCTCCCGCTCCCCGGCGGAGAAGAAACACTCTCCTTCGATCGCAACGGAGCTGTGCTCGAAGTCTCCATGAGCGACAACCATCACACCGGATTCCGCCTGCACAGCGATCTCCCCTCTGCCACATCCGCACAATTGCCCAACGGCTCGCTCGGTATCCGCGTCCCGCTCCCCCCGCTCGAAATCTCCACGCCCTTTGCACCACCGCTCCCCGGTGCTCGCACAGAGAACCCGCGCATCCTCAGCGAATCATGGTCCCCCGCCGGCGCGACCCTGGTCTTCGAAGGCAGAGCCGGCTCAACAGCAACGTACGAAATCCTCCGTCGCTCGCTCCTCCCACACCTCAAAGTAAGTTGCCCTCAAGACAAAGCCCTGGATCCCAACAGCACAGCACCCAACGACACAACACATCGCGCCGCATCCATAACCAAGGACGAAGCCGGCGACCGCGACCCCTCGGTCCCGATCGCCCTCACACTCCACTTTCCCCAAGGCGAAAGCTGGCAGACCCTCACCGTCACCCTAACCTGGTAAATGAGTCTGCGATCTCGGACGCTCACGCTCTGCGGTCGGGTGCCCCATCCAAGCTTTGCTAGGGCGGGAAAGCTAAAATTGAAAACCGCTCCCAGGAATCCGAATGCGCATTTTCCGGCTGCCCATCCTTGCGTGCTCCTGCGCAAGAACGGGAAAGAGCGGAGGCGTCCTGTCGTCCTCAGATCTCCGTCGCCCACAGCAGTGTCATCCTGAGAACCCGCGTGTTTGGGACCCGGCAAACAATGCAATTGTTTGCTGGGTAAGCGGGGCGAAGGATCTGCTTCTGTTTTTCGTGCGCGGGAAGCCTACCACCCCATCTGCCGCATCCGCTCCAGGATCAGCTCGCTGTAATGATTCATCCGCTCGGGCCGTCGCTTCAGTGGAGCTGGCAAAATCGCGGCCAGCCGCGCTCCGTCTTCCCGGCCAACACTCCGAGCCTCGATTCTGTAGTGGTAACGGCACGCAGCCTCCGCACCATAAACACCCGGGCCCCACTCCACCACGTTCAGATAGAGTTCCAGAATGCGTCTCTTGCCGAGAACCAATTCGGCCACGGGTACCAGCGTGAACTCCGCGCCCTTGCGCAAGATCGAGCGGCCAGTTCCGAAAAACAGGTTCTTCACCAGTTGCTGTGTCAGCGTCGACCCTCCGCGAATGCGCCGGCCACCTTCCAAATCGTCCTCTGCCGCAATCTGCATCGCCTGCCAGTCGAACCCGTGATGCTGGTAGAATCGCGCGTCCTCCGCCGCAATCACGGCGTGCTGCAAATTCGGTGAGATCTGGCTCAGAGGCACAAACTCGTAGCGTTCGTGATACGGCGTGCCGTGGATCCAAGCCTGCACGCGCCGTTCCATCTGTACCGCCGTCGTAGGCGGATCGATCCACCGCGCAACCACCAGGGTCATCACGGCAAGCACCCAGATGCCCAAGACGACGAGGCCGAGCCATCGAACAAATAATCGCAGAAAGCTTCCTTTGGCCCACTGTCCGGTCCGCGTCCCCTGGCTCGTAGTCACACTGCCAGAATATCCATCGGCGTTCAGTCTGGGCTCAAGGATCGATTCAAATTCCGCGGCGGCAAACGTCATAATCACGGTTTCGGTAAGCTTCCGTTTGTACTGATCGGTTCTGCTTCCCGTCCTTAGAATCTGTCCAGGACCTGGCAGCTTCGCAACTGTTTTGAAAGGGCACGACTTCAAAGCCTGCCCTGAGCGCGGTCGAAGGGTGCCATAAGCAGCCCAAAAGATCCCGGGCTTTAGCCCCGAGGGATGCTCTCTCACCTCGCTTACGACATTTCTCCAGGCTTTCTGGACAGGCTCTTTAGATCGCAAATCCTCGGTCCGCTGACAATCTGACCGATTGGGCCGGTGAACGAGCTTGCACGCTATAATCTCGGCGCGGACCTGGTCCGAAGGCAAACCAATGGGAGAAAGACATGAACCGGATCATTAGACTTTGCTGCCCGGTGCTGGCGACGGCAGTGTTTCAACTATGCCTGGTTCAAGCGCAAACGCCGCCAACCTCGTCCGCCAATGCGCCGCCCCAAATCAACTCCGAGCGAGACGGCGCACATGACTTCGACTTTCTCATCGGAAACTGGAAGGCCCACGTGCGGCGGCTCCCCGATCGGCTGGTCGGCTCGAACACCTGGGTCGAGTATGACGGCATATCGAACCACAAGAAGCTTCTGGATAGCAACGCCAACTTCGAAGAGTTCGAAGTAGACAGCCCCGAGAACCACCTTCACATCAAGGCGCAAACGCTAAGGCTCTACAATCCGGAATCCCACCAGTGGAGCATCTACTTGGTAGATCTCGCCAAAGGCGTGCTCAGCCTTCCGCCGGTGGTCGGCCAGTTCACCGGAAATCGGGGAGAATTCTTCGATCAGGAGGTTCACAAAGGACGCGCGATTCTGGTTCGCTACGTCTGGCTGAACATTTCTCCGCAATCGGCGCGGATGGAGCAATCCTTCTCTCCCGATGGAGGCAAGTCCTGGGAAGTGAACTGGATCTGCGAACTCTCGCGAGATTAGCGAGGTCATTCCATATTGAACTGGATGAGAAGCCGGTCCGCTAGGTGGTGTCCTAAATTAGGACACTACCGTCCGCCAAGTCTTCTTCACAGAAGAATAAAATCGGAGTAAAGTTTTCTTCTGGCGAGAGGATCAACGTCGGCAAACGTGGCGGGAACGGAAAATCACACCGTGAGGCCGTTCCCCGATTTTCTCGCCAAAGATTATTCTCGGAACTCTTCTTATCTCTCAGATGCCTTTTTTACCACTCTTCAAATAAATAAATGCTAAAAAAATGCGCGGCCATCCGGTTTTTGCGTCTCAAACAACACGGCCGACCTCGCGCCGGGCTGTCGACGCCCGCCCCTAACTCTCTCAGAGCAACCGGAGCCGCCGATCCTGCAACTCGCATGCCGCTGCCTGCACCATGCATCAATTTCCCTGCAAACTTCTGGCATCACCAGCGATTCGGAGAGACACTTACGTCGGGGTTGAAACATGGCACAGTTCCCGTTAGATGTAAACGGCCAGAGCCGCACCATTGAGGCCGACGCAGAGATGCCCTTGCTGTGGGCTTTGCGCGATCTGCTCCAGTTGACAGGGACCAAGTACGGCTGCGGCATTGGCATGTGCGGCGCCTGCACGGTGCACTTGGACGGGGCCGCGGTGCGATCCTGCCAGACAACAGTGGCAGATGCGCGTGGCAAGAAGATCACTACGATTGAAGGCCTCGGAGAAAACGAAATCCACGTGGTGCAGCGTGCATGGATCGCCGAGCAGGTTCCGCAATGCGGCTACTGCCAGTCGGGGCAGATCATGTCGGCAGCCGCGCTGCTCGCCCAGAAGCCTCACCCCACCGACGCCGAAATCGATGACGCCATGACCGGCAACATCTGCCGTTGTGCGACCTACTTTCGCATTCGCAAGGCGATTCACACGGCAGCGCAGGAGATGCGCGCATGAAGATCGATCTGAAGGAACCTCTGGAAACGCCGGATTCCTCGAAGACGGGCGCCAGGAAGATCAGCCGGCGAGTGTTTCTTGGCACCGGAGCCGTAGCGGCGGCAGGCGGAGCACTGGTCATCGGATTCACTCTGCGCCGCCATTTCGGTCACGCGGGCATTGCGGACGAATCAGCAGGCAAAGTTGCGATAGGAAATCCATTTGACGCGTGGATTCATCTGCAGCCGGACGGGAGCGCAGAGCTGGTGCTCGCGCAGTCCGAGATGGGGCAAGGCGTGTATACCTCTCTGCCGATGCTGTTGGCCGAGGAGGCCGATCTGGATTGGAAACGCGTCCGCGTGGTCCAGTCCGAGTTTTCGCTGGGCACCGGTGGAAGCGGCAGTGTGATGTCGAGCTATCTCCCCCTGCGCAGAGCAGGCGCGATGGTACGCACGGTAATGATCGCGACGGCGGCCCGGCAGTGGGGTGTTGCGGAGAACGAGTGCACGACGTTGAACAGCGAAGTGCTGCATGCGGGCTCGAATCGGCGTGTGAGTTACGGAGCGTTGGTCCCCGCAGCGCGCGCCATGCCGCTGCCCAATCCGAAAACTGTGAAGCTGAAGGATCCCGCGCAGTTCACGCTCGTCGGGAAGGCAACACAGCATCTCGACATTCCCGACAAATGCACAGGAGCGGCGCGTTTCGGATTGGACGTGCGTCTCCCCGGAATGGTGTACGCGGTGATTGCGCGTTGCCCCACATTCGGCGGAACTCCGGCAAAGTTCGATGCGACAAAGGCCCTGGCTGTCCCCGGAGTTCTGCAGGTGTTCGAGGTTCCCGCGAGGGGTTATCGGATTTTTACGGCCGGCGGAATTGCCGTGGTGGCGACATCGACCTGGGCCGCCATGCAAGGCAGCAAGGCTCTCCGGATCACATGGAATCGCGGACCGCACAGCGCCGAGAGCACAGATTCGCTGCGTGCGCAGATGAAAGAAGCCCTTGCACACGCGCCGGCGTGGACGTCCGACGCGGAGGGCGTCAGTCTCGACAATGTGCCCGCAGCCAGGCGAATCGAGAGCGTCTATGAATTTCCTTTTCTTGCGCACGCATGCATGGAGCCAATGAATATCACCGCACATCTCCGCGAAGGGAAGTGCGAGGTGTGGGCTCCGTCGCAGACTGCGGATGCCATGCGCAGCGTGATCGCCAAAGAACTGGATTTGGCGGAAAGCAGCGTGACCGTGCACACGACCCTGATGGGCGGCGGCTTCGGACGCCGCTACCAATACGACTTTCCGGCAGAGGTCGCGCAGATTGCGAAGCACGTGAACGGTCCGGTGCAACTGGTGTGGACGCGCGAAGACGACATGACGCACGACTTCTACCGGCCAGCGGGAATGCGCCGGATGCGCGGCGCGCTGGATGCAAACGGGAACATAGTCGCGTGGTCCGATCACCTGGCCGACGTGCCGCTCAGCTATCAATGGGGAGAGCCAGGCAAACGCAAGCCCGATGGTTCGGAGCTGCCGGCGCGGCCCGTTTATCCGATCGCAGAGTACAGAACGGGGTTTACGCCGATTGAGAGCGCCGTGCCGCGAGCGTGGTGGCGATCCGTCGAGACTTCGTTCAATGGCTTGGCGGTCGAGTGCTTCACAGACGAACTGGCACACGCCGCGGGCGAAGACCCCTATCGCTTTCGCCGGCGGCAGCTGCAGTTGCCGGAAATTCCGCGCGTCCGTAGCAAAGACGAAGGACCGCCGCCCGATCGCAATCGGCTCATCGCGGTCCTCGATCTCGCCGCCCAGAAGGGCGATTGGGGCAAGCCGCTAGGCCCGCATCGCGGCCGTGGGATCGCCTGCACCACGAACTACGCCTACCTCGCGCAAGTCGCCGAGGTCACGGTCGAGAACGACACCATCCGCGTGGACCGCGTCGTAACAGCAGTCGATTGCGGGCAGGTGGTAAATCCCAACGGTGCGCGATCGCAGCTCGAAGGCGGCATGCTCTTCTCGCTGAGCTCAATTCTGAAAGAGGCGATCACCATTCGCGATGGAGCCGTCGAGCAACAGAACTTCGACGACTACAGCGTGCTGCGCATGCCGGAAGCGCCGGCGCTCGAAACCTGGTTCATCGAAAGCCACGCCGAACCGCACGGCTTAGGCGAAGCGGCGATCGGACTCACCGGTCCAGCAGTAGCAAACGCCATCTTCGCGGCCACCGGCAAGCGCCTGCGCAGAATGCCCTTCCGCATGGACGAGTCAACGGTATAAGACCGAGCAACAGCATCGATAACGAAGAACACCGCGAAGGTGTGCGGCTCGCTGCGCCCGCCTGACAACTCACATCTTTCGCCGGCGACGGGAGATGCTGCCGTAGGTGCACACGTTCATGATTTCATAAGCGCGTTCCTCCCGTTCCTGTTGAGAACGTCTCATCCGATGCTTATCGCTACCGATCTGATGTCTATAAGCATTGCCGTTCGCCAATCGCGGAAAACCCACCCCGCCATTTCGACCGTCGTGTATGAGCTGAAACATCGAAGGAACGCTGGCCCTCGCGGTCCGCGTTCCTTCTGCGATCGAGTCAACGCTGACGGGTGTTAGCGAGGGCTCGAAGGATTGTGCGGGTGTTCTTGTTCATGACCTGACGAAGATACATGGTGATGGCGAACAGGACGACCAGGAAGAAGAGGTCGACGCGCAGGAGTGAGTGCAGGAGTCCGCCCAGGGAATCTGGCGGGAACATGTGCAGGTGCATCCACACAAAGACGACGATGGCGAGAACGGCGAGAACGCCAACAACGATCCGGGACGTGCGTTCGGACCTGTCTGCGGCTGCAAGGGCCTGCTGGACAAAGGCAAGTTCCGCGTTGGTGTTTTCGGGCTGTTGGTGTTCGGGACTCATGCTGGTTTCCTTTCGGAGGTGAGGTGTTTGCGAAGGGTAGTGACTCCGTAATGGAGGCGCGATTTGGCGGTGCCGATCGGAATCTCCAGAATTGCTGCGCTTTCTTCGAGGGAGAGGTCGTGCTGATAGCGGAGAAGGAGGATGGCTCGGCTGGCGGGCGACACCTGGTTGAGGAGGGTAAAGAAGGCCTCGTCGGTGGGCACGCCGAGGCTGGAGTCGAAGGTAGCGAAGTGTTCCGGAGGTGCGTCATTGAGCGGTCGCCAGCGACGGGCGTGTTTGAGATGCGAGAAGGCAATCCGCGACGCGATGCGGAAGGTCCAGGGGCGGAAGACGGAGGGCTCGCGCAGGTAGGGGAGCTTGCGGAATATCTGGAGCGAAGTCTCCTGGAGGATGTCGTCGGCGAGGGCGGCGCCGGCGAGGCGGGCGATGTAGCGGCGCAAGGGCGCATAGGCGTCGCGGAGAAGTTGTTCCAGTGCGGCCCGGTCGCCGGATTGCGCGAGCAGGACCAGCAGAGTTTGGCCGGGCGTCGCGGGCTCCTTGGCTGGAGATTGGGTGCGCATACTTGAGAGAGGCGTTTGAGGGCAGTGAAAGTTCGGTTCGGGCGGACAAATAATTATGAACGCGGGTGAGGGCGGGTGCAGATCTCATCCGTATGACTCGCATCCACGTAGTTGCCCGAAGAATAAGGATCGATGGAATGAGCGCGTTCGAAGCTGCGAAGCACTGCGCCCTGCTTCCCTAAATCAAAACTGACCCGCGCGGGAAAGACGATGGACCGCCGTCCGATCACACACCTCGCAAGCACAACGGCCCGGCAAAAGCCGGGCCGCAACTGTGAACTTAGAACTCTGAACTACGAACTGCCTTTCAGCCGGGGTCCCCGCGGACAGGTCTTCGTCCGTGGGGTGGTCAGATTCTCATCGGCATCAGCACATACCGCGACTTATACTCCGCATCCGGATCTTCGGGCCGCATCTGTCCCGCTGACTGCGAGTCCTTGAACTCCAGCCGCACCTCGCCCTCATTCCCCAGCGCCTTCAAGAATTCGATGATGTAGCTCGAATTGAAGCCCACCACAATCGGATCGCTCGAGTAAGGCGTATCGATCGTATCTTCGCTCTCGCCGCTCTCGGTCGACTGCGAACTGATCTTCAATTCGTTCGACTCCAGCCGCATCCGGATCGCGCCCGACCGCTCATCGGCGAACTGTGCCACGCGCTGAATCGCCGCCGACAACTCGCTCGATCGCACCACCGCAAACTTCGTGTTATCCCGCGGCATCACGGCTTCGTAATTCGGGAACTGCCCCGACAGCCGCCGCGTGCTCAGCGTTCGATGCCCGACACGGAAAAACAGCGTGTGCTCATCATCGGCAAACTCCACCTTCTCCACGTCCGTATTCGCCAGCAGCTGCTGCAGCTCCTGCAGCGCCTTGCGCGGAATCAGCACCCGCTTCTCGCCGCTGATCCCTTCCATCACCTCGCCCGGCTTCTCCACGAACGATAGCCGGTGTCCGTCCGTCGCCACCATCGCCAGAGACTCCGCCTTCAGCACCAGCAGCGCCCCGTTCAGCGTGTAGCGCGACTCCTCGTTCGAGATCGCAAAAATCGTCCGCGCAATCAGAGTCCGCAGCGCAATCGCCGGAATGCTCGTCGCCGTCACAACAGGGAACTCAGGCACCTGCGGATAGTTTGCCCGCGCCATCCCCACCATCTTCGTGTTCGAGCGCCCACTGCGAATCTGCACCCAGTGGTTTTCAAGCATCTTGATCGAAATGTCGCCGTCCGGCAGCAGCTTGATGTAGTCGTAAAGCTTCCGCGCGGGAATCGTGCACGACCCCGGCTTCTTCACCTTCACCGACGCGCTCGTCCGTATCGCCTGATCAAGATCGGTCGCCGTGATGGTCAGCCGTTCGCCTTCCGCCTCCACCAGAAAATTCGACAGGATCGGAATGGTCGTCTTCCGCTCCACCACGCTCTGCGTCGCGGTCAGCTCTTTCACCAGTTCCTGGCGGCTTACGGTTATCTCCATCGCTGCCCCCTGCGCGGCCGGTTTTTCGACTTCAGTCTCTACTAACGGCATCATCCCACCTCGTCGATCTCTGGTTCCCGCCTACCCATCCGGCAAGATCCCGAGATCCTGATCCCCGGTTTTAGCCCCGTCCGCTAGTCTCAGCCTAAATTACACACTAAACCCCGCGAAACAGCGGCCGTTTCTGCCTTCTGATTGTATTCACCTTCTCGTCGCCTGTATCCGTGGAAATCCCGTCCCATCTCTGAATTCCTCGCCGCCAATTTCGAAGAAGCCGCAATCCGCACGCCTCTGGGTGCCCCATCCAAGCTTTGCTTGGGTGGGAAAGCAAGAACCCATCCTAGCCTTCACGACGCCGCCACGGCCGCATCCCAAACCCCGATAAATACTCACCGTGAAATTGCATCGAACGGCAAAAAAATCCTGATCACCGTCCCAGCATGGCCGCCTCGCTGGCTCGTTCGAAGCAACAGCCTCCCGGAATGCCGCTCGAGAATCTCCCGGCTTATCCAAAGGCCAAGACCGGTTCCCAGGGCCCCCTTCGTCGTAAAGAACGGCTCGAACGCCTGCTTGGCGACAGCGGCCGGCATTCCGGACCCCGTGTCCGCAATCGTGAGAATCAAACCAGCGCGGCCCGTGCGCTGATCCCTCCCTTTCTGGCTCCTCAAGATCAAACGCCCTCCCGATTGCTGCATGGCATCCAGTGCATTCCCAGTGACGTTGTTCAGAACTTGCCGAATCTCCCCCTCAAAACAGCGAACAGGTGCATTCGATCGAGAACGCTTCTCCACCTGAATATTCGAATTGACGATTCGCCCCTGGAACAAAGAAAGTACGCTTTCAATGAGCTCGCTGCCCGTCACTTCCTTCGGATTTGTCGCCTGCTTGTGGAAGCGCAGAGTCTGATTCGTAATCGCCGCGGCACGGCGAAGTTCACGATCCGCGATCTGAAGGTATTCATCGATAATCGGCGAGCTATTCGAGCTCTTGGCGAGGTAGATAAGATTCGTTACGGACTCCAATGGGTTGTTGATCTCGTGGGCGATTGAACTCGCAAGCCGCCCCACTGCGGCAAGCTTCTCCGCTTGGATCAGCGCACTGTGCGCTTTCTTCCGATCGGTAACATCCACGCCAAGCACGATGATTCCTGAAATCGAGCCGTCGCTTTCGCGCAGCGGCTGGTAGGTAAAGTCGAGATAGCGCTCGTCCGGTGGCTGACCGTTTCCGGCAGACACATCGTAGCGCGCATCCACACCGACATAAGCCTCACCCGCGTAAACGCGATCGAGAATCTCGATATATCCCTGCTCGGCGACCTCGGGAAGAGCAACGCGAACCGGTTTTCCAACAACATCGCGATTGTTCACCAGGCGAAGATATCTGGGGTTCACCAGGCTGATGACATGATCCGGCCCTTGCAACAAGGCAAAAAAAGCAGGAGCCTGCTGCAGAATCGCAAGAAGCCTTGCTCGTTCCGCAAGCACTTCTTTTTCGGCAAGCACCCTTCGCGTAGTTTCGGAGCAAACCACAAGAGTCCCGCGAATCTTCCCCCGCGCGTCCCACACAGGACTGTAGCTGAACGTCCAGTAAACGTCCTCCAGCTTGCCGTCTCGGTAGATCGGAATCAGTTGATCCTCGCTCCAGTAGGGCTTTCCACGTTCCATGACGTCTTCGATCAAAGGACCAATCACGTGCCATATCTCTGGCCAGCATTCCTGTCCTCTTTGCCCAAGGGCCGAAGGATGTTTGTCCGCCCCGAGGCTCGGTCGGTATCCATCGTTGTAGAACTGAATGAGCTCTTCGCCCCACCAGAGGAACATCGGCTGCCGCGATCCGAGCAAAGTGTTGACCGTCGTAAGAAGCAATTCAGGCCACTGCTCGATATCGCCAACCGGCGTCCCGCTCCAGTCAAACCCGCGGGTACGCTCCGCCATCTCCCCGGTCGCGTAGATAAGACCGGCGCTGGGCGATTCCGATTGCGGCATAAAAGCTCGTTCCTATGTCGGATCTCCACTGGCCTTCGTCCCTAAGTAGCTTGAGACTTGGAATGGCTTGAGACCTGGGAGAGTATTCATTCTAGTCCGCCACCGCGACCTGCCTTTATTCCGGCATCCGCACCACTGTCTGTTGGGCAACGGGACTTCTATTCCCTATTCCCTGTCTTTCCGCATCACCGTCAGCACCGTGATGTCATCCTCCTGCCCATACTGCAGCGCCGCCGCCGCAATTTCTGCCGCCGTTTGCGCGCTGATCGCTCGCGTCCTCTCAAATCCAAATAGCCCACCCTGCGCATCGCGCGCTTCCACCACCCCATCGGAAAGCAAAGTCAGCTGATCCCCCAGCTCCAGTCGAAACACGCGCTCCTCATATTTTTCGTCAGGCGCGATTCCCAACGGCAAACCAGCATCTACCGCCAGCTCCTCTCCATTCCGATACGGCGCGAGATGCCCTGCGTTCGCCACCGTCAACGCGCCGCCCATTCCCAACTGCACACAGACGCATGTAACGAATCCTCCATCGCCTGTGACCACAAGCTGCCGATTAAGCCGCATCAGCACCGCCGCCGGTCCCAACCCCTCGGTCGCCAACGTGTGCAGCGCACCCATCGCGAGCGTGCCGGTCATCGCCGCCTTCAGACCCTTACCGCTCACATCGCCCACCACGACCATCTGCGCGCCATTCCCCTGGCCAAGCACCTGATAGAAATCGCCGCCCACTTCGTCCGCGGGAAAATACGCGGCCTCCAGCGCATACCCCACCACCTCCGGCAAGTGCGCAGGCACCAGCCGCCTCTGAATCGTACGTGCCGCATCCAGCTCCGCAGCAACGCGCGTCTGCTCCCGGCTCACCCGCGTAAACCGGAAAAACATCACCACCACAATCGCAAGCACAAACAGAAAATCGCCCACATCGGCCAATTGCAACGGAATCGGTCCCAGTTGGATTGGATTCGTAAGAAAG
Organism: uncultured Occallatibacter sp.; assembly: GCA_964487345.1. GTDB lineage: Bacteria > Acidobacteriota > Terriglobia > Terriglobales > Acidobacteriaceae > Telmatobacter. The sequence goes on along the minus strand of CAZAQN010000027.1, from coordinate 42,411 downwards.
TCCAGCTTGCCCCATCCAGTAAAGATTGAAACCGTCCCCACGTCGAACGCGGCTGTCGCGGCCGCGGGAAAAAGGCTCGGTAGGACCAGCCATCCGGCTTCGCGATTGCCCCTGCGATACCACACCAGAAGTAGCACCGGCAGCAGCATCGCCGCTGGCAAAATCAAAAGCGCTTGAATCGAAATATAAGTGCTGCTTGAGAGCGTTCCTATTTGCGTCATCCCTGCCGGAATGAGCCCTAGGATCAGAAGCAACTCATAGACCCGCCAACCGGGCCCCAAGGGCTTGCCCACAAAACTAAACGTGAATTCTACCTGCGTGATCGTGAATACGTAGATCAGCAGATCTCCAAGCAGCCAGTTCCACGCCAGCGGAATCATGCCGTCCAACGAACAATTGAAGATCAGGTTCGATATACCCAGAAACAACAGGTACAACCCCAGCCACCAATACTCTTTGCGCATCCGCTGATCGAGAAACAAGGCCAGGCTCCCAAAACCAGCCAGAATGACGCACAGATTGATCGCAATCGAGGGAAGGGCTGGATAAAGCCGTTGATTTTGCGCCGCGGCCTGCGCATCGCCAATTGCGTCTGGTGTGCCCATTTCAAAATTGAGAAACAGCGGGAGATGCCACGATGTGTAGCTGCCCGGCGCGTGAGTTCGAAGCGCCAACTCCAGATCGGCATACCCTTTGCCTACCCAGATCACGCGCTCCGTCGGGCGCGAGACGCCAAACCACGAACGCAGTCCCGGGCCCTCCATCTTTTTCCCGTTGACGTACAGCTCATACGTCCCATCGCCGCCCTGGACAAGCAGATGAAGAAATGTTTCCGGATCTGCCAGCTTCACATGCCGCCGGTACCACCGCCATCCCGGCTGCGCCGCGCCCAGGTTATCCAACTCCACAGTCTTCCATCCGCTGTCGTCAAACTGCGCCTCCGCCCACGCCAGATCGTCACCCTCGTGCGCTCTCCACCCATTCGTCAGATCGAAGGTGCCAGACGGCCAACGCGTCGCATCCATGGCCTGCCCTGCTGCCGGAATCGTAATGAGGCAGAGCCACAGCAGCGCCCATCCACGCACGCTTCGCACCTCTCGCATCAGGCGATTCTATAGGCACCACAGCTTCTGCCTCCCAACCAATGTTCATCCTGAGCGGAGATCACATCGCGACCGGAGTCGGGGTCGAGAGTCGAAAGCTTGTCCTGAGCGAAGCCGAAGGGACCTGCGGTCGCTTTCCGCAATGCGTCAATCGCAAGCGACGGTTTACTAGGGGAAAAGTACATATAAGTAATTAAAAGAACAGTAGTACCCGTAGTTCGCACTGGAAAAGTGGAAATTCACGCTTACGCATTTGCTTCCCGGCCTATAACCGGCGCGCCTCTTTTCTAAATCTCGCCTGTGTGTTTCAGGAGAACTGGAAAACCCTCCCTCGACCGCTCTCACTCCACCCCAATTTCCCACCTCTTCCACACCCCTGCCGAAAACCCCTGTGCAAACTCCGTGCGTTTTGTGGAGAGCGCGCCCATCACTGCCTCCCGCAACCACTTCCCACGTCGCCGTTCTCCACAATCTCCACGCAACACCTACAACAAGCAGAACACCGCGCGTCTCACGATCGCTCTATTTTTCTGCTTCTCTGTTTCACTGTTTCTCCTCATCCCAATTCTTTGTCGAGTACCATAAAACTCGACACCAAGCCCCGACCATGAAGCTTCAGCGCCACACCTTCCAACACAACGGCCTCACATTCTCCTATCTCGACTCCACCGTCGGCACACACGCGCTCGTCGCTCTCCACGGCCACCTGATGGAAGCCGCGACCTTTGTGCCCCTGGCCGCGTCCCTCTCGCCCGCTTGGCGCGTCATCGCGCTCGATCAGCGAGGCCACGGCCACTCCAGCCACGCACCCACATACCAGCGCGCCGACTACCTCGGCGATCTGGAAGCCCTCTTCGCGCACCTCAACCTCCCGCAAGCCGTGCTCCTCGGCAACTCCCTCGGCGGTGTCAACGCCTTCCAATTTGCCGCCCGTCATCCAGAACAAGTCTCCGCGCTAGTCATTGAAGACATCGGCGCCATCGTCACCGACGACATCAGCTTCATCCTCCCCTGGTCGGGCGTCTCACCCACCCGCGACGCCCTCATTGCCAAAGTTGGCGAGCGCTTCGCCCCCTACCTCGCCGACTCCTTCCGTCAAACCCCAGAGGGCTGGACCCTCGCCTTCGAGCCGCGCGAGATGGTCGCCTCCCAAAACTCCCTCTGTGGCGATCACTGGCACGACTTCCTCGCCACCACCTGCCCCGCCCTTCTCATCCGCGGTACACAAAGCCGCGTCACCACCGCCGAACAACTCGAGCAGATGGCCAGCCGCCGCCCCAACACAACCCTCCTCACCCTCGAAGGCGGCCACATCCTCCACATGGACCAGCCCGCCCTCTTCAACGCCGCCGTGAGCGAATTGCTCGATTCACTTCCGGCAGCCGCGGACTGAAGGGTACGGGCTTCAGCCCGTACATCCACCCACTCAACAGAATTTGGCTTTAGCCCCTGAGGGGAACACGAATTCTAGCTCCTGGATTCATTAGAGAGCAGCATCCCATCCGTCACTTTCTATTCCCGCTCGCGTCATCCAAGTCGAATCGCTTCCCATTCCAGCACCGCTTACCTTGACTCCCTCACTCTGTCACGGCCCGCACCCTCCGCATGCCTCAAACTTGCTCATCAGAGTCTGTCCGTGCCCATCGACATCCCCCATCTCGAGCAGCAACTCCTCGCGCAATCCGCCGCACCCGGTCGCGACTTCTGCGAGTCCATCGCCGAGCTCGCCCGCACAAACCGATTCACCAAATTGCGCGGCATCCTTCCCGCCGTCGTCTATGAGGAACTGCGCACCCGCTATCGCCACAACCCCGCCGCCTTCATCGCCGACTGGCGCAAGCTGGCACACGAGATGCGCCAGGGCTTCATCCAGCACGCCCGCCAGCGCCTCACCTCGCTCACGCGGCTACAACAGGCACGCACCTCCACACCGGCCTGGCAGGAAATCCAGTACGCCCTCGATGCTCAGCAGAACGACCTGCTCCGCGCCGCCTTCGCCCTCGAGCTGCTTGAACTCATCGAGCCCGCCGTTGCGCGCGCCACCCAGCTCCGCGAGTGCGTCGTAGCCGCGCCCACCTCGGAAGAAGCCGATCGCTACCTCGACGAAGCCACACGCTGCTACTTCTACGGCCTCTTCACCGCCTGTGCCGTCATGTGCCGCTCGGTCCTTGAAGAAGCCATCAAACAGAAGCTGCCCCCACAGCTCGCGCGCCTCGTCCGAACCCGCTATCGCAACACCGCCACCCTCGGCAATCTGCTCCACGAGGTCAACAACAACCTGAAACTCACCGGCATCGATCCCGATTTTCCCCGCGTCGCCAACCAGGTCAACGACACAGGCAAACGCGCCGTCCACCACGGCCTTCTCGCTGAAGACGAAGCCCGCCAATGCCTCCAATCCGCCCGCCACGCCCTCCAGCTCCTGCTCCAACGCTGAAGGCTCTGCATCGCGCCGCGCTTCAATCTCCCCGAATCTGGATGCCCCATCCTTGAATCGCTCTTTGATTCAAGGATGGGAAAGCACGAACCTGCGCTGGCCTTACGGAGGGAGCAGCGGCCCCGACAGGCTGCGGAAAAACTCGTCCCAAGAGCGGTTTTGAAAGGGCACGAGTTTATTCGTGCCGATAAGTCGATTGGATTGACGCCGGCTTTAGCCGCTGAGGGATGTATTTCACAATTTTTCTCGGAATTTTTGACCTTTTCCGCAGCCTGTTGAGGCCGCTGAAGAAGACAGGCAAATAAACAGAGGTCTTCTAGTCGCATCAAGCCGAGCAACCGAGGGTGCGACCGCACGAACCCAGCCCACCTTTGCATCCACCAAGCAAAACTGAGAAGATTCCATCGACGCACACCAATGACCTTCCAGTTACCGACAACCAGCGAATTGTTACTTTTGCCTTGTCGCCCAATTCCCCACTAACCAGCTATCATGCAACCGCAGACTTGGACTGCGCGTCCCATCTGTATCTGAGTTCAAAGTGTGTGCCCTGTCCCACGCCGGGACGTTCTTCTCCCTTGTCTCTGTTCTTCTCCTTTGCGTTTCTTGCACGTTTCACTGCCTTGTCAATCACGACGTCCCGATGTTCGCGTGTCATCGGGCTGCTAGAGCCGGACTTCGCTCAATGAGACCTCCGGCATTCCCCTGCTGCCAGCTGTTTGCACTTGAACGAGGGCCCCATGCAAACCAAGGAACTCTGCGTGTACAACGAGACCCGGGAAAACTTCCTGAGTTCCCGCGTCACCGTTATCGACTCCAAGTCCGATCCCCTGAAAGGGATCAAAGCCCTGATTGAAGGGCTGGGCCCCCACGCGGAAGCTGGCCTCTGGTTGAATCCGCTCAAGAGCGTTCCCAACGTGCCGACCATGTCTCCCTACGATCTGGTTTACCTCGACCAGGACTGCCGGGTCGTGCACAGCGTCGCCATGATTCCCGACGACGAGGTTCCGCATTTCAGCGGACACGCGACCAGCGCGCTGCTTCTGCCCATCCACACCTTCTCAAAATCCCAGGCTCATCCAGGCGATCAGGTCATCATCTGCACGGCCGAGGAGATCGAACGCCGCCCCGTGCGCGTTCAGCTCGTCCCAGCGCCCGTTGCGGCAATCCCTTCTCCGGCCGCGCAAATCCTGCGACCGTTCGCAAAACCACCTTCGCCCCAGCCCGTCATCCATCCGCCGCTGTTGATCGAGGGCTTCAGTCAATCGCAGACAGCATTGCCGCAGTTCGAGGCCATCGACCAGGTCCAATCTCCCGTCCGCAAAAAAGAATCGTCGAGCATCCGGTTCCTGCGCGGGATCGTGCACCTCCGCGTGCACATTTCTTTCTCCATCGCGCCCCTCCCCGCATCGAAAACCACGGGTTCCCAACCCGCGCAATCGAACCTGAAATTGCCCGCGCGGCCCAAAGGGAAATCGCCTACGAACACGGCCGCGCAATGGACCAGGAATTCTCGCGCGCGATGGACAGAGATATGGACCGCGCAATGGGCGTCCTTCAAGAGCCGCTTCCTCTTTCGGTCTGAAGAGCTGAGGCAGAAGCGGATCCGCCCTGCTATCGCCACCATCGTTGCGTTCTCCGCGAAGTCCACCCGTTTCTGCACCGGTAGGTACGAATCCTGCAAGCGCAGCTACCTCCATTGGGCTGACGGATTCATGCACAGCTCTGCTCGCATTGCCGCCAGACCCACGCCCGCCGAAGCAGACCGCCCCGCAACCCACCCAAGCAGACGACAGTTTTTGAGAGCCCGCTTCCCGCGCTAGCTCCTCAAGGAGCCGGGCCGGGCTTTTCTTCTAATCCCTAATCCCTAATCCCTAATCCCTAGTCCCTAGTCCTAGCCCCTAGTCCCTAGTCCCTTAGTCCCTAGCCCCCTCCGTCCCTCTTATACTGAAGTTTCCATGTCCTACGCGGCGGCCATCGATCAGCTGAGCGCCATGACCCCGGAGCTCTTCACCCAGCCCGGCCACACACGGCGCAAATTTTCTCTCGACGAAATCGGCATCCTTCTCGCCGCGATGGGGAATCCGCACCATCGTTTTCCCTCGGTCCTCATCGCTGGCACCAACGGCAAAGGCTCCACGGCCGCTACCCTCGCCTCCATCCTCACCGCCTCCGGCCTGCGCACCGGACTCTACACTTCGCCGCACCTCACCCGCCCCAACGAGCGCATCCGCGTCAACGGCGTCGAAATCACCGACGACGCCTTTGCCGCTTTCTACTTCCGCGTCCACGACTGCGGCCGGCAATTGGTTCTCGACCACGAATTCGCGGAGCGCGGGGTCCCCGGCGACAGCTCTTCGTCGCTGGGGTGCACACTGGCGCAGTTGCCCAGCTTCTTCGAAACTCTCACCGCCATGGCTTTCCTCGACTTCGCCGAGGCCTCAATCGACATCGCGGTCCTCGAAGTGGGCATGGGTGGCCGCCTCGATGCCACCAACATCATCAACCCGATCCTCTCCATCGTTACCGACATCTCGCTCGATCACACCGAGTGGCTCGGTCCCACCATCGCCGCCATCGCTCGCGAAAAAGCCGGCATCCTCCGTCCCAACGGCACTCTCATCACCCTGCCCCAACATCCAGAGGCCAACCAGATCCTCGGCGAAATCGCAACCGAGCTCGGCGTCCGCGCCATCAGCGCCGTTCCTTACATGCCTCCCGCCCATCTCGCATCAGGGGCGGCACGAACCGTCGCGGAAGCCATGCTGCCAAGCTCCTATATGGTCCAAGCTTTGGGCGCAGCAATCGAAGTCGCATCTCCTCTGCACGGCGCCCATCAGCACCGCAACATCGCCCTCGCCATCGCCGCCGCAGTCGAGCTCGCCACGCACCACGGCTTCTCAATCACACCCACCTCCATCGCTGCTGGAATTCGCAACACATGCTGGCCAGCCCGCCTCGAACAGATCGTCACACACGATTCCGAAAAGTCCGCCCCCACGCAGTGGGTCCTCGATGTGGCGCACAATCCCGCCGGCGCCTGGGCCCTCCGCGCCGCTCTGCGTCCTCTCTTGGACCTCGATGCCCCCAACGCAAAACCGGCCACGCTCATCTTCGCTTGCCTGCGCGACAAACCCCTCGCGGAAATGGCCCAGATACTCTTCCCCATCTTCGATGGCGTCATCTTCGCGCCCATCAACAGCCCCCGCGCAACGCCCATGGCTGACCTGCTCGCCGCCGCCGCATCCACCGGCACACCCGCCGCAGCCGCTGCATCGGTTGCCGAAGCTATTGAACTAGCATCCGTTCCCGATTCGTTTTCTGCGCAGGCGCCAGAACAACCCAGGTCGGCCGAGGATGCAGAAATGAAGGGTACGGGCTTCAGCCCGTACATAAAAGCAGCCATTGCAAGAGGGGCTTTAGCCCCTGAGGGACCGGTCACCCCTACAATAGTCATCTGTGGCTCCGTCTACCTCGTCGGCGAAGCCCGCGCCCTGCTCCTGGCCCGGACTGGAGTCCCGGCGTGACCCGTCCGCCGCATCCGCTACCCCGCCTCTACCGCTGGCGCACCAACCTCCTCCAGGCCCCACTCTTCTTTCTCTGGACCAGCGGCTGCGGCACCCTCTCGCTCCTCGTTTCCCTCATCGAGAAACGCGGCCGTATACAGCACCACATTGCCCGCCTCTGGGCCCGCGGAGGTATCTTCCTCTCCGGCTCCCGCCTCACAATCCGCGGCGCGGAGAATCTCCGCAAGCACCCCGTCGCCGTCTACGCCGCTAACCACACGTCCTACATGGATACGCCGGTCATCTTTGCCGCGCTCCCCTTCCAGTTCCGCATCCTCGCCAAAAAGGAGCTCTGGCCCATCCCTTTCATCGGCTGGCATCTCAACCGCTCCGGCCAGCTCCCCATCGACACCGTCAACACCCACGCCACGCTCTCCAGCCTCGGCGCCGCCGTCCGCGCCCTCCGCGCCGGAATGCCCCTCTTCGTCTTTCCCGAGGGCTCCCGCACGCCCACCGGCGATCTCCAGACCTTCCTCTCCGGTGCGGCCTTCCTCTCCATCCGCGCCCAGGTCCCACTCATCCCCATCGCCCTCAGCGGCGTTTACGACCTCTTACCCATCCACACGCGCCACTTCTTTCCATGCCAGCTCACCCTGACGGTTGGCGAACCAATCTCGACAGCGGGCATGACGATTCGCCAGGCAGACGAACTCACCGCTCGCCTCCGCACCACCATCGACGCAATGCGCACCGACCCCGCAACCCGAACAAATCCAGCCCTCGCCTAAGCCGCACACCCCTGGGTGTCCCATCCAAGCTTTGCTTGGGTGGGAAAGCAACAACCGCACCCATCCTATGACTTGCAACACTTCCCCTGTGGAGACCATGTATCTATGGCCTGTTGAACTTACGAAACCACACACCTTTGGGGGAGTTCCTTTGGTGATGCGCGTTGGTAACTTGTCATTGCACAATAAGGATTCCCATTAGGCGAGAAACCGAGTCACCTTAGATTAGAGAGGGAGCGATGGCAACTCATCCGGCGGCGACGTGGATCCGCGAGACACCCGCTTCGAATCGTAAACGGAATATATCCCTTGCCGAGATTCTGTCGGCTCTGTCCTTTGCGCTCGATTTGACTGAAGGCGCAGTGCCCGGCCACGCGCTGCGCAGCTGCCTTCTCGGCATGCGTCTCGCGATCAAGCTCGGATTCGCGCCAGACCAGCTGGCTGACCTTTACTATGCGCTGCTGCTCAAAGATGTCGGCTGCAGCAGCAACGCCGGGCGTCTCTGCCAGATTATTGGAGGGGGCGATGAACGGCGCGTCAAAGCCGGAGTCAAGCTGGAAGACTGGACCAAGCCGGGCCAGCCAAAACTTTCCACGCTGCGCCTGCTTTGGAATACCGTGTCGCCGGACGCCGGGCCGATTCGCCGCACCGCGGGCATTCTCCGCATCGGGTTGACGCAGCACCGGAACAACGAAGAAATGATCGCCCTTCGCTGCGATCGAGGCGCACACATCCTTCGCAAACTGGGATTGGGGGAGATTGCCGCGGAGGCTGTTCGCGGCCTCGACGAACATTGGGACGGCAGCGGCTACCCGGAGCGGCGTATTGGCAGTGCAATTCCCATCGAATCCCGCATCCTGGCTGTCGCACAGCATCTCGACGTATTTGCCTCCGAGCAAGGCGCCGCGAAGGCAATTGAAGTCTTGCGGGATCGCAGCGGTCGCTGGTTCGATCCCGAGCTGGTGCGAATTGTCGAAGGGCTTCACCGCGACGGTATGCTTTGGTGGGCCGCCTTGTCCGATAGCCCCGAGAGTCGGACGCGCGAGGCTGTCCTGGACTTGGCGCCGGATTCAGTCGCGGACCTCGAAGCGTCCGACATCGACCTCATCTGCGAAGCCTTTGCCGACGTGGTCGATGCAAAATCCTCTTTTACCTACCGCCACTCCCTCGGCGTGACCGATGCAGCCGGCAAAATTGCCACGGAACTGGGATTAACCGGGCAGAAGAGAACCCTCGTTCATCGAGCGGCGCTCCTGCATGACATTGGCAAGCTGTGTGTCCCCAATTCCATCCTCGATAAACCGGGCAAATTGGATCCCGAAGAATGGCGCGTGGTTCAGGAGCATCCCCGCCTCACTCGCGAAATCCTGTCACGCATCGGGCCCTTCGAAGAATTGGCTGTGATCGCCGGAGCACATCACGAAAAGCTCGACGGCAGCGGGTATCCCAATCGCGAGACCGCCGCCCAGCTATCGCTCGAAGCGCGCGTCATCGCCGTCGCTGATGTTTACGGAGCATTGACCGAAGACCGTCCCTACCGGCCCGGTATGACTGCGGAACAAGCCCTCCAGATCATCGCGCGCGACATTCCCCATAAGCTGGATGCCGACTGCTACGAGGCTCTCGTCAGTTCCGTTTCGTAGATCTAGGCCGGGTAATCGCTGCCCACCTTCAGCCACTGTTGTGCCGAGCGCTCTTCCGTTTTTCCCGTCGCGTTCGGATTTCCACAACTTACTCGCCTGACTTACTCGCGATCGTGAGCAATATTGGCCATGCACCACGCCATTCTTCCGTCTACTCTCAGACAGATCGCAAGCGGTCCCCCGCCTACAGGTGCCCCGGCCTTGTTCAGATCCCCACATCGGCTGAGATCTTCGGAACCTGTCCATGTTTGGGTTTGCCGTTTCCGGAGGCTACGAAATGAATAAGTGGATTGGAGAGGCGCTGAGGAATCCCAACGCCAGGATCACCGGTGCCGTCTATTTGCTCTACTTCCTCACGGCAATCTTCGCCGAGGTCTTCGTAAGTCAGAAACTCATCGTCTACGGCGACGCGACGAACATCGTCGCATACTTGTTCTACAGCATCCTCACCTTGCTCTTCTATCTCATGTTCAAACCCGTCAGCAGGGGCCTTTCTCTGTTCGCGGCGCTCGTCAGCCTCGCGGGATGCGCTGTCGGAGTTCTCGGCCTCTTTAGCCTCGCGCCAACCCAGATCAGCCCCCTGTTGTTCTTCGGCTTCTATTGCCTCCTGATCGGCTACCTCATTTTCAGGTCAACCTTCCTGCCTCGAATCCTCGGCGCGCTCATGGCCTTCGCCGGGCTTGGTTGGCTGCTCTTTATGTCGCCACCAATCGCAAGAGATCTATCCCTCTGCATCGAAGTCCTCGGAGTCGTCGCGGAGGCAACGCTGATGCTGTGGCTGCTCGTGATGGGCGTCAACGTCCGGCAATGGAAAGAGCAGACCATCGCTGCAGAGAAACTGCCTTCATTCGCCGCAGCGGTCCGGGTGCGTAGCCGTCGCGAACCCATCTGAATTGACCCGCACACGCGCATCAATCACCCGCGGACGAAGGCAAGAAATGAGCGCAGCAGTCATCATGCAACGGATTCGAGAAAGGTCCCCGCGAATCCGGGCCAGGCTCGCCGGCGGCCTCTATCTTTTCACCCTGCTCGCTGCACAATTCATCGAGTCCATCTTTCCCGGCCGATTCAATCGCGCCGCCGGCATCCTCGAGATCGTCGGCATGTCCGCCGTGACAGCGCTTCTCTATTATGTCTTTCGTTCCGTGAGCGGGAGCATCTCCTTGCTCGCGGCCGTCTTCAACTTCACAGGTATAGCCTTGGAAGCGATTCGATTCAATGCCCATGGCACAGACGTAGCCATGGTGTTTCACGGAATCTTTTGCATGTTGATCGGCTACCTCATCTTCAAATCGGGCTTCCTGCCTCGTAGTCTGAGCGCGCTCATTGCTTTTGGCGGCTTGGCCTGGTGCACCTATCTCACCCCTTCGCTCGCGAACAGCCTGTCCCCCTACAATCTCGCGTGTGGCCTCCTCGGAGAAGCCTCGGTCTTTCTGTGGCTCCTCGGGACGGGCATCAATCCTAAGCTTGGGAAGCAACACGCAGGCCAAGCGGAGACCCTCGCCCGCACAACGAAGCCCCCATCCATGGCAGATATTGCGAGTACGCGCGCACTACCGTGAGCGAACCGCGATCCTCAACGCCGGCTGGCTGAAATAAACCCGTGAACCACCGGCACTCCGCACGTTCAAGCCATCGGCAGCATTGTATGAGCAGCCTCTAGTTCATCTTCATCCCCGGCATCATCGAGTGATCCATATTGTCGTGTCCCTGGTCGTCATCATCTGTCGACCAGATCTTCTTTGGGTCGCTCTCATACGGATACACATGAACCATCCATCCGAAGATGTGCGGAAAAAACACGCCTCCCGCCGCTTCACAGGATTCCCGCGTCGTAATTGACCCGAGCAAGCCAAACTTCGCATCGGGACCAAAATATGCGGCCTTCTGTCCTGCCGGCGCTTTGCAGAAATTGATGTGTTGATGCCAGCGTGCAATGCTCAGCGGAATCCTTTCGTTCAATTCATCCTCATTCGCATCCACCCGATCCGTGTACATCGCGCTCACCAGCGTGTATCCACCATCCGCGGTCTTCTTGTAAAGCAGCGACGTCGGCTTCAGCGGATCGAAATGCGTCCACGCCGCGCGCCCGTATTCATTCCTCGTGAAGTGATATTGCGGCTGCGGAATATTCGGCAAAAAAATCTCGTACCCGTCGGCCAGTGCCTTGCGGTAATCCCGATAAGGCTCCATCGCCTCTTTCGCCGCTGCCACAATCGCATCCGCCTTCTGGTGGTCGTCTGCATTCGGAGTCCGCAGAGTGGTCATATACATGTGTCCGGACATGTGTGCCATTCCGGCGCCCAACATGCCGCCCGCAGCCATATTTTGCTGCCCCGCTTGGACGCCATCTGCAGCCATTGCAAATGCCCATGAAATGAAGATGCCGGCAGCCATCCCTATCACCGCCGCGAATCCATAACCTGCTACAAACCGGAAATTGAGTGAACGTGAGGACATTCGGCGCACCTCTCACAAAATTGGACGTAGAACGAATACGCTCAGGTCGCAATGAAGGTTCCAAACATCTGACGGGCAGCTCATTTGTATGGGGAGCACAGCGACACCTCCCCAACGAGCTTGATGGGCCGCTGAAATACTCACTCGGAGGGAGGCGGGGGTTTCAACCCCCGCATAAATCCAACAGAGAGTGATACCGGCTTTAGCCGCGGAGGGACGCTTTTCTTTCGACGCAACAGAGATGCCGAGTTTCTACAGGCTTGTTCAGCCCTGCGCCCAATTGAATGTAGCACGCAAGCAGCGCGATGCCCACCGTAGCCACAGCTTGTTCTGGAATCTCAGTAACTCACTTGGGACACGCCCGCTTGCTTAGCCTCGCGCGATGATCCGTGAGGCGCCTTTCGAGGCCCCGACTCCACCGGCTCTTCAATCGCGTAGTAGACCGTATTCCGGCAATGCATGCACTGCGCTTCTCGAACGACGCTGAGCGAACCATCCACGGATTGTTGGAACGTCCGCAAGCAATCCGGGCAGGCGATTGCAACGCAAGGCTCTCCGCTGCCTTCGTGCCCGTTGCGTTGAATCCGGAGAGGCGCCGACGGATCCGGCTGGTTGGCAGGCAATCTCTCCGGCCACGCTAGCCCATCGATAATCTTCAATAAGCAGCGCACGCCGCTACCCTTTGGATAGAAGGCATCGGCCGCAACTCCGGAAGGTACCTCATGGCCGCTGAATGCGCCGCTCATCGCAATCACCCGAATCCAGGGAAGACGCCGGCGGACAACCGAGAGAAACTCGAACCCGGACATACCCGGCATTTCGAGATCCGAGAGAATCAGATCGGGGACCTCGTTCCGAATCTCAACTAGTGCGGCCAATCCGTCTTCCGCCGATCGCACCGCAAAACCAATCTCAGTCAGCACCTGCGACATCGACGATCGAATCACAGCCTCGTCGTCCACAATTAATAATCTTGCTTGAAGGGCTTGCTCTATATACGGCATCCTGCACCTCATCGCACGAAGGCATGGAGAACTGCGACCAATGTGTCACCGAACCGCCCGCCAAAGCTGATCACTTTCGCACAATTCCCCACAGAAATCGTGAGCCGAAGAGACAACCGTCACCCCCTTTTGCGTTTCTAATCGAATCAAAGGAGAAAGTATGTTCCCCGGAAAAGTCCTTGCTCTTTCACTTCTCGCTGGAGCCGTGCTCAGTTCAGGCTCTGCGGTACCGGCAGCCCAGATCTCGGTAGGCATTGGTGTGCAGCCCGTTTGCCCCTATGGCTACTTCGACTACGCCCCCTATGACTGCGCACCCTATGGCTACTACGGCCCAGATTGGTTTTCAGGCGGAATCTTTATCGGAGCCGGTCCCTGGTATCACGGCCACGGCGGCTTTTACGGCCACGTCGATAACCGCTACGATCCCCATCACGGCTATCGTGGTCCCCTGCCTGAGCGCGGAGCGGAGCCCTTCAACCACTTCCACGGAAACGAAGCGCGCGACGGCCAAGGCCACATAGGCAATGCTGGTCACGATGCGGGCGGCGAACACGCCCTCCCCGGCTACCGCGGCGGTGGTCATCCCGGAGGTCATCGCTAAACCGCGACCCAAGCGATCATTTTTTACCCCGTCAATCACCACGAGAATGGGTGCCCCAGGTCTCGCATCTGAGACCTGGGAAACCGCCAATCTGAATAAGCCACTGTCGTTCAAAACGCAGGTCGCCGACCTGCGTTCAAGTGACCCATGTCTCAACATGACGTATTGTTCATGGAACGTCCTTCTCGTGCGTCATTTAGCATCTTTAGATATCGTGAGAAGTTCGAAAAAGAATCCCCTGGCAGAGAAGATCGTCCTCGCTTCTATTCTGGCGCTGGCCCTCAGTGTTTCCGCCCGCTCCCAGAGCACGACCACTCTGCCGGACGCGCCTAGACCCCAACCCAAATCCGAATCCAACCCGCCGGTCACCCTGCGCTCCATCCCGCGCAACATCCTCATCGATCAAAAAGCTATTTGGACCAGCCCCGCGCACATCCGCGAATCGAACGCCATCGGCCCCGTCGTCCTCGTTCTCGCCACAACAGTCGCCATCACCACCGACCACCAGGTCATGTCTTCCTCCAAACTCCAGAACACCTCTCTCAATAACGAAGCCACCACCGCCTCCAACGGCTTGCTCGGCGGATTCATCGTTGCCCCTGCCGCCATCTACACTCTCGGCTACATCCACCACGACGAACACGCCACCGAAACCGGCATCCTCGGCGGCGAAGCCATGGTCGATAGCCTCGTCGTCGACGAAGTGATGAAAGCCATCTCCCTCCGCGAGCGCCCCACCCTCGACAACGCCCACGGCAAATTTTTCCAGACCAGCGTCGGAACGGATTCATCCTTCCCGTCCACGCACACCATGATCGCCTGGTCCTCCGCAGCCGTCATCGCTTCCGAATACAAAGGCCCGCTCACGCAAATCACCGCCTACGGCCTCGCCACCGGCGTCAGCATCTCGCGCGTGCTGGCCAGGCAGCACTTCCCCTCCGACGTACTAGTCGGCAGCGCGGTCGGATGGTTGATCGGACGCTACGTAGTCCACCGCCACCAGCACAACGACTAGTCCGGTACTGTTCCCTAGTCCCTAGTCCCTAGTCCCTGTACTTCGTCACTCTCCCCTTGACAATCTACCTATCTCCCTCGTATGTGTAGATTGTCTAGGAGAGAACATCCAGCATGGCCCCTCTCGAAAAAACCGATCTGCTCCAGGGAACCCTCGATCTGCTCATTCTCAAAGTCGTCGCCCTCGGCCCCGTCCACGGCTACGGCATCGCGCAGCGCATCCGCCAAATCTCTTCCGACGTGCTCCAGGTCCAACAAGGCTCGCTCTATCCCGCTCTCCATCGTCTCGAAAAACGCGGCTGGATCGCCGCCGACTGGGGCGAGTCGGAAAACAACCGCCAGGCCCGCTTCTATCGCCTCTCTGCCAAAGGCCGCAAACAGCTTGCCGCCGAAGAAGAAACCTGGAACCGTCTCTCCAAAGCAGTCGCCCTCATCCTGCGTACCGCCGAATAGGAGATCCCATGCCCAGCCAAGACCAATCTCCGCGCAACACTTCAGACAACATCGACCGCGAAATCGCGCACCATATCGAAACCCTTACTGAGGCCAACATCGCGCAAGGCATGTCCCCCGAAGAAGCCCGTCACCAGGCCCTCGTCGAATTCGGCGGCCGCGAGCAAGTGAAGCAATCCGTCCGCGAAGTCCACGTCTCCGCCATCGCAGAATCCATCGCTTTCCATCTCAAAGCCGCACTTCGCTTCCTGCGCAAATCACCGTCCTTCACGCTCGCCGTTATTCTCACCCTCGCTCTCGGCATCGGCGCCAACAGCGCCGTCTTCTCCGCCATCGACGCCGTCGTTCTCCGCCCACTTCCGTTTCCCAACGGCGATCAGCTCGTCCGACTCGACCAGCACGACATCCAGGGCCGCGATGCCAACCGCTTCGTCGCGCCCGTCCGCCTCGAAGACTGGAACCGCCTTAACTCCACCTTCCAATCCATCAGCGGCTACTACCTCGACGACCTCTCTGAAACATCGGGCCCTCTTCCCGAGAAAGTCACCGAAATTCTCGTCGCCCCGCGCTTCCTTGAAACGTTGGGAATCTCGCTCGCGCTCGGCCGCCAATTCACTCCCGCCGAAGAGCACTGGGGAGGGCCGAATGCCGTTCTCATCAGCTACGCCCTCTGGCAGCGACGCTTCCACGGCGACCCCGATGCGATTGGAAAAGAGCTCCACATCGGCAGCCGGCGCGGCGATTCTTTCCCTATCGTTGGCGTGATGCCCGCCTCCTTCCAGTTCCCGTCGCGCGACGCCGATCTTTGGGCCCCCAGCGCTCCCGACGCACCCTTCGCCAAACGCCGCGACGCGACATGGTTCACCGTCATCGGCCGCATGAAACCCAACATCTCCATCCAGCAAGCCCAGGCCGATCTCATCACCGTACAAAACCAGCTCGGCAAACAGTACGCCAAACCCGACAGCGAACTCACCGTCGAAGCCACGCCGCTGAAAGAAGTCATCGTTGGCGGCGTGCGCAGCTCCCTCTGGCTCCTTTATGGGTCGGTCTCGCTGCTGCTTCTCATCGCCTGCTCCAATATTGCAGCACTCCTACTCGCCCGCACCACCGAACGCGAACACGAAGTCTCCATCCGCTTCTCGCTCGGTGCATCGCGCAAGGCAATCGTCGTCCAACTTCTCACCGAAGTCTTCGCTCTCGCAATGATCGGCTCCCTCGTGGGCTTGCTCGTTGCCGCCGCAGCCGCGCGCGGCTTCCATCTCCTCGCCAAAACCCTCCCGCGCGCTGAAGAAATTTCCCTCAACTGGCGCGTCGCCTTTTACTCGCTCGCCGCCGCCCTCGGCACCACGCTTCTTTGCGGATTATTTCCCGCTCTCCGCGGCACCCGTCGCGGTCTCGCCCACACACTCGCCGCCGGCAGCCGCACCCAGGTCTCCGCGCGCAATCCTCTCCAATGGGCCCTGGTCGGAGTTCAGGTCACACTCGCCGTCACTCTCCTCATCGGCGCCGGCCTGCTCTTGCGGAGTCTGCAGCAGATTGCCCGCGTTGACCCGGGCTTTGATCCATCCCACGTACTGACCTTTCAGATCAGCGGCTCCTGGGGCGAAACCGCCGACATGAAAAGCCTGATCCAGCACGTCAACCGCACCCTCGACAGCCTGCGCTCTCTGCCCGGCGTAGTCGATGCAGCCACAGCCGATTCGCTGCCCGGCGTCGCGTTTCTCTATCCGCTCGAATTCAAAATCGACGGAAAGATCGAGCCGGGCCATCCCCTTCTGGCCAACAGCCGCTACGTCTCCGCCGGTTATGTCGACACCGTACAGATCCCCGTGCTGGTCGGCGAAGCTTGCAAACCAGATTCCACCATTAGCGACATTCTTGTGAATCGGGCTTTCGTCAGCAAGTACATGAAGAGCGCCTCGCCAATCGGGCATGTTCTCTCCGAGGCCGCGTACAACGACTTCGCACCCAAGGGGATCATTCGCGGCATCGTCGGCGACGCGCGCGAACAGGGTCTCAACACGCAGCCCGTCCCCACCGTCTACTCCTGCTTCAGCGCGCCCAATCCGTTTCCAAATTATTTAGTCCGCACCGCCGGCGATCCCATGGCCATGGCCGAGACCATCCGCCGCCGCATCCACGAGATCGACCCCAGCCGCTCGGTCTATGCCTTCGCGCCATTGCAACAGCACCTCGACGACGCCTCCACCGAGAACCGCCTCCGCACCACGCTGCTCGCTCTCTTCGCGGCGACCGCCGTGGCGTTAGCCTGCATCGGTCTCTACGGAACCCTGAGTTATCTTGGTCGCCTCCGCCAGCGCGAAGTAGGCGTGCGCCTCGCCCTCGGCGCAATGCGCAACCAGATCGTTGCGCGTTTCCTGGCTCAAGGTTTACGCGTCGCGATCATCGGATGCATCGCCGGCGTGGCGCTCGGCCTCGCCCTCAGCCACTTCCTCGCCAACATGCTCTACGGCATCACCGCACTCGATCCCATCACCTACGCGAGCGTAGTCTGCCTCATCCTGTTCGTCGCCGCTCTAGCCTCACTAATCCCCGCAATCCGCGCCGCCAGCATCAATCCCGTGCAAGTCCTCCGCGACGAATAACCGAGGCGTATTCTCTGCGTCAATCCGCATAATCAAGGGTGCCCCATCCTAGCTCCGCTAGGGTGGGAAAGCACGAACCCGCATCTGCCTGCATGCACGGAAGAAGCATTCACAGGTTGCGGAAAAACCCGTCCCAAGAGCGGTTTTGGAAGGGCACGAGTTTACTCGTGCCGATAAGTCGTTGGATTGACGCCGGCTTTAGCCGCTGAGGGATGTATTTCACAATTTTTCTCGAAACTTTTGACTTTTTCCGCAGCTTGTTCAGGCCCCATGAAGACGAGCCAGAAGAAAGCCGGGCTTCAGCCCTGGAGTTTTTCACGCCGCGCCAGTCTGCACGACCATTGGTGAGGCAGGTTCTTCAAGAATCAGCCACCGTCTGCGGTCTCTAAAAGTCTACGTGGATTCCGAAAATACTTTAAAGAGTAACCCCCACCCAGGCCAACCCCACGCCAGCCACGGTCAGCAAGACAAAAGTCAGTGGGATATAAAACGGTGAGCCGACGCGATACATGCAGAACGCATTGATCCCCTCGGCCGGCAGCACAAGAATCAAAATCAAAACAAGCGTGACCGGTTGCCCCTGTGCGCCCGATGTAGCAACCAGCATGAACATGGCAACCCCGATCGCGACGAGCGCTCCACCCAAAGCGCGCAGCAATTCGCGAGCAAGTTTTCGAGCTTGTTCATTTTCGCCGCACATCGCAGAGAGATTCCGCGGCAACCGCGGCACAAGCAGGTCGAAGGCTCCGCCGGCCGCGATCAGTGCTGCTGCGGTTTCAAGCAGGATGCGCGCGGCGATCGGCATCGTCACTCCTGCGCGGCAAACTACTTCCCCACCGGCCTACCGCGCCCCCACTTCCTCTTCTTCTGTGCATTCCACCACTGCGTCCCCAAGCGCCGCCTTCTCGTCCCGCAGCGCCTTGAACGCCCGCCACACAAACGACCCCATATACCATCCATCGATAAATTTGAACGGCGTCTCACCCGTCGTGTAGTGTCCGCACGGCAGCACGCGCAATTCGAAATTCAACCCGATCCGCCTGAACGCTTCCACCACTTTCAGCGAATACTCCTTCGGAAACGTCAGATCGTAATTCGCATACACCAGCAGAACATTCTTGTCGGCTCCGGCAACTTCGGGCCGCATGATCTTGTCGTAAAAACTCACCGGGCTCACCGCAGCCCACAACGCCCGTACGCGATCCTGCGTCAAGCCCGCATCGGCCAGCGCCTGTTTCACATGCCGCGTGCTCTGCCCCGCCCACACCACATCGCCAAACGCCGTCGACGCGTGATTGAACGCATTCACGCGGATCCGTTTGTCGTGCGCGCTCGCCAAAAACGCGTAGCATGAGCCCAGGCTCGTCCCCAGCACGCCGAAGTGTTCGTACCCCTGCTCCTCCAGCCAATCAATGCAGCAGCGAATATCCACCACCGCCTGCCTGCAGGCCGAAATCGTCCGCCCAATATTCGCGCTCACCGCATAGTCCGACCGCTCCAGCTCATGCGGCCGCCGAATATCGTGGTACGGCTTCGACAGCCGCAGTGCCGACGCGCCAAACCGATTGAACATCGTGCACAGTGCATTATGGCCAAACGCATCCGCATTCCACTGCGGCAACACCACAATCGCCTGCTTCGGTCGCTTGGGGTCCTTGTGCGCGGGAGCCGGATACCACCGCGCATTCACCAAATCGTTTTCAGGGTAAGGCGTTCGCTCCGGCGATGTGAAACGAAGAAACTGCGCTTTATCGATTCTTCCTGCCGCGGCCAGTTCGCGAATCTCCGCTTCCTGCGCCAGCGTCTCCGGCCGCACGTTGGTCGGAAACAGCATCGGGTGCCGCTCTTCCAATCGAAAATCCGTCGGACGCTCATAAGAAAAAAACACATCGCTGTTCCGAATGAGCAGTTGATTGATGCGCACCATCGCGGCTTCCGCGTCCGCATCGTCCCGCACGCTCTCTGGACTCGGCACAGCTGCACCAAATCCATGCGCCACGAGGAACGGCTCAACCCACTCGAATCCCCATTCGAGCGGCCGCACCACCCGATTTTCATCGCGCGTCGTGAGCCGGTATTCCCACTCGTACATCCAGCGCGCGTATCTCTTTTTCAACATGCTTTGTCATCAATTTTATCAGTGCACGCGCGTCTCGGTATGCTTCGGGGACCACCTGTGTCTCTCAGTAACACCGGTATCGACGGAGGGAGCAGAGGCCTTCAGGCCTCTGAATGGATCACACGAGAAGGTCGGGCTTCAGCCCCGGAGGTCGCTCTTCAGAAGCTTCAATCAGAACGAAAATGGGTGCCCCAGGTCTGGATTCTCAGACCTGGGAAAGCACGAACCTCAACCACACCGATTCACCGGCTCCAATCACACAACCGGCTTAGCCCCGCGCCTCAACCCAAAATACTCGACCGCCAGCCATCCCAAACTCAACAGCGAAATCAACGCAATAATCCCCTGCGAAATCGCGCAATAGAGGCACCACACCAGTAGATCGAACTCCTCAATGAACGTAAGGCGCAGCGCGAAAATCAATCCAACCAGCGCGGCCGCATGCAGCAGAAACCGCTGCCGCGTCAACGCCAGTACGGCCAGCGCCAGATACCCCACAATCCCGATCGCCGCAACCGGAACACGCCCCACCACAGCGAAAGGACTGTGATTCACCACGCCGCAGTCCCATTTCTCATTGATGGAGCAAGGCTCCGTAGCAGTCGAGTAGTGAACCTGCAAAGCCAGCGCCGAAACCACCGCGCCAGCCACGGCCAGAATCGCAATCACGAAACGCATCATCTCATCTCTCATGGTAGGGCATTACCATGAACCCATGCCTCCCGCCGGTCATGAGGTCCCGCGCATCGCCTTCTTCGGCGGAAGTTTTGACCCGCCCCATCGCGGCCATCTCACCATCGCGCGCGCCGCACAAACCGCGCTCTCGCTGGACACTGTCCTTTTCGCGCCCGTTGGTGCGCAGCCTCTCAAGCCCGATGGTTCAACCGCCAGCTTCGAAGACCGCGTTGCCATGACGCGCCTCGCGATATCCGGCGAGCCAAACTTCGCTCTCTCCCTCGCCGACTCACCCAAGCCGGCCAACGCGCCAAAATTCAACTACACAATTGACACGCTGCTCGCCCTCAAGCAGGAACTCCCCGAGCACGCCACACTTTTCTGCCTTATGGGCGCCGACTCGTTCCTCGCTCTCCGTCGCTGGCATCGCGGTGCCGAAATCCCGTTCATCGCGCCCCTCATCGTCGCCTCACGTCCCGGTCAGAACCTGGAAGACCTCGCCGACGCCCTCCCCGCAGGCCTCTCCCTCGAACCCTGCTTCTCCTCACAAAGTGCCACCCCCGCCATCGAACTTCGAACGTGCACACTGCACAACGCCACGGGCGCTACCGCCCCCTTTCACCTCCTCCCCGGCCTCTACATCGACATCAGTGCCACAGCCATCCGCGAAGAAGTGCACAGCGAGGTCGCGCGCATCCCCGCCGGCGAGGGCCACCACAGCGACCTCCCCGACGCAGTCTTCGATTACATAGCCGCCCACAACCTCTACCGGTGAGCAGCAGTTCAGAGTTCTTAGTTCGCAGTTCACAGTCCCCTCAGTGTCTTAGTCACCTGGTCCCGACTCCAGTTCAATCCCCAGAAGCTGCGCCCTGAGAACTACGAACTAAGAACTCTGAACTAGGAACTTTTCGCTGCTACCATGATCTATGGAGACCAATTCCCTCGAATGACCACCCCCCAGGCGCACGAACACACGCGCATCCTCGTCCAGGCCGCCGCCAAAGCTTGTGAAGACAAAAAAGGCGAAGACACCCGCATCCTCGAACTCGATCCTATCGATTCCGGCCTCTCCGACTTTTTCCTGATCACGTCCGCCCTCAACGATCGCCAGGCCCAGGCCATTGCCGACGAAATCGAATTCACCCTCAAGCGCGATTACGGCGTGTACGCCACCTCCGTCGAAGGCCGCCGCCAGGGTGACTGGATCCTCCTCGACTACGTCGACTTCGTCGTCCACGTCTTCCGCGCCGAACGCCGCGCCTTCTACGACATCGAGCGCCTGCGCAAATCCGCCCGCCCCCTCACGCCCGCCGAGTTCGACGCTGAACTCAAAGCCGCCCTGGCCGCCAAAACCCGCGCCACTCGCGCTAAGATCGTGATCCCCGGGGAAGAGTCTTCGTCGCCGGGGCGGAAATCCTCATCCAAGCCTGCCCCGACGTCCAGCCCAGCGCCTAAACCAAAGAAGGCGACCGCAAAGGCTCGCAAGGCCCCCAAACCCGCTCCGGCAAAGAAACCAGCAACCCTGGCAGGGAAGAAGTCGACTGCAAAGAAATCTTCCGCGACCAAACCCCGACCTAAGAAATAACCATCCGACTCCACACAGCGCGTCCTCGATTCAACTCCTCACAATCCCCGCCCTCCGTCCAGCGTTCTCCACGCTCCGTAAATTTCCCAGCCCAAATGCAAAGCGGGGGCTCGCTTTCGCGAGTCCCCGCCCCTATCTACGAGCTATGTTCGCTTAGAACGTGAAGTGCGCTCCCAGACGAATGTTCCGGCTGAGCTGGTACAGATACGGCTTCGCGTACTGGCTGTTCTCCGTGATCGGCCCAGTCAGGTTGTTGCTGCTGTTCATGTCCAGAAGGTAGTTGTAAGGAGTCATGGCAGCTGCATAGTATGCCGGACCATCAAAAAGGGTGTGGCCTCCGGGGGCGATGTAGTTTGAGGCGTAACCCGAATCGATCTGCTGGCCATACGATGTCACTGAGTGCTGGTTCAGCAGGTTGGTGAAGGTTGCATCGAAGGAAAGGGCCTTTGACTCCCCGACCTTGTAGGTCTGCTTCAGGTTAAAGTCCGTGTCGAGATAGGCTGGTGTGCGCTTCACATAAGGAGCGCTCGCGGTAATCGCACCGGAGTTCGGATCCTGGGTGACATCGATCCACTTACCGCGATTGACAATGTCCGTCGGGAACCCGCCTGGGAATGCAAATCCTGCATCGATGTAGCTTGTCAGAGGACTGCCGCTATAAGCCGATTGGAAGATGCCGAAGTCGGTCGCGAACTTCCGCAACCATGGCAGATCGTAATAGACATAGCCCTTCACCGCATTCGGGCGATCCGTCGGCAACAAGCCGCTCGAAGAACCGCCAAAGGCGTTCCACGAGAAGAACGGCTCATCGAAGGACCGGCTATTGTTCGGTGCGTTACGGCCGCCGCCGCCGTCTGCCACATCCGAGCTAGTCAGCCCGGTGTAATTGCCGCGCAGGTGGCTGTAGGTATACGAAACCATACCCATCCAGTGCTGTGCCACTCCTTTGGTTAGGCGGAATTCCAAGCCGTCGTAGCTGCGGGCCGCAGGAATCGTCTTGTTCGGCGGGCATCCGGCCGAGCAATCCGGCGGGGCGCCATACAGGAAGTTGTAGAAGTTCGTAAACGTGCTGTTCACGCCCTGCCCAGGATTCACAATTACGAACGTCTCGCCGATTGCAGGGTTAAAGATAGCCGAATCCTCGATGACATGGTCCAATCGTCTGCGATCCCAACGCGCCTCAAACGCAAAGTTGGGTGATAGTTGATAGTCCACGCCGAAGGTCGAGTCGTGTTGCGCGTATGGCTTCAACCCAGGCGCTGTGCCTTCCTGCGTCGTGCTGCAGGTCGAGCAGGTCGTCGGGAACGCACGCAGGTTCTGGTTTTCCAGGAAGGTCAAACCAGCCGGCGCTGCGCCGGCGAAATTGGCCTGACTGGTTGAATCGGGACCCACGCAATACCGGTTGTTCGCATTGAACGCCGGCAGAATGTTCGCGACGCTCGGCTCCATCAGCGCATACCAGCATTCCTGCCAATATTGGCCGCCGTAGGAGCTGATGGCCACGTTCAGCTTCATCTGGTCGTAGTACTCGCCGTAGCCGCCGAAGATCTTCATCTTCCCGTTCTTGAAGACATCCCAGGCAGCGCCGATACGCGGAGCAATCTTGTCGCCCCATCCAAAGTTGATAGGCTGCGTGATCTTCGCGGTAGCCGGCTGATTCTCGGCCGGCAGGTACTCACGCTCCACACGCAGTCCGTAGTTGATCGTGATGCCCTTTCCGATCGTCCAGGCATCCTGACCATAGAACCCGTGATTGAATCCGACTGCAGCGCCGCCGCTGCCAAAGTCATTCACGTTGACAGTTCCGTAGGTCCCAACGCAGCCGGCTGTGTATCCGGTCTCCGCTTCGACCGTCGCACAGTTGGCCGCACCAACCGGCCCCTGCGGCGCGTAGGGATTCGACACACCAGGCCAAACTTCGATGAGCGGTGCGTTATAGCCCTGGAAGATATAGTTCGAGTTCCGGTGCAGCTGATATCCGAATTTGACGTTGTGTGTTCCACCCCTCCCTGCATGGAACCACGCCATGTCGGCGTCGAACTGGATCGCCTTGTTCGAATTGAAGTGCGTGTAGTTGCTGTCCAGCGCCTGATTCAGAAAGCCTGTGGTCTCGGCCAGGGCTGGGGGCAGCGGAGCGCCCGTTGTGTCGGTCGTACCCGCGCCGTTGTCCTCAAACAGGTCGATTGCCCCTGCCGTCGGGAACCCATAGTCGTGGTAGTTCTCGAAGTAATATCCAAATCTCGCTGTAGCCACAAGGCTGTTCGTCAGCGTGATGTCGGCGCCGGTGTTCAACGTGAGATTTGGAGCCGAATAGCCCAGCGTGTGCGCGTAGGTGGACGGCGCAACAAAACTGCCCGTGCAGCTCAACGACGCCCCCAATCCCGAGCAGCCCGTAATTGTGTTGTAGTAGCCCTGAACCGAATCCTCGGACGGGTCGCCACCAGATGCAGGCAGGTTCTCACCGTTCTGCTTCTGACCTTGGTAGAGCCACGACGCAAAGACGCGCACCTTCTCCGAAGCTTCGGCATCGATGCGGGCGTTGCTATAAAACGTGTGAGTGTTCTGGCTAAAAGGAACTTTTCCGAGACCGCCGCCCTGGGCAGCCGTTCCATAGTTCAGAAACTCCTCATACGCATTGAACTCGGGATTGAAGCCTGCGAACAAAAAGATGCGGTCCGCGAGCTTGCTATAGAGCTTATCTGCAATTACCTTCGGGAAAAGTCCCAACAGCGGTCCGCCAATCGTCCCGCCGGGAAAAAAGTCACTGCTCTTCGGCCGGACTGGCTGATAGTTCTGATACGTCGGATCGATGGCACCCCAGCTTGTCGTCGTGCCGCTCGAGCTTGGGTCGTAACGCGAATACCCGTTCGGCGATCCGTTCATTGCCTCGTTCTGCAAGCTTGCGAACACCGACCCGTGCCAGTGGTTCGTGCCCTTATCCATGATCACGTTGACCACGCCGCCCAGCGCGCCACCATATTCGGCTTCTACGCCAGAGGTCTTCATCTGTACTTCCTGGATGAAATCCATCGGAACATTCGTGTGCGAGTAGCCGCCGATAATGTTGGCAGTTTCCTGCCCTTCCACAAGGTAGGAGTTCTCTGAGTCAGCGCCGCCGCCGATCGAGAATCCAAACGATCCGCCGTTCGAGCCGTTGCCCGGCGACGTGGATCCGCTGCCGTTGCTCAACATGCCGCTGCCTTCGAGAGGCTCGTTGCGGGCTGCGGGTGCAAACTGAATGACCGACTGGAACGATGTGCCGTGTGGAATATCCTGCAACGTCTCCTGCGGAATATTCGTCAGCGTCGTCGTGGTCGTCTCGTCGATCATCGGACCTTCGGTCCTCACCTCAACGATCGTGTCGACCCCGCCTACCTTCAGAGGAAGATCGATCGTCGGCAGATGGCCGACTTCAAGCATCACGTTTTCCCGCTTCAGCGTCTGGAAGCCCTGCGCCTTCACCAGAATCGTGTAATTGCCCGGCGGCAGGTTCGCAAAGCGATAGTAGCCCGCGGCGTCCGTCACAACTTCCTTCGAGCCCACAAGTGTCGGCGTCGTCACCGTCACGCTCGCGCCGGGAACCACAGCCCCCGACGGGTCCTTCACCGTGCCCTGCATACCGCCTGTCGTTTCCTGCCCGTAAACCGATTGCTCAATCGTGGTCGCTGTGAATCCCAGGGCAAGCGCGAGGCCGAACCAAACTGCCAGCCCTTGCAAACGGATAAATCGCATTGAACTCCTCCAAATTGAAAAGAACCGGAAGCCCAGAGTAGGGAACTCCTCGATCCAGGTAATTTGCCGTGCGTACCCGTCTGTGGGATAGAGCGGTTCCGCGACTCATTAGCGTAAAGCGTTCAGGCATTCAGGACAAAAAGCGAGGTCGGCTCTCGACTATCGGATCGCACCCAACCACAACCTGAAGAAAGCAGAGGACTACTTGCCTAACATCAGTGCATGACTGTTGCCAATCACACAAAATGGTGCAAACAATCTGCTCCCACCTCAAAATACGTGACTTAGGTCACGTCACCAAACTGGCCCAAAATGCAGATTATATGAAAATCAGAATAAACTTCGTCGAATATTCAAAAAACAGTTTGTACCTCTCGTTTTTGGGGAATTCCCCTACAAATTCCTCGATCAAGCTTTCACCGTGCGTTATCCTCCTTCCAAATGAACGTCACGCTCGCACACATCGGTGCCCGTTTCGCTGCCAACGACCCGTTCCAGACCCTCACGGCCCAGTATCTCGAGCGGTGTTCTAACTTCCTGCCATGCAAGGATCAGGCCTTCAAAACCGAGGATGCCTTCTTCACCTGGCTGGAGCGCCAGCACACCAGAACCGCCGCCGTCCCAGTCCTGCTCGATACCCGCGGCCGCCCCATGACCTCCGAATTCTTCGCCGCTTGGCTTGCCGCACACCGTCAGGACGGCTTTCAGCACATCGTCTTCGCCATCGGCCCGGCCAGCGGCTGGTCCCCTGCCGCGCTACCTCGCGCCAAAGTCCTGCTCTCCCTCGGCTCCTTCACCCTCGCCCACGCCCTCGCCCGCCTCGTCCTCGCCGAACAACTCTACCGCGCCTGCACAATACTCACCGGCCACCCCTACCACACCGGCCACTGAACAGGCGACGGGAGCAGATGACAGATTTCGGATGGCAGATGGCAGTCCGCAGCCCAACCCTTGGACGGCAGCATCTGCAATCGACTCTTCATGTCTGACGGAACCCCGGGTTTCTGTCAGCTGTAAACTGTAATCTGTCATCTGCAATGACCGAATCCCGCAAAGGCCTCATCCTCATCAACACCGGCCCCGGCAAAGGCAAAACCACTGCTGCCCTCGGCACCGCCCTGCGCGCGGTCGGCAATGGCATGCGCGTCCTCATCCTCCAGTTCCTCAAAGGTTCCTGGCACTACGGCGAGCTCGACGCCGTCCTCGCCCACGCGCCCAACTTCGTCCTTAAACAAATGGGCCGAGGCTTCGTCAAAGTAGGCGGCGCCGAAACCGACCCCGAAGACATCCGCCTCGTCGAGGCCGCCTGGGCCGAAGCCCGCGAAGCCATCCTCTCCGGCGAGTGGGACCTCGTCATCCTCGACGAAATCAACTACGCCATCAGCTACGGCATGCTCGCGCCCGAGCAAGTCGCCGAAACGCTCCGCGCGCGTCCCGAAATGGTCCACGTCATCCTCACCGGCCGCAGTGCGCATCCTTTATTAGTCGAACTCGCCGACACCGTCACCGAAATGCGCGAAGTCAAACACGCCTACCAGAAAGGCATCCTCGCCCAGCGCGGCATCGAATACTGAGATGGTTGTCAATCCTACGCTCCCGGTTCCCCTGTGCGATCAGCTTCCCGCCTCCCGGAGGGAGGCTGTGAAAGTAGCCCAGGGCAGAGCAAAGCGCCGCCCTGGGTGAACGTCCCCTTTTCCGCATCGCGCGCCCCGTAGGGGGCGCTGTGACCCCTTGTTCCCTGGTCCCTGTCTCGTCTTTTGCGGTCCAACCCCGCAAGACTCCGTCTCGCCAGCGTTCTACACTTGTCAGCCAGGAGGAAGAATCGTGCGCCCGCGCAATTTGTTCCTCGTCGCTCTTTTCGCCGCCCCCTGCCTCTCCGCGCAGCAGCCGCCACCCCCTCAGCCCACCACCCCCAACATCCAAATCAATGTGAATCGCGTGTTAGTTCCAGTCGTGGTCCGCGACAAGCAGGGACGCACCGTCGACAACCTGAAGCAGGAAGACTTTCAAGTCCTGGATGAGGGCAAGCCGCGACCCGTCTCCGGATTCACCGTAGAGCGGAGTGGAACAAATGAAAGCGCGGCTGCGAACACGACCGAAAGCAACCAGAGCTCCCCGGCTCCCGCGAGCGCTGCGCTGCAATCGTCCACGCTGCCGGCCCGGATCACCGTCTTCCTCTTCGACGACATGCACCTGAGCCCCGAAGATCTGGCCTATGCGAAGCAGGCCGGCATCAAGGCGCTGGACGGCGCGTTGACAGGCCCGGATGTGGCCGCCGTTGTCTCCACTTCGGGAAAAACAAATAGCGGCCTCACGCGCGATCGCGCCATTTTGCAGAACGCGATCGCGGCCGTGCAATTGCACGGCACAAACCAGTTTCAAAAATCGGATTGCCCCTATATCTCCTACTACCAGGCCGACCTGATCCTGAATGAGCACGACAACCACGCCGTTCAGGACGCATTGGCGCAGGTGCTGAATTGTGACCCCGGCATCAATCCGCAAACCGACCTGCCCATGGCCCAGAGGCTTGCGGAGCAGGCAGCCAGGCGTGCTCTCAGCGCAGGCGAGCAGGACACCCAGGCCACCTATGCCGTCATCGCGGAAATTGTGCGGAGAATGGCGAGGCTGCCGGGACAACGCTCACTCATCCTCGTATCCCCCGGCTTTCTGCCCGTGGGACAGGAAGCCAGAACCCAGGAGTCCCAACTCATCGATCAAGCAGCGCAGTCCAACGTGACGATCAGCGCTCTCGATGCGCGCGGTTTGTACACAACATCGTTAACCGCCAGTGAGGATGTGCACGCAGCTCCCGTTGCGACCCGCGGCGAATTCGTTGCCCGCGAGAAGAGAGCGGCCGAGAATGCGATGGGAGAACTCGCCGACGGCACGGGCGGAACGTTCTTTCATAACAGCAACGATCTCGACGCAGGATTCAAGGCCCTGACCGAAGCGCCGGAGATTGTCTATGTGCTGGAGCTGTCGCTCGACGGTGTGAAAGCCGATGGCAGTTACCACTTCCTAAAAATAAAAGTGGATCGAGAGGACGTCGATCTGCAAGCCCGCCGCGGCTACTTCATGCCCAAACCGGCGAAACAAAAGAAATAGAAAATCGACGGCCAGACGTCGTGCAATCAACCGCAGGCCGCAAGGCGCCGTCAATTGCGATTCCCTGCCGACAGATCCCAGTTTTCTTTTTTCTCCGTCCAACTGCAAGTTTCACCTTCTCCCGCGTTCTATAGTCAGAAACCGTAGGAGGATCACGTGCGCAAAACCAGCTTGTTCGCCGCCGCTCTCTTCGCTGCATCCTTCGCACCTTCGTTACTCACCGCCCAGCAACCCGGGGTCCCCGCAGATAGGTCTTCGTCTGCGGGGTGGCAATCAGCCCCCGTCGCCTTAACCATCTACAACCAGGACTTCGCGGTAGCCCGCACCTCCATCGATCTCGACTTGCGCCCCGGCCTCAACGAAATCACCGCCACTGAGGTCACCAGCCGCCTTGAGCCCGACTCCGTCGTTCTCCGCGATCCCGCCGGCAAACGCATCGTCCACATCCTCGAGCAAAACTACGACGCCGCCGTCGTCAGCCAGGACTGGCTCCTCGAAAAATACGAAGGCAAGACCATCGACTTCGAGGTGATGACTCCGCAGGGGTCGCACATCGTCCAGGGCGCCATCCTCCGCGCGCCTTCGCAGCAACCGTACGAGTACTCTCCTCAGGGTCAGATTCTCAATGGCGGTCCCGCCCAGCCCCTCATCGAAGTCAACGGCAAAATGCAGTTCCAGCTTCCCGGCACTCCTTTATTCCCAGCCACCACCGACGGCCTGCTCCTCAAGCCCACCCTCCGCTGGCAAATCCAATCCGATAAAGCCGAACACTTCTCCGCCGAACTCGCCTACATCACTGGCGGCCTCGACTGGGAAGCCAACTACAACGTGGTCGTACCCAACTCCGCGGATGTCACGGGAGATGAAAAGGCCGACCTCCTCGGCTGGGTCACCATCCAAAATCGAAGTGGCACAGAATTTCCCCAGGCGCGTATCAAGCTCATGGCCGGCGAAGTCGCCAAATTCCAACTCCAGACCAGCAAGAGTCTTCAGGCAAGCGACCGGCTGGCCTTCGCGAGTGCTGGCGCGTTTGGCTCCACGCAGGTCACTCAAAAGGCCTTCGACGACTTTCATCTGTACGACCTCAATCGCACCGTCGCCCTCCGCGATGGCGAAACGAAGCAAGTGCAGTTCATCGAAGCAGCAGACGTCACCGTGCATCGCAACTATCTCTACGACGGCGCCGCAACCGAGTTGCAGCTCCAGACCTACAACAACGGAAACATCAACCAGCAGCGCGGCTTCGGCCTCGACAACGGCAACACCAAGGTTCATCTTCTCGAAGAGCTCAAGAACAGCGAATCAAATCATCTCGGCATGCCTTTGCCCGCAGGCCGCGTCCGCCTCTATCGGCGCGATGCCGACGGTCAGATGGAGTTCGTCGGCGAAGACATGATCGCGCACACACCCAGCGAAGAGACTGTGAAGCTCGCCACCGGCAGCGCCTTCGACGTGAAGGGCTCTCGTCGCCAGACCGACTTCCACATCAACCAGCAGGACCGGATCGTCGACGAGTCTTTCGAGATCAAGGTTACGAATCAGAAACAGCAGCCCATCAACGTCACCGTCGTCGAACACCTCTACCGTGGTGTGAACTGGGAGATCCGCGACAAATCCTCCGACTTCACCAAACGCGACAGCCGCTCCGTCGAGTTCCCGTTGCAGGTCCCCGCAAAAGGAGAGATCACGCTCACCTACTCCGTACGCTACACTTGGTAGGCCCACGGTCCCCGACCGCTTGATCAAGCACAAAAGTGGGTGCCCTAGTTCTGGATTTTCACCGGGGTCCCCGGTGACAGGTCTTCGTCGCTGGGGTGGTTTGAGACCTGGGAAAGCACAAACCTCAACACACGAACTTACGCGGTCAGAGACCTAGTGAATTCCCAGCCCCGTTTTCTTCTCGTCTGTCTAGTCATCCTCGCGGCGTCTAGCGTCTCCGCGGATCCCTCGCCGCCAGCTGCTTCCGCATTCGACTCCTACGTCAGCACAGTTGAATCGCGCCTCGCGCAGCAGCATCGTGTGCAAAGCACCTTTCTCGCTCCCATGGCCGCCCCGCAAACTGAGGCCCGCCTCCGCCGTGGTGAACTAATCGTCGACAAGCTCACTCCCCCTACCCCGCCCGTCTCGGTAGGAGCACTGCTGCACCACTGGCGCGGCACCGTGTTTGTCCCCGGAGCCACCGCCGCCGATTTTCTCCGAGTGACTCAGAACTTCAGCGCCTACCCAAAATACTTCGCCCCGCAAATCCTCCAGGCGAAGGTGCTCGCGCAACAAAGCGATCGTCTGCAGGCGTCAATGCGCGTTCGCCAGCACCACCTCGTCACCGTGGTGTTCGACATCACCGCCGACATCGCCTATGGACGGCTCGACCCTCAGCACCAATACAGCTTCGCGCGCAGCACCAGAATCTCCGAGATCGACGCACCGGGCACAGCCAGGGAACACGCATTAAGTTCCGGCGAAGACCACGGCTACCTCTGGCGCTTGAATACTTACTGGAGTTTCGAGGAGCGCGACGGCGGGCTCTACATGCAAATCGAGTCGGTCTCCCTCACACGTTCCGTCCCGCCCGGTCTAGGATGGCTGATCGGACCCTTCGTCGAGAGCGTTCCACGCGATTCCTTGGAGTTCACTCTACGCTCCACCTGCAACGCCCTGCACAAATAACCTGCTCTTTGTCCCTGCCTTGTCTTTGCTGTCTCAAAAATGGCAGGGCTTCAGCCTCGGAGGTCTTAACGCAGCATCCATTCGCACAACCATGGGTGCCCCATATCCCTTCTTTTGGGACATGGGAAAGCACGAACCCGCATCTGCCAAGCATGCACGGAGGGAGCAGGGGTCCGTCAGGCCCCTGAATCAAGCTTCAAAACGAAAGGGGTTTCAGCCCCGGAAGTTTTCACGCAGCATCAATCCGCACGATCATGGGTGTCCACGGTCGTTCACTGTTCACTAGCCAGCTGCTCCAAAAGCGCGTCAAACTCCTCCAGCCGGCCATACTCAATAATCACCCGCCCCCGCCCGTGCTTGTCCTCGATCCGTACCCGAAGACCCAGCGCCCTCTGCAGCCGCTCCGCCACTTCCTTCACATTGGGGTCGACCACAGGCTCCGGCTTCGGCTCCTTCTTCTCCAGGTCCGGAAAGAGCATGCTCTGCACCAGCGCTTCCGTCTGGCGAACAGAAAGCGAAAGAGTGCAGATCCGCTTTGCGGCCTGCTCGATGCCAGGATGATGCTGCAAGGCGAGCAGCGCCCGCGCATGCCCGAAGCTCAGCTCGCCCGACTCCACCTTGTTCTGCACTTCAATCGGTAACTTCAACAAACGAAGGAAGTTACCGATACTTGCGCGGTCCTTTCCGGTACGCAGCGACATTTGCTCCTGCGTCATCGAAAAATCCCGCGAAAGCCGGTCAAAGGCCCGCGCCTGCTCCATCGGGTTCAGATCGGCACGCTGGAGATTTTCGACGATGGTGATCTCCATCGCCTGCTCGTCCGACACCTGTCGCAGAAACGCAGGAATCGTTTTCTTCCCCGCCAGCCCCGACGCCCGCCAGCGCCGCTCGCCGGCAATCAGCTGGAATCGGCCATCCGCTTGAGGCCGCACCAGGATAGGCTGCACCACTCCATTCGCGGTAATCGAGGCCGCCAGCTCGGCAAGCGTATCCTCATTGATCCGCGATCGCGTCTGGAATGGGTTGGGGTCGATCTGATCCAGCGGAATCTCGCGCGGCCGTCCCGCCTCGCTCTCGACCGGCACAGCGAGCGTTGGAGCAGGCGCGGCGGACGCATTGACCCGCGGAAGCAATGAATCGAGTCCCTTTCCCAGGGCGCGTCGTTTAGGGTCGGTAGCAGTCGTTGTCATCATGGGGGCCTCGTACCCGGCAGCATCGGCCGGTGGTTTTTCGGTCTTAGGATTCAGATTGTTAGCGCGCAGCGGTCTTCAGTCATGAGTATGGCCAGAAGCGCACCTCAACCTTGGGCGCATTGGCCGCTGCGGCTTTGCGCTCGAGACTGCGCGGACTTTCGATATTGTTGCGCGCCAGAAATTCACCTGTCAGTTCAAAATAGGACTCTGTTCCTCGGGAGCGGGCGTCGTAAAGCGCCACGGGCTTGCCATGGCTGGGTGCCTCGGCCAGCCGGATATTGCGCGGTATTACCGTGTGAAACAGCTTTTCCTTGAAATAGTCGCGCAGAGTCTCGGTGACCTGCTGTGCCAGGTTGGTTCGATCGTCGTACATCGTTAGCAAAACGCCTTCTATTGAGATTTCGGGGTTGAAGGCAGCCTGCACGCGTTCCAGGGTTGAAATCAGCTCGGAGATGCCTTCCAAGGCAAAATATTCGGCTTGCATGGGCACAATCAGGGAGTTGGCGGCCACTAAGACGTTCAAAGTCAATAGGTCGAGGGCGGGCGGGCAGTCCAGGACCACCAGATCATGATTGCCACGGATCGGAGCCAGGGCGTCCCGGAGACGCGTTTCGCGGCCTTCAACTCCAGCCAATTCAATATTTGCGCCGGTGAGGTTCTTCGAGCCGGGCAAAAGCCAGAGATTCTTGACATCTGTTGGCAAAATCACTTGCTCCGCGGGGGCGTTGCCGACCAGTACGTCATAGATGGAATGGCGGTTATCGTCCCGTGGGACACCAAGCCCGGAAGTGGCGTTGGCCTGGGGGTCGCAATCGACCAAAAGGACGTTGAGACCTTCGATGGCGAGGCAGGCGGAGAGGTTGATTGCGGTGGTCGTCTTGCCGACTCCGCCCTTTTGATTGACCACGCCGAGAATCTTGCCCATGGCATTTCAGGTTAAAACTCGGGGGTAGCTCTGTGCAGTGATTTGCGCTGTGGAGAAATCGGGACGATTGTGGAAAGCCCCCAGAAGAGACCCTTCGGAGTGGCGGCAAGCCCCTGATGTCACTGGAGTTGTGGAAAATATTCAGAAACGGGCAACCAAGAAAGAAATCAACAGGAAGGGCAAAAAGATTTATGAATCCTGCTTCGAAAATGGGGCAGGAACGCTGACGCCCGCCAAGGATTCTCGCCCACGACGAAATTGTTCCACGTGGAACAATTTGGGCCAACGAGGTCGGTAATTTGGAGGCCGAAGGGCAGTTTGGGCCGGAAGATTGGTTCTGTTTAGGAGGGCTGAGTTTGAGAATTGTTCCACGTGGAACAATTTTGGACTGGGTAGGGATCTGATCTCCAAGGTTGGAGAAGTTGGTCGTAGGTCTCAAATTGTTCCACGTGGAACAATTTGAGATGGGCAGGCGGGGAAACAGGACGGCTTCCTGGGCGGTAGGAGGAATCCGATTTGGGGGGAGCTTGGGCAGAATTGTTCCACGTGGAACAATTCTGTGGTGGGCGGGTTGAAATTGTTCCACGTGGAACAATTTGAGCGGTGGGCTGGATTTTTGGCTGGATCAACAAATCGCGAGGTGACGCGCTTCTGTTGATTGCGCGAAGAAAAGAAGCGGGAGTTTGTTGATGCTGCAGAGCCAGGCTATTGCTTGCGGCCCAGGGCCAGAATGCGGTTTTCGCTGCCAGGGAGCGGGACGGGGTCAGACCAGAGGAAAGCGGGGCCTGCGGCGGTTTGGAGAGTGGGGAGATTGGATTGGGTGGTGAGAATCGCCAGCCAGCCGTTGGGGCGGACGAGATGCGTGGCCGCCTGGACTGCTCGGTCCATGTGGTCGACGGCGCGAAGGGTTACGCAGTCGAATTGGGTGGTGAGGGTTTCGGCGCGGGCGGCGTGGACTTTCGCAGTGACGCCAGTAACGCGAACGGCTTCCTGGAGGAAGGCGGTTTTTTTTCCTTGGGATTCTGCCAGAGTGACGGCAACGTCTGGGCGGCAGATGGCGATGGGAATGCCGGGGAAGCCTGCTCCCGAGCCGAAGTCGAGGAGGGAGACGATGCCGGCGGGGAGGGTCTGGGCGCAGGCGATGGATTCGACGAAATGGCGAGAAAGGATGGCTTGCGGATCGCGGACGGAGGTTAGATTGGTGCGGGTATTCCAGCGAATAATTAGCGAAAGATAGTCATTAAACTGTTTAGATTGTGATATTTGCAAGATCTGAAGGGATGCCGTCGCGAGCAGCTCGTTTAGGCGGTCGGCGGAGGGGGCAGGTTCCATGGAGAGATCAGTGTAAGCGAGGCGGCGGGTGTTGGGCCGGTCGAGTACGGCCAACAACAGGGCTCTATGACAACGAAAGATTCATCGCGCCCCCTGCGGGGCGCGGAAACGCACGCATGGATGCTTCCCAGGGTTTCACCCTGGGCTATTTTCATATTCTCCCTACGGGAGGAGCGGCTGATTGCTCCTCTGCACGAGCAAACTCGTCCCCTTTCAAAACAGCTCTTGGGACGAGTTTTCCGCAACCTGTGAAGCCCGTCCTTTCTGTTTGATCCTATTCAGAGGCCTAAAGGCCCTGCTCCCTCCGTCAATACAGGCCAAATATGGGTTCGTGCTTTCCCACCCTAGCAAAGCTAGGATGGGGCACCCTCGGTTGTGCAGATGGATGCGGCGCAAAAAAGCAATCGGCGCTTCTTTGACTCCGGTTGTTCTGCGACCTTCGCTCACGAAGACTGCCCAGATCTCCTTCGGCTCCGCTCAGGGCAGGCTTTCGCTCCGCTTACCCCCAAGCTGCTCCGCTCAGGATGACACTTCGAGGTCCATCGCTAGCGACTTTCATCCATTAGGTCGCTTTGTGGAGAGCTGCGCGTACCTTATCTACGTGCGTTCCATGGGCTCGGATCGCTTCGTGCAACTGATCGCCGGTCACTCCGAACTGGCTACACCAGTAGGCTACGTCTGAAGCGATCTTGGGGTTGATTTCCTTTGGATCGTGCGGTCCCTTGGGGTGCTCGTCGTGGATAGCGTGGGGTTCATGCTTCCTGGGTGCATCCTGATGCTCAGTCATCCAATTCCTCTCGTGGGTACTTCTATGGATGGATGATCCTAGTCGCTGGCGCGATGTCTCGTGGTCTCCAGCTTTCGTGCGTCCGGGTTCGTGCACTGGCTGAAGCCCGTACCCTTCAATTCCTGTTGGGGAGGTTGCTCTCCCATGTCTCAGAAGCGAGACATGGGGCACCCATGGTCGTGCCGATTGATGCGGCGCAAAAAAACAATCGCATCTTCTCTGACCACTGTTGCTTTGCGACCTTCGCTCACGAAGGCCGCATTTAGGTTCGAGCTTTCCCAAGTCCCCAAGCAGGGACCCTTCGACTGCGCTCAGGGCAGGCTCTGGGGCACCCATGGTCTTGCGGATTGATGCAACGCGAGAGTCTAGCCTCTGGGGCTGAAGCCCTCGCGGATTTTTGATTCTTTGATGTACGGACTGAAGCCCGTACCCTTCAAATCATGTTTGGGTTCGAGCTTTCCCACCCTAGCAAAGCTAGGATGGGGCACCCATGGTCTTGTGGATTGATGCTTCCTGAAATGCAGAAGCAGGTCCCCCGACTCGCTCGGGATGACGGCGGCGGATGCTCGATGAGTGCCTCGGCGATTTCGCAAGAACTCCAGTTGTGCCGAAAGACGGCCTATACCAGAATCTGGTGCGATTCAAATCACTGCAACAAACGCGGACTTAATTTGTCGTATATTGAATGCAGACCAAATTGGTCGCATATCAAGGCGCTCCGGATGGACCAGCCATGGCTCCCTTTGGAAATACAGGCGCCAACGAGGAATTGCATTGAGCCCGTCGAAAATTCATCGCAGATTTTTCTTTCTATTGAGTTGCTGTCTCCTGCTTTCAGCCGCTGCCTGGGGATCCGTTGGCGGAAGCATCTCAGGCCTGGTCAAGGACCCGGTTGGAAACGTTGTTGCGAACGCTCATATCACTGTGAGGGAGATTGGCACGGGGATGGCGCAGCAGACGCACAGCAACGCGAAGGGTTATTACACGCTGCCGGTGTTGCCGGTGGGCCGCTATGAGCTGGAAGTGGAGGCTGCAGGATTCGAGAGCTATGAGCGCAAGGACATTGTGCTCGATACCAACGCGGCGCTGACCCTGGATGTCGGGCTCGAAGTGGGCCGCGACACGCAGACGGTAAGCGTGACCGACAATCCGCTGCATGTCGATACGGTGAGCACACAGCTAGGCGAAGTGATCGGCGGACGGCAGATGACGGCGGTGCCGCTGAACGGGCGCAGCTTCACCGACCTGCTCTCGTTGCAGCCGGGCGTGGCTCCGTCGACGACGATCGGAGCGAGCACTGTGCAGGACGTGGGTGCGACGATTCTCGATCCGTCGGGCACGCTGAACCCCGGCACGATTTCAGTGAACGGGCAGCGCGAGACGGCGAATTATTTCAACGTGAACGGCAGCGACGCGGAAGAAGACGTGAACGCCGGCACGGCGATCATTCCCAACCTGGACGCGATTGCGGAGTTCCGGATTGTGACCAGCAACTTCGATGCTGAGTATGGGGAGTTCAGCGGCGGGCAGATCAGCGTGATCACAAGATCCGGCGACAACAAATTCCACGGCAGCGCATTCGATTTTCTGCGCAACACCGATCTCGATGCGCGCAACTACTTTTCCCCGACGCGCGGAGCGTACCGGCAGAACCAGTTTGGCGGGACGCTGGGCGGGCCGGTGCGTCGCGACAAGGTGTTCTTCTTTACCGACTATCAGGGCACTCGACAGACGCAGGGCATCGATACGGGCGAGATCAGCGTGCCGTCCAATGCGGACCGGACGGGCGATCTCTCGGACTTTGTGGACAGCAACGGCAACACGCTGCTGACGGGAACAGTGGGCGGCCCTTACTTTGCAAATCTGCTGACGCAGAAGCTGGGCTACCCGGTGCAGCAAGGCGAGCCGTATTACGTGAACGGCTGTACGCAAGCCAATGCGCAGGCGGGCCAATGCGTGTTTGGGAATGCGCACATTCCGCAAAGCGCGTGGTCGGTTCCGGCGCAACGGATGGTCGAATATATTCCGGCTCCGAATACGGCGAACGGGTTTGCGACGTCTGCCTTCAACCAGACGCTGCGCGACGACAAGGCTGGAGCGCGTGTGGATGCGAATACGCGCTGGGGCATGCTGTCGGCGTATTACTTCATCGACGATTTCAATCTCGATAATCCGTACCCGACGGCGCAGAGCGGGGCCAGCGTACCCGGATTCAATGCGCTGACCACAGGCCGGGCGCAGCTTTTGGCGCTGAGCGCGACCAAGGCGATCAATTCGACGACCGTGAATGAGGCGCATGTGAGTTATCTGCGCGACATCACCAATCTGGGGCAGCCGGAGGGCGGGCGCGGGGTGAGCCTGGTTTCGCAGGGTTTTGAAAATGCCAACGGAAGCCCGAGCATTGTGGCGCTCGATCCCAAGGGACAGAGCGTCGAAAATCTCAACTTCAACGGCTACTCGACCGGCGCCGCGGCCAACGAGCTGATCCAGGCCAACAATACCTATCAGACGGCGGATACGTTTTCGAAGGTGCTGGGCAATCACACGATGAAGTTCGGCGGAGAGTTTCACGCCGACCAGGTGAATGCGCACCCCATTGCGCAGTTCAACGGAAGCTTCGTCTTCTCCGGAACAGAGACTGGTGTGGACTTTGCGGATTTTCTGATTGGCGTGCCCAGCCAGTACAACCAAAGCCAGCTCAATCCGTTTTACGCGCGCAACAAATATGTAGGCTTGTTCGCGCAGGACAGCTGGCACGCGTTGCCGAGTTTGACGCTGAACTATGGGCTGCGATGGGACCGCATTGCGCCGTGGTCGGAGAAGTACAACCAGATCTCGACGTTTGAAGCGGGCGCGCAGTCCGTAGTGTTTCCGGGCGCACCGGCAGGCATTCTCTATCCCGGAGATCCTGGCATTCCGAACACACTCGCACCGGTGAGCCATCTTGGATTCTCGCCGCGCGTGGGTCTGGCATGGTCGCCGGAGAGCGATTCCGGCAGCGCGCTGGGAAAGCTGCTTGGGTCTCGCGGGACGACCAGCATTCGCGCCAGCTTCGGCAATTTCTACACGGCCATCGATGCGCTCTCGATTAGCGTGCTGGCTGCGAACGCGCCTTATGGGACGACCTATTCCAGTCCCGCTCCGCCGCTTTTTGCGACGCCGTTTGTGGGCGCGGCCAATGGGCAGAATTACGGACAGCCTTTTCCGTACACGTTCGCGCCGTTGAACTCCTCGCGGAGCCACCCGGACGGCAACATCGACTGGAGCACCTACGAGCCGATCAGCGGCATTCCAGGGTATGACATCCACAACCGCACGCCGTACACGGAAGAATGGATGCTTTCGATCGAGCGGCAGGCCGGTCCCGACACGGTTTTCAGTGCAAGCTACATCGGTACTTCGAGTCATCGGCAACGCGTATTGATCGAGCCGAATTTCGGCAACCCGGCGCTTTGCCTCAGCCTGAGCCAGCCCAACGAGGTGGTCCCCGGCACGCTGACCTGCGGCGCGAACGGCGAGGACACGGTGTATTACCCGATTGGCGGCGGCCAGGTGGATGGCACGCGCGGACCCCTGGGACCGAACTTCGGCAGCAATGCGTTGCAGTCGACGATCGGCCGCGCGAATTACAACGCTCTCGAACTCAGCGCACGGCACACCAGCGGACGCTTAGAATTCTCGGCCGCCTACACCTACAGCAAGTCGCTGGATCAGTCCTCGAACATCGGCGAAGAAGTGAATCCATTCAATCCTGCGCTCAGCTATGCGCTTTCGTCGTTCGACGTGACGCACAACTTTGTTTTCAGCTATGAATACCAGCTGCCTGTCGACCGGCTGATCCATCCGAATCGTCTGAGTCGAGGATGGTCGCTTTCCGGAATTACGCGTTTCGCCAGCGGTTTTCCCGTGACCATGACGAACAACGGAGATAATTCACTGATCGGCACCAATCCGAACGGAGTGAACAACAGCAGCATCGACGAACCGGACTACAGCGGCGGTCCGCTGCACCTGAGCCGCAATCCTCGCGTGAACTTGAATAACTATTTCAACGCGACGGCCTTCAGCATGAATGCGCTCGGCACGCCGGGAAACGCAAAGCGCAGGTTCTTTCACGGCCCCGGTGCGGATAACTACGACATGGCGATTGCCAAGAACCTGCCGATCACTGAGGGGAAGTCTCTGCTGTTCCGCGTCGAAGCATTCAATGTCTTCAACCACACGCAGTTCAATGGCCCCGGCTCGGTGGATGGCAACATCGGCAGCTCGACGTTCGGCGATGCGATCGGTGCAGCGCCTCCGCGGATTTTGCAGGGGGCGCTGAAATTCAATTTCTGAACATGACGAGGACGGCATCCGCATCGAATTCCCTGCTACTGCGGTACGTCTAAAGCGGCGGGCGCGATGATCGTGGCTGACTTGGGTTCGAGCTTTCCCACCCCAGCACAGCTAGGATGGGGCACCCTCGGTTGTGCGGATGGATGCAGCGCGAGGATCTCAAAATCCGAACAGCCCACCAGGGAACAGCCACATGCCGAACCGGCGGCGAACAGACCCGCGCGCAAAAGGAAGGTGCGCCTGTCGATTCGATTTGTGTTGTGGTTGTGGTGTCTTGACACGGTGTCGTTGCTCAGCTCTGGAACTTCATTTTGCTCTTGTGCCTGCTGCTCGAACTGGGCTCGCGTCCGCGATTTGTGCATTCGGGGATCGACACCGAGGATATCCTGTCGCAGGACAGGATCGCAATCGTTCCCTGGTGCAAGGGTGCGTACGCAATGATTCTTCGGGAATCCGGGCGATGGCTGAGGCGGGGACTGAACAGGCTGCGGAAGAAGTCAAAAGTTTCTAGAAAAATTGTGAAATACATCCCTCAGCGGCTAAAGCCGGCGTCGATCCAAATGCCCGCCCACATAGGTTTCGTCCATTTCGACCGTACCGTACAACATCGTCTTTTCTGCCGAGGCCATGGCGGCTCGAATTCGATGGCAGAGATACCACGCGGTTTTGTAAGAACCTTTGTTAGGCTCCCAGAGCATTCGCTTTAGTTGATTCGCGCTCATGCCCTTCTTGGACTCGCAAAGCTCAGATCGGCAATCAAAAACCGGGCAATCCTCTTTGCAAAAAGCAAATCGTCATTGGCCTGCGTCAGCGCGGCGGCGAGAGTCGCTTCTTTCATGCCGAGGACGCCAAGAGCGGCACGCTGGCACAGTACATCAAAGACAACGTGAGCGAAGACGTTGACATCATCGTGACGGATGAGTTCAATGCCTACCCCACTGCTATGAAATCTCTCGGACTCACAGAGCGCCACAAAACAATCAAGCATAAGGCGAAGGTCTATGTTGACGGCGATATCCATACCAACACGGTCGAGTCTGCCTTCTCTCTTTTGAAGAGAGGCATCATCGGTACGTGGCATCGGATTTCTGCAAAACATCTTGAAGCCTACCTTGAGGAGATGACTTTTCGGTTCAATCGGCGCAACTCGAAAACATTGTTCATTGATACGCTGCGCCACATGGTTACCGCTGATCCCTTAACTTTTGAGAATTTGACCGCGTGAACTCATCGAGAGCCGCTTGAGCCTGTCTCACTCCTTCGTCTGGAGTCACAATGAGGGGGCCTAGTCGAGATTCAAGATCCACTGGAAGCCTCGGTGCGCCCTCACCTTCCCAGACCTTTCTTATCTTTCTCTCTCCTGTGACGACGCGCACTTGTTCTGTGCTTATTACTGCAATGTTTGTATGCTTCCCAACATCTCTCGCAGATTCAGCCATGAACTTCGCGGCAGCAGTGACATATAGGCATTGACTTTCTGAGACTGATGCGCTGATGTGCTGACGCTCTCGGTGATACATCAATGAACTGAGAGCAGCGTGCGCTCCTGTGCCAATCGCCATGAATCCGAGCGGTGTGTAGTCTGTCGGAGCGTCTTCGCCTCCTCCTACGATGATATGACCTTTATTTTTGTCATCAAACCCCGCCAAAAGAAATCGGAGCGAGAGCTTCACATTCGCGATTTTCGCGCACAAATTGTTATAGACGCTCGCGGTACATCTCTTCTTCCCTTCAGCCTGAAATGACTTAGCGGTGAAGTTATACCGCCTCAACACCTGCGCTTCGACCTGTGTGTCGAGGCGTTCTTGGTACGCTTGCTGAATCACTCTTGCGACCTGAGATGGCGTAGGAACAGCCCTCTTTCTGCGCCGTATAGCAAATAACAGTTCGTGGGCTCTTTCAAGAATGAAGGGAATGTGCTCTGTATCCTCTCCCGCGAACAGAGATAGCCAGCGCGCAAAGAAAAACTCCATTTTGATGACTGCCATATCGCCCGAAAAATCGCCGAAACTTACTCGACTGTCTGAAACGAGAACGATAGAGCTTCCCTGTTCACACAGAGCCGCAATACAAACAGTCACGTTGTACCCCCAGTCGGCCAGACGAGGGTTTTTGTCGATTCCGCGTCGGCCAAAATCGTAAGATGGCAAGATCATGCGCCACCTCCACGACTTTGGTCAAGTGAATAGTCTTGAGTAAACTCGTGCCCTTCCAAAACCGCTCTTGGGACGAGCTTTTCCGCAGCCTATAAAGGCCGTGCCCTCGATTTACGGGGTAGCGACTGGCTCGTCGATGCGGCGGGGCTGCCAGGTTTCTGCGGCGTGGACGAAGG
>CAZAQN010000026.1:0-61862 GCA_964487345.1 uncultured Occallatibacter sp. | reverse complement strand
GCTCCGCAAAATCCTCCGCCTTGAAACCCTTGCGCAAACTCACCGCAATCGCCAGTGCATCGCCCAGCGCCAGCATCGCTGTTGTACTTGCAGTCGGAGCGAGGTTGAGCCCGCACGCTTCACGCTTTACGCCGCAATCCAGTGTCACATCGCTCGCCTGCGCCAGCGTGGATTGCAAATTGCAGCAGAAGCTCACCAGCGCATCGCCTTTGCGCTTCAGCGTCGCCAGCAGTCGCAAAATCTCCTCGGTCTCGCCACTCGCCGAGAGCGCAATCACCACGTCACCCGGCATGAGCACGCCCAGGTCACCGTGCACCGCCTCGGCCGGATGCAGAAACAGTGCAGGTGATCCCGTCGAACTCAGCGTCGCCGCAATCTTTTGCGCGATGAT
Organism: uncultured Occallatibacter sp.; assembly: GCA_964487345.1. Classification (GTDB taxonomy): domain Bacteria; phylum Acidobacteriota; class Terriglobia; order Terriglobales; family Acidobacteriaceae; genus Telmatobacter. Next base: position 61,471 of record CAZAQN010000026.1, on the reverse strand, counting down.
ACCGCTCTTGCCCATCCCCGTGACCACCACGCGCCCGTTGCTTTCGCCGCACCGCACGATCAGATCTACGGCGTGTTCAAAGGGCTCGGCCATTGTGCCTTCGAGCCGCGCTGCTAGAGCCTCCAGCGCCGCCGCTTCGGTCCGCACCAGCTCTGCCGGTTTCAAGCGATCCTCTTCTTTTTTTCTGGAGGTCATCGGCTATCTGATGGTAAATCACGCGAGCGACAAAGACGTCCAAGCGATCCCGGCAAGCGTCCCAGGCCAACTTCGGAACAGGTTGCCGGAATCGCTCCGTGTCATTCCAATATCTCCATGTCGCGTGAGCCCACCGGTCGCAGCGCACTTTTCGTACAATAAATGCAAGAGGTCGCATCCCAGTGAAGCGCAATTCCATCGTCCTATCGATCGTTCTTCTGCTGCTGGCCGCTTTTGCATGGGCGGGCTGGGCCAATTGGGAATACCGCAAGCAGGCTGCCGAGAAGCGTCTCGCCTCGGCCGCAAAGGCGGAACTCGTCGCGGACGGCGCCGGCACCGGTGACCTTCCGCATTTTGTTTCGCCGCTCATGAGTCATCCAGCGCCTGGCTTCACTCTCGAAGATCTCAGCGGCAAAAAAGTTTCGTTGGCCAGTTACCGGGGCAAGGCTGTACTCATCAACTTCTGGGCCACTTGGTGCGGCCCCTGCAAAATCGAGACCCCATGGCTCGTCGAACTACGCAATCAATATGCGTCGAAAGGGTTCGAAGTCCTCGGCGTATCCCTCGACGACCTCGACACCGACGACAAGAAGATGCTCGCAAACGAAAAACGCGACATCGCCAAGTTCGCCGCGCAGGAGCACATGCAGTATCCGGTCCTTATCGATGGCGCATCCATCGATAAGCCCTACGGCGGACTCGACGCGCTGCCCACGTCGTACTTCGTCGATCGCAGTGGCAAGGTGGTCGCCACGCAGCTCGGCCTCACTTCCAAGGACGATATCGAAGGCAATATTCACAAGGCGCTCGGAGAATGAGTGCTCTGGGCCTTGTAGCGGGGGCGGCGTGCCTGGGCCTGCTCGGCCTCGGGGTATTGGCGCAGAGCCAGTCTCCGCTCGCCGATTCGTCGAATCGCTCGATCCTCCATGGCGCCGCGGTGGAATATCTTTTCCCAGAGCAGGTTACTGTACCCGCAGGCAAGCCGAGCCCCGTCGCGTTTCACTTCCGCATTGCCGAAGGCTTCCACATCAACTCGCACAAGCCCAAAGAGGACTATCTTATCCCCACTTCGTTTTCGATTCCTGAAACCCCCGGCGTGGCCCTCAAGGACGCGACCTATCCCGACGGAACCGATTTCACGCTGCCGCTCGACCCGAGCACCAGACTTAGCGTCTACACCGGGGAGTTCACCGTCCAGACGCTCCTTGTGGCCCAGCGCGGCAACCATCTCGTCCAAGCCAGCCTGCACTACCAGGCCTGCGACAAAAACGCTTGCATGCCGCCAAAGACCATCCCCGTCCCCATCGATGTGATCGGAAACTGACGTGCTGGATGCCCGAGCTTTACGCCCCTGATTTTTTTTCGATCTTGGCCCACGAATCCTTCAGCGACAACGTCCGGTTGAACACCAGCTTTCCCTGGGAAGAGTCCCGATCGACGCAAAAATACCCCACGCGCTCAAACTGGAATCGGTCCTCGGGCTTGGCACTGGCAAGAGAAGGCTCAAGCTTTGCGCCCGTCAGGATCTCCAGCGAGTTGGGGTTGAGGTTGCTGAGGACGTCCTCGCCTTCTGCAACGTCGTAGGGATCGCGCTTTGTGAACAGCTTGTCGTAGAGGCGAATCTCCGCGGAGATCGCATGAGCACTCGACACCCAGTGAATCGTCGACTTGACCTTGCGCCCGTCGGGAGAGTTGCCGCCACGGCTCGCGGGATCATAGGTGCAGTGCACCTCGATCACGTTCCCTGCCGCATCCTTTACTACGCTCTGCGCGGTCACAAAGTAGGCGTTGCGCAAGCGAACCTCTTTGCCAGGCGAAAGCCGATAGTACTTGGGAGGAGGCACCTCGCGGAAGTCGTCCTGCTCGATATAAATCTCGCGCGAAAACGGCACCTGGCGCGTGCCTGCAGAGGAATCCTCGGGATTGTTCGCAACCTCGACAAACTCCTCCTGTCCTGCCGGGTAGTTGTCGATGACCAGCTTCAGCGGATTGAGCACAGCCATGGCGCGGCGAGAGCGGTGGTTCAGATCGTCGCGCTGGAAGTGCTCGAGCATCTCAATGTCTTGCACGACGTTGGTGCGGGATGCGCCCAAGGAGGTGACGACGGCGCGGATGGCCTCTGCAGTAAAGCCGCGTCGGCGGAGACCGGAAAGCGTGGGCATGCGCGGGTCGTCCCATCCGGAAACGCGGCGCTCCTGCACGAGCTGCAGCAATTTCCGCTTCGAAAGCACGATGTAAGTGAAGTTGAGACGGTCGAATTCAATTTGCTGCGAGGGAAAGATGCCGAGTTGCTCGATGAACCAGCGGTAGAGCGGCTGATGGTCGGCGAACTCCAGCGAGCACATGGAGTGCGTGACGTGCTCAATCGAATCCGATTGGCCGTGCGCGTAGTCATACATCGGGTAGATGCACCACTTGTCGCCGGTGCGGTGGTGCGTGGCGTGGAGGATGCGGTACATCACCGGGTCGCGCATGTTGAGATTGGGAGAGGCCATGTCGATCTTGGCCCGCAGCACTCGTGATCCATCGGGAAACTCGCCGTTCTTCATGCGCTGAAAGAGATCGAGATTTTCTTCGATGGACCGGTCGCGGAAGGGCGAGTTCTCGCCGGGCTCGGTGAGGGTTCCGCGATACTGGCGGATCTGATCGGCGGAAAGATCGTCCACGTACGCTTTTCCAGCTTCGATGAGCTGGACGGCCCAGTCATAGAGCTGTGGAAAATAGTCGGAGGCGAAGCAGAGGCGCTCCCAGTCGAAGCCGAGCCAGTGGATGTCTTTCTGAATGTTGTCGACGTACTCCTGCTCTTCTTTTTCGGGGTTGGTGTCGTCGAAGCGCAGGTTCGTCTTGCCGCCAAACTCGTCGGCGAGGCCGAAGCTGATGCAGATGGCCTTGGCGTGGCCGATGTGGAGATAGCCATTAGGCTCGGGTGGAAAGCGCGTCTGAATGACGGCGTCGCCGTACTTTTTGGTCCGCACATCCTCGGCGATTTGTTCGCGGAGAAAGTTGGAGGGGGCGTGGGCTTCCTGACTCCGAGGTTCTGGGCTTTCCAGATTTGTATTCGTCATTGCTTCGATTCCTTACTTCAGGACAAAAGTTGTGCTCATCAATTCAATTGAGTGTTTCGAAGGAGCGCTTCGGCCTGCCGAATGCGAGCCAGACAGACTTCGGGTCCGAGGACAACCATGGTCTCAAACAGCGGCGGCGCGTTTTTACGTCCGCACACGGCGACCCGAATAGGCTGGAACATTGGCCCGGCCTTGAGTCCCAGGGACGCGGCGGCCTCGCGCAGTGCCTTGTCCAGCGAGTCGTGATCGAAAGGCGTCTCGGCCAAAACCTTTTGCGCTGTCTCAAGGACGCGCCGTGCCGTCGCCGCATCGCCCTTCTGGGGAATCAACTCGGCCGGATCGTATGGCGCAAGTTTGTCGAGAAAGAAGAAGTCGGCGGCAGTCGCGCCTTCACGCAGCAGTTTGATCCTTTCACGGATCAGTGGTGTGACGGCGAGAAGCTTTTCGGGTGAGGGATGCAGGCCCGCCTCTTCGAAGAAGGGCTCGAGTTCGCGGCTAAGCTGCTCCACGGGCAACGCGCGAATATGCTCGGCGTTGAGCCAGACAGCCTTTGGATCAAAGGGATCATTCTCGGTAAAGTTGACGACCGCGTTGGCGCGATTGACGCCCTCAAGAGTAAACATGGCACGAATCTCATCCAAAGCCAGAAAATCACGGTCGTGCTTAGGCGACCAGCCCAGCAGGCACAGGAAGTTGATAAAAGCCTGGGGCAGGAAGCCGGCATCGCGATAGGTGGTTACGCTGACCACGGGGCCGTGCTTGCGCTTCGAGAGCTTCGCGCCATCGGGCGCAACCAGCAGCGGAAGATGCGCGAACTGCGGCGGGGCAATGCTTGACGGTTCGGGGCCCAGGGCCTCGAAGATGAGCAGATGCTTGTAGGTATTTGTCAGGTGATCCTGCCCTCGGATGATGTGGCTGATGCGCAAATCGGCATCGTCTACACACGAAGCGAGGTGGTAGGTGGGGAACCCGTCGGAGCGCAACAGCGCGAAGTCTTCGACCTCGTCGGCGAGCTTCGATTGCTCACCATACACGCCATCGGTGAAGCGAAGGATTCGATCCTCGCCGCGCGGTACCCGATAGCGGAGGGCGAACGGTTCGCCCGTGGCGGCGCGGCGATCGCTCTCTCCCCGCGAAAGATCGCGCATGCCCGAGTTGCACAACCACGCGCCTTGTGCAGAGAATGGCCCGTCCTCTGAGGAGTGGGCGGGCGTGAAATCGCGATAGGCAAGGCCCTTTTCGAAGATCGCTTCGGCCTGCTTGCGGTGCAGTCCCAGCCGTTCGGATTGCTTGTATTGTTCGTCCCAGGTCAGGCCCAGCCAGTGCAGTCCTTCAAAGATCGACTGGACGCTGGCATCGGTGTTGCGCTCGACATCGGTGTCGTCCAGCCGCAGCACTATGGTTCCGTGATTGTGGCGCGCATAGAGCCAGTTGAAGATGAAGGTGCGCGCACTGCCGACGTGGAGAAAGCCGGTGGGCGATGGTGCAAAGCGAACGCGAGGATGTGACGCACGGGAGAGGATTTCTTGAGCCATCGATGAAGGTGTTCCTCTTCGATGCTAAAGCATTTCGCAGATGTGTGTCGTTGTCGGCGTCTCTCACACACGCGGCGGCGCCGGAGGATACGGATAGCCCATTTGAGGCGGAGGAACCGGCGTTACCTTCCACTCAGCGAATGCCAGCACATAGACCAGGATGATGCCACCAAGCGGGATCACGTTGATCAGTGAAAGCCACGGCGAAAATCCTGCCTTTTTGCAGATGAACCAGAAGGGCACAATGACAATGATGTAGCCCACCAGGATGATGACGGGCAGAATGGCGAGAAACATCATCGCGATATGCTTCGCCTGTTCCGGATCGATTTGACTTTGAAACAGCATGAGTGCGAGGTGCATTGACATCCTCCGATGTGGGGTGGAAGCTCCTCGCCACACTAAGGGGAATCGCTGGAAACTGCAATCGATTTTTGATCCGTTGATATTTCCGCGAACCTCACGCCGCAAGTCCGCCCCGCTACTGCAACGGCACCCCATCCAGCGACAACAGCCTTCCGACCGGATACTCGCCGACTTGATTCGCCAGACCCCATGGCGACCGGTCGTAGATGAATTCCAGACGCGCTTCCGGGCTCGCCGCAAAATGCACATCCGTCTGCACGCGGCGCTCAAACTCTGCCTTCAGAGCCGGGTCTTTCTCCATGTTTTCCCGCGCGAGCTTCTCCAGCACATAGGCCTCACCATACTCTCGTTGTTCGAAAATCGGATCAAAGAAGCCCCATCGCACCGCCGAGTCCGGCGCCTCCGGCTCGAGCCATTGAATCGCGACCTTCGACAGCCGCTGGTCGAGCGTCACCACCACCGAACCTGCGGGAAACGTCAGGCTCTCCGTCGTAAGCGTGCACGCGCCAAACTTCCCCGGCTCTGCGCCCGCTCCCTCGCCTCGAAAAATCGGATGCCGCCCTTCAAACGGAGGCCCCTGCCACTCCATTCCCGAGCAACGATAGTGCTCCACCTTGCCCATCCACGCAGTCGCCGTGCGCCGCATTGCCACATCGTGCGCCGCCAGCACATCGATCACATGCGTCCACTGCGGAGGAATAATGTACGCTGCCGGCGGCGTGGTTGAGGCAGTCACTTTGACTCCCGTCGCCAGCGGCAGGGTCACGTCCCACGGCTCGTGAGAATACTTGATCCACATCGTGCCTGAAACCTCGCTCAGCGCCCGTGTGTACTGGTATCCGCGAAACACCACCGGCGTCGTCTCCCCATTTCCGTCAATCGCAAGTGGAAATTTTTCGTTGCCCAGTGCATGCGCGCCCAGTTTTTCCGCGTCCTCGTCGGCCTCGCGATTCAGCGCAATTAGCTTCGCCGCGTCGCGATTCATCACCTCGAGCAACGCCTGCAAGAGCTCGTAGTTGCCCGTCACGCGCGTCTTGTAGTCCTTGAGCATGTGCAGTTCCACTAGCATGCCAGGGCGGTTCTCCAGAATCATCTGCCCCGTCGAAAACCGCGGCGGATCCTGACTGTACCCCAGCCCCTTCGCCGGATCAGTGTCGTCGTTCAGCGAGATGTACATCGGAAACGCAAGATGCCCCGAGGCATCCACCTCCCGCACCAACTCCGGGTTCACCGTGTCGCGAATCCACGTAGCAGTGGCCGGCGCAACATCCAGCGTGGCGTCAATCGTGAACGTCACGTCGTACTGAAAGTCCGCGCCGTCCGTCACGTGATCGTCCACAAAAAAGTCCGGCATCCAGCGGTGGAACATCATCAGAAACGCGCGCGTCTCCGGCGCGTCAGCCTTCATGTAGTCGCGGTTCAAATTGATGTTGCTTCCGTTGCCGCGCCAGCCAATCACTTCAGGCCCATTCTGGTTGATGCGGTTGTAAGCCGACCTCCGCTCATGCCCATCGATGTTGTAAACGGGGATGAACACGAAGACGACATGATCCAAAAGCGCCGCCTTGGTCTTCGTAATCGCGATGTCGCGCAACAATGCGAGACACGCGTCCTTCCCATCCATCTCGCCCGCGTGAATCGAGTTCTGCACCAGCAGAATCGCACGGCCCGAGGCATGAATCGACGCCGGATCGAACACCCCATCCTTCGACGCAATCACGATTTTCAAATCGCGCCCTTCGCCCGTTTTTCCGAAGTTCTCAATCTTCACCTGGCTTGGCGCAGCCGCGGCCACGCGCTCCAGATATGCCACAGTCTCCGCATAATCCGGCGTGGTGCGGTAGCCGCTGATCTCGGTGGGTGTGCGCCAGTCCTGCGCTCGGACAACGTTGCCGGATAAGACAGCGCACAACAGAGCGAGAGAAGAAACGGCACGACCGCGCAGGTTCATCGGGAAATGACCTCCATGAATGAATCACTAAATGAACGAGGATTCGATTAAAGCGAGTGCGGCGCCTAGGACGAGATGCGCGCCAAAGCGCGAGGCTACGAACTCGGAGCTACGAACTGCTTCTACGTGATGTCCTCGGTGTCGTAAACCGGCGGCTCACCGCGCTTCTTGGGAACGCCATGCACTGACGCCAGCAGATCGTCGACCACGTCTTCCAGCTGCTTTTGCGACTCAATCACCGCGCTCATGCTTTTCAGCTCATCGGGATCGGTTACCTGCTCCACCAGCGCCACGGCATGGCACTGCGCCACGTGATCGAGGTTCATTCCCTCTGGAGTTTTGGCCTTGATGCTCACCTGATCTACCTCCACGCCCAGAAGGTCGGCTACGCGCGACCGCATCTCTCCGGCGACAGGTCCAATCTTGGGAGCAATCAGCACCAGCGTTGTGTCGACGTTCACAATGCGATAGCCGGCATGTTGCAGTTCTTCCAGTGCCAGCTTGAGAAAAATCGAAGAATCAGCATCCTTCCAGCGCGGATCGCCTGGGGGGAAAAAGCTGCCGATATCGCCCGCAGCAATGGCTCCCAGCAATGCGTCTGTAATCGCATGCAGCAGTACGTCGCCATCGGAGTGTCCAGCCAGGCCTTCGGGATGTTCCAGTGTCATGCCGCCGATGCGCAACGGTATGCCCGCCTTGAATGCGTGCGAGTCCCAGCCAAATCCAATCCGTGTGTCCATGGTCTCCGTGCCCGTGCTTCGATTCGGCAGCGGGAAGCAGTTTCCCAGTCAGCCGGACTCAGTGGGCTCGCTGCCGGAGGTAGAACTCGGCCAGTTCCAGATCACCCGGCTGCGTGATCTTCAGATTAACCTGAGAACCGGGCACCACGGCTACAGAAAGTCCGGCCCGCTCCACCACCGAAGCCTCATCCGTGCCCACAAACCCGTCTGCCGTCGCTTCGGCAAACGCCTTCTGCAACAAATCGAAGCGAAAACCCTGAGGCGTTTGCGCCTGGACAATCGATTCCCGCGGAAGGGTCGCGGTAATCAGCGCGCCGTGTGCCGTCCGCTCCACCTGCTTAATGGTGTCGACAGCGGGGAGCCCCACAATCGCAGCTCCGTACTCGCTGACCGCATCGATGGTGCGCTCAATTGTCGCCGCGTCAATCAGCGGACGCACCGCATCGTGCACGAGCACGATGTCTTCCGGGCCCGCCGGCACCGCCGCCAGCGCATGCGCCACCGACTCCTGCCGATTGTCGCCACCTTCCACGACGTGTACCTTTGTGGCAAAGCCGTACTCGGCCACCTGCGTCTCGACTCTCTCCATCTCGGGTTTGCGTACGGCCACGTAAATCCCAGTCACACGTTCCACGGCGGCGAAGGCTCGCAACGAATGAATGAGGATCGGAATTCCATCCAGGGCCAGAAATTGCTTAGGCGGGGTCCCCAACGACGGGGGACTCGCAGAGTCGGGGTTGTTGGGGTGTTTGGGCTGCGAAGCCGCCATGCGCGTGCCCAGTCCCGCTGCGGGAAGTAAAACGAATACCTGCATAACTGGTGGAGTATACAACGGTGCAGCGTGTCCCGGACAATGGTCATTGCGTCCCGGCCGCAATCCGGTCGAGCATTCTATTTCGCAGCTTCCTCCACATAAATCATCTCGTTCGACTCTAGAAATCCCATCGCTTCGTAAACCGGCCCTCCCGCCTCGGAAGCATGCAACGCCACTACGCGTAGCTTTCTGCGCCGCGCTTCGGCTAGCGCCTTCTCCACCAAAGAGCGGGCCAGTCGCTGGCGCCGATATTCAGGCTCGACCCAGAAATTCAGGAGGTAGCCGCGACGTTCGTTCGCCGGATCCCACGGATGCGGCGGCCACTCCAGCTCGAAAAAACCGGCGGACGCCACCGGCTGCGTACCGTCCAAAACAATCCAGCCGACATATTTTCCGGCAGCCAGCATTCGCTCCACCCATGGCACAAAATTGCGCTGCATGTCGTCCAGTGTCGAGCTCTCGCTCTTGCCCATCTCGGCAAACATGGCTCGCCGATGCGACGCGATCAATCCAGCATCGGCAGAAGTCGCACATCGATTCGTGAACATGATGCGTAGTATAGGCAATCCGCATCGCGCTTAGATGTCAGGCGGCGTCGATCGCATGTGAATAAAGGGGCCGTTCACCGTTGCGGTTATCATCCTCTCGTGCGCACCACGCTCCAGCTCGAGACAGCTCTCCTGCGCCCCGGCCTTCGTCTCGCCGTCGGTCTCTCCGGTGGGGCGGATTCTGTCGCCCTCCTGCGCGCCCTCGTCGACCGAAATCGTGAGCCGGTTAGGGAACTGGGCCTGGTGCTGCACGCGGCTCACCTTCAACACGGCCTGCGCGGCGAGGAAGCCGATGCCGATCTCGCCTTCTCTCAAGCGCTCGCAGACCAACTCAACATTCCCTTCCATCACGCGCGCGTCGACACCGCCGCCGAAGCCCGCACGCATTCTGAATCCATCGAAGAAGCCGCACGCCGACTGCGCTACGCCTGGTTTCGCCAGCTAATGTCCGCAGGCGAGATCGACGCCGTCGCCACCGCGCACACCCTCGACGACCAGGCCGAAACCGTATTGGCAAAGTTTCTTCGCGGCGCATGGACCGAAGGTCTCTCCGGAATCCACTCCGTCGTCAAATTCTCCGAGGGCCGAATCCTTCGTCCGCTCCTGGCTACCGGTCGCGCCGAAATCGAAACCTATCTCCGCGCTCTCGGCCAGCCTTGGCGCGAAGACTCAACCAACCGCCATCTCACGTTCACCCGCAATCGTATTCGCCACGAACTACTCCCGCTCCTCGAGAGCTGGAATCCGCGTCTGCGCGAGCACCTCGCCCACATGGCCGAGCTGGCCTGCGACGAAGAAGCCTGGTGGCGGGCAGAACTGGCTCGCCTTGCGCCGCAACTCATTCTCCCCGGCCGTCCGGTCCGCGGGGGCGGCCGGGCTAAAGCCGAGGGCCTCGCGATCGATATCGTGCGACTCGCCGAATTCGCTCCGGCCCTACAACGACGGCTTCTCCGCCACGCCGCACAACAAACCGGCTCGGCTCTCGACTTCGCCGCAACAGAATCGCTGCGCACGCTTGCCCTCACCGGCCGAGCCGGTCAAAAGCTCGAGCTCGCACAGGGCCTTCGCGCTGAGCGCTCCCATCGCGAGCTGCACCTCTCCGCGCAGTCTCCGGGTTCCACCATTGCAAATAGTACGAAAGTTGCACTCACATTCACGGTTGGTGTCCCCGGAGAACTCGAAGCTCCGGTCTTCGGCCTCCGTCTCCGCATCGACGTTACGACGGATTCTACCGGCTCCAGCTCCTCACCAAAGTTGGCCTTGCTGCGCACCTGGAAACCCGGAGACCGAGTCCGAGCAAAACATTCCAGCGCTCCTCGCAAAGTGAAGGAAGTTCTTGAGCGCATGAAAGTTACCGGCAGTAGTCGAGCTGCATGGCCGGTTCTCGAGTTCGACCACCGTGTTATCTGGATGAAGGGAGTCGATCTCGAGCCGGAGCCCGGAATCGAAGTCATCGTCACTCCGCTTGCCCCCTTTAGCGCAAGTGCCAATTCGGCCGAACCCGCCATTCCGAAATGACAAGGAAGATACCCCATGGAAAAACTGTTCGAAGAGGGTACATTCTTCGGTGGTTCTCGTGGGCGTTTCCGGCGGCTTGGGAGTACAATTCTTTCTACCGCTCATCCCAGCGGGAGCTATTTGTGTCTTCCGTTTCGAGCCTCGGCACTTTCTGTGACTTTGAAGCAGGTGCGGGCGTCTAAAGGGGATGGAGTAGGCGGTGATGGAGGTCGTTTATAGCGGCTTCTCCCCCGCCGGGAAAGAGGATCCTGGTGAATTCAACCGTCAAAACGATCATGTTCTGGGTCTTCATCCTCATTTGTTTGATGCTGCTGTGGGGCGTTGTCCAGCGCGGCACCAACATGGGAGGCAAAGACGCGGAGGTCTCGTATTCCGACCTGCTGGACAGGATCGACGCGGGGCAAGTGCAGGACGTCACCCTTCAGGGCACCGAGCTCCACGGCCACATGAAGGCCGATCCCAAGGATCAGTTCCATACCACGATCCCGACGAGCACCGACACCCTGATCAACAAGCTGCATGCGGCTAAGGTGTCGTTCAATTTGAAGGACCCGCAGAACAACATCCTGCTCCCGCTCCTGTTCAACATAGGCCCGTTTGTTTTGCTCGGCGCCATCTGGTTCTTCATGCTTCGCCAAATGCAGTCGGGCGGCAATAAGGCTTTGTCCTTCGGCAAGAGCCGGGCGCGTCTGCTCTCGATGCAGCAAAAGAAAGTCACCTTCAAGGATGTGGCTGGCGTCGATGAGGCCAAGGAAGAACTGAAGGAGATCATCGAATACCTGCGCGAACCGCAGAAGTTTCAGAAGCTCGGCGGCCGCATACCCAAGGGAGTGCTGCTGGTTGGCCCTCCGGGAACAGGCAAAACCCTGCTCGCCCGCGCCGTGGCTGGCGAAGCCAACGTCCCCTTCTTTTCAATTTCGGGTTCGGACTTTGTTGAAATGTTCGTCGGCGTCGGAGCGAGCCGCGTCCGCGACCTCTTTGAACAAGGCAAGAAGAACGCACCTTGCATCATCTTCATCGACGAAATCGACGCAGTGGGTCGGCATCGCGGCGCCGGCCTCGGCGGCGGACACGACGAGCGCGAACAGACACTAAATCAGCTCCTCGTCGAGATGGACGGCTTCGAATCGAATGACGGCGTCATTCTTGTCGCCGCCACCAACCGCCCGGACGTTCTCGATCCTGCGCTTCTGCGTCCCGGCCGCTTCGACCGCCGCGTGGTTGTGGGCCTGCCCGATATACGCGGGCGTGAGGAAGTGCTCCGCGTCCACGTCAAGAAAGTCCCAGTTGGCGACGACGTGAACCTCAATATTCTCGCCCGCGGAACGCCTGGCTTCAGCGGCGCCGACCTGGCCAACATGGTCAATGAGGCTGCGCTCAACGCCGCGCGCGTCAACCGCAAGCAGGTCTTGATGTACGACTTTGAACTGGCCAAGGACAAGGTCCTCATGGGCGCCGAACGCAAGTCCATGCTGCTCTCAGACCAGGAGAAGCGTGTCACCGCGTATCATGAGGCTGGCCATGCGCTGGTTTCGTTCTTCCGCGACAACTCCGATCCCATCCACAAGGTCACCATCATCCCGCGTGGCATGGCGCTCGGCGTCACGATCTATCTGCCCGACGATCGCCACAACTATACCCGTGAATATTTGGAAACGCGTCTGGCTACGGCGTACGGCGGACGTGTTGCCGAAGAAATCTTCCTCAACCAGATGTCCACCGGCGCCGGTAGCGACATCGAGACTGCCACCGACCTCGCGCGTCGCATGGTTTGCGAGTACGGCATGAGTCGCCTTGGGCCCCTGACCTTCGGCAAAAAGGAAGAGCAGATCTTTCTCGGCCGCGAGATCGCTCAGCACCGCGACTTCAGCGAGGAAACCGCTCGCCAGATCGACCTCGAAGTGCGGCGCCTGATCGACGAGGCCTACCAGTCGGCTCATACCATCATCGAGGCCCACAAAGACCCGATGCACCGTATCGCCGCTGCCTTGCTCGAGCGCGAGACCATCGACGCCGAGGAAGTGAGGCTGCTGATTGAAGGCAAGGAACTGCCGCCGATTCGCTCCAATCTTGCCTCGCCCAGCGACGGCACAGGAACTGGAACCCCGCAGCAAGTCCTCAAGCCGGAGACCCGCCCCGGTTCGGGCGGTTTCCCGGAAGGTTCGCCCTCGCCGGCATAACCGTAACCTGCGGTGGGGCTAGATGCGGCCTACGGCGCCAAGACAATTCTCAAACAGAAAGGCCACTTTCCGGAGTGGCCTTCTTAATTTTGGTGGCCTTGCGGGATGATTGACACCTTTATGTCGTCTCCGCCATACTTATGTGATGCCCGTAAGAACCACCGTCGATATCCCGGTTCCGCTGCATAACGAGTTGCGGCGTCGAGCCGAGAGTTCGGGCACCTCGATTCGATCTCTCATTGTGCGGGCTATCGAAGAGACCTATGTAAGCATCGGCAAAAGGAAGCAGGTGACTGGCCCTTTGGTGAAGGGGAAGGGAAATTTAGGGCCGCGTTTTCCGGTCGACGAGACTCCGCATGACCTCATTCTTTCCTGATGTCAATGTGTGGCTGGCGTTGTCGGTTGACGCTCATTCGCACAGTTCCGTGGCGTGGAGATGGACAAAGGCACTCCCCGCCGACACGCGGTTGCTCTTTTCGCGGTATACCCAACTCGGATTATTGAGACTGCTCACCAACGGTGCGGTGATGGGCGACGAGACGCTGAATCTTCGCAGAGCATGGGCTGTTTTCGATCGCTGGATGGAAGACCCGCGCGTTGAATTCTATCCAGACCCTCGCAATATCGACGCCGAATTCAGGAGGGCCACCGCGCCGTTTGCATCCAAGCCGGCGTCGAAGTGGGTCGGAGACTGCTGGGTATTTGCGTCGGGCAGCGCGAACAATGCCACTCTAGTCACGTTCGATAAGGCGCTCCATGACTTTGCGCGGAAGCAAGGCCATCCTGCTGTAATCCCCGGCTAACTATCTCTACGCAATTCAATCTGACGCCCGATCGCTCTGTCCTAAAAGATCCGATAAGCCACGCCCACGCTCGCGCCGTATGGCTTCACCGACCCATTGATCCAGTCCGGCCAAATCTGATACTCGAAGTCCGCGGCCCGCAGGCTCAGCCGATGGCCGATTGGCATGTCGACGCCACCGCCCAGTGCAATATCCGTGAAATGGCCGTAGGCATAATTGTATTGGAAGTTCATCTTCCCGTAGCCGATCAGCGCCTTTGCGTAGGGTCGGAAGCGACGCGTCTCGTGAATCGGCACCTTCGGTCCGACAAGGTAGTTGTCCTCGTAGATATTTTCAAATTGGTTGAAGCGCAGCCAGCGGCCTTCCGCTTCAAACTGGATCCAGTGCCTCACGCGAAGGTCAACATAGGCGCCCAAGCCGAAAAGGGGAGTTGAGGATTGCTCTGCTACTCCTATTCCATCGTAGTCGGGTTGAAAGATGGATCCGATGCCGCCCGCACTGAGCGAGACCGGCGATCGGGTTGCGGAAGGGACGACTTGTGCATGAGCCTTTGCTGCCCAGGCACACAGCACGCAGCAAATCAAAAAGGCGGCGCTTTTCTTCATGGGGACGGCGTTATCCAATTCTGGTGAAGCACTCGCATTACTTGGCTTCGTTTAAAATCCAGCAGTTTGGTTTGAAGCCGGGCAATACGGCTCTCCAGCCCGGCTCACGAATCGAACAGCCAGCTTATTGCGGGCTCGGTGTCGGAGGGGTTGCCGTCGGCTGAGGTCCGGTCGGCGGCGAATCACCGCTCGTTGGCGGCGCCGCTTGTTGGGACGGCGGGGCAGTCGCCGGCGGGTCCCCTCCAGGCTGTGCGGCAGCAGGCGTAGTACCTGCTGGAGCTAAACCCGGAGCGGCCGGCTGGCTTACGTTCGCTGCCTCATACCGCTGTAGCTTGAAATAAATCGGGGTCACCTCGAGCGGCATCTTGTCTCGCGGGTTCATCGGTGCATAGATCTTGGCATTCAACATGTGCACCTTGTCGTCCCATGGGTCGGTCTTGAGCCAGCTTCCCAAGGGCGACGCGGGAATCTGCGTCAGATCGTCCCAGTTGATCTTCGGTGCGTCGCGCGACAGGTCCGCCATCCACGGTGTGCCGTCCGACTTCAACAACGAGTCGCCCAGCATCGGCGTATTCAAGGCCTTCAAGTTCTTGCCGCGGTCCGCCAGCTGTTCCCAAAACAACCCGGCGTCCGGTAGTTTGTCCTTGTACATCGACGCCTGCAGATATTCCATGCCTTTCTTCGCGGCAGTTCCATCGTCGATTTCAGTGTGGTTCATATCGATCCGGCGAAACGTCGCCTCGTCGGGGAAGAGCAATCGGTCGTTGAACGCATAGCGCGTGTCGATATGGTGGCCCATGGCGATGTGCGCCAGCTCAATCGAGATCACCGACGCAATCGCCGCTTCACTGTGCGGCAGACTGTCGATCAATCCCTTGCTCAACAGAATCGTGTTGCCCACTGTCGTCGCTTCCACGGTCGTCGTCAACAGCACCCGGCAATGCACCGGGCTCGACAGTGGAATATTGCTCGGTACCGCCAGGTTGATTACGATCTGGTCCAGCACCTGCGTCTCAAATCCATTGGGCGTCAGCGGAGCCACCAGCCCTGCTTCTTCCAGCCGGTCGATTACGTTGTTTTCCGCCTGCGTTAGCCAGTCGCGCGAGGCCTGCAGCGGACTCACATCCTGCGAGTCGTCGCTCTTGTCCACGGCGTCTTCAATCTTCATGCTCACGTTTTCGCTGTCCCGCGTGGGCAGCTTCAACGCGTAGCCCCAGAAGTGCGTCTGCGCTTTCAGCCCGATCGGTTTGTTGCTGTCGCCGCGGTTCGATTCCTCCACGTAGATCGCCACCGGGAGCCAAATCCCCGGCTGCACGTTCATACGCCAGCTGTCGAAGTGGAAGTAATACCGCGAATCGTCCTCAGACGACGGTCCGGTGTAGGTTCCGTTGAAGCGCACTACGTTGCCGTCCTGGTCTTCAACCCAGATGCGGCCATAGAAGCGCCCCATCCCTGCAACCTTCGGGTGCACATCGAAAACCCAGGTGCGAACCTGTCCCAGAAACTCCCGCCGCACATAGCTGAAGACATAATGCTGCTGGTCGAATCCCGTCGGATCCAGGAACATCATCTGCATGAACCCGGTGGGATTGTAGGTGAACCGCTTATCCAGCCCCAGAGATTTGGTCAGGCCGGTGATAGCCGAAAGCGAGCCCTTGAAGAATCCGTGTTTCGAAGCTGCGTTGCGCGGCTCGTACTTCTTGTCGAAGAATCCTTTCCCAAAATCGACGCGGCTCAACGTGTACTGGTCGTCGATCGGGATCTCATACAGCTTCACATCGGGGCGCGTGTCCTGAATATAGGTTTCCACCAGGGGCGTCTTCTCCTGGATGGCCTTGATCAACACCTTCTCCTGCCCAATCGCCTTCTCCACCAGCTCATTCTGCTCCGGCGTCAGTGGGTGCGCCTGCTCGTACTTGGGGGCCTTCTTCGCATACGCGCAAGTTACACCCAGCGTCAGAGTGAGCAAGGTGAGAGAAATCTTCCTAAACATCATTCGCAAGCTCCTAGTATCTTTCTTACCGTTCTATGGCTCCCGGCGAAGTGCGGGGGAATCCGAGGCCGCCGAATGCCATTTCCTGTTCGTCGGTTTTGCCGTTAAGCCAACTGGAAAGTAATCGTGATGTTGGTTGTCAAATCCACTGCCTGTCCATTCCGCGTGGCCGGGCGATATCGGATTTGTTCGGCAACACGCCGCGCTTCTTCGTCGAGTCCATGACCCAACCCGTGCACCACGCCTTCCACAACGACGTGTCCGGCAGCCGTGAAGGTGACGCGGAGAATTACGTCGCCCTGCACCTTCAGCTGCTTTGCCTCACTGGTGTATTGCGCCGGTGGTTTCGAAATTACTTCGAGACCGGTTGACGCCGGGGTCGCCTTCATCATCGCGGGCGTTGCGGCTGCTTGCACCTGCGGAATGCCTGCGGAACCGACCTTGCCTCCAAATGTTTGCGCGGTTCCCGTTGCACCTGGAAGCCCGGTCGATGCTACGTGCCCGTAGACGCCGGAATTCGATCCTGACTTCGTTCCGTTTCCAATCCCCGTCGAGCCAATCACGCCGTGCGGTGCTACCGCAGGACCCTGCATGCCGCCATAGGGATTTCCAATCGCCGCCACCGTTGCTGGCTTGGTTGCATTGGGGTTTGGCGTCACGCCAAACGTCTCCCCAAGGTGGACTGGCGCGGTCGATGGCTTCTGTTGCGCAACCTGCGCGGGCATTGCGGCTGCCAGCGCAGCTTTCGGCTGCGGCGCGAGCGTAATCGCCGGCTTGACAAGCTTGATTTCCGGCATCTTCAGCTTGGCTTCCATCTCGATCGGTTTCAGAACCGGCTTCTCGATCTTCGGCAGATTGATCTTCGGCGCATCCAGTTTCACTTCTACGGGCTTGGGCGGCTCGGGCAGTTTCGGCGCCGGCGGAGTCACCACTTTCACCTTGGGCTCCGGCGGAGGCGTGGTAGGGAAAATGAGTTCAGTATTCTCAAAATGATGTTGCTGGATGACATGCCTGGCCATCATTCCGACGTAGAGAATGGTGCCCAGAATCATCATGTTGATCACTGCGGCAGTAATGAACGAACCCGACCGGCCCTCGGGCTCGGGAAGTAAGCCAAAGCTGATGCGTCCAGGATAATTATTCATCTGCATGTCTCAAATTCCTCGAAAAATAGGATGAAGGGAATTACGGCACCTTGAAACATCCTGTAACTTCAAGCTGGTCCGTCCAGCTCTGCATGTCAGGAGAGCGGCTATGCTTGACCATCTGCCGCTCCCGGCTATTTTTTCCTGGTTGAACTCCGCGGTTGCATGTATCGCGCGCGGGGGAGAACTCTACTTTGAATCATGGGCAGACAGACTTTTTTGATTCATCCCTCGCGTATCTTTGCCATTGGAAGGGGGAATAGTAGACCAACCCTGCTTTGCGTTGCCGCCTCGAAACGGCGCGGGGCCAGCAGGCCATCAATTCATCGAACCCTGCTATGCGAGATATGTTTTCACTTCCCTTTAGCCCGGACATTCAAATACTCCCATTCACGTCTCAGGCAAAAAGCGAACCCCAAAATTACCCCAAGAGAGGAAGGGAAGCTCGATTCTGGATTGCCCGGTGCCGCGTTTGTAAGAGGATTCACTTCACGCAACTGGGTCGTCAGGGTAGCAGAACGCATTTTTTGGCGTGCCGCTGGCGCGGTCTTGGGGTCCGACTACAACCTCTATTCCGACCCCTGCCTATGTAATAGACTTACCCTAAACCAAAGTGTTCGTGAAAGGACAGTATTTTTGTGAAGATTCTGGTTACCGGTGGTGCCGGATACGTCGGTGGCACCGTCGCCGCACTCCTAGCCTCGAAGGGCCACAATCCCATTGTATTCGATAATTTGTGCCACAGTCGGCGCGAGGAGGTCCCTGGGGGAGTTGAATTTGTCAAGGGCGATTTGGCCGACCGGCCGCTGATCGAAAATCTGTTCATTTCGGCCACCGATTCCGGGTCGCCTTTTGACGCTGTCCTTCATTTTGCCGCCCTCATCGAGGCAGGCGAATCGATGAAAGCCCCCGAGGTCTACTTCCGCAACAACACCGCGTCCACGCTTTCGCTTCTGGAAGCCGTTCTTGCCAAGGGACCCAAACGCCTGGTCTTTTCCTCCACCGCGGCCGTCTACGGTGAGCCCGAGTCGGTCCCTATTGAGGAGACCGCGCGCCTCAACCCCACCAACGTCTACGGCGAGTCCAAGCTGATGGTCGAGCAGATGCTCACCTGGTTCAACAAGATCCACGGTCTGCGCTGCGCGTCCTTGCGCTACTTCAACGTCGCCGGCGCTCCCGAGGGCCCATCCGGCGTCATCCGCGGCGAAGCCCACGAGCCCGAGTCGCACTTGATCCCGCTCATTCTAGACGTTGCGCTGGGGCGCCGCGCTTCTATCAACATCTATGGCGACGATTACCCCACCCACGACGGCACCTGCATCCGCGATTACATCCACGTCTCCGACCTGGCCGACGCCCATCTGCTCGCCCTCGGCGCGCTCGATGTTCACGATAGGCTCATTTTTAATTTGGGCAATGGCCAGGGGTTCAGCGTGCGCCAGGTCATCGAATCCGCCCGCCGCATCACCGGCCATCCCATTCCAGCCAAAATCCATCCCCGCCGCGCCGGCGACCCAGCCGTCCTCGTCGCAAGCTCGGCGAAGGCCATCCGCGAACTGGGCTGGAAACCCCGCTACACCCAGCTCGACGACATCGTACGCACAGCGTGGCTGTGGCACCAGAAGCGCTACGCCACGTAGGGTGCTTAGACTCGCCGAGCAGCTTGTAAGTCGAATGCGAAGCAGATTGGACGAAGACCTTCCGTCCGATCCTGCAAGGGTTGAACGAAGTTCGGATTCAATTCGTCTCGGGGACGACTGGAGATAACCCTGGTCCGCTCGGATCGAGCAGACCAGGGTGGATCTTCTGTGCTCGACGCGCGGGTGTCAGCGAGTCGATTCGAAGAGGAACCAAGCGCGCCGCTCGGCTTCGTCGATCCAAACTTCGATCAAGCTGGTGGTGGCGTAGTCATTCGCCTTGGAAGCAACCTCGTGCGCTGCGCGCAGGCTTTCCACAAGCGCTCGATTGTCGGAATGGAGTTCGAGCAGCATATCGCGCGCGGGAACGAATTCCCGGTCGTTGTCGGTGAGCCGCTGTAACCGGGCGATGTGCCCAACCGAGCGAATCGTCGTGCCACCGACCTTGCGGACGCGCTCGGCGATATCGTCGCTGATGGCAAAGATCTGTGATGCCTGCTCATCGAGCAACAGGTGATAGTCGCGGAAATGTGAACCGCTCATGTGCCAATGGAAATTCTTGGTTTTGAGGTAGAGGGAAAACACGTCGGCCAAGACTGCATTCAGGACACTGGAAAGATTCTTGATCTCTTCAGGACTGAAACCGTCCGGAACATTGGTCTTTGCTGCCTTTGACTGCACGCTCGTGTGAGTGGACATTTGGCTCCTCTGTCTGAGGTCAATTTCAAGAGCGCACAGCCGCGCTCGATTGGTTTGACCTCATCCAGTCAGTAAGATGCCTGCGACGGTGAAACGGCTTCATATCCGAATTTTGTGGAAAACACTACGGGCGCCAATTCGGTTGGAATGGCGCCCGTTTTTTCTGGGGTTGGGAGACTGTCAAGCCTACGCGATTGGGTGGGAATCGTAATGCAGCAGAACGGCTACGGCACAACTGGTGAGACGGGTTTCGGCTGAATCGGCGCGGCTGGTAAGGATGACGGGAACGCGTGCGCCAAGGACGATGCCGGCAAGCTGCGCGCCGCCGAGGTATTCAAGTTGCTTGGCGAGCATGTTGCCGCTTTCAAGATCAGGGACCACGAGAATATCGGCCTGACCGGTGACTGGCGAGTTGAGATGTTTGATTCTGGCGGCCTTTATGCTGACTGCGGTGTCGAAGGCTAGGGGGCCGTCGAGGATGCCGCCGGTGATTTGGCCGCGGTCGGCCATCTTGCAGAGGGCTGCGGCCTCCATGGTCGAGGGAATCTTCGGATTTACAGTTTCGATGGCAGAGAGCAAGGCGACTTTGGGCTCGGGGATGCCGAGGGCGTGGGCCAGATCGATAGCGTTCTGAACGATGTGAATCTTGTCTTCGAACTCCGGCTTGATGTTGATGGCGGCGTCGGTGATGAGCAGAGTGCGTGGATACGCGGGCGTATCCATCACAAAGACGTGGGTGATGCGGCGCGAAGTGCGCAGGCCGGTGTCGCGCTGCATGGCGGCCTTCATCAGCTCGTCGGTGTGCAGGCTGCCCTTCATCATGGCCTGGGCGTTTCCGGTGCGGCACATGGCGACGCCGAGCTCGGCTGCCTTGCCCTCGGTATCGGCCTGAAGAATGGTGTATGGCTTGATGTCCACACCGATCTTGGCAGCGAGCGCGCGCATCTCCGCTTCGTCGCCAATCAGCGTGGGAGTGATGAGGCCTTCCGTGGCGGCCTCGACCGTGCCCCGGAGCGCGACATCGGAAAGCGGCCAGACGACCGCCGTGGTGATGGCAGGAAGCGACTTGCAACGTGCGAGGAACTTGTGGAAGACGTGGTAGTCGGGTGGATGGCTGACGAGCGGGTCGACGGCTACGGCTTCGGCAATGGGGGCAAGATCGCTCATACTGAATCGGTCTCCTGACCGGATGGAGAGAGAATCCGCTCCGGTCTTGCGTATTCATTGCTACGCCTTCATTCTTACGCGGCCGGGTGAATCCAAGTGTGCGGAACGTCACACCCGCTGCGCAGTACGGCGCGACATACCACCTTGCGATACTGGGTTGGCTGCTTGAGGCCTCGAATTCGCGGAAGCACCGCTCAATTTCGTCAGCTACTTGATCCCGATCACCATCGCATCCGGGCCCACAAGATGCTCCACCCGCGTCTCGCGAAAACCGGCTTCCTTCATCCAGCCGATACAGTCGGCGCCGGTGTAGTCGAAACCGCCCGGAGTTTCAATGAGCATGTTCAGGCTCATCAGCAAGCCGAAAGCGTTCTTGGACCGGTCATCGTCGATCAGTGCATCGTAGGCAATGAAGGCTCCGCCTTCGGGGATGGCTTCATATGCTTTACGAATGAGCATTTTCTTTTCTTCCAGGTTCCAATCGTGCAGAATGTGGCCCATCAGGATGACGTCCGCTTTGGGTAGCGGATCGGAAAAGAAACTGCCTCCCTGGAACCGGACGCGCGATGGGACGCCATTTGCTTCCACATACTCCTCAAAGATTGGGGCGACTTCGGGGAGGTCAAATCCAATCCCGGAGATCTGTGGATTCTTGAGTGCTACCTGGACGATGAGATCTCCCTGCGCCGTGCCGCAATCCGCAGCGCTTTTGTAATGCTCCCAGGGAAACTTCGCGGCAATGGCCATGTTGGCGCCGTGGCTGATGCCCGTCATGGCTCGCAGAAAACCCTTGAGGCGCGCGGGATCGGCGTAAAGTGCAGCAAAGGCGTCGCGCTCGTTACCCGCTGCTTCGCTTTGCCGTTCGCCCGTGCGCAGGGCTGTGGTGAGATGCCCCCAGTGGTGATAGAGACGCAGATTTGCCATTTCGAGAATTCCGCCAATGTAGGAGGGCTTGTGCTTGTCGAGAAACAGATCGGTCGAGGGCGTGTTGGCGTAATTTCCATCGGTGCGCTCGAGGAATCCAAGCGCGACCAGCGTATCGAGAAAATCGCGCGAAGACCGCGGATGCAATCCGAGCCGGCCCGTCAATGCGTCGAGGGTTTCTGGTCCCTTGGCAAGCTCGGTAAAGACTTCCATTTCTGCCGCGCTGAGGAGAGTTTTCGAGGCCCAGAAGGCCAGGCCGGTTTGCAGGATGTGATCGGGGTTAGGAGCGGACGCAGTCATTTCGTCTCTTTCTTCAGCAAATCTTGAAATGTCGCTTTTGGGGGATCGACTAGGAGCGAGTGCAGAGAGTTTACATGGGCGCGTCGCGTCGCGTGCCCAATTGTTTGAGTGCCAGTGTCAGCGGGCAGGGGGATGGCGTGTGCGGGCCGCACCAAAGCTGCTATGCTGCGAGCGCTGGAAAAACCGATTTACGCAAGGAGCGGGCTGCAATGTGGTTCCTCGGGATGGATGTGGGCACGGGTGGCACGCGCGCCGTGGTTGTTGACGGGGCAGGCAAGTTGATCAGCGGGGCATCGAGCGAACATGCGCCCTTCCGTACTCCGCATCCAGGCTGGGCGGAACAGGATCCGGCAGACTGGTGGCGCGCCGCGCAAGACGCGATTCAGAAGGCGCTGGCTGCTGCGCCTGAACCGAAGCAGCCGATTGCGGCGATTGGGTTGACGGGCCAGATGCACGGCGCAGTGATGCTGGACGAAAACGGCGCTGTGCTGCGGCCTTCTTTGATCTGGTGCGATACCAGAACCCAGCCTGAATGCGATTGGCTGAACGAAAAGATCGGCTACGAAAGATTGATCGAACTCACATGCAATCCGGCGCTGCCGAACTTCACGTTGACCAAGCTGCTTTGGGTCAAGAAGCATGAACCGGAAATCTTTGCGAAGACGCGGCACATTATGTGCCCCAAGGACTATGTGCGCTACCGTCTCACAGGCGAGTTCGCGATCGACGTGCAGGAGGCTTCGGGGACGCTGCTCCTGGATGTAACGCATCGGCGCTGGTCTAAGGAAGTGGCCGAGGCTGCGGGAATTCCTGAAAGCTGGCTGCCGAGGGTCTTCGAATCGCCCGAGGTTTGCGGGCGCATCAACGAGAGCGCAGCCGGACTAATTGGATTGGCTGCGGGTACACCTGTGGTTGCGGGTGCTGGCGACCAGGGCGCGGGTGCCGTGGGCATGGGAATTTTGCAGCCGGGTTCGGTTTCGGCGACCATCGGCACGTCGGGCGTTGTCTTCGCTGCGACTGCGCAGCCGACGAAGGATCCGAAGGGAAGATTGCATACCTTTTGCCATGCAGTGCCGGGCGTGTGGCATGTGATGGGTGTGACGCAATCGGCTGGACTGAGTTTTCGATGGCTGAAGGAGACATTCTTCGCGGGTCAGGAGTATGACGCATTGACAGCGGCTGCGGCAAAGGTTCCAGCGGGCAGTGAAGGGCTCGAGTGGGCGCCGTATCTGTTGGGCGAACGCACGCCGCATCTGGATCCGGAGGTGCGCGCGGCTTTTGCAAAGATCGGGACGCATCACTCAGCGGCGCATTTTGTCCGGGCGGTGCTCGAAGGGGTGGCGTATTCCTTGCAGGACACGTTCACGCTTTTTGTGGAGTTGGGAATTCCGGTCGCCGCAATTCGGTTGGGCGGCGGTGGTGCACGGGGTCCTTTGTGGCGCAAGATTCAGGCGGGCGTTTACGGGCAGGCCGTTGAGGTGCTCACTGCGGAAGAGGGCGGCGCGTTTGGAGCAGCTCTGCTGGCCGGCGTGGGGGCGGGACACTGGGCCAATCTAGACGCGGCATGCCGGCAGGCCATCGAAGTGGCGCAGCGGATTGAGCCCGACCCTCGCGATCTCGCCGCATACAAGACTGGCTATGCGCAATGGCGCAAGTTGTATCCGGCGCTGAAAACCTTGCGCTAGTCAACTGTGATTGGGGACGGTTCGCCACCTTCAATTCCGCGTTGCAGGAATCTCATTTTGACTGAGAAAGTCGGCGTAGACGAAGCCATCACGATCCACGAGCTCGCCCGCTTCCAACCGCAAACGCGCATCGAACATGGGCCCATCGTAGACACAGGTGTGGAACTCACCCCGCTCGCCGCACGGATCGGCGGAGGCCGGCAAATCGCGAAGCAGTGCATCATCGAATTCGCGGCCGGCAAACGTGGCCGGCAATTGTTTCGTATCCACGCAAGCCAGGCGGGCGCGAAGACCGCCCGCAATCATGTCGCGGGCAAGCTGGTCGGTCGGGATATCCCAAAGCGGAAAAAGCGGCTCGAGTCCAGTTGGCGCGAGCTGCCGCTCGCGATAGGCGCGCACGTCGCGCAGGAAGAGGTCGCCGAATGCGATCGCATCGACATGCTCGCGCATGGCACGATCGCAGACTTCGGTCATTCGCTGCTCGTAGACCTCATTGGAGCAGGGCCAGGGCAATGGAACTACCCATAGAGGCAACTGGGCGGCTTCAGCCTGCGCTTCGAGCACAGAGTGACGCGTGCCGTGCATCGCTACGCGTTGAAATTCGGTGTTGAGTGTCGTCAGCAGGCCGACGATCTCAAGGTCAGGATCGCGTCGCAGAAGGTGGAGAGCCCACGCGCTGTCTTTACCGCTGCTCCAGGACATCAGAACGCGCTTCATCCAGCTAGAATACAAGTTCGTTCAAGCGCCTTGCGCGCTTCGTCGGGCCGGAGCTGGATCATCTCGAACCCGCTTAATTCAATCCCTGCGAGCTCGTCATTTGCAAGAGCACGATGGGTTCCAATGCACAGGCTCCGGTAATCTGCCTTGTGACATTAGTCACAGGGAGGGGTGAATGCTGTCACTGCTCATGTCTCATCGCGAGCGCAGACTCCGTATCCAACAGGTGGAAAAGGCATGGTGCCGGACGGCGCCTTGGCTTTCCGGAATACGAATTCGAGATGCGACCGCGGCAGTTCGTTGATTCCGCGGGAGCAGAGGAGTGCGAAGGAGGCCCTTTCTCAAGGGGCTATGCCTGTTGGTTGAGGTTTCCATGGGTTTTGAAGCCGGGTTAAAAACGATTATTGTTGCGACTGATCTGAGAGGCCGATCGGAAGCGGCTCTTGCGTATGCGCGCAAGCTTGCCTCCGGTTACGGCGCTCGAATTGTGCTCGCTTACGGTCTCGATCCGTTGGAGTATGCCGAGGTAGCTACGGTTCCTGAGAGCGTGCTTGACGAAATATCGCGTGAAGCGCGTGCCGCAGTCGACAAAATGGCCGACGATCTCTCCAGGGAAGGTATTCACAGCCACTCTGAAATTCGTCAGGGAGCTGTGGCGCAGATGTTAGTAGATGTTGCGCGCCAGTACGAAGCCGGGCTGATCGTAATCGGAACGGAAGGCTGTGGAGGAGCCGGCCCGGTCGTGGTGGGAGCCGTTGCCGAGCAATTGGTTCGAAGGTCGCCCTGTCCTGTTCTCGCCGTTGCGGCGGATTGGAATGCCGGCCCATACCGCCCGATACCCGGTGGTCCGATTCTTCTTGCCATGGAGAGGAATGAGGCCACGCGAGCAGCCGGTGCAGTCGCGGGCTCCTTGGCAGAGACTTTTCACCGAACCTTGTTAATGATCCACGCGTGCAGACCCGATGAGGCACCTGCCTTCCTGAATCCAGGCGCGACTGCTCCTGAGGAGTTTGGCATCCCGCACAGAAGTGCATTCCCGATTCGATATATTGTCGACGACGGCGAGCCTTCAGACGCCATCTCGAGAGCCATCGAACTACATCACCCAAGCATCCTTGTTGTTGGAGTGAAACGGACAAGCGAATCGCTTGGTCCGCATGGAACGGCGTTTTCATTACTCGCCACCTCGCGCGTTCCGGTCCTCTGTGTGCCACCGACGGAGTCGGTTATTCCTGAAGCGAATGCAGTTGCATCGGAAGTGGAAGTCAGGTAGAGGCCAGGGAGAGTTGGAACCATGCAATCGGAGAGAAAACCCGAAGTCGGCGAAGCTGCTCCTCGCCCGCTGGCAGAATTGCTGGCCTGCCCCTCCCCAGCTGCAGATCTGCTGAACGCCTCTGCGCAATCTGTCGAGTTTACTTCCGGAGAAACGGTCTTTCGGCAAGGGGCAACATGCCGCGGACTCTATGTGGTTGCCTCAGGACAGCTCCAGCGCAGGGCGGACCGATTGCAGGCGCGAGTCGTCTTGGGTTCAATTCATGCCGGGGAACTTGTGGAACTCGCGGCCGCTCTGGGCAACGGACAGCACACCTACACGCTCGTCGCTCAGTCTCCGGGGTCGCTCATGATGCTTCCGATGGATTCGCTCCATCGGGCGTTTGATATGTATCCTCCCCTACGAATGCATTTGCTGGAGGAGTTGGCGCGTGAGGTTTCGCGCGCCTACGTGTCGTGTTGTGCGACACGGAAGGCTGGAATGCGACGCCGCACAACGAAGATGTCTGTGACCGAGAGCACGGCAATTTAGCACAGCCGATCTCTCAGAGCTGTGTTGACAATCCGCATTTTTTCACATTATTCATCCGATGAAAAGTGAGATATACTTCATGTAGACCTGCGGATAAATTATGGCTGGATTTCACGCACATCACCCACCGGAAGACTGTCTAAATTGCGAACACCGCCATCTTCGGATGTTTTGCAATCTCACTCCGGAGGCGCTCCAGGAATACGACGGCATAGGCATCATGATGAGTCACGCCCGCGGCGCCAAGCTTTTTACCGAGGGCGATCCGGCGCGGAACGTTTTTGTCATCTGCTTCGGTCAGGTGAAGATCTCGTCCACGTCGCGCGACGGCAAAACGATGATCCTCAAAATCGCGGGTCCAGGCGACTTGATGGGCTTAAGCGCAGTGCTGGCCAACGTACCACATGAAGTTACGGCCGAAGCCATAGAACCGTGTCAGGTCAAGACGGTCCGCAAGCAGGAATTCCTGGATTTCCTCAGCCATCACGGGATCGCGAGCATGCACGCGGCACAGGCGTTGTCCGGCGAATATCTCACCGTGTTTCACGACGCGAAGCGGCTTGCCCTGTCTGGCTCAGCCGCTGGACGATTGGCTCGTCTTCTCCTCGACTGGGGCCGATCGGCCGCGAACGGCAAGCCGGAAATCCGATTCACGATGGCACTAACGCACGAAGAAATCGCCAACATGGCGGGCACGTCGCGCGAAACAGTGACCCGGCTGCTGAATCAGTTCCGTCGCGATCAGTGGATTGTGATCAGAGGGTCGAGCATGACGATCATCAAACCCGATCAGCTCGAGCGTCTCACGGCCTAAGCTCCTTCTCATCTGCTTGGAGAACAGTTTGATGCCTTTCTCGAATCAGTCGGGCGCTCCGCGAAGGAGTGGCTGTCGAACAATGTCCTCACTGCCTGAATGCAATTTGTCCACGAAATGAGCAATTCGCGGCTGATGCACACCTTGGGTCATCTGGTAGAAGTGGGTGATTCGCGCGCGCCGGCGCATTTGAAGTGGCGTAGTCCCGAACCGTTTGGCACATTCCCTGCACGCAATCGATGCACCCTTAACGATAGTGACTAGATTCCCCGATATGTTGAAGTGTGTTCCGCAATGGGTTCGACGTTGGCGGAGGGGGCAGTCGATGGGCATCGAACTCGATGAGAGTTCCATTATTAAGGCGAATTTTCAGTTCTGGGAACAGATGCTTGCCATGAAGCTCGATCCCGTGCCCTCTACTGTCGAATTCTGCCTGGAGGCCGGACATGTTTTGGGGAAGGTGAGCCTGTCGGGTGCGTGGAATGGACAGATTGAGATACGAATGGATGAAGGACTGACCCATCAGGCCACGGCAGCGATGCTGATGCAACCATTGGCAGATGTGGTAGAAGCTGATGCGCTTGATGCCGCCAAAGAGATTGCCAATATGATCGCTGGCGTGATCAAGTCCTCGTTGCCGAGACCTTGTGCCATGACTGTGCCTGAGGCCGCGATCAACCTCGAACAATTCTGTGGCCAAATGCGGAATGAGCACTCTGTGTCTGTTGTATTTCAACACGCCGTTGGAACCATGATGGTGCGAGTGCAAATGTTGGAGCCGACCGGCTGAATGGACTCAAGTGACCAACCCAACGGTTTTCAGAGGTCTATTGTGAGATATCGCATCGCGCACTCTTTCTCCCCGGAGCCTCCCCGAAAGAGTGACATTCATCTCGTATTACGGCTTGTTCGCCCTTGGCAAAGGTCACTTTCTCGCGTTTCTTTATTGAATCTTTACGGATTGCGCGGCTATGTTGGGTAATGGTATCCAACCTCACAGCCTGCCATACCTGTAGGCTCCCAAGAAAAAAATAATCATTCGATCGATCTTCTGCGCCTACGCTTGTGTCCGAACTTGGCATTTTTTGGCGCACCCAAATCGACAACTTAACCACCACCTTTTGGAGGACAGGCGACATGCTTTATCGACTTACTCGGAGTGTATTCACCGTAGCCCTGTGGATGCTTGTTGCGCTGCTTGTAGGGCCCGTAAGCAGCAAAGGTCAGACGTTTCGGGGAGGCATCAACGGCACTGTAACCGATGGATCGGGTGCTGTTGTACCAGGCGCAGCCGTAGAGGCCGTGGATACCGCGACTGAAGTGTCGCATAAGACAGTGTCCACGAGTGCGGGAGAATACAGCTTTCAAGACCTGCCACTTGGAACATACAAGGTTACGATCACGGCAAGTGGATTTAAGTCGTCGATAGTATCCAGTGTTCCAGTGACTGCAGGTGTCATCTATACACTCCCGATTAAGCTCAGCATCGAGTCGGCCGGAGAGACGATCGAAGTATCGGCGTCCGGTCTAGCGCTCGACACCACCACGACGACGCAGACAACCGACATCTCCGAAGAGGTTGTGCAGAGCATACCGCTCAACGGGCGCGATTTTACGCAGATGATCGGTATGGCGCCTGGATTTGCCGGTTACGCACTGGGTGGTTTTGGCTCTGTCAATGGGACACGCGGGAACCAGGTGAATTGGCAGATCGACGGAACAGACAACAATGACTGGTGGCACAACATTCCGGCGGTGAACCAGGGTGGTGTCGAAAACATCGCGGGCGTCACACTCCCCATCGATTCGATTGCCGAATTCAGTTTGCAGACGCAGTCTTCGGCAGAAGTTGGCCGCAACCCTGGCGGAAGTGTCAACCTGGTCACTAAGTCCGGCACCAATGCGCTTCATGGATCGATCTATTACTACGAGCGGAACCAGGCCCTGGCAGCCACAAGTCCGTTCAATACTCTGGGAGACTTGCCTCTTGAGAACGTCCAGTGGGGCGCCTCACTTGGTGGGCCGTTCTGGAAGGACCATACGTTCTGGTTTACGAACTTTGAAAAGCAGAAGTTCAATATTGCGACTGGCGACACCGGGTACGAGCCGAACCAGTACTACCAGAACGCGGCTACCGCGCTGCTCACCGCGGCCGGCGTGCCGGTCAACCCGGCCACTTCAAAGCTGCTTTCAATTCTCTGGCCCGCGAGTCTGCTCAGCGGAACAACCCCCGGCGGAATTCAAAATGCGGCCCCGGAGTTTGGCTATAGCTACAACGGGGTTGCCAAAGTAGACCATACGTTCAACGACAAGCACAGCGTTTATGCGCGTGCGTTCATGGGACAAGGCAACCAGACGGCGCCTGTCGGCACCACGGATATCAACCCATATTTCTTCGAAATTGGACCAATTCACGTTTACAATTTTTCGGCCGGACATAACTGGTCGATCACTCCTGCCATCAGCAATAGTTTCACGGCGGGCGTGAATTACTTCCATCAAACGTTTTCCGATGCCAACACCGACTTTGCGAGCGTGGCCGCAGCTGGTTTCATCACCGGCGCTCCATTCCCCAACGCGCCAAATATCGAGATTGGCAACGACTTCGAACCGACAGGCAACACGCCGCCCGAGGGCCGCCAGGACATCACTGGGGTTCTCGATGAGGCACTCAACTGGACGAAAGGTAAGCATCAGCTTCGCCTCGGCGGCGAGTATCGGCGCGCTCAGGTCGATGAGTTTTACCATCGCCATGCGATAGGCTCCTACGTCTTTATCGGAGATCAGGGACCAAACGGCGATGGGTCTGTGCCATGGAATACCACTGATCCCGATGTTGCTGCTCTTGCGGATTTCCTCGCCGGCTACTTGACCAAGGGCAACATTGCCGTGGGCGACCCGGAGCGCACGGTCCTCTCTCACGCGTTTGACCTGTTCGCGCAGGACAGCTATCAGCTGACAACGCAATGGAACGTGAACTTCGGGCTTCGCTACGACTACATGCAGCCAATGAACGACCAGAAGAAGGACCTATCGGTGTTCCGTCCGAATTTAACTCCCACGGGCATTGCCTTCCAAGGTCAGGACATCAGCCAGATCTATGGGAGCGACTGGAACAGCATCAGCCCACGGGTCGGTTTCGCCTATCAGCCGAAGTTTGCGCCCAGCTTCGTCCTTCGCGGCGGCGGTGGCATCTTCTTCGATACGCCAAATGCGAATCCGTTCCTCGACAACCGGCCAGGCAACGAAGCTCCCAACGGGCTCGAAGGCAACCCGGGGGGATCGAGCCCGGTCTTCACGATTACGACCGGGGCTGCAACAATCGTTCCCGGACAGGAGATCATCCCAACCGCGACGCTTGCCTGCCTTGCGACCAACCCTTGCGGCGTCTTCAGCGTTGCACCTGGTTTTCGTTCACCGTATAACGTGAACTTCAATCTGCAAATCGAAAAGACACTCGGCACCAAAGCATTCGCACAGATTGGCTATGTCGGCAGCCAGGGGCGCAAACTTCTCAGCCTGCTGAACATCAATCAGCCGTACCTGGGCGGTGCACCGGGACCGTACAGCGGCAGCTATGCCGGCAACTACTATTCCGACATCAACCAGGTGGAAAGTATCGGCACATCGAACTACAATTCACTGCAAGCGGTCTTCCGCACCACGAGCTGGCATGGAATCACCTCCCAGGCTTCGTACACCGTCGGCCACAACCTGGACGAAGTGACGGCTTACCGAGGCGCATTGCCGCAGGACAGCTACAACTTCAAGAACAATTTGGTTGGAGATCCGGGCGATTACGGAAATTCCGACTTCGACACGCGCAGCGCATTTAAAGGCTACATCAACTACACGATTCCCTCACTAGCGACTCTGAAACTGCTGACAGGCGGATGGGAACTCACGACTGCATTCGCTTTCAACACAGGCCAGCCAATTACGATCTACAACGACGATGATACGAGCGGAACAAACGAATACACGCAACGCGTCAACCAGATTGCGAACCCGTTCGCCGGCGTCAGCCATTCGATCCAGACCAACAGCAGCGGCGGCAAGTATGTGCAGTGGCTCAACCCAGCCGCATTCGAAGAGCCACCCGCGAACACCTGGGGCACAATCGCCCGCAACAGCATTTACGGTCCAGGGTATGGGGACTTTGACCTCTCGGTATTCAAGAACACGAAGTTCAATATCCACGATTTCCCGGTCAATACCCAGTTCCGAGCTGAGATGTACAACCTGTTTAACCGCGTGAACCTCGCGAGCCCCGCCTGCACCCAGCTGTGCAACGATTACTTCGGTTCGGGCTCGGGTTTTGGAACCAGCGGTTCGACCATTGGCGCCGGCAATTTCTCTCCCGGTATCGGGCCGGGCGAACCATTCAACGTACAGCTCGCGCTGAAGATTCTTTTCTAGGCGCGGGTCTGAAATCGTACGCGGCGTCCGGAGCGATCCGGGCGCCGTTGTTTTTTCAAAGCGGGCGAACGCGAAGTTAAGCGAGGAACGCACTGTGCTTCGCAAAAGAGAAAGGCGTCGCTGCCATGAGCGACGCCTTCGCTGTTGGTGCGGATGTTTGTTTATGACAGGTGAGTGAACGGGTGCTCAGCTAAGCGCCACGGCAGCGGAGCCGGCGTGAGTCCAGCCGTCGAAGAACTCATTACTTCCGTGAAGGACTTGCGGAAGGTCATCATCTCGTCGGGCGTTCCGACAGTGATGCGCAGGCTATTGGGCCATGCCGGCCAGATGCGGCCGACAAACATCTCCTTCGAAGCTAGCGCTGCTTGCACTTCCTTACCCGGACGCCGCACGTCGACCATGAAGCAATTGCTTTCCGAAGGCGTAGCCGCATAGCCCTCGCTCTTGAGCCACGCCAGCGTCTGCGCGCGAGTGTCGCCAATGATCTTCTTCCTCGTGGTAACCAGATCCGCCTGGAGCAGGCTCGTCTTAGCTGCTGCAAGTGCCGTGATCGGCAATGCGTTGAACCCTCCATGCACGGAAATCTTCTTCAGAAGGTCGGGACGCCCGACGGCGAAGCCCATGCGGACGCCGGCCATGCCATAGAGCTTCGAGAAGGTGCGCAGAACGATCACGTTCTTGCCGTCTTTCACGAAGTCAAGCGAGCGCGGCGCGTCGCAAAGGTGGATGTAGGCCTCGTCGATCAGCAGGATTGTGTCTTTCGGGGCATTGGCAACCGCATACTCAATATCCGTCCGTGAGGTGCAGGTTCCAGTCGGGTTGTTGGGATTGCAGATGTAGATCACGCCCGGATTGGACGAGGCAGCGAGCATCGCCTTGATATTGTGCGACGCCTCGCCTTTGGGATCGGAAAGCGGTACCTTGAGAACCTCCGCGCCCGCAATCTTTGCTGCCCAGGTCGGAGCTTCGTAGCCGGGATCCGCAACCACCAGTGGCCGGCTCTTGTCGGTGAATGTGAGCACGGTATAGTGAAGCGGCTCGCTGGAACCTGCGTATGCCGCGACCGACTCCGGATCGAGGCCTTCAATCTTGGCGAAGGTATTGGTCAGATCCTCCTCCATGTCCATCAGGTAGCGGCCACCTCTGGGGACGATGTCGATCATCGCCTGGCGTGCCGCGTCACAGGGACCCATGGGATTTTCGTTGGCGTCGATGTGGATGCCAATGTTGGGGTCGCTGAAATGTGGTCGCTGGGCCAGTGCGAGATGGGCTTCCGTGAGGATGGGCATGCTTGCCACGGCCGAGGCGCCTGCGGCATAACGGAAGAAGGTACGCCGGGAAAAGCCACTACAACCGATGGGATCTTCAGAGGTCTGCATGGAATTGACTCCTTTGGACGGAATTGGGCTGGGCTGGTAGTTGCCGTGAATGTCCTTGAGCCGCGACGGATGGACAATTGATGCGACTGAGGCGACGGAGACGGGGGAAAATGGCGTCCCATGTCTCAAGTTATCCTCGAAACTTGGCAAAAACAAGCGGTAAATGCGTAAGGAAACGCGCATTTTTATTATGCCAATCGCGATTCTCATTTTCGGGGAGTGCGATTCTTCGAGTTGAGTTTTGAAGGTGCAGGCTCCGAACTGCCAAGGCGGTGGCGCTCGCGCAGAGATGGGGGTGCGTGGAGGAATGATCTGGGGCCGAGGACGGCGGAGCGAGTGATCTGACGCGTATTGTCTTGCGGGCCGTCTATGGTACACTTCGTCGGGAAAACGCTTACCAATGTGTGGGGGGAATCGTAATTTTCCCGCCGCTTTGGCTGCCAACTTTTGACGAATCAATGATGATTGCAAATTTAGCGCGCCGCTCTTTGCCGCTTGACAACTCTGGTAGTAAACCCATTTACTTAGGGCGAACATCCGGGGGCTTGCGGATAAAATATGCCTCTGATCAGGTGACGCAATGTTCGGATCTGTCCCGTTTCACGCCGGTACACTAACGCCGGCGCTCCTTGCCTTCGCCACATCGCCGCTCGCACGGCTGCGTCCGCTTGACGTTGCCGTTGTCGCGATCTACTTCGTGATGGTCATTTGGATCGGCTTCTATCTGAAGCAGAAGGCCAACACGAGCGAAGAGTTCTTTATGGCTGGGCGCGAGATGACGGCCTGGATCGCTGGGTTGAGCTTTGTTTCGGCAAACCTCGGCTCACTCGAACTGATGGGTTGGGCCGGTTCAGCATACCAATACGGCATTCTCGCCGCGCACTGGTATTGGATAGGCGCCATTCCCGCCATGCTCTTTCTCGGCATGGTGATGATGCCTTTTTACTACGTCTGCAAAACGCATTCCGTGCCCGGATACTTGAAGCTTCGCTACGGGCAGGGCGCGAGCGTGGTGGCGGCCTTCTCGTTCGCTTTCATGACCGTTTTGATGAGCGGTGTGAACATGTTCGCGATGGCGGAAGTGATGAAGGTTGTTCTTGGCTGGGACTTGAACTTCTCGATCATTGTCTCGTCCCTGGCTGTGGCTGCCTATGTCGCACTCGGCGGGCTGCGCTCAGCTATTTTCAACGAGGTCCTGCAGTTCATGTTGATCTGGGGCGGCGCTTTGCTGGTGCCGATTCTCGGCTTGATTCAGGCTGGTGGCTGGAAGGGATTCCAGGCAAAGTTGGCGCATAACATCGCGATCGGCGCTATCCCAGCAGGCGACTATACGCATATGTGGCGCAGCATGGGTCACTTTGCCGACAATCCAATGGGCATTCATTGGACCGGCATCGTCTTCGGCCTCGGATTCGCCATTAGCTTCGGGTACTGGACGACTGATTTTCTGGTGGTGCAGCGCGTGCTCGCCGCCAACAGTCTGCGGTCGGCGCGTATGGCGCCTGTGATCGGATCGTTTTTCAAAATGGCCGTCCCGTTCATCGTGATTTTGCCCGGACTGCTGGGGCTGGTCGTACTGCAAAATCCCGATGGAAGCTTGATGAAGTTGGTGGGCGAAAACGTTGTCGCGGCAAATCCGGGTGCGGGGTTGCATAGCTACAACGAAGTTTTGCCGCTGATGATGGTGCGCTACTGCGGCCCCGGTCTGCTGGGACTTGGAATTACTGCGCTGATTGCCGGATTCATGAGCGGTATGGCAGGCAACGTGAGCGCATTTTCCGCTGTGTGGACCTATGACATTTATCAGCCCCTGATTGTGAAGAAGGCGCGCGATGAGCACTATGTCGCGGTCGGACGCTGGGCCACAATTCTCGGCGTGGTTATCTCGATTGGCGCCGCATATCTCGTCATGAATGCCAAGGGCATCATGGACTATGTGCAGGCGCTGTTCAGTTTCTTCATTTCGCCGTTGCTTGGCGCGGTGCTGATGGGTATGTTCTGGAAACGCGCCACCAAAGCGGGCGGCTTCTGGGGACTGCTGCTCGGCACCCTCACCTCGATTGGTTTGTGGGCTTGGGTGAAAATCGAACCTTCCGCGTTGCGGTATGTTGCGCTATCTCCTGATGCAAAGGATATGGCCGAGAACATGTACCGCGCCCTCTGGTCAGTCTGTGTCGCTGTGATCGTCGTCTTTGTGGTAAGTCTCTTCGGCAAGGCTCGCCCGGTGGCAGAGCTCAACGGGCTGGTTTACGGCGCCACCCAACTGCCGGCCGAAGAGCCTGTTCCTTTCTATAAGAACGAATGGTTTTGGCTGGTGCTCGCGATCATCGGCTTTCTGGCCCTCAACATCTATTTCTGGTAAGGAGGCTGCGCTTGCATTCCTCGGGAATTTCAATCTGGTTTTTCATTGGAGTTCTACTCACCATCTATGGTGGGCTGATCTTCACTTATGGCGTCTACGAATGGATGAGTGGCAGCTACCCGCTGGGTGTGCAGCTTACGGCTCTGCACACGCCTGTGTGGTGGGGTGCATTTCTGTTTCTCGTCGGAGTGTTCTATTCAGTAAGGTTCCGGCCTGGCCGCGCCAGTAGCTAAAAGTCAGAACACGGCCCCTGGATGGCCGAGCGAGGAATTGAACAAGTGCGTCAGGCGATGTTTGGCGTGAGTTGCAGTTGAAGATTTAGGAACGTTCGAGCCGTGAAAGCGGCAAGGCTTGAAGGAGTGTAAAGATGGCAGCGCAAAGAACCATGACATTTGGGGTTGTTGTGGGTAATCGTGGATTTTTTCCGGATCATTTGGCCAAAACAGGCCGCGAAGAAATCATTTCCGTTTTAGAGGCAGCAGGCGCGAAGGCGATTGTCCTGAGCCCTGAAGAATCCAAATATGGCGCCGTGGAAACGTACACAGAATCGCAGCGCTGTGCCGAGTTGTTCAAAAAGCATGCGGAGGAGATTGACGGCATCATTGTAACCCTACCGAACTTTGGCGAAGAGCGCGGCATCGTGGATGCGATTCGGCTTTCCGGTCTGAAGGTTCCCGTGCTGGTGCAGGCCACGCCCGATCGGTCCGATGCGATGACGATCGCGACGCGGCGCGACAGCTTCTGCGGCAAGATGAGTGCGTGCAACAACATGATGCAGTACGGCATTCAGTATTCGCTGACGACTTTGCACACAGAGAGCCTGGCGTCGCCTGAGTTCAAGGCCGATCTTGAGTGGTTCTCGCAAGTCTGCCGGGTGGTGAAGGGACTGAAGAATCTGCGCATCGGCGCGATTGGCGCGCGTCCCACGGCCTTCAATACGGTTCGCTATTCCGAGCGCATCTTCGAGACCAGTGGCATTACGATCGAGACGCTCGATTTGTCGGAAGTCTTCGGCCGGATCAATCGCATGAAGGACAACGATGACGCGGCGCAGGCAAAGCTTGCGGCGATCAAGAAGTATGTCAGCACCACAGGCATCGCGGATGCGGCACTGCTGAAGATGGCGAAACTCGGTGCGGTGATCGACGGTTGGATGAAGCAGGCACATGTGACCATCAGCGCGGTGCAATGCTGGACCTCGATGGAGGAGTTCTTTGGCGTTGTGCCCTGCACCATCATGAGTATGATGAGCGACAACCTGATTCCTTCGGCTTGCGAAACAGACGTGCCCGGTACACTGAGCATGTATATGCTGGCGCTGGCCAGCGGGACACCGTCGGCGTTGCTCGACTGGAATAATAACTACGGCAGCCATCCTGATAAGTGCGTTTGCTTCCACTGCTCGAACTTGCCAAAGCACTTCTTCAAAGATGTTCGTATGGACTACCAGGAAATTATCGCGGGTACGGTGGGCAAGGAGAATACGTTTGGCACCTGCGTAGGTCGCGTGAAGTCCGGGACGATGTGCTTTGCGCGTTATTCTACGGACGATCGGCGGGGTATAGTGCGCGGATATACAGGCGCGGGTCGTTTCACGGACGATCCGCTCGAAACTTTCGGTGGAGCAGGTGTGGCGGAGATACCGCATTTGCAGAAGCTGCTGAAATTCATATGCCGCGAGGGCTTCGAGCATCACGTGGCAGCAAACTTCAGCGATGTTTCCAAAGCAGTACACGAGGCTGCCCGCTATCTTGGATGGGAGAGTCACCATCATCCTGCGCTCGATGCGTAATCGAAGCAGGGCTCCGTTCATGGGAATGGACAAACGGGTCGGTGTTTTAGCGCCGACGCAACAAAAGCCTGTGTCCTACAATTGAGTTTCGCGCAGGTTCGAAGTGACCCGAAGGGACGCGCCCATTCGAGAAGTTGAGTTCCAGATACCGCCTTCAGCGCAACAAACGGATGTGGGTTCGACAATCGAATCCCTATGCACTGCGGAAGGTCTCGAGATCGGAATGAAGGGCACGCTGGCTAGTTTCCCCGGATCTACACATTGGCACTTCAAAAAGTCGGATGAACGCGGAACACTGGAAATCACCCATTTCCCACGTGACAGACGCATTTGGGCACAGATTCAGGATGGCCGGCGCGCAGCGTGGATCGAGCCTTGTCTGTCAAACATAAAACACGCATTCGAAGGGAAGCTGAAGGAATCTACACGAGGGGTTTCCTGAGTCTGAACGAGCCTCGTTGGTAGTTTCAGGCCTGTTTCGAAGAAGGAAGAGCGCACTTATGAGCAAGAGAATCGGCAAGAGTCTAGTTGTGCATGGCTCTACCTTGGTGACAGAATCTGCGTGGAATGAAGAGCTTGACGCGAAGCACGGGAAGCTCGTCGAGTTCCTCCATGCACAAGGGCTCTCCGGTATCCTCATCCGTCGCAATGAGAACGTTGCCTGGGTCACAGGCGGTGCGGTAGAACTGCGCGTGCTCACTCCATGCGAGACAGGCGTGGCCTCTCTATTGATTACCTCTGAAGGCAGGCGCTACTACTTCACGACGGAGAATGAAGCCCCACGCCTGCACGACGAAGAATTCGGATCGCTGGATTTTGAGCCGGTGCTATTTCCATGGTACGCCGATGACACCGTCGCGGCTGCAACGCGGCTCGCCGGCGGACCGCTCGGCTCCGACATGCCTGGAGCTGGCCTTACTCCGGTGAATCTTTATCCGTTGCGCGCATCGTTGAGTGACTCCGAGATTGCCCGCTATCGTTGGCTTGGCGCTGAAACAGTGGCGGCCACCGTCGAATCGCTGTATCAGGTGGAGCCCGGTCTCAGCGAATACGATCTCGAAGCCCTGACTGCGGCGAACCTGTTGAAGCGCGGCATTCAGCCTTCGGTGTATCTCTTCGCCGTGGATGAACGAATCTACAAATACAAGCATGCTGTGGCGCGGGGGAAGCGGCTCAAGCAATATGGCATGTTGAACCTCTGCTCGCGCAAATGGGGACTGGCCATTTCCATTACGCGTTTCGTTCACTTC
Organism: uncultured Occallatibacter sp.; assembly: GCA_964487345.1. GTDB lineage: Bacteria > Acidobacteriota > Terriglobia > Terriglobales > Acidobacteriaceae > Telmatobacter. Next base: position 23,064 of record CAZAQN010000026.1, on the reverse strand, counting down.
GGGCCGCTGCCGGACGAACTCGAAGCGCGATTTAAATCCGCTGCGCAGGTGAACGCAGCACTCCTGGATGCGTCTCGTGTGGGCGCTACATCGGCAGAATTATTCCAGGTGGCTCAATTGGCTTACACCACCGGAGGCTTTCCCGGCGAGGAGAAGTTCCATCATCAGGGCGGTCCTACGGGCTACGGAGAGCGTGAGTGGGTGGCGACACCGAATGGAACCGAAGTGGTGGTCAACAGCCAGGCATTTGCATGGAATCCGAGTATCCGCGGGGGCAAGACCGAGGACACGGTGATTCTGCGCAACGGCAAGATCGAGTGGCTTACAGCAACGGCGGAGCTTCCGGAAATTCAGGCGACCGCGAATGGGAAGGTCTATCCCGCGGCTGGAGTGCTGGTGAAGTAAGGGAACAGGGAACAGGAGACAGGAAGACCATCCATTCGTGCCTTTTTTGCGAACTCCGCTAGTTCGCTGGATTCGGTTGCAGCGTCAATCGTGCCGTCAGCACCACGAGCGCAGCCCACAATACGTCGGCGCCGAGCAGGTGTGCTATCTGCAGCCACACTGGCGCGAGCAGCACCACGTCGAGTACGCCTAGCACGTACTGCGCAGCAAGCAAAATGAGAACGAGCGCGGAAAGCGCGCGATTGTCCCAGTGTGCGCTACGCTGTGCCGCCCGTACAAGAAGCCAGATCAGAAAGATGCTCGCCAGAAAAGCGACTGTGGGATGTGTCCACCGCCATCGAAGAAGCCAACTGCTCCCTGCGGCAAAGTCCTGCGCAAAGGCTGTATCGAGCGAGCGCGCTGGGTAAAGAGTATCTCCCAGTGCCGCGAGAGATCCGGTGACTCCCACGAGCAGCAAAACGAGAATTCCGAGTGAGGCGCCGATTGGGGCCACAAGCCGCACGTTGCTGCGTAGGTAACCCCGTTCCCGGCTGAGAAAGTGTGCCGTAAGCGTGATCGCTGCGAGCAAAAGCAAGGTGTTTGTCAGGTGCAATGCCAGATAGGGCGCCCGATAGGGGGAATGGCTTTGCGCCGTGAGGCCAAGCTTGACTAGCAATGCGCCGAGGATTGCCTCAACGAGAGTGAAAGCAACGCTGGCTACTGCTGCTCCGCGCGCCAAGTGTCCGCGCACCGTCCCGGCGAACGTCCATGCGAGCAGTCCAACGGCAGAAAAGAAAGAAAGGCCGCTAGTAAGGCGATGGGTGAACTCGATCATCGTGTCCACGCGCGGCGAGTGCTGCAACACGGTGCCGTTGCAGAGCGGCCAATGATCGCCGCAACCAGCGCCGGAGCCTGTCGCCCGCACCAACGCACCCCACAGAATGACCGCGATGAAGTAGACCAGCACCGCCCATGAGAACCGGCGAAGAGTGGGAGAGGGCAATCTTTGTGAGACTACGGGAGCAGCTGCAAGGGACATTGATGAAGGCTCCGACCCTTCAGTGTAGATCATGCGCAAGAGCTACATTCAACGGGCGAAAGCATGCAGGTGGAGGCGAGTCGTCGGCTTTATCCTCGGAGCAGCCGCACGACGTGATTCACGATGATCAGGTCCTCAGCGGGAGGAATCACGCGCACGGTCACGGCCGAGCTCTCAGCCGAAATAACGGCGGCTCCGCGCACATTGTTGCGTTTCGGGTCCAGCACGACGCCAAGCGCGCCAAGTCCCGCACATATTTCAGCGCGCGAGTCGATATCGTTCTCGCCGATCCCGCCGGTCAAGACCAGCATGTCCAGACCGCCCAGCTCAACGAAGAAGCTTCCGATCCATTTCTGAATCGTCCAGACAAACTTGTCGACGGCAAGCCGGGCTTTCGCATTGCCGTCCTTGATCGCGTCGCGCAGGTCGCGCATGTCATTTGAAAGCTCGCTCACGCCGAGCAGTCCGGCCTTCTTGCTGGCGACGACTTCCAATTGATCTGCTGCGGCCGAGGCGCTTTCGGTCTGCTCGGCAATTTTGCGCAGGATGAAGAGCAGCACGCCGGGATCGATATCGCCGGTGCGGGTGCCGCTTATGATGCCGCCTGTGGGCGTGAGGCCCATCGACGTGTCGAGACACTTGGCGTTGCGAATTGCGGAGATGGACGCGCCATTGCCGAGGTGCGCCACGATCAGCTTTTCTGGTACATTCGGCTGCAACTGATACACGATCGATTCGTACGAGATCCCATGCGCCCCGTAGCGCCGCACGCCCATCTCGGCGTACTCCGAGGGAATCGGCATGCGCTTCGCCACTTCAGGCATGGTGCGGTGGAAGTAGGTATCGAGAATGACGAAGTTGGGGATTCCTGGAAAGAGCCTCAGTGCCTCGCGCATGATGTAGATCGCGATCGGCGTATGCAGCGGGGCAAATGCTGTGTATCGCTCCATTTCATCGATCAATGCCGGCGTGATGAGCTGGTTCTCAAGCACCGTGGGACCGCCGGAGACCATGCGATGACCGATGGCTATCGGGGAAGGGAAGTCGGCGGAGTGCAGCGCGTCCGCTACGAGCTTGAAAGCCACGGCGCGCGTGGGCAAAGCCGGGGTTTGATCCACCAGTTTTTTGCCGTTGCCATCCTTGATCCAAAACGTGCCGAGATCGGTGCCGATACCGTCGACTGCGCCCTCGTGCAATTTGGTGCGCTGGCCATCGGCAGCTTCGTATATGGAAAACTTAATTGAAGACGAACCGCTGTTTAAAACCAGCACAGGCAAAGACGACATGAAAGAGAGCCCCTTACGAATCATTTGAGATCAACTTGTTTTGTCCGCGGGCCAGCGCCAGTTACGAATCTCGGGCAGGTCCTCGCCGTTTTCAGCCACATACAATTTGTGGCGTTGAATCGCTTCGGAATACCATTGCTCGGCCGCGCCAATGTGCGCTTTCAACCGCGGTACACGCCGGATGGCGTCGAGCGTGAGTTGGAAGCGGTCAATATTGTTGAGCACGCACATATCGAACGGAGTCGTTGTGGTGCCCTCTTCCTTGTAGCCGCGCACATGGATGTTGTCGTGGTTGTGGCGCCGGTAAGTGAGCCTGTGAATGACCCACGGATAGCCGTGGAAGGCGAAGATCACCGGGACGCCGACGGGAAAGAGCTGGTCGAACTCCTCATCCGGCAGCCCATGCGGATGCTCGGACGTGGGTTGCAAGGCCATCAAGTCCACGACGTTTACCACGCGGATGCGGAGATCGGGAATGCGCTCACGGAGCAGACCGACAGCAGCGAGGGCTTCCATGGTAGGCACGTCGCCGCAGCAGGCCATCACCACCTCGGCGCCGCCTTCGTCGTTTGAGGCCCACTGCCAGGTACCCAATCCGGTGGTGCAGAGCGCCACGGCTTCGTCGATGGTGAGCCACTGCGGTGCGGGCTGCTTGCCGGCGACGATCAGGTTGATGTAGTGGCGGCTGCGCAGGCAGTGGTCTGTGACCGATAGCAGGGTATTGGCATCGGGAGGGAGATAGATGCGCACCACATCGGCCTTTTTGTTCAGCAGGTGATCGATGAAGCCTGGGTCCTGATGGCTGAAACCGTTGTGATCCTGGCGCCAGACCAGCGAACTGAGCAGGTAATTCAACGAGGCAATTGGTTTGCGCCAGGGAATCTCGCGCGTCGTCTTGAGCCATTTAGCGTGCTGGTTGACCATCGAATCGACGATGTGGATGAAGGCTTCATAGCAGGAGAAGAAGCCGTGACGGCCGGTGAGCAGGTAGCCCTCAAGCCAGCCCTGGCACATGTGCTCGCTCAGTACTTCCATTACGTGGCCGGTTTGCGACAGGTTTTCGTCCACCGGCAGTGTTTCGGCCATCCATGCTTTGCCGGTCCCGACTTCTACTTCACCGATGCGGTTGGACTCGGTTTCATCTGGGCCGAAGACGCGGAAATTCTTGGTATCCAAGTTGGCCTGCATGACGCCATGGAGCAGATGCCCCAGAATGCGCGTAGATTCAGCATCCGTTTGGCCACGGCCTTGAATCCTGACCGCGAAGTCGCGAAAGTTGGGCACCTTGAGCGGTTGAAGCAGCAGGCCGCCATTGGCATGCGGGTTCATCCCCATGCGCAGTCGGCCCTTGGGCGCGATTGCGGCCAGCTCGTCAAGGAGTTTCCCCTTTTCGTCGAAGAGTTCCTCGGGCTTATAGCTGTGCATCCACTCGTCGAGTTGGCGCAGGTGCTCCGGTTTTTCGTGGATCTGATCGAGAGGCACCTGGTGGGCACGCCAGGTATTCTCAACGGGTTTTCCATCGACAAACTTCGGTCCAGTCCAGCCTTTGGGTGTGCGCATGATGAGCATGGGCCAGGCGGGGCGGTCCGTCGAGCCTTCCTCACGCGCGGCCTTCTGGATCTCCGCGATGCGGTCGAAAATCTTATCGAAGATTGCGGCGGCCTTCTGGTGCATCGTCTCCGGATCGTCGCCTTCGAGAGTGAATGGCTCGTAGCCGTAGCCACGCATCAAGTTTTCTAACTCCGCATGCGGAATGCGCGCGAGAATTGTCGGGTTGGCGATCTTATATCCATTCAGGTGAAGGATGGGTAGCACAGCCCCGTCTGTCGCGGGGTTGAGGAATTTGTTTGAGTGCCAACTGGTGGCCAACGGTCCTGTTTCGGCCTCACCGTCACCCACAACGCAGGCCACAATGAGGTTTGGATTATCGAACGCCGCGCCATATGCGTGCACCAGTGAATAGCCGAGTTCGCCACCCTCGTGGATGGATCCCGGTGTTTCCGGCGCGACGTGGCTTGGTATGCCGTACGGCCAGCTGAATTGGCGGAAAAGGCGTTTGATGCCGTCCTTGTTCTGCTCGATGTGAGGATAAATCTCCGTGTAGGAACCTTCGAGATAGGTGTTCGCCACCAGGCCGGGCCCACCGTGTCCCGGTCCAATGATGTAGATCATGTTCAGATTGCGTTCGCGGATCAGCCGGTTCCAGTGCACATAGAGAAAGTTCAACCCCGGCGTTGTACCCCAGTGGCCCAGCAGACGCGGCTTCACATCGTCCAGCGTCAGCGGGCGCTCGATCAGGGGATTGTCTTTTAGATAAATCTGGCCGACGGAAAGATAATTCGCAGCTCGCCAGTAAGCATTCATCTTTGCGAGCACGTCCGGACTCAGAGGGCCGTTGCTTCTTGCTTCTGTTCCGGTCAATTCGGCAGTCGCGTTGGTCATGGGGACACCTCGGGGAAGGAGTACTGCACACTCAAGCGTAGCAGCCGTGTGTTAATGCCGTGGGTGATTCGAGTCACAACTGGGTGGGGGCGACGGACCAGCAGGTGGAACGATATCTTTGCGCGCAATCAACGCGGGACGGTGGGCTTGGATCGGGAAGATTGCGCGCGAAAGATCGCAATTATCTTGACATTTTAATTATGCAATCTTTATCTTTCCATTATCTCTGGTGTGCGCTTTTCTGGCGTCGCGGTCCAAATTCATGCTTTTGCATCTATGAGCGGGGCCGAAAGAAGTGAAGCAGGTGTATCTATGAACGATCTGGATAGATTCGCACAGATTCTCATTGCGGGAGTATTCCTATTCGCAGGGCTCAGCAAGATATTTGCCTTTCAACGGCCTAACCAGCCACAGACTGGACCGACTGGCAGAGCCCATGAACTGCCGCCCAGGATGGCTTATGCGATCGCCATCATGGAGATTGCCGGAGCGCTGGGATTGGTGTTGCCGCTCGTTCTGCGGCAGACGGACCTGCTTCCGGGGCTGGCCGCCGTCGGACTTGCGATTCTTACCCTGGCTGTTTCCATCTATTACGTTCGCCACAAGGAACCAGCGGCACCCATGCTGGCGCTGTTTTGCCTGACACTGCTTGTGATTGTCGGGCGCTGGCTGTAGTGCGAAGTGACTTGCCGATTCTGAACCATTCCGGCCAAGCTGGATCGGCTAAGTTGCTCTGATACTAGAAGTAGCGCTTGAGCTTCAGGATCTGCCTCTCGAAGCCATACCAGAGCGCGGTCGCACATGCTGTGGATACGGCTAGCCGGAAGCCCACAATCGCGAGATTGCCAGTTGTCCCATATGGATCCATCTTCAGATCGAACCAGCCGAAGAAAATGAAAACCATGATGTGGATCATGTAGAGGCCGTAGCTGATGCGGCCGTAGAAAGCCAGCGGACCACGACGCAGGACGGCATTCAGCGGATTGCGCGCGCCTGTACTTGCGATAGCCGCGAGAACGGCTCCGCCAAAGGCCAACGCTAGCGCGGAATCGAGGAAGGCCGTTCCGCCTGCGATTGTGGCGGCGGCTACGAATCCAGCAATGAAGCTGCCGAGTCCCAGCCAGAGCCAAGCTTTGCGAGTCCACTCAATCGTGTAGAGTCCAAGCGCCAGAAAACTTCCAAGCGCGATCCCATCTAGATGAATCAAAGTATGTGTCGGATTGGACCAGGCTGGATGGGCCATGCGCAGGAGTGGACAACCGATCAGCGCAGCGGCAAGGACGACAACGAGCATCCAAGGAATGCGCAAGAAGCGAACCACTGGTGCCCAGACAAAATAGTACTGCTCCTCTATAGCTAGAGACCAGGTTTGTCCGATAGCTGGTGGCAGTGCGAGATGAAACAGGTTTTGCAGGAAGAGCATGTAGGCCCACCACGGAGCAGTCTTGATCGCAGTTAGCACCGGGAGGCCGATGAACCACGGTGCATTCGCGTAGCAGAGTGCGAGCACCAGCAGATAGACGGGCCAGATGCGGAGCGCGCGTCGCGCATAGAAATTGCGGAAGTAGTGCGGCTTCTCGCGCGCCTCAAGCAGGACGGATGTAATTAGGAAACCGGAGAGGACGAAGAAGAGATTGACGCCTGCCCAGCCCCACAGCGAGGCGTAACCTATCCACGTGCCCTGCAGGCGCGGGTGGCAGTGGTAGATGACAACGGCGAGAACCGCAACTCCGCGGAGCCCCTGCAATTCCGGGATGTATTGTGGCAGCCAAGATGGGCGTTGAATCGGCAATTCTGTTGACTTAGCCCGCTGCGAGTTCCTTGGCGCGCTGTGTTGCTCGCATCACGGCTTTAATCAGTGTGACGCGAAGGCCGCCTTCTTCGAGTTCCAGAATGCCGTCGATGGTGCATCCCGCGGGCGTGGTTACTTCGTCTTTGAGCAGGGCCGGATGATAGCCGGTTTCGAGAGCCATTTTGCCCGCGCCAAAGACGGTTTGCGCGGCCAATTGTGTCGCAATGTCGCGAGGCAACCCAACCTTCACACCCGCCTCGGCCAGCGCTTCAATAATGATGTAGATGTAAGCCGGACCAGAAGCCGAGAGTCCCGTCACTGCGTCCATGTGTTTCTCGTCGACCACGACAACGCGACCCACGGTTTCAAAAATCCGCTGCGCCAGCTCCATTTGTTCCGGCTTCACGAAGCGCCCGCGGCACAAGCCTGCGGCGCCCGCACCCAGCGCCGATGGCGTGTTGGGCATGGCGCGGATCACGCCAATCTCCAAGCCGGCGCCATCTTCAATGGCACGTGTCTTGACCGACGCTGCAAACGACACCAGCGTGGTATTGCCGGTTAGAGCAGGACGAATCTCGGCAATCAGGTCAGGCACCTGGAAGGGCTTCACACCCACCAGAATCAAGTCTGCCTGCTGCGCGGCGGCGAGATTGTCGGTGCTTACGTCAACGCCCCACTGCGCGCTGCGCGCGATAGCTTTCTCCGCATGCGCCACCGTGGCGTGAATCTGGTCTGGGGCAAACAGGTTGTTCTTCAGGAAGGCCTGCACCAGGATGCCGCCCATTTTTCCGGCGCCGAGCACAGCGACGCGAACGTGGGGCAACTGCGCAGGAACCTCGGTGGCCTCAACAGCGATCTCGGTCATTTCTTTCCTTTGTCCTGGATGAGAGTGATCGTTCAACCATCAAGAATACGCGTATTGCTTGCTGCAACGCCGTAAATTGGCGTTAGCCGAATCGGAGTGCTGACGGGCTCTGGGAGCTATTTCTGGCTCGCAATCCAGGCGTCTATGCGTGCGCTCAAGACATCGAGCGGCAAACCTCCGGAGTCCAGCACCTGGTCGTGAAAGCCGCGAATGTCGAACTTATCACCCAGCGCTTTCTTCGCGCGGTCACGCAGTTCCAGAAGCTTCAACTGGCCGACCTTGTAGGCAAGCGCCTGGCTGGGCCACGCGATGTATCGATCAGTCTCGGCCTGCACGTTTGTCTCGTCGATCCCCGAATGGTCATGGAAGAACTGCACCATCTGATCCCGCGTCCAGTGTTTTGAGTGCACTCCGGTATCCACCACAAGGCGAATTGCGCGCCAGATGTCGCCCTCAAGCCGTCCGTAGTCGGAGTAGGGGTCCTGGTAGAACCCGACATCTTTTCCCAAGCGCTCGGCGTACAAACCCCAACCTTCGGCGTAGGCAGTGTAAAACTCAAACTTCCTGAACTGAGGGAAACCCTCAAGTTCCTGCGCGATTGAAATCTGCAGGTGATGACCGGGAATGCCTTCGTGATACGCAATGGATTCGGCGTCGTACAGATTGCGCTGGGTTGCATTGTAGGTGTTGATGCGCAGTCTCCCAGGCCGGCTGCCGTCGGGAGTGCCCGGCTCATAGTACGCAGCAGGCGCAGTCTTTTCCCGATACGCAGGGACAGCTGCCACCTCGAATGGGGCCTTTGGGAGCCGTCCGAACAACTGCGGCAGCTTGGCCTGCATGGGAGCCAGGTCTTTGCGGTACGCATCGAGCAAAGCCTCGCCTGACGTGGGATGCATCCTTGGATTGTCTTTCAGACTCGCTTGAAAGGTCTTCAGATCCTGGAAACCGAGCTTCTGCGCGATTGCCAGCATCTCGGCTTCGTCTTTCTTCACTTCATCGAGCCCGACTTGATGAATCTGGTCGGCGGTCAGGTCCGTGGTCGTGGTACGGCGAATGAGGAACTGATAGTACTTCGCCCCGTCGGGCAACGCCCAGATGCCGGGATCGTCACGGCCGGCGGGGATGTAAGTTACTTCGAGAAAACGCGCGAAACGCTGGTAGGCTGGCAGCACTTCTCTGCTGAGCGCGCGCAGCATCTCCGCCTTAATGCGCTCCTGCTCAGGGGCGGCGATCGATGCCGGAAATTTCTTTAGCGGCATGGCGAGTGGGGAATCTTCCGGCTTTTGGTTGGCGAGTTCCTTCACTTGATCAAGAGCCTTTTCCAGCAGAGACTTCGGTGGCTCACGATGATCGTCCATCCCGATCGACATGTTCGTCGTGGTCTGTTCAAAGGCTTTCGGAATTGCATGCAGACGCGCGATCCAATCGTCGTAATCTTTTACTGTGGCGAAATTCAGCTGAGCTACCAGCTGCGGGTAGTCAGAATAGATGCCGCCCATCTGGCTCACAGGCATCTCCCACTCCTTGAATTCCGCGGCCTCCTGATCTTGTGCCAGATCGCGCAGCAACAAGTCCCTGCTGGTCTTCTCCTGATCCGTCAATCCCGTGGGATCGATCGCCGCGAGGCGCATGAGAAAGATCTGTTCCGTAGCCAGCCAGTTGTTGAAGGCTTTCACGGAGACGTCGCTGATTTTGTCGTTGAAGCGACTGTCTCCGATCGTTGAAGCGAACTCGGGTGAGTTCTCCAGATTTGCGTCCCAGTACTCGTGAAAGAGTTCGTTCAGCTCTTTGCGGCGATCTTCCATGGGAGCGATCGATGTTTGGGACCACAGCGCGTGCTGTCCAGTGGACAAGAAGAGGCCAAGAGCAGCCAAGGCCGGGAAGAGAAGTTTTTTCAAAGGGAAATACCTCGACGCAAGAAAATCGCGCAGATGCTGTTGCATCGAGTGTAGAGCACAGATCCCAGTTTTTGTGGGGCCCAGATTCTACGGGTCCTTTATTCCTCGGGAGGACAATCCTGCAGGGGCAATTTCTTCTTCGCGGATGACTCAGACCAGCGGCGGACGGATCTTCAGTGCGTCAAGACGGTTTCATTCCCGAGGATGCGGTAGAGCGTCGAACGGCTGATGCCAAGTTGGCGTGCCGCTCGCAGCTTGTTCCCGTGATTGATCTCGAGCACATGTTGCACATGATTGTGAATGACGGCATCGAGGGCGAGATTCTCTAGGCGGGGGGGGCGCATTTTGCGCCGGCTTGCCGATCTCGATATCGGAAGTTAGCAGCAGATCTTCCGGACGAATCATGCCATTCGCAGCTTCAAGCAAAGCAGCCTCGAGCACGCTCGCCAATTCGCGGATGTTCCCAGGCCAATTGTGCTGCAACAGGCGTGCAAGCGCGCCGGGACCCAACGTCACAGGCCGCTGCTGATAGCGCGCGCAAATGCGGGACAGCAGCTCTTGTGCCAACGGGGCAATATCCTCTCGGCGCTGCCGCAGCGGTGGTACGGCAAAGCGCACCGCGGTCAATCGAAAAGCAAGGTCGGGCATTAGAAGCCCCTGTCCCGCCATTTGCCGCAACGAGACTTCCGAGGAAGCCAAGAGAACCGCACGGCCAGGCGGTCGATCCTGCATCGCTTTCAACACTCCCAGCAGCAATCCCTGGCCGGGTGATGCAAGCAGATCGACGCGATCGAGATAGATGAATCCAGCAAGCATCGCTGGGTCCGCCTCCGTTACGAGCCACTCGCGCGCATCGTGGCGCTGAAAAGTCGATTTCGAAAGGGGCGACCGGCTGTGGAGGAATCGAGCGAGCGTTTGTTTTCCAGACCCGTTTTCACCTTCGATGGAAGCGAGTTGCAAATGGGGCGCAACCACCTCGGCTTGCAAAAGAAGCTTGCGCCAACCCGAGTTAATCCGCACCATCTGGGCGACGACCTGCGCCTCGAGTTCGAGATGCGGGGGATCAGAAACAGGTGCGCTCGATTGAATTTGAGGGGCAGTATGCATTGCCATCAGCGTGCCTTGCCTCCGCAGCCCCGGTCGGCTCAACACGACCGTCAGCACGTTCATCGGCCTTATCACCAAAAAACATGAGCCGGGAGAATTCATCTCCCGGCTCGGACTGAACGGCTCGATGCTTACACGCGCGCTGCGTCTTTGCGAAAGCGCTTCGACGGTTCGTCGGAGAAAATCTGACCGTCGCGAATATGCACAACGCGATGCGCGTAGTCGGCAATATCGGGCTCATGCGTGACCAGAACGATGGTGTTGCCCTTGGCGTGCAGCGTGTCGAATAGGGCCATGATCTCAATGCCGGTCTTCGAATCCAGATTTCCTGTGGGTTCGTCGGCCAGAATGATGGAGGGGCTGTTCACCAGTGCGCGAGCGATCGCGACGCGCTGTCGCTGTCCGCCGGAGAGCTCATTGGGCTTGTGATACATGCGACTTTCGAGGCCAACATTGGTGAGCGATTCCTTGGCGCGCTCAATGCGCGCTGCCGCGGGCGTGCCGTTGTAAATCAGCGGCAGCTCCACGTTGTGCAGGGAACTGGCGCGCGCCAGCAAGTTAAAGGTCTGAAATACGAAGCCGATTTCCTTATTGCGGATTCTGGCAAGCTCGTCGTCGTCCAACTCGCTTACCAGCTGACCGTTCAGCCAGTATTTGCCCTTTGAAGGCGTGTCCAGGCAGCCGATCAGATTCATGAGTGTCGACTTGCCCGATCCGGACGGACCCATGATGGCAACGTATTCGTTGTGCTTGATGCGCAAAGAGACGCCGCGCAGGGCCTGCACCTGTTGCTCCGAGCCCATGTCATATGTGCGCCAAAGATCCTCGACGACGATTACGTCGCTCTGGGGCGGTGAAACCTGTTGCGTGTCGACCTCGGTCATCCTCATGCTCTCCACAGCCATCCGAATCCCATCCTCTCCCTGCTGCCGAAAGTCCGGTTACACTTCGAGGGGCTGGCCCAACTGTGCAGCTGTCCCTGCGCCTGTCTGAACAATGAGACTGCCTGAACTGCGAGACGATCAGGAATTCCCATTTGCCGGAGTGACTGGTTTCTCGGTGTCCTTTTTCAGCAGCGCGCCGTCTTTCAAGACGCGCAAGGTCTTGTAAGGTCCCGTGACAACTTCCTGGCCGGCGCTCAATCCTGTCAGCACTTCAATATCGGTCGCTCCCGTTATTCCCGTGGTGACCGGGACGAACTTCGCACGCTGCCTGCCGTGCGCATCCTTCTCGATTACAAAAACGCCTTGCTTCGCGGGGGCGGTCGCACTTGGAGTCGATGTGGAAGCCGCCTCAACTTTGCCATTGCTTCCGGGAGCCGGAGGCGCGTACATCGTCAAAGCCTGAATCGGCAGCGATAGCACGTTGGACTTCTTCGCCGTGGTGATCTTTGCCGTGGTCGAGAGCCCAGGCCGCAGCTCATCGGAAGGTGTGTCCAAAGTGACCACGACCTTAAAATCCTTTGCCTCTTCTGTGCCGGTTGTCGATTGCGATGTTGCGACACCGGTGGAGCGCAACAGCGCCTGATCTCCTACCAGTGTGACATGTCCCTTGAACACCTTTCCCGGAATGGCGTCTACCGTGACGTCTGCGGGCTGGCCGATCTTGATGTTCACGATGTCGGTCTCGTCCACTTTGACTTCTGCGGTGATTACGCTCATGTCGGCCAGTGTCATCAAAGTAGAGCCGGCTGTGTTCTGAATGCCGGTGACGACGGTCTCGCCCTCCTTGACCGGCATGTTGGTGACGATGCCGTCAAAGGGCGCGATGGCGATGGTTTTGTTGAGCATGTCCTGATTGGCTCGCAGGGTGGCTACTTGCGTTCCCAGGTGCCCACGCTGGGAATCGGTCTGCGCTTTGGCTTGGTTCAGCCCGGCGACAGCCTGGCCCAAGGAAGCCAAGTCAGTGTCGTAAGCTGCTTTCTTGGCGTCGAAGTCCTGCTTGGCCATGATGCCGGCGGCATAAAGGCCCTGGGCGCGCTCCCAGTCGAGGCGTTTCTGTTCGAGATCTGCTTTGTGGAACTCGACATTGGCCTCGGCGGTTTTTTCCGCGGCGATGTAGGAGGCGATGTCAGTCTTGGCAGCGGAGATGGCTGCTTCCTGGCCGGCAACATTGGCGGCTTGCTGAACATTCTCAATGGTGGCGACAGTTTCGCCCTTCTTAACCTTGTCGCCCTCCTTTACATAGAAGTGAGTCACGCGACCCATCACATTGGCGCCGACGTTGACATAAGTTGTCGGCTTGATCTGGCCCGTACCGCTGACTACGGTGGCCAGATCCTGTTTCGCGAGCTTTGCGGTGAGCACCTTGGTATATCCGGACTGCTGCTTGTAGACCATGAAGGCAACGAGTCCGCCGGTCACAATGATGGCAAGAGCAATTAAGAGAATCTTTTTCATTTGAGTTGGCTGCTCCAGGCTTCTCCCAGTTTAGTCTACGCAAGGCTTTCGCTTGCAGTTCCCGGTTTCCTGAGTACTCGTTCCGGTGCCTCGGCATAAATGCAGTTTGCCTTGGTTTTAGCGGGCTAATCCCTCGGAAATGAGCCGCACGTCCCCTTGGGCCACTCATTCATCCGCAGGAACCCGGAGATCCGCAGAAACTGGGAGTTTGGGCATGGTTCTGTTTCTCTTGACGAGTGGCTAATCTGTATGGTCTCAGAATCGCTTCCTAATCGCAATTGGACAAAGGGGTAAGACCAGGGGGTAAGTCGATCCTCGGGTTACCTTTCCGGAGCCATTCCGTCCAAAGGTAGGGCGGCCTCATGCAAATCCTTGCTCCGACCCGTTGAGACTCGTAAAATAAGGGGATCGCAGGAGTATCTTTGAGGCAATGATGTATAACCGTCGTACCTTCCTATGTTTCGCGCTTGGTTGCGGCTTTGTCTTTGTGCCCGCGGCTGGTCTTAGAGCCCAATCCGGCGATCAGCCCACTCAAGCACAACCCGCAGGGCAGGATCAGGATTTCGACCCCCTCAAACGATCGCGCAGCGATAGGGAGCAGATTCAAGCCCAAAGGGCTGTGCGGCAGGAGTTGAAAGGAGCCTATAAGTCCTGGCTCGACCAGGATGTCGCCTACATCATCTCAGATGAAGAGCGAAAGGCCTTCAGAAACCTTGGCAACGACGAAGAGCGGGACGCCTTTATCGAGCAGTTTTGGCTTCGCCGCAATCCAAACCCCGACTCACCCGACAACGAATTTCGCGAAGAGCATTACAGGCGTATCGCCTACGCCAATGAACACTATGCTGCCGGCAAACCCGGTTGGAAGACGGATCGTGGGCACATCTACATTGCCTTCGGTGCGCCCGACTCGGTTGATTCGCACCCTTCAGGAGGCAGCTACCAGCGGCCCATGGATGAGGGCGGCGGCGAGACCTCCACGTTTCCCTTCGAGGTTTGGCATTACCGCTATTTAGAGGGCATCGGCGACAACATTGATATTGAGTTTGTCGATACATGCATGTGCGGCGACTATCACTTCACGATCGACCGCGGGGAAAAGGACGCGTTGCTCCACGTTCCCGGCATGGGCGCCACACAATGGGAAGAGATGGGGATGGCCAAGAAGGCCGACCGATTCAAGGGGGGATTTGAGAACCTTGGCACGGGTCCTCTTTCTTCTTCGCAGTCCTCGAAAGAATTCGACCGCATCGAACTTGCTTCCAAGCTCTTCGCACCGCCTCCCATCAAATTCAAGGATCTCGATAACTTCATCTCCGAGCACAAGCTGATCACCGGCCCGATCTTTCCCTTCGATGTCCGCACCGACTTTGTCAAAGTGACCGAAAACACGGTGCTCGTTCCCATCACCATCCAGATGAAGAACCGCGATGTCACCTTCGTGACCAAGGACGGAGTCGCGAAGGGCGTGGTGAATATTCTGGGCAAGGTCACTACTATTACTCACAAGACCGTGCAGACCTTTGAGGACACAGTCGAGGTGGAGCAACCGGCCGAACTGCTCGAAAAGTCATTGGATCGTCAGTCGGTTTACTGGAAGGCAGTACCGTTGCTGCCTGGTCTCTACCGCCTCGATATCGCGATCAAGGATGTGAATAATCCGGATCACGTTGGCGTCTATGGCCGAGCAATAGAAGTGCCCGAGTATCACGACGAGAAACTGGCCACCTCAACGCTGATCCTTGCCGACCAGATGAATCCCGTCGATTCGCATTCGATCGGAAGTGGCAATTTCGTCATCAGCAATACATTTATCCGGCCGCGCGTGAGCGCCAATCCGGCTACACCGGTCAGTTTCAAACGCGCCCAGCAGCTCAATTTCTGGATGCAGGTGTATAACCTCGGCATCAATGAGGCCACCAAGAGTAATGAAGCGAAGGTAACTTACCGCATCGTCGACTTCGTCAACAACAACGTTCTCTTGGAAAAGGAAGTGGATTCAAAGGACTTGGGCGCGCACAGCGACCAGATTACTGTAGAGAACTCATTCCCGTTGGCTGGTCTTCAACCCGGAAAGTACAAGGTAACGATTCAGGTAAATGACGAAATCTCAAAACAAGAGATTGCGCAATCGGCACCTTTTGTCGTGGAATAGTATGTATCGTGCGCAACAGAGCGATCCGGCTTCAGATCGGCAAGCTCGCGCGGGATTTTTCAGGAACAGGTCTGCCAGGGACGCCGCCGGTTTACCAAAACGAGTGATGATGCGCAGGCTTCATTTCGCCTTCTTCGTCGCGCTGATTGCTCTGGGCGCCGTTCCGTTGTTGGGGGCTGCTCCTGGATCTATTTCAGGCGTGGTGCGTAACTCCGCCGGAGTGCCCCAGATCGGCGCGGTCGTGCAGCTGCTGCGTCCAGACCTCAGTATTCTCGCCATTGTTTACACGAACGACAGAGGTAAGTTCACCATTCCTTCTATCGTCCCGGGCCGCTACGCGGTCAAGGCCATGGGGACATCCTTTTTGCCATCGCTGCGTGAAAATGTCCACGTCCGTCGCGAGACTATCGTGAATCTCACCCTCAGCACCCTTTATGAAGTGATGCAGTGGTTGCCGGCCCAACCCCGCGCTGCCAACGCGCAAAAGGACGACTGGGCATGGACGTTGCGTTCGGCCGCGAATCGCCCGTTGTTACGCTGGCTTGAGGACGGCCCGCTGCTTGTTGTTTCCGACGGCACCGCTTCTCAGCCCAAGCTCAAGGCGCGCTTGATGGCCACAGGCAACCAGGGGACCTTCGGTGAAAGTGGCGAACGTCTCACCGCATCCATAGAGAACACTCCTTCGGATAGCCGCGAGTTGCTGGCTCGCGTTGACTTCGCTCCGGGCACCGATGCCGGAATGGAGTCGATGCTGGGCTTCCGCCAGGATCTTGGTTTTGCTGGGTCCGTCCAGTCGCTGGCAGCCATTGCGATCCGGCCTGAAATCGAAGGCCCCGGCTTTAACGGTGTGAATGCTGGCGGTCTGGATGAAGCCGCGATGCGCACCTCGGAGAACCTGAACCTCGGCGATGAATTCGAAGGCGAGGTCGGCTCCGAACAGGTGATCGCGCGATTCAGCCAAGACTCCCCAAACACGGTGGTTGCCGCCTTGCCGTATGCTTCGTTCGGCTGGCGCGATGGTGCCTCGATCATCCAATATCGGATGACCACGATCATGCCTACCCGGCACACAGACAGTGGCTCGCAGGCAGATGACTACCTGCCTCCCATCGCGTTGAGGAATGGCGAGTTGGCACTCGAACGCGGTCTTCACCAGGAAATCGGCTGGGAGCGCCAGACAGATGCATCCGGGATGTCCGTGATGCTTTTTGCCGACAACATCAGGAATCCGGTCATCGACGCAGCATCTCGCGTTGCAGCCGGTCACTCGTTCCCAAGCAGCGCAAGCCTCTTGTACGACCGGGCCAGTAACATGTCGCAAATCGCGGGGCCTGACTTTGCCACCACCGGAATGATGGCTATCGTCGAGCACCGTCTTCCCGGCGGCAATCACGTGCGCTTGAGCTATGCCAACGGCAATGCTCTTGCAATGAGCGCAGCCTCTGGTCCTATGCCGCTTGCGCAGACGGTCGGGGCCGCCCACCCGCGTCGCGTTCAGACCTACACTCTTTCCCTTTCGGGAACGCTGGAAGGCACGGGAACGAAGTGGCGCGCGAGCTATCGATGGCAGCCGGAAGACACCGTAACCCAAGCGGTGCCGTTCTCGGTCGATGCGGCTGATCCATATCTCAACGTTCATCTCCGCCAGCCAATTTGCACGCGACGCGAAGGGTCGGGCGGAATCGAAGCCCTACTCGACGTGAGAAACATGCTTGCGGAAGGCTATCGCCCTTACATGCTGAGCGACGGCTCTGTCCTCATCTTCGCGCAAGACCAGCGCGGCGTCAGCGCGGGGTTGGCTTTCACGTTCTAATCGTTCTGCACCATTGCCAGCAGCTTTTGAATCCCTTCCGGCCTGTGCTATATTTTTCAAGGGCAGCGAAGATTTCGCCTGCTCAATCCGTGGTTCCATTCTCCCGCCGCACGGCATTTCCAATTGCCTGGACGCGTAGCTCAACTGGCAGAGCATTCGGCTCTTAACCGACAGGTTGTAGGTTCGATTCCTACCGCGTCCACCATTTAGATTCACAGACTTACATCGCCTCTCAACTCCTCCATCAACCTCAAAAACACCCGAATGTGGGGACTTTTGTGGGTACTCTCGATCAAAATGCTGCGTATCCACGAGTGTTTCTGAGCAAAGATTTTCCGCATTGTCGACCGCTGAAACCTTTTCGTTCTTCGTCTCTGTCCGATCCTTGCGCGCCTGATGTTTTCTCCCATTCCGCAACTCATCTGAGGACTTCGCATCCCGCCCTTGCGGGCCAGTGCCGACATCGACCGGCCGCCTATCGACGATCGCCTCCAAAGCGCTGCGTTTTGCCTCCATACGGATGTGGCTATAGTGCTTGAGCATCTGCTTTGAGACGTGTCCGGCAATGTCCATGATCGTCTGATCGCCGGCACCGGTTTCAGCGAGTTCGGTAATGAGCGTGTGGCGGTTGTCGTGCCAACGACCCTTCACCTTGGCATTTTTCCGCACGTTATTCCATGCCGTCTTGAGCGTGGTTACAGCTCGCGTGGGGTCGCACGGAGTCGGTTTTCCAAAGGGGAAGACGTACCACTCCGCCGTGAGCTTTCCGAATTTTTCTCGATACCATTCGCCATACTCGGAGAAGACCGCTAGAAGTGTTGAATTCAGCGGGATCGTCCTTCCTTCGCCGGCGTCGGTCTTACTTCGACCAACAGCCAAGTATTTTTTCGCGAAGTCGATTTGTCCCCAGGTCAGATTCTTGATCTCGGCGTCACGCATACCGGCGTTGAGTGCAAGCGTCAGCGCAGGATAGATGTGCGGAGATCGAGCTTTACGGGCCTCCAAAATCATCCTGTCCTTTTCTGCCTGCGTATAAGCCCTCCCGACTGTCTGGCGAACCTTGAGCTTGAGCATTTTCCTTTTACGAAGTCGAATGCGGATAAGGTCGCCGTGATCGCCAAGGATGCGCAAGAGAAAACCCATCTCTTCATTGATACTTTTGGGAGCAGCACCTTCACCAAGGCGTGCATTCTGGTATTGGATGACTGCGACCTCATTGAAATCAACGAGCATCTTCGTGCCAAAATGTCGCTTCAGATGATCGATCGCATACTCGGCGAAACGCGCCGAGTGAGGCAAGCGCAACTTGTACGCGTCGAAATACTCGTCTGCCATCTCGGCGAAGCTGCGAATCCGCTCTTGACGTTGATCGGCAAAGTTGTTGAATCCTTCTTCAAGTTCGCGCCGACGGTTCTTTTCCGCGGTCCTTGCCACGGTCTTCGACTCCGACTTGCTGGATTCGCGAATGCGCCGACCAGCAAACCAGAATTCGTACCACCAAACGTCATTTCGCTGGAACAGACTCATGTTTCACTCCTGCGTAGATCCACTCTTTAACGCAGCTCGGATTGTTCTCACGTCGAGAAACATCTTCCGCGGTCCGTCCTTTGCCATGCCCTCGATCGGGATGAAGCCATACTTTGCATACCAGCCGACCCGATCGCGGTAAGCGTCCGTAACAATGCAGCGGCAGCCTACCTCGTCCGCGACCCGGAGGGTTATCTTGAAAGCCTCCGTAATGAGTGCGTCGCCAAGGCCCCTGCCAGCAAAACGCCTGTCAACTGCCAACCGCGCTAGCAAAATCAGTGGAAGATCGTATGGAGGCAAGCCACGGACATACTTTTTCGGCAATCTATCACGGGGCACGCTTGAAGTTGCCAACGTAAAGTAGCCCAGCACTGCGCGAGGGGCGGATTCATCAAGTGCCACGTATGTGACGCCGATCGAACTCTTTTGCTGATTCGTCCAAGCATGCCGTTTCAGGTAATTGTTGAGCGCTTCGTCGCCACAATCGAAGCTCTCTACTCCGTCGGATTCTTCGAGATGACGAATCGTTACTGCCAATTGTCAGTGCCTCATCGCCCGAACGAGGGCTCTGGTCGGTTGAGCAGGTTGCCCCGATGCGAGTTTAGCAAGGCTCTCAAGCTCCCTATCGTTCCAATGAATATCGACGTGGGGCAACGCCACTTCCGGCGCGACGCGCTCCAAACGAGGCAAGACCAGTATCTTGCGTTCACCGGTCGAACTCTCACTGACGATGATGTGACCACGCTTTCGTTCCGAGACCGCCCAGCGGAACAAGGCCAGCGCGTCCGACAGGAAGTCCGTGTTGCTTGTCATCTGGAGCTCCGCCTTGAGGA
The DNA here is from genome assembly GCA_964487345.1 of uncultured Occallatibacter sp. GTDB lineage: Bacteria > Acidobacteriota > Terriglobia > Terriglobales > Acidobacteriaceae > Telmatobacter. Next base: position 3,524 of record CAZAQN010000026.1, on the reverse strand, counting down.
CGCGCACCATGCTGTCTTCCGACGGCGCAAGATCAGCCTGAAACTTCGATTTGCGCACTTTCGGGGATGGAGCCGTGTTCTTCGATTTCTCTTTGACCGTTGCGGGCATAGGAGCTCTCCTCAGTATAGGATACTCCGATTGCACCGCAAATTCGAGTGTTTTAGCACTCATTTTTCACCATCCTGAGATCCATCACCCGCAAGGTGGCTTTCAGAACTACCAGGTTTCGCTCACCCCGACTTGCGCAGGAGCATATTGCTCCGCACGGATTTCGGTTTCATTCGTACAGCTGCACCCTCCCCGCCAGTCGGCCGGGCCTCTTCCCAAAGGATCAACTCCTCTTCGCCGTATCGGACTAGTGATCCGAATTTGTGGTATTTCGGGCCTCGATTCTCCAAGCGCCATCGGCGCAACGTCGCGAGGCTGATGTGAGTTCGTTCCGATACTTCGCATTCGGTTAGGAATCGGGTGCTCATCGCGTTACTCGCCTCCGTTTGTTTGTTCCGATTGCCTCTCTTGAGTATCCTTGCGCAATCCCAAAGAGCCTGCGTTGGTGTTTGCTCTTTCAGAAGATTCGAGAACTGGAACCTTCGACGTGCGTGGTTCCAGTGTTTTTCCCCAGCCTCTAGTGATTGCGGTGTCTTGTCCAATACTTTTTATTTATCACCCGATATATGGCATTTATCACCCTACGTTCCGAGCAAGCACAGCGCGGCGATTCGCGGTCAACCTTCAGCGCGCGTAAATTTGGCCACAACACGGAATTTTCATTGCATATGAGTGACACTCTTGCCAAGATTTCCACACCAAGGGCAGAAATGAGCGCTTCGTCCCCCCAACTCCGCATGTCCTACCAGAGCACACCTTCTTCACTGAGCGATGGGCTATGTATGACTGGGCAGAGTTTCGACACTTCCGGTATCTGTTAGCGATCCTTGAGAAGCAAGGATTCCGTGCCGCTGCGGAAACCCTCCATACCGCCCAGCCCAACCTAAGTATTCAGGCCCGTCAGTTTCAGGAAAATGCTGCTGTCCGCCTCTTCCGAAAGACAAGGAATGGGCGAATTCGGCCGACTGAAGCCGGGATCGCCTTCATGGCGATGGCGCGAATCCTGCTTGAAACCCGCGATGAGATCATCGATGCCTTGATTGCAATCGAGCGCGGCGCCGTTAGCCCTATGAGGTTCGGTTGCTCTCCCTTCGTCGATCCACGTCTGTTTCGCACCCTCTGCGGCGTCCAAAAAGAGCTGCTACCTTCCTCCACCGTCCGAACCACGCATGGCGATACGCCACAACTCGCGGAAGAGGTCGCGAATGGAGCAGTCGATGCAGCTCTCGTGACACTGCCGTTGATGCATCCGGACCTCCATATTGAGCAACTGCGTCAGGATCACTTAGTCGTATGCTTGCGGAAAGATCACGTTCTGGCCGCCAAGGCCAATCTGCAGCCTGCAGACCTTAAACACAATTTGACCGTCATTTATCATCCCCACCGTCATCCCGACGCGCACGCAATGCTGTTTGAGCAACTCACTGAGGTCGGCGTTGTGCTCGAAGAGTATTCGCGAGCTTCTCATCCATCGGAGTTGCAGATGCTCGTCAAAGAGGGACATGGGTTCACGCTGATCCGAGAAGGAACGGTCCTGGATGACGCATTAACCACACGAAGGATTGCAGGCGTCGATTGGACCGTCGATACGGCAGTGATCTATCACCGGCATCGTTATCCCAAGACCATTCCTATCGTGGTCAAACAGCTTCGAAGAGAATTGGCCAAACAACGAAAAGCTGGCGGCTCCGAGAGGATTTCGCTCGCGAAGGGGCCACACAGGATAGATGCGAACGGGAATTCTCCGGTCCAACTGAAGCTCCTGGGCGAATGAAAGTACTTTGCCTGCGATCGGATGACGAGGGGTGATACGTGGGATATATCACCCGATAAATAAAACGTATTGGACGCCAGACTCGCGCCGTCCTACGCTTTCGGCATATTGCGGCCCGAACGGGCCAACGGAGGTGCCGATGTTTCCTCATCCCAAACGCAATCGCAGGTTATGGCATAGGCCGCGCCGGATTCGATTCAAACGCAACCTCATCGTCATGCTGATTCTGTTTCCCGTAGTTGCATTCGCCCAAAGCGGATCCCCATTTGATACCGGCTTCACTGCTTTGCAGACGCTCTTCACCGGAACGATCGCAAAGGTCGCGAGCCTGATCGCTATTGTGGTGGGCGGATACCAGTTTGCGCATGGCGAGCCTGGATCGAAAAAAATGTTAGCAGGAGTTGCGGCAGGCACTGGAATCGCAGTGCTCGCGACTAACGTTCTGTCCTGGCTGTGGGGCATTTAATCGTGGAGGCGGAGTCGATCTGACCCGCGAACCCCGTAATGGCCGCAATTTTGAATATGCGGGGGAAGATCCGCTGCTGGCGGGCACCGTGGTAGGCAACTTGATGAAATGCGAACAGGGGCAGCATGTCGTCGGTGACATCAAGCACTACGTGATGAACGACCAGGAGACGGGACGCTTCTTTGTGAACGCGGTCCTCTCGAAGCGAGCGATGCAGGAGTCCGATCTGCTCGCCTTCCATATCGCGGTCTCCATCGCGAATCCCGGTGCAGTGATGTGTTCCTACAACCGGATCAATGGTGACTTCGGTTGCGAGAACCCGTACACGCTTCACGACGTACTCAAGAACGATTGGGGCTTCAAAGGGTTCGTTATCTCCGACTGGGGAGGAACTCACAGTACAGAGAAGGCGTCTGCAGCAGGTCTCGACCAGGAACAACCGATGGCGGACTTCTTTGGTCCGAAGCTAAAAGAAGCAGTGGAAGCCGGAAGAGTGCCCATGTCAGATATTGATGACCATGCGCGGAGAGTTCTCTACGCTGAATTTCTGTCTGGTATCGTCGACGACCCACCTGAGAAGAGCGTCGTCGATGTGGAAAAGGGATTCGAAGTCGCGCGACGTGTCGAAGAAAAGAGCATCGTTCTACTGAAGAATAGTCCGGCAGTACTTCCGATTGTGCCGTCGAAGATTCACAGCATTGCGATCATCGGCGGCCACGCTGACGTGGGAATGATTTCCGGCGGAGGATCAGCGCAGGTAGATCCACCGGGCGGCAATGCCATCATGCCTCCGGGTAAAGGCGCGACAATCTGGCAGAAACCCGTCTGGTTCCCAACCTCTCCTTTGAAAGCGCTCCAGGCGAAACTGCCGAACACGAAGATTGACTTCGATCCGGGAACGGATACGGAGTCGGCAGCGATTTTGGCAAAGAGCGCTGATTTGGCGATTGTCTTTGCGTATCAGTGGGAATCTGAAGATATGGACCTGCCGAGCCTTTCGCTTCCTGACAATCAGGATGCGTTGATTGAGCGGGTAGCGTCGGCGAATCCGCACACCATCGTCGTGCTGGAGACCGGAACTGCTGTGACGATGCCCTGGATCGATAAGGTGGCCGGGGTCGTCGAGGCTTGGTACGCCGGCAGCTCGGGACACAAGGCGTTGGCGGACGTACTTG
>CAZAQN010000025.1:0-62875 GCA_964487345.1 uncultured Occallatibacter sp. | reverse complement strand
ATGCGCAGCTCGGCGAGAAGATCAGCGAGTTCGAGCGGCTGAAGGAATTCAACGAAAACATCGTTGAGTCGATCAACGTTGGCATTCTGGCGCTCGACCTGGATGACCGCATCGAGAGCTGGAACGCGCAGATGGAGGCGATGTATGCGTTGAGCCGCGCCGAGGCGATCGGGCAGGAGCTTCGTTCCGTTTTTCCCGCGGAGTTTGTCGAGGCGCTCGACCGGGTACGGAACGAATCGGGCGTCCACCATCTCTACAAGTTCCCCCTGACCACGCGCGCCGGTGAACAGCGCACGGCAAATATTGCCATCGCGCCGCTGCTGTCGCGCGAATTTGTTGTTGTGGGACGCATCGTGCTGGTGGACGACATCACGGAACGGGTATCGCTCGAGACGCAGCTTGCCCAGGCCGACAAGTTGAGTTCGATTGGCCTGCTGGCGGCTGGTGTGGCGCACGAAATCAACACGCCCTTGGCCGTAATCTCGTCTTATTCGCAACTGCTTTCGAAACAGATGCGCGGCGATGCGCGTCTCGGGCCGGTGCTCGAAAAAATCACGCAGCAGAGCTTTCGCGCGTCCGAAATTGCCAATGGCCTGCTGAATTTTTCACGCACTTCGACCACGGAATTCCGCGAGACAAATTTGAACCAGGTCATTCGCGATACGCTTTCGCTGCTGGAGCATCAATTCAAGACCGCGCAGATCGAGCTGGACATCGAACTGGCAGAGCAGCTGCCCGCGATCCACGGCAATCCGGGAAAGTTGCAACAGGTCTTCCTGAACTTGCTACTGAATGCAAAGGAAGCTATGCCGGGAGGCGGCAGGTTGCGCGTGGCCACGCTCGCCAATGGGCATGTGGAAGCGATCATCGCCGACTCGGGTTCCGGAATTGCGCCGGAGAATCTCAAACGGATTTACGATCCGTTTTTTACCACCAAGACGATGCCCAAGCCGGGGGAACGGCGTGGGACGGGTCTTGGTCTATCGGTTTCCTACGGCATCATCCAGGAGCATGCCGGAAAGATTCACGTGGAAAGCGCGGTCGGCGCCGGGACAACTTTTCATCTTGAGTTCCCCCTTTTAAGGAAAACCGTCAATGTCTGAGGTCGAAGAGCCCTTGAGTTTCTCTGCTTCCGCTCCGGCGCTGTCTGCACTCGCGAACACCGCGAGCATCCTCGTGATCGACGATGAAGCAGGCATCCGTGAATCTCTCGAGGTGCTCCTCACGCTCGAGGGATATGGGGTGCGCACGGCCATGGACGGCGAGCAGGGACTGCGCATTCTGGAGGTCGAGAACTTCGATCTCGTACTGCTCGACCTGGCGCTGCCCGGCCAGAGTGGGCTGGAGCTCCTGCCACAGATCAAGGAACGTCAGCCGGAAACGCCGGTCATCATGATTACCGCCTATGGCACGGTGGACAACGTCGTCGAGGCCGTGCGCGCGGGCGCGGAGAACTTCGTCCAGAAACCCTGGGACAACGAAAAGCTGATGGCCGATATTCGCTCGGCCGTGGCACGCCATCGCGCCGAAGAAGAAAACCTGCAGCTGAAGCGCACGCTCAAGCAGCGCTACAGTTTTTCGAACATTGTGGGCAAGAGCGAATTGATGCTGCGCGTCTTCGACCTGATTGCGCAAGTTGCGCCCAGCCGATCGACAGTTCTCATTCAGGGTGAGAGCGGCACGGGCAAGGAGATTATCGCCAAGGCGATTCACGCCAACTCGCCGCGTCGCGACAAGCCATTCGTGCCCATCAACACGGGCGCCATGCCGTCCGAGTTGCTCGAGTCCACGCTTTTCGGCCACGTGAAGGGGGCCTTCACTTCGGCGGTCGCATCGAAGAAGGGTCTCTTTGAAGTCGCCAATGGCGGCACGCTCTTTCTGGACGAGATTGCGACCATGGGGATGGACACGCAGGCCAAGATTCTGCGCGTCCTGCAGGATAAGCGGTTCATGCACCTGGGCGGCATTCAGGAGATTCAGGTGGACGTGCGCATTCTGGCCGCCACCAATATCGATCTGCGCCAAGCCGTGCGCGATGGACGCTTCCGCGAGGATCTTTTCTATCGGCTGAATGTCATCACGGTCGATTTGCCGCCGTTGCGCGCGCGGCGCGAGGACATTCCGCTGCTGGTGCAGCATTTCCTGGATTTCTACGCCAAGGAGAACGGGCTTTCGCCGCGCAGGCTGTCTTCGGACGCCATGCGCGCGCTGGTGGATTACGAGTGGCCGGGAAACGTGCGCGAACTCGAGAATTCCATCGAGCGCGGAGTCGTGCTTTCCTCGGGGCCGGTGATCGGCTCGGACCTTCTACCAGGCCACATTACAGGCCGCAGTTTCCAGGACGCGCTGCTCGAACACAATCCCAACGCCTCGCTCTTCGACATCCTCGAAGACATTGAGCGCCGCATCATCATTGAAAAACTGGAGCGCTGCAATGGAAACCAGACCGACGCGGCCGAACAGTTCCGCATTCCGCTCTCTACCCTGAATCAGAAAATCAAACGCCTAAACATTGAGATTCGCAAGCGGGGACGTGAGTAGATCACCTTCGGGCATCCAGCCACATCCGCAAGAACATGCGCAACCCCTCTGGCGGCTTGAGCCACACATCGGCTGCCGTTTTGCGCGGCTCACGCCGCATCAGCACACTCAAGTGCGGCGTTTTCGCTTCATTGACTGCTTTAAATGCGGCTTCGTCCGTCAAGTCGTCGCCTAGATAGGTCACCGGTGCGCCGGCCTCGGACTCGCGGATAATCTCGCGCACCGCACCGCCCTTGTCGCGGCCCGCGCGCAGTTCCAGTCCCGCCTCGAACTTCAAAAGCCGCAATCCATCCCTCTTCGCGAGTGGCTCAAAGATTTCCCGCGCGCGCCGCTCGATCTCGCGCGCCTGCTCCGGCGTCCGCCCGCGCCAGTGCATCACCGCGGCGTTGGGCTTGTCCTCAAAGAGGCCGCCCAGGGCGTCGCGTTTCAATCGCTTGCGAAGGCTCTGGAGCGCTTGCCGCACCGCTGGGGTCTGCACTTCCATCTCACGGCGGCCGTCGGGATACAGCCGCTCGGCCCCATGCAGTCCCCAAACTTCGGGCGCAGGATCGAGGGCGAGCATGGGCGGAATTTCTGTCGCTGGTCGCCCCGTGACAACCGCAATGCGCGTTTTTTCCTGCTTTTGGATTGCATCCAGCAGTTCGGAAACTCCCGCCCATGGGCGCGCGCTGAAACGATCAATGCGAAATCCTGCCAGCGTGCCATCGTAATCCAGCAGCAGCAGCGAGGTCGGCGCGCCGGGGAATGCCGAAAAGAATTCCTGAAGTTTTTTTGCGGCTTGGCGGTTCAACGGTTGGTCTCGTTCTAAGCCAGTCTACGTTGTGCGGGCTCGGCGGGAACAATCGCAATCGAGTTGGGCGCGGGGGCCTCCGGGCCGGCGTTGTCTTCGAGGCGTATCTCGCGCAGCGCTCCGAGCACGTTCGCCGCCCAACGGTAGATGTTGTTTTCCATCACCTGACGGCGCATGCGCTGCATACGGTCGTGACGCTCGGCGCGGTCCATTTCGAGGCCGCGGTGCATGGCTTCCGCGACGCCGGCAATGTCGTACGGATTCACCACCAGCGCGTCGCGTAGCTCCACGGCAGCCCCAGTGAACTTGCTGAGGATCAACACGCCATCCTCATCGTCACGCGCTGCCACAAACTCCTTGGCCACAAGATTCATGCCGTCGTGGAGCGAGGTGATTACGCAGAGATTCGCCGCGCGGTACCAACGTTCGATCTCACCGTGATCTACCTGTCTCTCGATCAGGATGATCGGCTTCCAGCGCGCAGTTTGAAAGCGCTGATTGATGCGCGCCACCTCTTCATTCACGCGCCGATGCAATTCTTCATAAGCCGGAATTCGCGTGCGGCTAGGTGAGGCAATCTGCACCAGTGTGAGCCGCTCCCGATGCCAGGGGTGGAATTCGAGGAGGTGCTCCAGGGCAAGCAGCCGCTGCACGATGCCCTTGGTGTAATCCAGCCGGTCGACGCCAACGGCGAGACTCTCTGCGCGGATGCCGAACTCACGAAGCAACTGATTGCGTGCAGCAGCGCGCAGCGGCTCCTCGTCGGGATTATCCAGGCTCACGGGACCGGCCACCATCGCAGACCCCGTGAAGGCGACACTGATTGGATAGGGCCGCACGGTGGTGATATGGCCGTGCCGGCTTACCGTCGCATGCTCGCGATCCGTGCGCGCCTCGAAGACCCGGTCCACGGCAGAAAGGAAATTGCTGCAGTGGAGCGGAATGTGAAAGCCGATCAAATCCGCGCCCAGCAGTCCGTCCAGAATCTCCGCCTGCCAGGGACAAATCCCAAAAGCTTCGGGATTCGGCCAGGGAATGTGCCAGAAAATTGCGACGCGGGCATCGGGCCGCGCAGCTTTTACGAGGCGGGGCAGGAGCGCAAAATGATAATCCTGTACAAACACGATGGGTTCGACGCTGCCTTCCATTTCTTCGAGCAGTGCCGCGGCGAACCGCTCGTTGACGCGCTGATAGCACTCCCAATCGGCAGGCCGGAAGATAGGACTGGTGTGCGCGTTGTGGCACAAGGGCCATAGGCCTTCGTTGGCAAAGCCATCGTAGTAGCGCGACTCCTCTTCCTGCGTCAACCAAACGCGCCGCAAGGTGTAGCGCGGATCGTCGGGGGGAACGCGTAAGCGATCGAATTCATCCACGGTTTCTTTGTCCGCGTTGCCGCTGCCACTCGCCACCCACACGCCGTCACAGGCGCGCAACACCGGCTCAATGGCGGTGACCAGGCCACTGGGAGGGACTTCGCAAACGATTTCGCGGCCCTTCCGCACATGCATATACGGTTCGCGATTCGAAACCACGAAGATGCGGCTGGAGCCGGATTGGTCGCGCATATGCACAGCAAGTCGTTCCGCCGTCCACATGTTCTCGCCTGCGTGGCGCAAGCGGGCTTCAGCTTCGGCAGCGGCGCGCGCGGCAGCCAGACTCTCCGCCAGTGTCTCGACTTCGCGCGCCAGAGGAGTGAACATGCTGAACTCTCTTGCGCGCGGGTCCTCCGGTTCATCCGTATGTCCGCTGCGCAACCGGCGCAAACGCTCGGCGACACGCGTCATAGGCCGCATCAGGAACCAACGCACCATGACAAAGGTGACGGCGGCTATGAGTAGAACCAGCTCCGCAATACGCCAGAAACTCCTGCGCCAAATGTCATATCCCTCGGTGCGGATGTAGCCTGCATCCGCGATCAAAACGAGTGCTCCTTCCAACTGATTTCCGTTGTGCAGAGGGAAGGCCTCTTCGAGCCATTGCATATCGCTGGAGTGCCCAAAGGCGGACTCATCCGATCCTTTCCGCAAAGACTTTTCAACCAGCGGCTGGGGCAAAGCATGGAGAAGATCCGCAGGGCCTACCCAAGCCAGATATTGCCCCTGGGCGTTGACGACGGCCAGTCCCAGAACCCCGCTCCGCGCCTTCGAGGATGCTAGAAGCGACGGCAGCGCAGCGGTATCGCCGGAAGCCAGCTTCTGCTCAAGGTAGGGCTGCAAGCCGACCCCCATCCATCTTGTTCGGCTGACCAGAACCTCTCGCAGAAAATGCTTATGGGCCAGCACCTCAAAATAAGTAGAGGCGACAGAAACCGCAGTTACGCATGCGACGAGCACAAGGATCAGGCGCAGGCGAAATGAGTGCATAACAGTCCCCTCTAAGGCCTTAGATGCACGGGACAGGTGCAAAAGGAGCAAGACCCATTTGATACACGTCCCTAACCGTCTTCCAATCTTCGGTATACCGCGATTCGATTGACCCGATCCGATTTTCGGGTATCGCGTTGGATCAGTCACAAACCCTGCAAACAACGGCCCCTGCGGGAAGTTTTTGCACGATGCGCTATTCTGTGGGATGAGAGGCGAAATTTCCCCCGCATCTCATTGTCCGGTAAACGAATGGCGTTCGAGACGATCGATAACACTGCCAAGCAAATCGTGCTCACCGTGCAGGACTATTCCCTGTTCGCATACCGGGCGTTGATGAATCTTTTTCGCCCGCCCATCTACTGGACTGATTTTCTCATTCAATCGGACATCGTGGGTGTGGGCTCTTTGTCGATTGTAGTGCTCTCCGGACTCTCGACTGGGGGTGTTCTGGCTCTGCAATCGGCGGCAACGCTTTCCGCATTCGGCGCCACGGCGGTTACCGGGCAGTTTGTGAGCCTGACTATGATCCGCGAACTCGGACCGGTGCTCACCGGGGTAATGGTGTCTGGCCGCAATGCCTCCTCGATGGCCAGCGAACTGGGCTCGATGGTCGTGACCGAGCAAATTGACGCGATGCGTGCTCTTGGTGTTGATCCTATCCGAAAGCTCGTAACTCCGCGAATCTTCTCCACCATTGCGATGCTCTTCTTTCTTACCATCGTCGCCGATGCCTTTGGGATCCTCGGTGGCGGGCTGGTTACCGTCTTAATGAATAACCAGAATGGCACGCAGTATTTCGCCATGGCGTGGGAACATCTCCGACTACCGGACATCGTCCAGGGACTAATGAAGCCAATCTTCTTCGGCTACATCCTATCCTCAATCGGCTGCTTCTATGGCATGAGGACGACGGGCGGAACAGAGGGCGTTGGCCGTTCCACCATTCAGGCGGTCGTCACCGCATCCGTGCTCATCATCTTCGTCGATTTTTTCATTACCCGACTGCTCCTCAACATCTTCGCCTCATGGAACTAGGTTACTCATCGACTCAACTCATGCCAGACCCCGTTCCCAGAGCGGAGACGGGACCGGTCCTGACATTTTCCGGAGTCACGCTCGCTTTTGACGGTCCGCCGGTCCTCAAAGACATCACCTTTTCTGTCGCTCCCAATGAGACGCGGATTTTGCTCGGGCCGACTGGCGTGGGCAAGAGCGTGTTGTTGAAGCTCGCGAACGGTCTGCTTAGTCCGGATGCAGGCAGCATTTTCCTTTTTGGCGAAGATATATCGCGCATGAAGGAGGAAATGCTTTTCCGGTTGAGAACGCGCTCGGGCATGGTTTTTCAAGAAGGCGCGCTGTTCGACTCGCTCACTGTGCGCGATAACGTCGCCTACCAGCTGATTCAGGAGCAAATCCCAGACGACCAAATCGATGTCCGCGTGCGAGAGGCATTGCGTTTTGTCGAACTGGAACAGACTTTCGACCTGTATCCAACGAGTCTTTCTGGAGGCATGCGCCGCCGTGTGGCCATCGCACGTGCGCTCATTCATAAGCCAGATCTGTTGCTCTACGATTCGCCGACAGGGGGCCTCGACCCGGTAACCTCCACCACGATCATAGAACTGATCGTGAAGCAGCGCGATGTCTATCGCACCCCCTCGGTCCTGGTGACGCACCGGCTTCAAGATGCTTTCACTATGTGCACCCATCGATTCGATCCGAACTCCAGCCGCATGGTTCCCTTGCCCAAGGATCAAACCGATCCCAACACGACGTTTCTCATGCTCTCGGAAGGGCGCCTTGTCTTTGACGGCTCGCTCGCCGAGCTGACGGGCAGTCAGGATCCTTTTGTCCGGGAGTTTCTTGCGTAACACGGCGAATTTGCATCTCAATGAACAACGTGTCTCGAATTGATTGGTGCCCGCCATGGAGTTGAAGGGATTGCGAAGAATCCTGCTTCTCTCGCTGTTCATGGTGATTCCCTGGCAACGGCAGGCTGCTGCGTATTCCCTGCTGACGCATGAACAATTGATCGACCTGGCATGGAAAGGTTCGATTGTTCCGCTTCTGCTCCATCATTATCCGAACCTGACGGCGGCGCAGCTCGATGAGGCTCGCGCTTACGCGTATGGCGGATGCGTGATCCAGGATATCGGCTACTATCCGTTCGGAGACGCTTCCTTCTCGGACCTGACGCATTACGTGCGCTCCGGCGATTTCGTCGTGAGCCTCTTTCGCAATGCGAAGAATGCGGACGAACTCGCCTTTGCCGTAGGCGCGCTTTCCCACTACATCGGGGACTCGGTCGGCCATCCTTTGGCCACGAATCGAGCGGTGGCCATCGAGTTCCCGAAACTTGGTGCGAAGTATGGGCCGGTGGTGAATTATGCCGAGGGCGAGCATCAGCACGTGCAGACGGAGTTTGCTTTCGACATCGATGAAGTCGCCCATCATCGGCTCGCTCCGCTGCGTTTCCTGCGTCACATCGGCCTTCAGGTCCCGACCAAGCAGCTCGCTCTTGCCTATTACCAGACCTACGGTTTGAGCGAGGATTTCACGTCGAGACGAGGACGCCGCTTCAACATCCGCGAGTACCGCTTCGCTGTGCGAACTTTCATTCCCCGCATTGCCTATGCGGTCACACTTCTCCATCGCAGGCATTTGCCACCGGAACCCGACACACCGGAGGTCGCGGAGATCATTACAGAGGCGGCGGCCGTGAGTCAGGAGAACAACTGGGGCGCGTATCGCGGCAAAGCCGGATTCGAAACGTATGTGTTGGCAGGTTTATTGTTCGTGCTGCCAAAGGTTGGCCCACTCAAGCTGGTTTCGGTGAAAGGCCCGACTACAGCGACAGAAGCAGATTATGCGCACAGCGTCATCCTCTCTCTGGCAATTTTGCGCAGAGCGCTTGGGCGATTCACTCCGCCCTTGCCCGGAGGCAATGCGGCAGATGGTGAGGCACCGCTGATGCCGGCGGCACTTCTTCCAATGCTGGCGGCCATAAGCCCTGATGTGCTGCTGCGATCCGACGATCCGAGGCATCCCTTGCCAAATCGCGACCTCGACACGGGGCGTGTGGTTCAACCGGGAGGGTATCGTTTGACCGATTACACTTTCGCACTGCTGCTCCATGAGTTGGCCCAGCAGCCGACGCAGCCGATTCCGCCTGGCATCAAGAGAGAGATTCAGGCCTATTACGCCAACCCGGATGCGCCGATTGCGACCAAGAAGGACGCGGCCAAATGGGCGCAAGTGCAAGCCGACTTGTTGACGCTCGCGAGCATGCCGACGAGCACCGAGCCGGAGCCGTATCCAACCTACGGCCAAGACGCCACCAGTAGCCACGTAGTCCCTTAGTCCCAAGTCCCAAGTCCCTGATCCCTGATCCCTGTCCCCTGTTCCCTGTTCCCTGTTCCCTAGTCCGTGTTCCCTACTCCCTGTTCCAATCTGCTACCCTTCAGTCTCAAATCTCCGCACGAACGGCGGGTGCATGCATGGGCTTCAAGTTCCAGGGTTTCGATTTTCTACATCTGGACAAATCCTTCAGCGAAGACGAGCTTTTGGTGCGCCGCACCGCGCGCGAGTTCGTTGAAGACAATCTCATCCCGATCATCGAGGAGTGCTTTCGCACCGAACGCTTCCCGCGCGAACTTGTCCCCTTGATGGGCGAGCTCGGCTTCTTCGGTGCAAATCTCCAAGGCTACGGATGCGCAGGCATGTCGAATGTCGAATATGGCGTTGTGATGCAGGAACTGGAGCGTGGAGATTCGGGATTTCGCAGCTTCGTCAGCGTGCAGTCCGCGCTGGTGATGTATCCCATCTACACATTCGGCTCGGATGAACAAAAAAATAAGTGGCTCCCTGCGCTCGCCACGGGCGAGAAGCTTGGCTGCTTCGGGCTCACGGAACCGGGCTTCGGCTCCAATCCCGGCGGCATGACGACGACTGCGCGCAAGGCGGGCGATGAGTACATTCTCAACGGCGAAAAGATGTGGATCACGTCCGGCAACATCGCCGATCTGGCCGTGATCTGGGCCAGAGTCGAAAACGAAGACAACAATGTCCGCGGATTTCTGGTCGAGACAGACCGACCCGGCTTCAAGGCGCATGAAGTTCATGGGAAGTGGTCGCTGCGCGCTTCGGTCACCAGCGGACTCTCGCTTCAAGACGTTCATGTGCCGGCGGCAAACTTGCTGCCGGGCACGAGCGGCCTGAAAAGCCCGCTGATGTGTCTGAACCAGGCACGCTACGGAATCAGCTGGGGAGCGATCGGCGCGGCCATGGCTTGTTACGACACCGCACTGCATTACGCCAAGGTCAGAAAGCAATTTCATGGGGAGCCGATCGCCAGCCACCAATTGATCCAGGAGAAGCTGGTTTGGATGGCGAGCGAAATCTCAAAAGCGCAGTTGCTTTCATTGCATGTGGGACGAATGAAGGATGCAGGCACGGTGGGCCACGAGCATATCTCCATGGCTAAGCGGAACAATGTGTGGATGGCGCTCGAATCCGCGCGGATGTCGCGCGACATCCTGGGTGCGAACGGCATCACGGAGGATTATCCGATCATGCGCCACATGATGAATCTCGAATCCGTGAAAACGTATGAGGGGACGCACGACATTCACGCGCTGATTCTCGGCCAGCACCTCACCGGAATCGCGGCGTATTGAAGGATCTTCGAGGAAGACCTCGAAGGAGAATGCAATTCATGTGCACGCCGGATGCGGCGCCAATGCACATTTCGTCCACAAGAGATGTGAACGTGTTGTCCCAAAATGCAACGCCGAAACCAGCGCGCGTCGCTTGCGCGATCGGTTCGATCCGTCCTCGACTATCGAGCTCGGATGGAAACTTCATTACGCCTACCCTTCGTGATGCACATGGGTCTCTTCTGGATGACCCTCGTGAGCCGCTTCGGTTTCGCCGACTGGCTTCGGACTCGAAACAAATGGCGCAAGACATTCCAAAAGCTTGTCGAGCATTTCGCCACGCGTGAGCAGTTTCTCTATGGCGACACGAACCTCAACACGATCGTTGCTGGCCTGTTCAAAGGCACTATCGTAGCTGTTAGTGGACATTTGTTTTATCCTCGGTGCGATAGTACCACGCGGTCGACTTTCTCCGGACGAAGTTATCGAAAGAGCTGTGAAAAAGTCGGATGATTTATAGAGTACATCTACATTCGATTCTTCTGAGACGCAAGAGGGGCGCGCTGAACGAGTAGATCGACAATTTCAGGAAACTCCTCCCCGAAAAGTAACTGGATAACTTCGACCCTAAGTAACAAGAGCCAGACGTATCCGTAACAAACTTAGAAGAACCCTGACGAGTCACTGTTGTCGAAACTGAATTGGCTCTTTCTTTCCTCGGCAGGATCATCGCGCGACGGCCTTGCCGGAACCCTCTTCCAGAACGGCGCGGATCGAGCGATCCGTGAGAGCCGCCATCAGAGCTGCCACATCTCCGATTCGCTTTCCTAAAACGGAAGGCAGCAATTCACATGCAGCAGCGGCCTGGGGCAGCGCTTCTTCGGCAATCACCTTGCGCGCTGGCGCCAGCACGCGTTCTCCCAGCGCCACACCGAGCGATCCGAAGACGATCGCCTGAGGGTTCAACGCATCGATCAACAAGGCCAGTCCTCGGCCCATCCATTTGCAGGCCACAGCGGCAACACGCAACGCCTCCGGGTCATCCGCGGTTATCTCCTCGACAAGCGCTCGTATCGGCGTCTCCGATGTCCAGCGCGCAGGAAACATTTCCGCAGCGAGTTCCACCAGCCCCGCGCCCGAGCCGAAGGATTCCCACGAGCCCCTTTTTCCGAAGCCCAGGGGTCCATCCTCGGCCAGGCGCCAATGGCCAATTTCGCCTGCCGTATCGCTCGCTCCGCGCAGAATTTGTCCATTGAGAATGAATCCACCCCCGACACCGGTGCCGAAAGTGATGAAGACCAGGTGTTTCAGGTCGGACCGGCCCTTCCCGACTCCGAAGTGAAACTCCGCCAGCGCTCCTGCGTTGCCGTCATGCTCAATCAGAACTGGAATCCCGGGAAATTGCTCCTTCAAGTGCGTCTTCAAAGGCACATGATGCCAACCCGGCAAGTGAGGCGGATTGATCAGAATTCCCTCATCTATTTTGAGCGGGCCGCCCACGGAGACACTGATTGCCGCAATGATTCGACCTGCCGCCTCTGCTTCGTGGATCAGAGCGTGGGCCTGCTCCACGATTCGAGGAAACGTGGCGGAGAATGGCTGCGCCGCGTTTGTCGGAATCTCGACGCGCTGGAGTATCTCGGCGCCAGCCGTGCCCTCGACACAGGCCGTCTTCGTGCCACCAATGTCGAGACCCAGCACCGTGCGCAAACCGGTTTGTGCTCCCTCGGTCAAATTCTGCTCCGATGATTGGCCTGACAGCGTGCGATGGATCGCCGGAATTCTACCATCAGAGCAGATAGCCCGAGGGAGCCAACATTAAAACGCGCTTCCTATACATCTTCAATTGTCCATCGACAACCGAGGGGCGAGAGCGGCATATTCGTATTCATGCGGCCTTTTCTTGAGCAACGTCCTCTTTTCAGCTTTCGTGGAATTGTTGTTTTCACGTTGACCCTGTTTCCTTCTGTCGAAATTGTTTTGGCACAACAACAGCAGTCCGCTCCGATCGTGCTGCACGCAGCGCGGCTGCTGCAGGTAGACGCAGGCACCGTGCTCCAGCCCGGTGAAATCCTCATCGAAGCGGATCGCATTCGCGCGGTGGGCGCTTCTGTCGAGCATCCCCAGGGCGCGCGAGTCATCGATCTCGGCGACACGACTTTGTTGCCTGGGCTGATCGATGCGCATGTGCACCTCTTCCTGCATCCGGGCGCGGAGGATTTGCAGACGGTCGAGGAATCCGTTCCTTGGCGCGTGATTCTGGCCGAACAGGCAGCCAAAGCCGATCTTCTTGCCGGTTTCACAGCAGAGCGCGACATGGGCACTGAAGGCGCAGGCTCCGCAGACACTGCGATTCGCACCGCGATTGACGAGGGACTCATTCTCGGTCCGCGCATGCGCATGAGCGGCAATGCCATCGACATTCTTGGCGGACACGAGGATGCGAACAGTTTCAACCCGGCGCAGCACGTACTCTCGAATGCCGACTACGCGAATTCTTCGGAACAGATCGTGGAGGTGATGCGCGAGCAGCACAAGGAGGGATCTGACTTCGCGAAGATCTACGAGACTGGACCGGATCGCATGATCGACGGAGTGCTCCATACGCCTTATCAGTACACCACGGCGCAGCTCGCAGCTGCAGTCGAGGAGGCGCGGCGTCTGGGAACCACGGTGGGCGTGCATGCCATGGGGGAGCCCGGGACGCTCTATGCGGCGCAGGCAGGCGTTGCTTCGATCGATCATGCGACACAACTGAGCGACGAAACCATCCGCCTGATGCGCGAGAAGGGCATCTTTGCGGTGCCCACTTTCACCATCTTCGATTACTTCGCGCACAACCGATCCACAGCCGCAGAGGCGGCGAGCGAGGCCGCGCTGCTCGATTACAAAATTCGCGAGTTCAAAAAGCAGTTGGATGCGGGAGTTCCATTCGCGGTTGGCTCCGACGTGGGGCCATTCCCGCATGGCACGCAGGCCCACGAACTTACTCTGATGGTCCGGTACGGCATGAAGCCGCTCGCAGCATTGCAGGCTGACATGATTAACGGCGCAAAGCTATTGGGATGGCAGGGTCAGATTGGCGCGCTGAGGCCCGGGTACTTAGCGGATGTTGTAGCCGTCCCGGGCAACCCACTCGACGATATCAGCACCGTCGAGCACGTGACCTTTGTCATGAAGGGAGGCCTTATTGTTCGGCAATAATCTAGGTGCCGGTCCTGGCAAGCTCGCACTCTTCCAATCTCACTCGCTGCGCAGGCATCTTCGCGCCGTACTTCATGTGTCCCTTGAGCTTCAGGAGCGGACTTTCTATAAACCGATAGCTCAGTAGTGCTAGTGCAAGCGTCAGCAAGAATGCCAGCACACCACACGACAGGATCGCTAAGGGCTGCCACATGTGCCGAGCGAGCCGAGGGGCCAGCGTGTGCATGAAAAAATACATATAGATCAAATGAAAGACGTATAAGCCGTAGCTCAGTTTACCAAGGCTGCAAATCCATCTCCGGCTGCAGGCCCAATTCATCCAACTATTCTCTTCCATCACGGCGACGACGATCGCAAATGCAGTGAAGTTAGCGAGTGGTATCCAGATTTCCGCGCCGACAAACGTCGTAGCAAATCCCTCACCGTTGCAGAGAGCCAGGATAACTCCGATCGTTATCCCAGATAGAGTTACCCACTTGGCGAAGGGTTTGATACGTTCAAACATTGCATTCGGGCGTACGAGCGCCAGTAAAACGCCCAGCAGAATTCCGTCCACTCGAGTGGAAGTGGAATAGAGCAGCTGGAGCGGCGTCATCATCAGAAAGAACGGTGCTAAGAAACGAAATCCGCAGATACCTACGATGAGCAAGCTGGTGAAACCGATAAGCTTTCGCCTATCGCGCAAGAACCAGACGACGAGGGGCCAAAGCAGGTAGAACTGTTCTTCTATTCCGAGGGACCAGAAGTGAATTAAATCGACATGGCTGTTGTGCCACTTCGTATAGCCGGGACAAATATTATGGATATAGAGAAAGTGACTCCAGAAGTGATAATTGCGAACAAAATCGTACTTTTGTATCACCGCGAAACACGCAACCGCCAGCAGAGTCAAATAGTAGAGAGGAAATACCCGAAGAATTCGGCGACCATAGAAAGCCTTGAAGTACCCTTCCCGGTCCTGCGTGTTATAGAGAATGCCACCTATCAGAAATCCGGAAAGTACAAAGAATGTAGGGACGGTAAAGAATGCAATAGCCATAATTCCCTGGAGGAACCCGAACTTTATCGTGCCGGGATGCGCCAACAGACTTGGCCAAAAGTAGTGGGCGAAAAAAACCAATAGGAATGCGTAGCCACGAATTCCTTCCAGGCTTGGAATGTATCCTTGTCTCTCATTGACGAACTGAATCTTGCCCATTCTATTTCTCTAACTCGAGTCTGGCCGGGGCGAGCGGTCTGTTGCTTTAGGACACTCTGAAACATTGTCCTTTGTAATTGAAAATCCCATCTATATTTCGATAGTTGACAATTATTGACTCGAGCCGAGCCACTGCAGGCCAATATACCTTTATATAGTCCTTCTTCGCCCCACACCTCAGTGGTAGTTAACCCACACAACAGTTGTATCTGGTAGCAATATCTTCCGTGACCTCGAGCCAAACCACGAGGATTCGTTGCTACGTAAAATCGGTGCAATGAATGGGCTGTCCAGAAGCACGAGAACAGCCGTCCGTCGACTCGCTGACCTTTCTTGCGATGGGCAACTCCCGTCGTCAGCTGATAATTTACTCGATCGTATTTCCGCTAAGGTCTCTTGATAGCGTTCGGATTTTTCGTGCGCAAGCGAGTCCTTCACGCCCCTGCGATACCCGGCTAAATAAATGGAATAGAGAAGCACAAGGGAACACCCACACTCCAGATCAGCCCGCCGCACAGTCCTATGAATGCACTCCGGCCAAACTCGATCATCGCGCAAGCCTCTTTCTACCCGGCTCACACAGCAATCGTGAAGGTGTCCTCGCTCCGTGTTACCGCATGATAGAGTGTGTCGCGCTCCACCGGCACTCGGCCTGCCTCGGTGATCAGCCGGCAGAGGTCCTTGCGCGTCATGCCTTGCGGCGTGGTCGCGCCCGCATCGTGATAGATTTTTTCCTCAATGACTGTGCCATCCAGATCGTCTGCGCCAAAGCGGAGTGCAATCTGCGCGATCTTGGGAGTCAGCATCTGCCAGTAGGCCTTGATGTGCGGAAAATTATCGAGAAGCAGGCGGCTCACCGCGATCTGCCGGATGTCCGTGAGTCCCGTGGTAACCGGCAAGTGGTCGAGCGGCGTGTTTTCGGGATGGAACGCGAGGGGAATAAAGGTCTGGAATCCGCCAGTCTCGTCCTGCAGCGCGCGCAGCTTCAGCAGATGATCCACACGGTCTTCGTTGTTTTCGATGTGGCCGTAAAGCATGGTCGCATTCGAGCGGAAGCCAAGCTTGTGCGCCAGCCGCGCCGTGTCGAGCCATTCCTCACCGTCGATCTTGTGGTCGCAAATAACGGAGCGCACCCGCGCAGTGAAGATTTCCGCGCCCCCGCCAGGCATCGAGTCCACTCCGGTGTCGCGCAGCTTGATCAATGTTTGTTCGACCGTAAGCTTGGCCCGACGAGCAAGGAAGGCGATCTCCACCATCGTGAAGGCTTTGATGTGGACTTTCGGGAAACGCTTCTTGAGGCCGCTGACCAGGTCGAGGAAGTATTCGAGCGGCAAGTCAGGATGCAGTCCGCCGACGATGTGAAATTCCGTGACCGCTTCCGAATAGCCAGAGGCCGCAGTCTCCCACGCCTCTTCCAACGCCATGGTGTATCCGGCGGGATCGCCCTTTTTGCGGCCGAAGGCGCACAGCTTGCACGCCGCCACGCACACGTTGGTCGGATTGATATGGCGATTGACGTTGAAGTAAGTGACGTCGCCGTGCAGCCGCTCACGCACATGGTTTGCGAGCCAGCCCACGGCCAGCACGTCGGACGATCCGTAGAGCACAAGGCCGTCGTCGAAATCGAGCCGCTCCTGTGCCAAAACTTTGGAGGCAATGGGCTCGAGGCGCGGATCGTACGTCCGAAAGGGAGCGTTTTGGCGTGGACCGGGGAACTCAGCCTGCATGTTTTGATGATACCGAATGTCAGCCCCGCACGGGAGCTACGATTACTTCTGCCCGATCTCGGCGTTCTCGGGGCGTGGTTCCATCAGGACACCGTCTTCGAGCGAAGCGGCCAGCAGGCGTCCCCCCGAGGCGCGCACTGCGGAAAGCCTGTAGCCTGTCTGCCACCACTTCCAATCGAGTGTCCCAGGGTCGATGGCATAGACAAATTCGCTGCCCCGCGAGCTAACCAATACCCTGCCCAGTTGAGCGTCGTAGTAGAGGTCGTCGATGTCGACGAGGGGAAGCCGATGAACCCACATCCAGGACGTGCCTTTGTCGCGGGTGAAGTAGACGCCTTCGCGCGCCCCAACCCACAACGTCCCGTCCGGCGAAAATGTGATGCGATGGATGCGCGTGAGCGCGACGGGAATGCCCACGGGCCACCAGTTCTGACCCGCATCCTGGGAGATCACGACGGCATCCGGTCGTGCTGCAGCCATCAACGGACCCCGCGCTGCGACAGAGAGGTAGCCGCTCACTCCCATCACAGGGCCTCCTTGCCATGTCGCGCCTTTGTCTCTGCTGGTGTAAATGCCGCCCACGGTGGAAGCGAGCCACGCATCGCCGGAAAGATCCATCGCAAAAACACGCCCGTCGATCTCGTGCTGCCGCAACTTCTCTTTCTCGCTCCGCTTGTCTTCCATGTGCGGGTCAGCTTGCTGGCGCTTCTTTGCGTGACTCGCTTCGCCGGAGGTATCGACTGCTGTCTTCACTGGAACGTATTCGATCAGGTTCATTGGCAGCCACGCGGGCGCATCCGGCTCCAGCGCAAAAATGCCGCCATTCGTCCCGGCCAGCACCGTGCCTTCCGGCGACTGCGCAAGAGCAAACACGTCGCGTCCTTCGAGCCCATCGGCTAGTTGCTGCCACTGAATTCCGCTGTCGTTCGAGACAAAGACACTTCCGTAGGCTTTGTCGTTCACGACGCCGGCGAAGATGCGCTCCGGGTGCCGATTGTCAACCAGCAATGCGTCGACCTTGCGCGCGGAGATTCCTGCGTTCGCCGGCTCGAAGGTCGCGAATCCATCATGACTCGCGAGAACACCGCCTCGATCCGTCGCCAGCAGGACATGTTGCGGATCGGCTGAATCAACGGATACGTCGTTCACAATCACATCGGGTCCGGTCATGCGCTTGAAGGTCTTGCCGCCGTCGATTGTTTTGTAGAGTCCCTCGGTTGTTCCGGCATACAACACGTCGCCGTGCAGCGGGTCCTGGCGCAACACGCGAGTTCTGCGCGCGGTTGAGGGTATTCCCTCAATCTTGCGGAACAGATCACCTGCGTTCTCGCTTTTGTAAATGCCGCTGCACGCGCTGGCGAAGACGATACGCGGCTTTTCCGGATCGACGACGATCGAAAAAACATCGGAGTCGTCAATCATGCCCTTCTTGATGGCATGCCACGTCTTGCCGCCGTCGATGGTCTTCCAGGGGAGATGCCATGTGCCCGCATACACAATGTCGGGATTGCCGGGGTCGATCGCCAGCGACTCGATTTCGTGAATCTCGCGGCTCCCCTTAGGGCTGATCTGTTCCCATGTCGCGCCGCTGTCGGAGCTGCGAAAGACCCCTTCGAGTGTCCCCGCAAAAAAGGTGGACGGGACCGAACGTGCCTGGACGAAGGTACGAATCGATTGACCGCTCAGCCCTGCTGATTCGCTCCAGGCTTTGCCTCCGTCGCGGCTGATCCACAAGCCGCCGCCGGGATGGCTTGGAGTCCAGGCTGCCGCATAGAGTGTGCCCGGATTCGCCGCGTCGACAACGATATGATCGATGACGAGATCGTCCACCGAATCGAGTTTCGCGAGGCGATGCCAGCTAGTTCCGCCGTCCGTGGATTCATAGATCCAACTGTTTGTAGTGCCGAGAAACAGGTGCCTGGGGTCGGCTTGAATCGCCGCAATGGAGCGCGCATCGCCGCCATCCGGGCCCACGGCACTCCACGGCGCAGAAGCCGAATGGGCAAAGGCGACCGCGATCGAGAGCACCACGGCGAGAACAAGTGAACCACGCCCGCGCCGGGAAAGGCTCCGAAGAAATCCATTTGCGCGATTCATCACGAAAGCAGCACCATGAATTAAAAGGACTCTAAAAATAGCCTATCTAAATCAAAGAGGCTGACCGGACACCGGTCAACCTCCAAACGGCACAGAGAGATCTTATGCGCGCTGCCCATTCGACGATCGCGGCAGAGAGCGCGGCGGTAGGTCCAGCGCATCTTCCTTTGTGGCACTGCGTGTCGCTCGCCGAGCGACACGCTGCCCACATTCCTTCGCGGCATGCGCCGCAGCTAGTTATGATGATGGTGTCCCGACATCGGCTTGCGTGTCTCCGCCTTGAGCATTGACTCATCCACCGGCGTCGTTCCCTGCACGTCAGAGCTGAAGTTCGCTCCGGCGGGCACAAGGTAACCCACCACCTTCTGGCCGTCTTCTGTGCCGGTAGCCAGGCTCACGCGCGAAGCATCAATGCCTTTCTCCGTTACCAGATAATCCTTGGCGTTGACGGCGCGCTGCGCGGCGGCATCTCTCACCTTCGCGTGCTTGTGCTTGGCCGCATACTTCGCTTCCTTCTCAGTCCTCGCCTTCTCCTTGGCATCCGATTCGCCAACCAGCACGGCCTTCGCGTCAGGAGACTTTTGCAGGTCGAGAGCAACTTCATCAAGGCAGGCCTTGGCTTCGTTGTTCACGCGGGTGGGGCGTCTCTTGTCGGTATCGAATGAGAGGGTGCAGGAGAGCGCCTGGGCGTGCGGTTGCGGCGGAGGAGGCGGCGCCACAATCGTCACAGTCGTGGTGGACGTGGCGGTGTGGGTCTTGTCGTCCGACACGCTGCAGGTGATATCGACCGAGCCCGTCGAAGCGCCCGTGGAATTGAATGTCGCCGTCGTGCCGCTGCCGTTGACTGAACCGGACGCTGCCGAGTAGCTGTAGGTCAGAGGACGGTTTTGCGGGCTTGCGCCAGTGGCTGTAATCGTGGACGTGTCGCCGGGCTTGATCGTCGTGGGGCTTGCCGAGCAGCTAATCGTCGGCGGCTCGAAGTCCTTCACCGTAAAGCTGGCTGTGGCGTCCGCTGTCTGACCGGGCTTCAAGCCTTCCTTGCCCTTCTTGCCTTCTTTCACTTCCGCCTTCACCGTGTACGAACCAGGCGTCAGCGAATCGGTGGCTACCTTGGCAGTCGCTCCATCGCCAGTTACACCGGTTCCAGACCAGCTGTAAACGACACTGTTGTTCTTTTTGGTTGAGACCGATCCGGCGGTGGCCGTCGCGGTAACGGGTTCACCCGGAAACACCGCAGGCGGAGCTGCCTGCGCAGATAGCGTAATCGGTGGCTGTTTCTTGCACCCCACCGGTAAGAGGGAAAAACTTGCTGCAACCAGAACCAGGCAAAAGGTCTTCATATCGCGCGAGTACATGTGTGTGATTCTCCTTCGAAAACAAAGTCGAACAAATTATGCCATCCGCACTTCAGGGGGGCAACCTGCGCCCCCCTTCGTGGGTTACTTCAATTTGATTCGTAAACGGGCTTACGCGTCTACGGCTTCTTTGCTGCGCCCTTCTTTCTGGGCGTTGGAGCCTTTTCGCTGAGGAGAGTCATGGAATCGGCTGCGTTGAACGGATAGAGCTGTACCGATTGTTGTCCCGTGTTGGTCAAGGTAACGTCAACCCGGCGATTTTGCGCCAGAACAATGACCTGCAGTCTGTGCAGGACCTTCTTCTTATCCGCATCGCTGAGTTCAGTGTTTTCGTTCACCAGCGCCTTCACCTGGTCGACCGTGAGCTGCTGTTCCTTGCCCACAGCCCGGGTCTCGATTGCGCTTTCCGGAACTCCCTGTTCCACCAGGAATGCCTTGGCGCGGTCGACACGCCGCTGTGTGAGTGCCTGGTTGTACTCCACCGAGCCGCGAACGTCCGCGTGTCCGGTCAGAGTCAGATGAGCATCCGGCTTGATTGCCAGATAGCTCTTGAAGTCGGTTGCGAGGGTTGTCAAGGTTCCCTGCTGGCTCGGCACCAATCCGCCTTCTGGATGCGCGGCCCTGGGCTGAGCAGTCGGGAAGAAGACACTGTGCAATGCCAGGCGCGCTTCGAGCCGGATTTGCTCAGGCGACGGTCCCGGCGGCGGCGGCTGGATGATGGTTACCGCTGCGGTGGATGTAGCCGTGTGGCCCTTATCGTCCGCAACGTTGCAGGTGACATCGACCGAACCGGCCGGTGCGCCTGTCGAGTTGAACGTTGCTGTCGCTCCAGAGCCGGTCACGTTCCCGGACGCGGCGGAGAAGCTATAGGTCAGCGGGCGGTTCTGCGGGCTGACTCCCGTTGCTGTGATGGTCGAGCTGTCACCCACATTGATCGAAGTCGGGTTCGCCGAGCAGCTAACGGTCGGTGGTTCAAAATCCTTCACGGTAAACGTAGTCGAGCCGTCGGCAACCTGCCAGGGCTTCAGACCTTCCTTACCAGGCTTGCCTTCCTTCACACCGCACTTCACGGTGTAGGTCCCGGGAGCCAGAGAGCCGGTGGCAACAGTGGCAGTTGTGCCACTGCCAGTCACGCCATCCCCGCTCCAGGTGTAGATCGCGTTCTCTTTTGGATTGAGCCCAGAGGCCGTCGCGGTCACGGTGACTGGGTCACCCGGGAATACCGTTGTCGGGCTGGCCGAGCACGCGATGGTCGGCGGAGGAGGTGGCGCAATCGACCCGGCATGGAACACGAGGCCGCCGCTCAAGCGCGCAGCATTGATGTTGGCACGTCCACCCTGTACGCCGGGACCGAAGTCCGCATGCATGTACGAGTAGTCGGCCTGGAAAACCCGGATAGCCAGATGGTGGTTGAAGAACGGCGTCTCGTAGTCAATACCGCCGCCTACGGTGAGGTCGGGCCCCCACGTGTTGGGATTGAAATCCGGACCATTGATGAGTGCTCCGCCAACGAGCCCATGAACAAAGGGTGTAATGTCCGCGGTGGGATAGCGGAAGATAATGCCGGCCGAACCCGTTAGAAATCCGTCGTCATTGCCCTCGGTACCGTTGTTGCTCCCGTTTCCACTGCCGTCTCCCCATTCGTGAACTCCGAATTCCACCTGCGCGCCTACATACTTGCTGAAATAACCGGCGACGCTGAAAAGACCGCCGACGTTTACAGCGTTGTAGTTGTAAGGAATCGTGGTTCCATTTCCCTGGGGAACTTCAACCGTTCCCTTGGGAGCGAGGTAGCTGTATCCGGCGAAGATGTCCCAGCGCGACGCATAGTCGCCCTGGTTGGCCTTCGGCGCGGGTGTGGGGGCATCCTGGGCTGCCAATGCGAACGGGGTGAACGCAAGGCATGTGATCGCTAGCGTCCGGCTCAGGGACTTCAATTTTTCCAAGCACATTCTGATTTATCCTCCGCAATCAAACTGGTCCTTCTGTTTAGGAAACGGCCATTGACTTGCACCGCAAACTGTATGTTCCGATTTGCTCACTGCATCCGCTTTCAGGTCTGGTCAAATTTGCTCACTGAAATTGGCACGGAAACTATTGAGACGACACCATTAACCGTACCATAGGAATAGTGAGAGAGAGACACTTTTTGAGGCGAGTTGCCGCCACTGACACTCCCCAAGAACGAGAACTTTCCGGACCCAAGTTACTCCAGCAGATTCCGTACGCGCAGCATCTTTCAGAGTTGATTCTTACCCGACGCTCAGAGCTTCATTCGGCATTCAAGGTTTTCAGCAAGCTCCGCGGCTCACGTTGAATCTTCTCTTGAAGAAGCGTAATTGCGTATAAAAGTTGCTCGGGTCGGGGTGGACATCCGGGTACGTAAACGTCCACGGGAATCACCTGATTCACTCCCTGCACGATTGCGTAGTTGTTGAAGACCCCCCCGGAAGTAGCGCAAGCGCCCATGGAGATAACCCATTTCGGCTCCGGCATCTGGTCGTAGAGCCGCCGGATTACGGGCGCCATTTTTTGAGCAACGCGGCCAGCGATGATCATCAGGTCAGCCTGGCGCGGGGACGGCCGGAAAACCTCGGCGCCGAATCGCGCGATGTCAAAGCGCGATGCGCCCATGGACATCATCTCAATGGCGCAGCAGGCCAGACCGAAGGTGACCGGCCAGACCGAGCTCTTGCGAACCCAGTTGACAGCGAAGTCAAGCGAGGTGAGCAGCACGCCTTCGGGCTGCTCGAAACCATAGCTGACTTCCTTGAGTTTGGCGCGATTCATCGCACTGCTCTCCAAAGCACCGAAGAGGTAGCGATCGCGTTCCTGCGTAGCCGCCATGCAAATACTATAACTCCAAATTGCTCAAAGGCCAGCATGAGATGGCCCGAAACCCGAATCAGGAATTGTCGCCGAAACGCGGAAAAGAAATCGCGCGCTCCATGGATTCTTCATGTGCAACCCGCCTGCGTGCGCTATTCTTCTCTGTTCACAAAATCATGCCAGAAGGCACCGTGCGTCGCTCCTGCCGCGAGCGAGTTCCAGTGTTCTCGTTCGTTCGCAGGCAGATTCCGAAGCACAGAAGCGTAGGGTGTCGTTTTTACGAATTGAATTAGTCAATCAAGTTCCCGCATTCGCGGGCGGGCTAATTTGAAACGAAATAGATTCGGAGCGAAGCACGAAATGAGTTGTCGCCGCAACCTGCTTTTCTTATCCGCGCTGTTCGTCTGTCCGGTTGTCTCCGTGGCGCAGGAATCAGCCTCGGCCCCCGCAACGCAAGCTCAAATCGACGCGCTCCAGCAGTCGGTTCAAAACGCGCAGATGAATGCTGACAATGCCTGGATGCTCATGTCAGCGGCGCTTGTGCTCCTGATGACCGGGCCCGGCCTCGCTCTCTTTTACGGCGGCCTTGTCCGGCGGAAAAACATCCTGGGCACGATGATGCAAAGCTTCGCCATGATGGGACTGGTGACCATTCTGTGGGCCGTCCTCGGCTATTCCCTGGCCTTCGGTCATGGCAATGCCTTCATCGGCGGATTCGAGCACGCATTCCTGCGCGGCGTGGGCTTGTCGCCGAATCCGGACTATGCCCCGACTATTCCGGCACAGACGTACATGATCTACCAGCTCATGTTCGCCATCATTACCCCGGCGCTCATCACGGGCGCTTTCGCCGAGCGCATGAAGTTCAGCGCCATGGCTGTCTTTCTGTCTCTCTGGTCGTTGTTCGTCTATAGTCCGATGGCCCACATGGTATGGGGTGTGGGCGGACTGTTGAACGCGAACGGCGGTCACATCCCCAGCCTCGACTTTGCCGGCGGGACAGTCGTTCACGTCACCTCGGGTGTCTCGGCGCTGGTCACGGCCATTTATCTCGGTAAGCGCCTCGGCTATCCCGACACCAACATGCCGCCCCACTCCATGGTCCTCAGTTTTATTGGTGCGTGCCTGCTCTGGGTGGGCTGGTTCGGATTCAACGCCGGCAGTGCACTGGGCTCCGGCTCCCTGGCAACCAGCGCCTTCGTTAACACTCATTTCGCAGCCGCCGCAGCAGCCTTCGGTTGGACGATTGCCGAGTGGATCCACAACGGTAAGCCCACCGCTCTGGGCGCCATCTCGGGGGCCGTCGCTGGGCTCGTTGCCATTACACCGGCCTCGGGTTTTGTGCAGCCGTTTTCTGCGCTGCTCATCGGCGTCGTTGCCGGGACATTCTGCTCATTCATGGTCTTTGAAGTCAAGAGCCGCCTGGGTTACGACGATTCGCTCGATGCCTTCGGCGTCCACGGAGCAGGCGGCACTCTGGGTGCGCTGCTCACGGGCTTTTTCGCCACCAGGGCCATCAACGCCGCCTTTGGGAACGGTGTCCCTACCGGAGCCATGGACGGCCACTGGCGTCAGGTTCTGAATCAGGCAGCGGGTGTCGCCATTGCCTGGGGCATCTCCATCGTCGGCACACTTGCGCTCCTGTTTGTCGTCGACAAGGTGATCGGACTGCGCGTTTCGGCAGAGGAAGAATCTGCCGGGCTCGACCTCTCGCAGCACGGCGAAGAAGGCTACGATCTCAATTCCTGACGGATTTATTGATCTTCTGTTGAAAAGTTTTTGCGCCGTCAGCCCACACAGCCGCCCCACATAGCTGTCCAGCCTGATAGGCTGTCATAAGCATTTTTGGACACAATTTTCTTCCATCTCTTTCCGAAGATGCCGTAACGAGGCTTCTCGACATGCTCAAGATCGAAGCGGTTCTCCAGCCATCGAAACTGGATGCAGTAAAGGATGCCCTGCTCGAAGCCGGCATCGAAGGCATGACCATTCTTGAAGCACGCGGCCACGGCCGCCAGAAGGGCCATACCGAGTTTTACCGCGGCCGCGAGTACACGGTTGATCTTCTTCCCAAGGTCAAGATCGAGTTGGTGATCACCGATGATCTCAAGGAAAACGCGATCCAGGCCATCATGAGCGCAGCGCGCACCGGTCGCATCGGCGACGGGAAGATCTTCGTCAGCCGCATCGACGAAGCCATTCGCATCCGCAACGACGAGCGCGGCGAATCGGCGCTGTAAGCCTCCGATCCGCTTCCTACAATCGTCCAGGTTCACGCGTCTGCACTGGTTCCTGGAGGCTGCCTCGACTCGGAGTTACGCCAGCACTTTCAACCCATGCTTTTCCACAATATCCAGCAGCTTGAGCGCCATACCGCTTGGCTTCTAACCCCGGCTTTCCCTAGTCCCTAGTCCCTAGTCCCTCAAAGTTTAGTATTCTGTTAAAACAATCTTTTGGCTTCGCCGAACCACCCACATTTCACATGACTCCAGTCGCTTTGGCGGTTGACGACCTACGGGATCAGTATCTTCGCGAGATGGCGCTTGTCCGCCAAACCTGCGAGCGTACGGGCGACGGTACGGCAGCGATTCGCCGGCGATCCGCCGTGGTGGACCGGATTCTGATTGAAATGTGGCGACGCGCCTTTGCGGGGCAAACACCGCCCAACGTATCGTTACTGGCCCTCGGCGGATACGGCCGCAAAGATCTCTTCCCGTTCTCCGACATCGACGTTCTCTTCGCCTTCGCCGATGAAAAGACAGAGGAGCAGGCCCGCGAAGCAGTCCGGGGCATAATTCAAGGCATGTGGGACATCGGTCTGCGGGCCAGCCCAAGTTCGCGAACAGTCAAGGAAATTGGCCGCTTCGATCCAGATAACCTCGAGTTCACCCTCGCCACTCTCGACCGCCGTTTTCTTGCCGGCCAATTCCCCCTCTACCAACAGCTCCACCAAACCGTTCTTCCCGGCCTGGTGTTGAGCGAATGGAACACCATCACACAAAAACTGGGTGAAGTTGCCCGCGCCCGCCACGCCAAATACGGCAACACAATTTTCCATCTCGAACCCAATCTCAAAGACTGTCCGGGCGGCCTGCGCGACTATCATCTGGCGGTCTGGTTCGCCCTGCTATTTCATTTGAAGGAAACGAAGGAGTGGCCCCGGCAGCGTGGTGGAGTTTTCCAAAGCGCGCGCGGCGATGCCGAAGCCGCGTTCGATTTTCTTGCCGCTGCCCGCTGTTTTCTCCACTTCCGTCATGGCCGCGATGACAACACGCTCGACTGGCAATCGCAGGATGAAGCCGCAGCCAACTCCATCGGCCTTGAGACACGCGGCACCGCCGACCCGGCCTACTGGATGCGTACTTACTATCGCCACGCCCGCATCATCTACCGCCGCGCCGCACTGCTGATGGAACATCTTCCCGCGCCGGTCAGCTTCTACCGCCAGTTTCGCCGCCGCCGTACCCCCATTGCCGGCACCGACTTCATCCTCGATCAGGGGCGCATCGACATTCTTCCCGGCGCGCAGTTTTCTGACACCGCCGCGATCCTCCGCATCTTCTCCTTGATGGCTACGCATGGCTACGCGCTTTCGCAGGCCGCCGAAGACCGCATCACTGACGCACTTCCCGCGCTTGCCATCCACATCCCGGAAGGGCCGTACCTGTGGAATGCCCTGCGCGAAGTGCTGCTCGGCCCACACGCAGCGCACGCTCTGCGCACCATGCACGCGCTGGGGGTACTGGAAATGCTGATCCCCGAGTTTCACGGGATTGATGCGCTTGTCATTCGGGATTCTTACCACCGCTACACGGTCGACGAACATACCTTTCTTGCGATCGACAACGTGCACAGCCTCCGCCAGCCTACCCACGACTGGGAACACCGTCTTGCGCAGCTATTGCCTGAAGTCGACCGGCTCGATCTCTTCATGCTCGCCCTTCTTCTGCACGACACCGGGAAAGGCCGCCGAAGCGGTGCACACACCGGGCAGAGCGTCGAACTTGCCGACAGCTTCCTAGCGCGGCTCGACTTCGACACCGAAGAGCGGGAATCCGTTTTGACGCTCATCCGCCTGCACCTTGAAATGTCGAATGCCATGCGCCGCGACATCTTCGATATCGAAAACATCCGCGCATTTGCCGACAAAATCGGGAGCCCCAGTCTGCTGAAGGTGCTCACTCTGATGACCTACGCGGACATCAAGGCCGTCAATCCCGAAGCTTTAACTCCATGGAAGGCCGAAAACCTCTGGCAGTTTTACATGGCCACGGCCAATTTCATGGATCGCAGCGTGGATGAGGTTCGCTACCACGCTGCCATTGACCCAACGCTGCTCAACCGTATCCGATCCATGGTGCCATCGAGCCAGTATGGCGACCTCAAGCAATTCCTCGAAGGCTTGCCACAACGCTATCTGCAGACCCGGCTCCCCGAAGTGATCCGCGATCACTTTCAGCTCGCCGCCAAACTCGACGAAGATCCGGTCCAGCTTGACCTTCGTCCGCACCGCCAGCTCTTCGATCTCACCGTGATCGTTCGCGATCGCAAGCGTCTCTTCGCCGACGTGGCCGGTGCTCTGGCTGCATGGGGCATGAACATCGTCAAGGCCGGAGCTTTCTCGAATGAAGCCGGCGTGGTGGTAGACAGTTTCCAATTCACCGACGTCTTTCGCACCATCGAGCTCAACCCCAGTGAGAAAGACCGCTTCCTCGCCTATCTGCACGATGTGGTCGCACAGAATGTGCCGGTCAAGCAGATGCTCGAATCGCGAGCCCACCTCAACAATGCAAGCAATATCAAGGTTGAGGTCACGACGCGACTGCAATTCGACAATGAGTCATCGAGCCACTCAACACTCTTACAAGTCGTCGCGCAGGATGGCCCAGGTCTGCTGCGCCAGATCGCGCTCACCCTCAGCGCGCATCAGTGCAACATCGAAGTGGCGCTCATCGACACCGAGGGCGAGACAGCGATTGATGTCTTTTATATGACGAGCCAGGGCGCGAAGCTCATCCCTGAGACGCAAGAGGCCTTGGCTACCGATCTGACCGCCGCCCTCGAAGCAATGCGCGCGCCCGCCGCATAGAGTATTCCCCACCCGCTATTGATGAGAGCCTCGAAACAGTCCGGCACGCTCTATTCGTTACGAAGCGCGACGATTGGATCGACGCGCATCGCTCGTCGCGCAGGAATGTAACAGGCCGCCAGCGCCACGGCAGTAAGCACGAGAGTGAGGGCGATGAAGGTGAGTGGATCATTGGGCGACACTCCAAAGAGCAGCCCCGCCATGACATGCGAGACGATCAGCGCGCCCGCCAGCCCCAAGGTCGCCCCGGCAATGACGAGCTCGAGTCCCTGGCGTAGAACCATCTGCAGAATGCTGCTCCGCTGTGCGCCGAGTGCAATGCGCACGCCGATGTCGCGGGTGCGTTCGCTGACGACATACGAGATCGTTCCGTAGATTCCGATTCCTGCGAGCAGCAAAGCGGTCAAGGCGAAAAGCAAAACCATTTCCATCGAGAAGCGCCGCTGCGCGAGAGAGCCGGAGACGACATCGGGGAGCTTCATCGCTCCGAAGACGGGGAGTTCGGGGTCGATGGATTGGACAAGTTCGTGTGCCTGTTGCGGATTTGTGCCAGGATCAAGCCTTCCCCGCAGGAAGATAGCCAGCTCTTTATCGGCTCTCTGGTAGGAGCTGAGATAAATAAGTGGGGTGCTCGCATCTTCGAGCGATTCGGTGCGAGCGTTCGGGACCACGCCGACTACCATGGTCCATGAAGTGGGCGCGCGGCCAAGCTTGATGCGCTTGCCAAGGGGATCGCCGTTCGGCCACCAGGTCCGCGCAAATGCCTCGTTGATCACGACGACCTGAGGCGCATTCTCGTTGTCCGCGTTGGTGAATAAGCGGCCGCGGAGGAGCGGGATTCCCAGAAGCTGAAAATATTCCGGCGTAACACTCGCCCCTTGGACCTGATGGGGCAGGTTGCTGCGCGTGTCCCTCCCTTCAAGCACAAAAGGGAATCGGAGTAGATCGTGATTCAAAGGGATGGACTCGAGGCTTCCCACGGCAATTTCCTTCACTCCAGGAAGCGATCTTCCGCGGCGCAGTATTTCGCGGATGAACGGCGCCTCTTTCGCGGGCGATCCATAGATATCTGTGGTTGGGTCATTAGGCACTGGGAGCCACAGGCGCACAGCCATGACATTTTCTGGATCGAATCCAAGCCGCACTTTGAACAGATCCCAGAAACTGCGCAGCAAGAGGCCAGCGGCAATCAACAGGACCAAGGAGAGCGCAAACTCCGTGACTACCAGGATGCTGCGCGTGCGTGCCTGGCTTCTCGAGCCTCTGGAGCCGCGCCCTTCCTGCCGCAGCATATGACTCGGATCGAGCCGCCCTGCCTGCAGCGCGGGAGCGAGGCCGAAAAAAACGCCGGCGAGAACAGAGACGCCGAGCGCGAAGATCAAAACGCCCCAGCTGATGGAAATGTCATTGAGTCGCGGCAGGCTCGCGGGAACCAACTGCAGCAGAACTTTTCGGGTACAGAAAAGAATCGCCAAGCCTGCGATTCCTCCGAGCACAGAGAGAAGCAGGCTCTCCGTGAGCAACTGCCGCACGAGCCGCATTCTTGCCGCGCCAAGCGCCTGGCGAACGGCCATCTCGCGTCCCCTGGCGGTAGCGCGCGCCAGGAGAAGATTCGCTACGTTCACGCAGCCGATGAGCAGAACCAATCCCACCGCACCGAGCAGCAGCATTAGCGGCTGGCGCACATTGCCGACCACAGTTTCGCTGAGCGGAACGAGTCGCACGCTCCATGCGCTCTCGGGCGGATAATCCGCAGGAAATTGTTTCTGCAAAGAGGCAACGAGCGCATCCAGCCGGCTTTGTGCGGCCGCGACCGTGAGGCCGGGCTTCAGCCGCGCGAGGGCCCCGGGAATAAAGCGTGAACTACGGATGGGAGCCGGCGTAGGCGCGGCGGAAAAACCGGCTGCGGCCCACAGCTCGGTGTTCCTCTCATCGGTTGTCCGGCCTTGATCGTGAAAACCCGCGGGCATGACGCCGACGACGCGATATACGTCATTGTCGAGCCGCAAACTTCTGCCGAGGATATGCGGGTCTGCCCCGAAGTCCCGCTTCCAGAGCCCATCGCTGATGACCACTTCCAGATTGAAGCCCGGTGTTGGATCGTCGGGATCGAAGACGCGGCCAAGTTCAGGCTTTACTCCCAGAATTGCAAAATAACTCGGCGCCACCGGTTTGAAGATGATGCGCGCTGGCTGCGACGAACCCGTAAGGTTTACCGATCCGCTTCCCT
The DNA here is from genome assembly GCA_964487345.1 of uncultured Occallatibacter sp. Taxonomy (GTDB): domain Bacteria; phylum Acidobacteriota; class Terriglobia; order Terriglobales; family Acidobacteriaceae; genus Telmatobacter. The sequence continues at coordinate 32,794 of CAZAQN010000025.1, read as the reverse complement.
CTACCGACACATACTGGAAGATTCCGGAATGCTGAAAGTCCTTCCACTCGGGCACGGACAGGCCGACATCGTGCGCGCCCACACCGGGAAGATTGTCTTCGATGCGTACGAGCTGCTCCGGATGCGGGTACGGCAAGGGGTGGAGCAATGTGGCGTCGACAACGCTGTAAATCGCCGTGGTGGCGCCGACGCCCAGGGCCATGGTGAGAATCGCAATGGCAGCGAATCCCGGAGAATTCGCAAGCTGGCGGAACGCGTAACGCAGGTCCCGCAACAGGTTCTCGATGATTGGCAGGCTCTGCTCCGTGTGGTACTCCTCGCGAATCCTTTCCACACCGCCAAACTTGATCGCGGCCTGGCGGCGAGCCTCTGCGGGGAGCGTGCCTGCACGAAGATTCTCCTCGACCTGCAGAGCGAGATGCTCTTCCATTTCTTCCCGCAAACGCTGATCTTCCCGCCGCCCGGTCACAAAGTTCGACAGCCGCACGAAAAAGCGCATCAGGAATTTCATGTCAGATCCTCCGCTTTGACCTCGAAGAACCGCGCGATGATCGCGGCCGTTTGCTCCCAATCGCGGGTTTCCGCCCCCAGCTGCTTGTGTCCGGCGCGTGTCAGCCGGTAGAAACGCGCACGGCGATTGTTTTCTGAGGCGCCCCATTCGGAAGCAATCGCACCTTCATGCTCCAGCTTCAGCAGCAGCGGGTAGAGTGTGCCTGGTTTACGGCCAACAGGTCTCCGCTGATCTGCTCGATGCGCCGGGCGATCCCGTAACCGTGTCGGGGGCCGAGCACGTCGAGAGTTTTTAGGACCATCAGCGCCAGCGTTCCTTGCAAAACATCCGGTTTTTCGCTCATCAATCGACCTTTGGGTTTCCCACAGGGAGTATGCCCAACTTCCTTTGGGAAAGCAACAGGAAAGTACCAAGCGCCTTTGATTGGGTGTGAATCCTAAGGCATTCCGGCAGTATCTTTCGGAAAGAGAAGAACAACTTTGGGCGCGGATCTTAGAATTAAGGCATGCCTGCACTTCTCGACGCAATCGACATCAAGCGCAAAATGTACTTCGAGTTTGAAAACGCTCCTTACTACTGCATGGACGTGGATGTTTCCACTCCCACCGCGCGCGGAGGCCAGACGCTGGTTCGCCTCAAGATGCGCAACCTGCTTACCCGCGCTGTCTTCGACAAAACGTTCAAAGCTGGCGAGAAATTCAAAGAGCCGGACCTCGAATCCGTCGAGGCATCCTATCTCTACTCGGATGGCGACGGATCTCATTTTCTAGATCAAGTCAGCTTTGAGACCATCACGCTGTCAAAAGAGAAGCTCGGGGGCGCGCTTGATTTTCTGCTCGAAGGCGCCATTATCCAGATCGACAAATTCAACGGCAACCCGATCGGCTTGCAGTTGCCCACGCAGGTCGAGTTAGCTGTCACCTATACCGAGCCGGGCGTTCGCGGCGATACGGTCAGAGGCGACACTACCAAGCCCGCCAAACTCGAGACGGGTCTCGAAATCAAGGTCCCCTTTTTCATCAAGGAAGGGGAAAAGGTGAAGGTTTCAACCGAGACACGCGAGTTTGCAGGAAGAGCCTAGGAGCTGAGTCCTCGAGGCAAACGGGCTGAAGCGCAAGTAGGCGACATTTCACGAACGATCCGATCGTGAACCGCTGGTGGCTGAATCAACACAACGTTAACAATGCCCGCTCCGCTCGACCGCTACCATGAACGGAAGCCGCAACCGTCCGGCTTTCCGCCATGACGCTACTTGAGATAGGCGCGCACCAAGTCGATCAGATCCTCGGCAAGTTCCGGAGCAATCTGCTCCTTGGCTCCGTCCGCCAGATGGAAGCGAATGTGCGTTTCGAGCACTTCGGCCATCAAGCTGTTGACGCCGCCGCGCACCGCGGCCAGCAGCATCAACTGGTCTCCGCAATCGTCGTCCGACGTCAGCGTCCGTTCTACGGCATCCAACTGTCCACGGAGTTTGCGCACGCGTTGCAGCAGTTTGAGCTTTTCGCGCTCGTGATGAGACATGCAGCCTCTCCTCTTGACAATACCCAATGGGGGTATGCTATATACCCAGTGGGGGTATAGTCAATTTATTCTTCCCCGATGCCAAAAACTCTGCCGAACGCAGAGTTCTTAAGGACGATTAGAAGCGATATGTCGATATGCTGGCCTCGAGGTCGAAGGCTGTACTCACTCTGCGGGCTCGCCGGGTTCTTGCTTCTTGCGGCTGCATCGTTTGCGTGGTCGCAGGTCTCCACCACTCAGGTTCGCGCCATGGGAATCGATACCACGGCGGTCGATCCGGCAGCCCAACTCCCGTCCGCGCCCTCGCCGCAGGACGCTTTTTCAGCTTTCGCCAATCCTGGTGTGCCGTTCCATGCAGTGGGAGTGGGAATCGGGATCGGACAGGAGCCGACTAACTCGGTTCCGGCGAGAGGCGAGCAGCAAGACCCGCCCATCGTCACCATGGCTCCGCATTCGGAAGACAGCATCTATTGGATCTCGGGCCAGGCCAACATCATCTTTCAGGGCCGCCTGCCCTTTCACTCGGCATATCAGGGAGAGAACAGCTTTCGCAATTCGGCGGAATATAAAACTTCGATGGTCGGCACGCTCTACACCGCGCTGCGCCGAAATCGCTCCATTCGATACAACACCGATTTTATTTTCGATCTCGAAGCGGCCGAGGGGCGTGGCCTGAGCGAAGCATTTGGGTTGGCTGGATTTACTAATCTCGACGTGGTGCGCAACCCCAACCTGGGCAGAGTGCCTTACCCAGCGCGCTATGGAATCCACCAGGTTATCGGCCTGACCAGCAAGACCACCAGTCAGGAGCCGGGTTTTTTCGCAGTCGCACCCAGCGTGCCTCTGCGTCGCGTCGAGTTTCGTATAGGAAAGATGGGGCTTCCCGATTTCTTCGATCTCAATGAAGCAGGCTCCGACAGCCATTTGCAGTTCATGAACTGGACCGTAGACAACAACGGCGCGTGGGACTATGCCGCAGACACGCGCGGCTACACCGTGGGCGCCATGGCCGAATACGACGATAGGATCTGGAGCATCCGCTACGGGATCTTCGCCATGCCGGTGATCGCGAACGGCATCGACATGGACTGGGCCTTTAGCCGCGCCCACGGACAGAATGGCGAATTCGAGTTGCGGCACAGCTTTATTGCGAAACGGAAAGGGACGCAACGTATCCTCTTCTACGCCAATCGGGCCCACATGGGAACCTACCGTGAGGCGGTGCAGGATTTTCTGAATGGATCCGACACCGCAACGCATGAAGTTACGGTACCCACCATCACGCTGCACGAGCACTTTGGCGCGCTCAAGTATGGGCTCGGCTACAACACGGAGCAAGAGTTGACCGAGAATCTGCGCGTCTTTGGGCGCTTCGGCTGGAACGAAGGTCAGCATGAATCCTTCGCCTACACCGAAGTGGATCAAACCGTCCTGGTGGGCGCCGATTATGCTGGAAGCCGCTGGCATCGCCCGGTCGACAAGGTCGGTGTCGCATTTGTATCCAACGCCATCAAAGCCGACCACCAGGAATATCTGAAGCTGGGCGGACTCGGCTTTCTGCTCGGCGATGGCAATCTGAACTATGGCCGCGAAAATATTGTCGAGAGCTACTACAACTGGCATGCCTGGCGTGGCATGTTCTACGCCGTCGATGTGCAGCACATTAATGACCCCGGTTATAACCGTGACCGCGGTCCCGCGTGGGTTGGGTCGGTGCGGGCGCACGTGGACTTCTGATAGGTGGAACGACGGCACGGACCGTGGCGGCATCCCACTTGTGTGTCATGTGAGAGCTACTCTAAGCAGCTAAAATAGGTAGATTCCCCGGATGCGGAGGTGGCGTGGCCACTTTGGACGGTCGGTGTGTCCTTGTCTATGACATCGGGGGAAGCCACATTTCCGCGGCAGTGTGCGCAGAATCCGATTTCGCACTGGGTCCCGTTTCAAAGGCCACTCAGCCCCAATCAATTGACGCGTTTTTCGACGCGTTGAGCCAGTTGGCTTCGCAGGCAACTGCAGGCGTGTGCGGCGTAGCGGGCACGGTGCTGGCAATGCCCGGCCCGTTCGACTATCTGGAAGGCGTGAGCTGGATGAGGCATAAGATGCCTTATCTCTATGGCGTGAATGTGCGCTGCGCTCTGGCCAAGCGGCTGGGCTGGAAGGATGAGCAAGTGCAATTCCTCAACGACGCCGCGGCATTTCTATTGGGCGAAATCGGGACCGGGGCCGCGCGCGGCATTTCGCGCACCGTGGGCATCACACTGGGAACCGGCATCGGCTCGGCATTTGCCATTGACGGACATCTTGTGACCGAGGGACCGGGTGTTCCACACGGCGGCGAAATCTGGAATTTACCGTTCGAAGACGGAATCGTCGAGGATCTGATCTCCACTCGCTCCATTCAACAGGGATACAAGGAATGCACCGGGAACGCGCGTGAAGTGGCGGAGATCGCCGCCGGCGCAGCGCAGGACCCTGCTGCGGTCGAGGTCTTTCAGGAGCTTGGCCGCGATCTGGGGCGGGTATTGCGAATCCTGCTGCACGACTTCGCTCCCGAGGTCGTCGTGATTGGCGGAGGCATCTCGCACGCAGCCGATCTTTTTCTGCCCGCTGCCCATTGCGAACTTCTGGGTCTTGCGCTTCAATTGCGCATTTCCGTTCTTGGTGACCTTGCTCCGTTGGTGGGCGCTGGGGTTTCCTGGTTCTCGCGCGCGACAAATTCGCCCGAACAACTGGCCCCCGGCATTGCGACAAAGTAAAAGCGAATTAGGGCACTTGCCGCCGGGCGGCATCATTTGTTTATGCGGGTTCTATCGGCATGTGCTATTTTCCGTTGCCTGCCGGCTGGTTCTGCGATTGCGGCTGCGCGGGAAGGGTGTAGATAATCTCGCCGGCCCTGGCATAGTGCAACTTTTCGCGCGCCTCATGCTCAATTGCATTGGCATCGGACTTCAGCCGCTCCACATGGCCGTGCAACCGCGCATTTTCCTGCTGGAGATCCAAGATCTCCTGGCGAAGTTGATGATCTTTGACGCGCTGCTGTTGCCAGGCCGAAAGACCGTGCTTCCCATTGACGACGCCCCATCCGAAAAGCAGGATCAACGCAACTGCAACGCAAGTGCCGGCGGGGCGCCAGACAGATTGCGCCGCTTCGAGCGCACGCTCTCGCAGCACTGCAAACTTGATCTCTTGGTTGGGTCCTGCGGGTTCTGTTCTGCCGTCCGGCATCTGTCCTCGATATAGGTCTACGCTAATACAAAATTCTTCGCCGCCGCGCTCAACGATTCCATATCCTGCTCGCTGCGTGCTTCGGTGTACGCCCGCACCACCGGCTCGGTGCCAGAGAGCCGATAGCATACCCAGGATCCGTCGCCCAAAATCAGCTTCAGTCCATCGGTGCGCACTACGCCAGCTACTTTGCGTCCGCTTAGCTCGGTTGGATCGGTCTTCAATTTCTCAGTGAACGCGGCCATGCGGTCCGGGGTCAAGCGGAAGTTCTCGCGAACCGGGTAGAAGGAACCTACCTCGGCAAATAACTCTCGTAACTGAGCGCCGAGACTTTTGCCGCGCACGGCAACCATCTCGGTCACCAGCAAGCCGGCGATGACGCCGTCTTTTTCGGGGACATGGCCGCGAATTGTCAGCCCTGCCGACTCCTCGCCACCTATGGCGATTTTGTCCTCAATGATGAGCTCGCCAATGTACTTGAACCCTACTGGCGTCTCGTAGAGCGGCACCTTGTGATGCTCGGCGAGCGCATTGACCAGGTTGGTCGTAGCAACGCTCTTGGCTACGCCGTTTTTCCAGCCGCGGGTTTTGACAAGGTAATCGAAGAGGAGCGCGATGATGTAGTTGGGCTGGATGAAAGTGCCGTCTTCATCCACAATGCCGAAGCGGTCCGCATCGCCGTCGGTTGCGATGCCTATCTTTGCGCCGATCTTTTTCATCTTCGCCTTGCAATCGCCGAGCAAGTGATCGTCCGGTTCGGGAGCATGACCGCCGAACAGCACATCGCGGTAATCGTGCACGGTTTCGACGGTCACTCCCGCTTGACGCAGGATGTGGCAACTGTAGCCGCGACCCGCGCCCCAGAACGGATCGTAGACAACTTTGATGCCGGACTTCGCGATGGCTTTCAGGTCGACGAGATCGCCCAGCCTCTTGAGGAACTCCGGTTTCACATCGGTGGTCTCAAAGCCCGCTGCGGGTGAATCCGATTTCGGAATCGCCGCATCGGCCGGCGTCGCGGCAATCGCGGCCTCGATTTGCTTCGTGACCTCCGGCAGGGCGGGCGCGCCGTCATGCGTGGAAAACTTGATTCCGTTGTATTCCGGCGGATTGTGCGATGCGGTGAAATTGATGGCCCCTGAGGTTTTCATCTGGCGCACCGCATACGCGATCGCCGGTGTCGGCGCGGGTTTTGGGATCACGATCGGGGTAACGCCGCTCGCGGCCAGCACACTGGCCGCCTCATTGACAAAGCTGTCGCCCAGAAAACGCGGGTCGCGGCCCACTAGCACGCGATGCGGCTCGGGTTGGGCCTTTACGTATGCGGCAATGCCTGAGACTGCGAGGCGAATGTTGGCGACTGTGAACTCATCCGCGACGATGGCTCTCCAACCGGAGGTGCCGAACTTTATGCCTTTGCTCATGGTATTTCTCCGCGCAGCGGGCTCACAAGCCGTAAGGAACATACTGCAACACTGGAGCGGGCTCGGCAAGTTTCGGTGCAGTCTCGTTCCCAATTCACTCCCGATGAAAGCGGTAACCGGCCACACCGGAAGCTTCCCTTTCCCTCTTGACAGGCGGAGCCGGCGAGAGCATCATTGCTTTCAATCTGGTTTGCAACACAAACTAGTCTGCGAGGACAACATGCAAGATCTACTGTCCCGTCCCTTCGATGAAAACCCCGATTTAACTGCCCGGCGACTCCTGCTAAAGGGACATAACCGCGATGGATTACCCGAAATTGCAATTGGACTGTGCTTTCTCATCACCGCCTTCTCCATGTGGCTTCAAGTTGCATTTCAGCCTGGATCGCTGCCTTACCGGGAAGCTGCGTTGATTCTCGGGGTGCTGGTTCCAGCGGTCGGTCTTGGATCGATGTGGGCGATCAAGAAAGTGCGCAGGCATTTTCTAATCGAGCAGGAGGGGTACGTAAAGCTGAAACCGCCCAATCGGAAGCGTCTCGTCATCGTCGGTGCCTTTTCGTTTCTGATCGCAGTTGCGATGGTGGTCGGAATCTATAAGAGAGCGCTTCCCCCCGCGAGCTGGATTCTGGCGGGAACCGGGATAGGAGGCGGCGTGCTGGCTGCCCGAGCCGGCCGCTTGCCCCGATATGTTGTGGGCGGCGCAATCATGGCGGCGACCGGCATTCTGGTTGCTCTCAGCAGAGTCTCGCTGGAGAAGGGCTACATGATCCTATACGGATCTATGGGTATCCTGTCTCTCCTCTCCGGGTGCGTCGTGCTCTTGCTCTTTTTGCGTCGGACGCCCGAAGCCGGCGAATGAGATGAGCAGGAATATCCAGCGGCTGACGGAGATCGATCGCATCATCCACGAGCCGGCGCGCCTGATGATCGTGGCGCTGCTGGCTGCTGTGGAGGAAGCCGACTTCCAGTATCTCCGCTTGGCGACGGGGCTCACCCAGGGCAATCTCTCCACGCATTTGTCCAGGCTTGCGGAGGCGGACTACGTTGCTATTGAAAAGACCTTTCGTGGAAAATACCCGCTAACGATCTGTCGGCTCACGGCGCGAGGCAAGGAGGTCCTGGACAAATACCGCAAGGTGATCCGCACCGCTCTTTAAACGGTGCGAGGTTACAAAGAATCTGATTTTGCCGTCATTCCGCCGCCTGCCCAGCTGGCACACGCCTGCGCCGAACCGAGGATGCTCCTATGCCCGAATCCGTTTTATTAGTCCGCATTGTTCTCACCACCACTGCGAATCCGGAAGAGGGCGAGCGCGTGGCGCACACTCTCGTGGAGGAGCGATTGGCCGCATGCGCCACGCTGCTCCCCACCGTCCGATCCATCTATCGCTGGCAAGGCAAAGTCGAGGATTCCACCGAGACGATGCTTCTGATCAAGACCGGCGCCGAACAATTGGCGGCTCTTGAAGCACGAATCCTGGCGCTGCACAGCTACGAAACGCCCGAGTTTCTGGTGCTCGGAGTCGACGCAGGCAGTGCGGGATATCTCGACTGGCTCATGGCAAGTTTGAGCAAAGCATAGACGTTGCGCCGATATCCTACGAGCGTTCAAACCGCACTTCGGACCATCTGGTATCCTGACCTTTTGCAGTCATGCATCGGTTAGTGATTGCCCTACTTGTTTCGCTTGGTGCGCTTCTGCTGGCAGCGGCGGGAGTGGCACGTCACATCTGGCTTCAGCGCGCGAAGCTACGCGAAGCGGGGCTGGCGCAGGCTGCCCGAACCAGCGAAGAAGCAGACGTGGAATCAGAACCGTAAGGGGATCAAATGCAGAGGGAAATCTCTTCGCCGATTGTTCCATCGGCCACCGGGACGGTCGCGTCCCCTTGGCTGCGCTCCGCCGGACTGGTTTTTGCGGGTAGCCTGGTGCTTGCAACATGCGCTCGTGTTTCAGTGCCGCTGGGTTTCGCGCCGGTGCCGCTATCGCTTCAACCCTTCGGCGTGCTGCTGCTGGGTCTGTTGCTTTCGCCGCGGATGGCGGTGGCAACGCTCGTCGCGTATTTGGCCGAGGGAGCTGCTGGTCTGCCCGTCTTCGCTCCATCGCCGCTGAGTGGCGTGGCGCACCTGCTTGGACCGACGGGCGGGTATCTCATGGCCTATCCCCTCGCCGGCGGCCTCACTTCAGTTCTCTGGCGGCGTATGGAACGCGGTTTTTCAAGCGCCCTGCTCAGCGCGGGTTTGGGCGATTTGTTGATCCTGGCCGCCGGCGCTGCGTGGCTGGCTGCCGTCAGTCCCGCAGTTTCGGGTTCAGCGCGGTTCGTGGGAGTGCTCGCTTTTTTGCCGGGGGATGTACTGAAAGTTGTGGCCGCAGGAAGTATCGCGGCTGGCTGGCAGCGAGTCCGCCGGGAACGCCGATAACTGTTGCGTGTGGTTTTGCTGTATTCGCCGAAAGGACCTTGGTGTTTTCGTGAGCAATGAGCAATCAGCAGTAGTCAGCGCGCAGGCCGTGACCGAAATTTCCATCGCGCATAGTCCCGATTCCGACGACGCCTTTATGTTTTATGGCCTCGCAACAAATAAGGTTCGCGTTCCCGGCTATCGCTTCTCGCATACGCTTTCAGACATTGAGACCTTGAATCGGCGCGCTCAGGACGAGGCATTCTTCGACGTCACAGCGATCAGTTTCCATGCGTATCCCTACATACAAAAGGACTACACGCTGATGGGTTGCGGCGGCAGCGTAGGCGAAGGCTACGGGCCGATGGTCGTCTCTAATCGACCGCTGGCTGCGACCGATCTGGATCGCTTCCGCGTCGCCGTTCCCGGCCAACTGACGACTGCTTATCTTGCGCTTAAAATCTTCAACCCCGCGATTGAGACCGAGACCGTCGCTTTCGACCAGATCATTCCCGGAATTCTTTCCGGCAAGTATGAAGCGGGACTCATTATCCACGAAGGACAGCTGACCTACTCGTCCAGTGGACTCTATCGCGCGCTCGATCTGGGCGCCTGGTGGCGGGAAACCACGGGGCTTGTGCTTCCGCTCGGCGGCAATGCGATACGGCGCTCGTTGGGCGCCGAGCAGCACAAGATTATTTCGAAGGCCTTGCGCGACAGCATCCAGCATGCACTCGATCATCGTGAACAGGCGCTCGAGTACGCGATGCAGTTTGCGCGCGACCTCGACTCCACGCTGGCGAATCGATTCGTCAGCATGTATGTGAACGATCGCACGCTGGACTACGGTGTAGACGGCCGTGACGCCATTCGCGAACTGCTCGATGTGGGCCACAAGCGCGGCATCATCCCGATCAAGCCGCAGGTAGATTTCGTGGACTAGTTGAGATCGCTAAATTTCTTCTAATTTCTGCCGATGCATCCAATATCTGAGGAATCCTGGATGCTCTCTGAATTCTCACCAAGAATGCTTATCGCTTCCCGCGATGCTGCATTGCTGGCTCACATGCAACCTTTGCTCGCCGCGACGGGTGCATGCGTGGGGGTTGCGGACTCCGCCAAAGCAGCACTCGCGTCCATGGTGGATCCCCCTTTGCCCATCCTGGCGCTGCTCGACGCGGAATTGCCTCAATCCGAAATCGACCAGTTGATCGCGTCGGTGCATGCGGCAACAGGTACCCACACCTATCCTATTGTCTTGCTCTCGGACACTGTTCGCGAGGAATGGCATCGCCGCCTTGCAGAGGGCGTCTTCGACGATATCATTCCTCGCGCTGTTGCGAATCCGCACTGGCGTCTTCGCCTCGATTCTGTCCTTCGTAATTGCGAACGGTGGCGCAAATTCGATCGTCTGCGTGCAACGTCACAATTGAACGAACAAGTAGACGCGCTCACCGGGCTCGATAACCGCTCGGCACTGCTCTCGACGTTGTTTCGCGAGACAGACTGGGTGCAGCGGCTAAATACTCCACTCAGTCTGGTCCTCTTCGAACTCGACGATTTCGACCATTGGAGATCGCGATTGTCGGCCAAGTCGTGCGATGATCTGCTGCGCGCAATCGCTGCGCGATGCAACCGTCTCTTGCGGAGCTACGACACGTTTGGGCGAACCGGCGATCACGAATTCCTGTTGATTTTGCCGGGTTGCAGCTCAATCAATGCCACCATGCTCGCCGAACGCGTGCGTATGGATGTCTTTGCGTATCCGATTCCATCGGATGGAGAATCGCTCCGGCTGTCGGCGCGCTTTGGCATTGCTTCAAGCCAAGGCCGCTCGCCCATGGTGGTTTTGCGCGAAGCTGAAATAGCATTGCACAGAGCCCAGGAATCCGGACCGGAATCGATTCAGTGTTTCGTCGGCAGACCGGACCCGCGAATGGATCCGATCGGCTTCCTGTCATAAGACCTGACGCTCTGAATTTTTATGCCGCGGATTGAACGAAGATTAGCGCACAGTCAATTTGCAGCCATCTCCTCAACGGAAGTTGAATGGTTGGCGGCAAACAGAAACTCCTGAAACACATCGTTCGAAACCATGCGTCCGCGCGCGGTGAGGCACGCCGTTTTCCCATCTGAAACTACAAGGCCAGACCCAACCAGGCGCTCAACCACTTCAAGAGCGCGTAAGATCCCGTCGTCGCCAAATTCGCGTTTGAGGGCAGCTAGCTGCACGCCACGACTGAGCCGCAACCCCAGGAACCATGCCTCTTCCTGCTGCCGCTCGGGCGAGAGCCACGCAATCTCTGCTGGTTGCGGACCGGAGAGATATTCCTTCAGATCTTCAACCGTCTTCGATCGCAAGATGTACCGCGGTTCGCTTTTTCTCGCCGAGCTGGATGTCGCGCCTTTGGCGCGCAAAGCCGAAGACGCGTCCAGGCCAAGGCCCAAATATGGCCTCCGCTCCCAGTAGCGCATGTTGTGCCGAGATTGAAAATTGCTCTGTGCAAAGTTCGAAATCTCGTATTGTCCTAGTCCCGTCTTCTCAAGCCTTTCGATCGCTGTCTCGTACATCTGCGCGATTGAATCGTCGGTAGGAACCAACCCGGCGTGATAACGCTTCCCATTGCCCAGCAACTCCCGACCTAATCGGGAGTCTTCATCCACTTCGAGCATGTAGATGCTGGTATGGGGCACGCCGGTCTCGATCAGCACAGCCAAAGATTCATCCCATGAGGCGAAAGTCTGGCCAGAGAGACCGGCGATCAAGTCAATGTTGAGGTTCGCGATTCCCGCGGCGCGTAACCGCCGTAGATCGTCGAGAACAATTCGCCGATTATGAAGACGTCCACTGACCTGCGCCTCGCGATCCACAAAGCTTTGCACCCCGAGGCTCACGCGATTCACGCCCGCACGCGCCAGCGCCTCGATTGTCTCGTCCGCAAGTTGGCCCGGCGCGCATTCAACGGTAATCTCCACCGTGCTTTCAACCTTGAATTCAGCTCGAACCGCAGCGAAGAGCCGAGCGATCAGTTCCGGAGCCAGCAGGCTCGGCGTTCCGCCGCCGAGATATACAGTATCGACGGTCCGCGGCAGCTCAACACCCATCTCCGCTGCCCATGTGCCCGCATGCTTCAGGTCTTCAAGAAGCCGCTCAACATAGCGCGCGTGCTCGCTGGCGGGATAAACCCCGGAGGCGAAGTTGCAGTAGGTGCACTTGGAGCGGCAAAAAGGAATCGAGATATAAAGACCGAGCCGGTCGCTTTTCGCGCTTGCCATAGATGAATTCTTTCACGAGATCGACGGTCCGCACCGGGGCCCATGCCAGAATGTAGGAAGGAGACCTGGGTTGAAAGCGTGGCCAACTCTTGGCATTCTCATTGTCCAGGCATTTCTTTGTCTTGCGCATTGGTTCCTTTATTTCACCTGGACCGCATTCTGGTGGCCGATGAGTCCAGCGGCGACACTCGCCCTGAAGTCCGCCCTCATTGGACTTTCAATCCTCTTCATCGTCGGGGCACTCCTCGGTTTCCGTTTTACGAATTGGCTTGTCGCCTTCGTTTATCAGATCGCCGCTGTCTGGCTCGGTTTGTTGAACTTTTTCTTTTGCGCGGCATGCCTTGCCTGGATCATCGACTTTGCGCTCCGCTTCGTATTGCCGGGCACAGCTCATCTGCGTGCAAGGCCTCTGGTTGCGGGAATTCTCTTCATTGCAGCGATTGCTACCGGCATTTACGGCATTTTGAATGCACGTGTGATTCGTATCCGCCGCGTGCCTGTGAAGCTGGAGAAGTTGCCCGATTCATGGCGGGGTAGAACGGCGCTAGTGATGAGCGACCTGCACCTGGGAAACATCAACGGGGTGCGATTTGCCCGTCGGATCGCCGCGATGGCCAAGCAGCTCAACCCTGCCGTGATCTTCATCCCCGGCGATCTATTCGATGGCACCAAAGCAGGGCCGGAGAAAATCGCGGCTCCCTTGTTCGATTTGGCGCCACCCTTCGGCGTTTTCTTCGTCTCGGGCAATCACGAGGAGTTCGGCGGCTCCACGCACTACGCTGAGTCACTCAAACACGCCGGATTTCATGTGCTGGACAACGAACGAGTCACCATCGATGACCTGCAGGTCGTCGGCATTCCTTACGAGATTTCGAATTATCCCCTCCGGCTCCGTCACTTTCTTCTCAGCCTTCATCTGAGCGATGGCGGCGCAGCCATCCTGCTGCAGCATGTTCCCACCCGGCTGCCAATCGTGGAACAGGCGGGCGTGAGTTTACAGTTGAGCGGGCACACGCACGGAGGTCAGGTCTTCCCTTTCTCATGGATTACTCGCCGGGCGTTCGGCAAATTCACTTATGGGCTGCAACGCTTCGGATCCCTGCAGGTGCTCACCTCGAGCGGCGCAGGCACGTGGGGACCTCCGATGCGCGTGGGAACGCATCCCGAAGTCGTCTTGCTCACCTTCGAGTAGAAGTGTTCTGATAGTCCTTCCGATTTTGGGAATCGACTTTTGATTCGAAAGAGGACGGACCATGCACGCTCTCCACAAGCGCAATCTTCTTGTAATCGTCATCGCAGCGCTCATAGTCGTTTCGGCGGCCCACACACAACAAGGGAGTGGCGGCCCGTCTGGAACCGGACCTTACCTCGAATTTCCAACCGTGCTCTACGGCGCGGCATACTACAACGAATACATGCCTGGTGATCAAACGGCCCGGCTCGATAAAGACGTCGCCTTGATGAAGGCTGCCGGCTTGAATGTCGTGCGCATGGGCGAGTCCACATGGAGTCTGTGGGAGCCGGAAGACGGCCAATTCGAATACGCGTGGATGGACCGCGTCGTCGATGCAATGGGAAAGGCCGGCATCAAGGTCATCCTCGGGACGCCTACTTATTCCATTCCTTCATGGATGGCCCACCAGCATCCGGAGATCTTTGCGGATCGGATTCCGCCAGGGATGTTTGGCGGGAAACCTGTGCCGAGTGTCTACGGCTTGCGCCAGAATATGGACACTGATTCGCCCGCATATCGCTTTTATGCGGAACGGCTGATTCGGCACATTGTCGCGCATTACAAGGACAATCCGACGGTGATCGGCTGGCAACTGGACAACGAGACATCCAGCTACGATGCTGCCAATCCAGACGTCTTTATTGGGTTCCAGCACTATCTCGAGAAGAAATTCGGCACGCCGGAGGCTCTGAGCAAGGCATGGTTTCTCAACTACTGGGGCGAGAATCTGCACACATGGGAGGACCTTCCCAGGCGCGACGGAACCATCTCAACTGGGTACAAACTGGAGTGGTCGCGCTGGAGCCAGATGCGCGTCACCAACTTCCTGCACTGGCAGGCGGCGCTGGTGCGCGAGTGCGCCGGAACACGTCAGTTCGTCACTACCGACTACGGAGGGATGATGAAGCGCGACGTGAACGAAGGGGCGGTCGCCGAGGCGCTCGACATCGTAGCTGACAACATCTATCACGGCACGCAGGATCACTACGATGGGTCATTTCAGGCTTTGCAGAGTGACTTTTCTCGCTCACTGAAGCACGAAAATTTTCTGGTGACCGAGACTAATGCGCAGACGATCGGATGGACTTCGCAGAGCCAGTATCCGCCCTACGATGGGCAGCTGCGCGAGGATGTGTACACCTATCTGGCGAGCGGCGCGAACATGGTGGAGTACTGGCACTGGGCATCGATCGCGGCGAATCAGGAAACCTACTGGAAAGGTATTCTGTCGCACGACCTGGAGCCGAATCGCGAATATGCCGAAATGAGCCGGACGGCACACGAGCTGGAGAAGATCGGGCCGCATCTTGTCGGACTGAAGATTCACAATGACGTCGCGATTCTATGGAGTCGCGACTCGGCCAATGCGATCAGTTTTATGCCATATGGGGGCGGCGTGCCGGCGAGGAGCTGGACTGGCGAGCCGGATGGATATGTATCGCTAGTGCAGCAGATGCACAAAGCGCTCTACGATCTGAATGTGGGCTCGGACTTTGTCTTTCCCGAGACGCAGGATTTTTCTGCCTACAAATTGCTCATCGTGCCCGCGCTCTATATCGCCGATGACGCACTGTTGCAGCGGATCTCGGATTACGTGAAAAATGGCGGCCATGTGGTGATGACGTTTAAGAGCGGATTTGCCAATGAGAACTCGGCTGTGCGCTGGGTGCGCGCGCCGGGCCCGCTGCGCGAGGCCGCGGGCATCAGCTATCAGGAGTTTTCAAATCTGGAGCATCCGCTCGCTCTTAAAGACGATCCGTTCCAGATGGGCGAATCCAACAAGGTCCAGTTTTGGGCTGAGTTTCTGATGCCCGAACACGCGAAGGCGCTCGCATACTATGACCATCCTTTCTTCGGGAAGTGGCCTGCCATTACGGAAAATCAATTCGGCGCAGGCACGCTGTTGTACGAGGGAACCTATCTCTCCGATGCACTGCAAACCGTGATGCTGAAGCGGACCCTCGATGAGGGCGGGCTCACGAGTGGCGATCAGCAGCTTCCGCCGCACGTTCATGCACAGCATGGAGTCAGTCGAATGGGCAAGCGCGTACATTACTACTTCAATTACTCAGCCGCACCGGTGCAGTTCAGCTATTCATATGGGGACGGCACGGATCTGTTGGATGGAAAGTCAGCGCCACATGGACAGGAAATAGAGATTGGAGCATGGGACCTGGCCATTGTGGAAGAGCGCTAGATTCTCCTCCGCCCTGATAGGATGATCTGTCCTGAAAAAACGTTTGAGTGAGGTTTTCAATGAAGCAGACTCTTTGCAGCGCTCGCAGTGGGATTGCGGCGCTCCTGCTCCTTTTGTTCGTGTTGATGAGTGGCCACAGTAACGCACAGCGCCCGCAGCGGCCGGCGCCACCGACGGGTCCGTGGATGAACGCGAGTCTTTCGCCCGATGAGCGCGCAGACCTTGTGCTGAAAGAGATGACGCTCGACGAGAAAGTCGCGCTGCTCCACGGAGTCGGGATGCCCACCGACGAACCGGTGACAACGGAAAATGCGCCATCGAATCGCGGCGTGGGCTACGCAGTCGGTGTTCCGCGGCTGGGCATTCCCGGCATCGACATGAGCGACGCGGCGTATGGCGTGCGTTCCAGCGGCGTGAACGGGCGCTATTCCACCGCATTACCCGCAAACGTGGCAGCAGCGGCGAGTTGGGATCTCGAGGCGGCGTTTGAGTTTGGGGCGCTGATCGGGCGCGAACTGCGCGCGCAGGGTTTCAACATGTCGTTGGGCGGCGGCGTGAATCTGACGCGTGATCCTCGCAACGGACGCACTTTTGAGTATTTGGGCGAAGACCCTGTGCTGGCGGGGACGCTGGTGGCCAAGCTCATCGAAGGAACGCAATCGGCGCACGTGATCGGAGACATTAAGCACTATGCGCTGAATGACCAGGAAAGCGGACGTAATTCGGTCAACATCAATATCAGCAAACGTGCGGCGCGAGAAAGTGACCTGCTGGCGTTTGAAATCGGTGTCTCGAAGGGTCATCCGGCTGCTGTGATGTGCTCCTACAATCGCGTCAATGGTGACTTTGCCTGTGAGAACCAATGGCTGCTGAATGATGTTCTGAAGAAAGACTGGAAGTTTCCGGGCTTCGTTCTGTCGGATTGGGGCGGCACGCATAGCGCGGAAAAAGCGTCCGCCGCGGGACTTGACAATGAGGAACCTGGCGACTTCTTCTTCAGCGCCAAATACAAAGCGGCCGTGGAGGCCGGCACAATTTCGACCGCTGAGTTGGATGAGCATGTTCACCGAATTTTGCGTTCGATGTTTGCCGCGGGTGTCATCGACGATCCGCGCCAGCGCAGCGTCATTGATCCCTTTGCGGGATACGAGACCTCGCGGAAAATCGAAGAGAGCGGCATTGTTCTGCTAAAGAACGAGCGTGCCGCTTTGCCCCTGAATGGCGCGAGGCTGCACACCATTGCGGTCATCGGTTCGCATGCGGATGTCGGCATGATCTCTGGCGGCGGCTCGGCGCAGGTTGACCCCATCGGCGGAAATGCGATTGATCCTCCCGGCAAGGGTGCGACACACTGGCAGGAAGAGATATGGTTTCCGACTTCACCGTTGAAGGCGATTCAGGCGCGCGCACCGAAAGCAACGGTCAAATACGATCCCGGCACTGATCCCGCGGCGGCTGCAGCGGCCGCAAAGGGCGCGGATATGGCCATCGTCTTTGCCTACATGTGGGCGAGCGAAGGAATGGATCTGAAAAGCCTCACGTTGCCGCACGACCAGGATGCTGTGATCGCGGCTGTGGCAGCGGCTAATCCGCACACGATTGTAGTGCTTGAAACCGGGAACCCGGTGACGATGCCGTGGGTCAACGCACCTGCCGCGATTCTCGAAGCGTGGTTTGCCGGCAGCGATGGCGCGGAGGCCGTCGGCAATGTTCTCTTCGGGACCGTGAATCCGAGTGGCAAACTGCCCAATACATTCCCGAAGAGCGAAGCGGACCTGCCACATCCCACGCTAACCACGCCGCCCCCAGAATCGGATCATTTTTCCGGACCGGCTTCACCCGAGCAGTGGGCCAAGGGATTGCCGCCATTCCAGGTCACGTACGACGAGGGCGCGAAAGTGGGCTACAAGTGGTATGAAGCCGAAAAGAAGTCTGTGCTGTTTCCCTTCGGCTTCGGGCTTTCCTACACGACGTATCGCTACTCGGGTCTTCAGATCACGACAAGCGACACGGTGAAGGCTACGTTCACAGTGACGAACACGGGCGCGCGCGAAGGATCGGAGATCGCCGAAGTTTACGCAATGCTCCCGGACGCAGCAGGAGAGCCGTTCAAGCGTCTGGTCGGATTTACGAAGGTGAAGCTCGACGCGAAAGAAAAGCACGAGGTGACTGTCGACATCGATCCAAAGTACCTGTCGATTTTCGATGAAGCGAAGGATGGATGGACGCTTGTTCCCGGCGATTACACGATCCTGGTTGGCGGATCGTCGCAGGATTTGCCGCTGAAGGCGACGGTGAGCTTGAAGTAGACCTATCCGAAATTGACCGGCGAAAACTGCTCAGCCTCGCGGGTCAATTTCAGCGGACTTACTCAGCCTCCGGGGGCACCTGCTCCAACAGCCTCATCCACGTCTTCTGGTTTCTGCGGAAGCTACGCTTCAGGTCCTCAAGAATGCGCTCGAAATCCGAGTTGGTCCGCAGATTGTTCCACGCCGGATTCTTCTGGAACCAGGGATAATTTTCGTTGCCGAGATAGATGGCGCGGCGCAGCCAATGCAGCGCCTCGCTGGAGTCGCCCTCAACGGCAAAGTAGGTCGCCAGCCGGTAGGCCATCTCGCTGTCGGCTTCGGCGGCAGCCAGCGTGTCGTCCTTCAGCAGCGCCGCAGCGCGAGCACGATTGCCTGCTTGCACGTAACACAGCGCCAGTGTCGGTACGGCGATCCGCATGAGTTCGTCGTCGCGGATCACTCCCTCAAGGATTTCAATCGCTTCGGTCAGGTGGCCTGTGCGCATTTGCTGGTATCCCGCCGAAGTGCGCAAAAGCGGATGACGCGGCTCGAGCGCCAAGCCCTTTTCCAATTCATCCCCGGCGAGTTCAATTTGGTTCTGATAGTGATATACACGCGCACGATGGTTGTAAAGAATTGCCGCATTCGCCGGATTCAGTTTGAAAGCCCGGCTGAACTGCTGCAGTGCTTCGTCGTACATGCCGTCGCCGCGTAGCGCGAGGCCCGCCACCATGTGAACATTCCAGTCGTTCGGGCCCGAGGTGAGCAGGTTGGCGATGCCGTGCCGTGCCGATTCCTTTTCGCCGCGCGAGAGCAGCATATAAATGCGGTAGAGATTGGCCTCGGTCGCCGCTGGATCGAGGCGCAACGCCTCGTCGAGTGCGCGCCGAGCGTGCATCACGTGAATCTGCCCGCCAAAACCGTGGCGCACGTATTGCAATTCAGCAATGCCAAGGCCGCTCCATGCGGCCGCAAACCTCGGATCCTTTTCGGTGACGCTCGTGAACAATGTGCAGGCACGGTCAAGATCCGAGCGTGCTCCAGTGCGTACCATGAATGAGCTCAACAGCGCGCGGGCTTGCAGGTACTCTTCGCTCACCGGGCCAGTCAGCGACGCGTCGCGAGCCACCGCCCGTGGCGCTTCGGTATTCGCGGTTTGAATTCTGTCAGCACCGCTCAGCCCGTGCAACGCAGCAAACACTTCGTTCGAAATCTCGGTCTGGACTGCGATCAGATCGAGCGAAGCCACCTGGATTGCCCCGCCCGCTCGCACGCTCTGCGAAGCTACATCGAGCAGTTGCCAGTTCAAATCAAACCCGAGTTCCGAGCGCACAAAACTGCCCGCAAGAACGAACGAGACCAGCAAGCGCTGGCCGACAGAAAGTGGATCCATCTGTGCAATGGGCAGCGACATCAGGGTGCTCGACGGGCGCACGATGAGCGTGGGAATGCGCGCCAATCGGGCAGCAATCGCGTCGGCCAGCGCGTATCCATAGAGGGGAGCTACATCGGTTGCTCCGAGATTCGTAAACGGCAACACGACGAGAGAATTCTGCGCGGCGCGCTCGCTCGCTGATTCACGGAATCTCTCTGCCAGCATCGAGAGGATGCCCGTGTTGCGCTTCTCGGCTTCCACGCCGGTCGTGGGCAAAATGGCCGCAGCGTCGCCGGGGATAATTCCCGTCTCGATCTGCAGCGCTTTCATGATCGTCTTCAGTGCCTCGCGCACTTCGGCAGCGGTGTTATAGCGCGCGCCGGGATTCTTTTCGAGGCAGGTTGCGATAACGCTCTTCAACTCGGTTGGAATGGTGGGATCGATTTCGCTGAGGTCGGTCGGGTTGGAGAATTGAATGGCGCGGATGGCCTGAAAATCTTCGGCATCAGGCCGCGCAAACGGATGGCGACCGCTGGCGAGCTCGTACAAGATCACGCCCAGCGCCCACACATCCGACTGCACACTCGATTGACCGGTGACAAATTGCTCTGGCGACATATAACGGATGGTGCCGCCGCGCGCGGTGTAGGTTGCGGCCATCGAAGCATCTTTTGCCAACGCGGGCTTGCTCGGGTCGAAGCCGGATTCCTCCGGCTCGAGCCGTCGCGCCAGGCCGAAGTCAAGTATCTTGACCAGACCGCCTTCGGTCAGCATTACGTTTTGCGGTTTCAGGTCGCGATGAAAGATGCCGAGCGCATGGGCAGCCTGCAAACCGTCAGCAATCTGGATGCCGACCGACAGCAGCAATTGCGGAGTAGCCATGCCATGTTCTATCAACTGATCGAGCGACTTGCCCGGCACATACTGCATGGCAATGTAGCCCTCATCGCCGGCCTCGCCCACTTCGTAAATAGCGCAGACGTTGGGGTGCTCGATCGCGGACGCGAGCCGCGCCTCGCGCAGCACCGTGGAGCGCATTTGCTGTGCTGAGAGCATGCCGGCTCGAAGAATCTTGAGCACGACGGGACGCTGCAGCAGCGTATCGTTGGCAAGATACACAACGCCGCTGCCTCCAGCGCCAAGCTTGCGGACGATTTCGTAATGCTCAATGGTCTTTGGCTTCATCGCTCTCTTACAGTGTAACGACGAGGCCGTAAAGATGAGCGTTATACCGCACTATGAGAACTATGGCGTACGATCAGTGTCCGCGGCGGACTTCGCCATCTTCAAGCACAGGCGGTTCCTTGGCAAGGCGCTGTTGTCCGCGGCGGCCCAGCAAAAACATGGAGAGGCCGAAAGCGAGCAGCACCAATCCCCACCAAAGATTCGCATTGATGCCGAGGCTCTTTGCATAGAGTGCGACATTGTCCTTGGTTGCGAAGCCGAAGACGGTAAGGATGAGGCCCGTAAATGTGAACATCAGGCCCATGGGGATGCGTAGATCGAGACTCATCGTATCTTGTCCTTTTTGCCGTTCCTTGTCGCTTTGCTGTCCATCTGCATTGCCGCTCCTGATGCTCAGGCGAAAAAGATGTTTAACCCAACGGCGCAAAGCAAAATGGCGACGGCCAAAGCTTCGGGACTCTTCCACCACCGATCGTGCGCACGTGGCGGTTTGGGCGTTAGCGAGTGAACCAGTCCAACTAGCTCTGACTCGGGGTGCGGCTTAGTAAACAAACTCACAATGACAGTCACTATGAAATTGGTGCTGAAGGCGAAGATGGCTCCCCAGAAGTTCTGCGCCATGTCACTGGGATAGTGATGCACTACCGTGATCCATCCACCGTGCACTCCTGTGTGCGCCTCGATGGGCAATGTCAGCCCGTGATGCAACATCGCCGCCGCTGTACCCGAGATCAAGCCAGCAAACGCACCGTGGCCCGTTGCCCTCTTCCAGAACATGCCCAGCAGGAAGGTCGCAAATAAAGGCGCATTCACAAACGAGAAGACCAGTTGGAGCGTATCCATGATGTTGTTGAAATTGATTGCGGCATAGGCGGTCGCGATCGACAGAAGAATGCCGCCCACAGTCGCCCATCGACCTACCGCCATGTAATGTTGATCGCTGCCGCCCTTGTGAATGTAGGACTGGTAGAGATCGTAGGTGAACACGGTGTTGAACGCGGTCACGTTGCCGGCCATGCCGCTCATGAAACTGGCCAGCAGGGCGGTCAGGCCAAGTCCAAGAATGCCCGTCGGAAAATAATGCAGCAGCATGTTCGGCGTGGCCATGTCGTAGTCGAGCAGCGGCTGGCCGCTGGCATCGAGCATCGCCTGCCCCGTGACCGGATTAATTTTGGCCGGGACCAATCCCCTGCCCTCTTCCACCTGTTTTGAAACCACATTGGTCTCGCGGTAAATGACGCCATTCTCGGTGTGAACCGTTGTTGTGGTATGCGGGGTGGGTAGCCCGATTGCCAGCAGTCCAGGGAGAATCACGAGAAACGGGAAAAACATTTTTGGGATCGCGGCGATCAAGGGAACGCGCCGCGCCGACTCCATATTCTTCGAAGCCATCGCAGTTTGAATCACAAGAAAGTCCGTGCACCAGTATCCCGACCCGAGTACGAATCCGAGTCCCATGCCGATCCCGATGATCTCGATTCCCATCGGGTTGGTATTCGAATGCATGACGCCTTTCCACTCGTGCATGTAGGCCACGGGCACCGACGCCTTCAGTCCTGCCCACCCGCCGATATTCTTCAGGCCCAGCAGGACCAAAGGTAGAAATCCCGCGATGATAAGAAAGAATTGCAGCACTTCGTTGTAGATTGCGCTGGTGAGCCCACCGAGAAAAATGTACAGGAGAACAATCACCGCCGATAGCACGATCGAGAAAGTGAAGATGCCTCCCGGCGCCCAGCCGAGCGCGCTGAATAGTCCATCAAACACATGCAGCGCCTGAATGAGCCGAGCCATGGCATACATTGAGATCCCGGAACTGAAGACGGTCATGACCGCAAACGAGCAGGCATTCAGCGCGCGGGTTTTCTCATCGAAACGCAGGCGCAGGAATTCAGGCACCGAGCGCGCCTTCGAGCCGTAGTAGAAAGGCATCATGAAAATGCCTACGAAGATCATGGCGGGAATGGCGCCGATGCCGTAAAAGTGCGCGGTCTCGAGACCATACTTGGCACCCGACGCGCCCATGCCGATCACTTCTTGCGCGCCAAGATTCGCGCTGATGAAAGCCAGTCCGCAGATCCACGCAGGCAGCGCCCGGCCGGCCTGAAAGAAATCCTTGCTCGTCTTCATGTAGCGCTTGAGGGCAAAACCGATGCCCAGCACAAAGACGAAATACAACAGCATGATCAGCCAATCGACCGACGTGAGTTTCAAAACTGCTCCTTGCGCTACAGCGGCTCCGGATAATGCAGCTCAACGCCGCTACCAGTTAGACGGGAGCCAGGCTGGGATTCCGGAATCCAATGTTCCAATGTACGGAGGTGGGTGGAGGGGAGTCCAGTAATTTTTGTAAATGTTTTCACGGCTGCGCCGGACGCACTTTTGGATGAGTGAGCGGTTACACTAAAAGTGCATGATTCCTACCCTCGCATGGACCCCGGAAGGCGTCCGTTTTATCGATCAAACCAAGCTTCCCCTTGAAGAGAGCTACGTTCTCGCGACCACGTATGAGCAGGTGGCAGACGTGATTGTCACCATGATTGTGCGAGGTGCTCCGGCCATCGGGGTTTCCGCCGCCTACGGCATTGCGCTGGGTGCTCAGCAAACCCGCGCTCGGACTGCCGAGGAGTTCGCGCCGGAGTTCGACGCGATTTGCGATCGGCTGGCCGGAACACGGCCTACGGCAGTGAATCTTTTCTGGGCCATTGACCGGATGAAGCGGCTCTTCTCCCAGCTGCGTTCGACTGGGGTCCCGATCTCCACGGTTAAGGAGAGAATCCTTGCCGAAGCGCACGCCATGTACGAGGAAGACATCGCGGCGTGCAAGACTATGGGCGCCTTTGGCGGTGCGCTGCTGCCCGACGAAGGCGGCGTGTTGACCCACTGCAACGCGGGCGCGCTGGCTACCTGTGGCTATGGCACGGCGCTGGGCGTCATCCGCTCGGCTGTCGGGCAGGGCAAGCGCATACACGTTTACGCAGATGAGACACGTCCATTTCTACAAGGCGCGCGGCTCACGGCTTGGGAACTGATGGCCGATGGAATTCCGACAACCGTGATCTGCGACAACATGGCTGCGAGCCTGATGCGCGCGGGCCGTATCCAGGCCGTAGTGGTGGGTGCGGACCGCATCGCCGCCAATGGCGATTTCGCGAATAAAATCGGCACCTACAATGTGGCGATTCTCGCGAAAGAGCATGGCATCCCGTTTTACTGCGCTGCGCCCTGGTCCACGATCGACACGGCCACGCCCACCGGCGACGCGATCCCCATTGAGGAACGCAGTCCGGTGGAGGTGACGCATCACGGCGGCAAACAGCTCACTCCGCATGGCGTAGGCATCTGCAATCCGGCCTTCGACGTGACGCCGGCAAAATATGTCACCGCCATCATTACCGAGCGCGGTGTGCTGCGCGCGCCCTACGCCGAGTCGCTTAAAGAAATGGAACTCGTCGCAGAGTAAGCCGAGGCACAACCGTCTAGAGTAAGGAATTGTGCGGCCTCGCCTCGCCTTCGTCCACATTCGGCAGAAATCGCTCGTGCGCGGCATCGTGCTCTCTCTGGGTGCTTTCATCGCCAGCTTGTTGTTGGCGGGATTTCCGCATTTTGAGAAACTTCGTGGCTCGCACTGGCAGGTCCTCGCTCTGTTTGTAGCCGCGTGGGGCATGGGAGAGATTGCACGCTGCCTTCAGCGCAAGTGGAGCCTCTACCACGGCGGCGTTCTGCTGCTGCTCTACGCGGATCTCATGATCCTGGCGATGATCGTATTTTTGGTGGCCTATCCGTGAGCGGGGATGCGAGGCCACCTATCTTCTCTGATGCCTGCTCCGGCTCGCGACCTGTAGCATGGCTGTACGCAGGACGCGCCGATGGAGGAATGACCCATTCTTCTGATCGCGCGGTGAGCCACAAATCAATTGCTGGAGGAAGAGATGTTCAAGGGCTTTCGTGACTTTATTCTTCGCGGAAACGTGGTGGACCTTGCGGTGGCCGTTATTCTCGGCGCTGCCTTCAATGCCATCGTCACATCGCTGGTCGCCGATGTCCTGAATCCGTTGATCGCGGCCACCATCGGCAAGCCCGACTTCAGCACTGTGGTTCTTCACGTGGGCGGCGGAGCGATCAAGGTCGGCAACTTCTTCAACGCGGCGATCTCTTTTCTCATCGTGGCTGGTGTGGTCTATTTCGCGATTGTGTTGCCGATGAATTCACTGCTCGCCCGCTTGAGAAAACCCGATGCGCCTCCGCCCGCGCCGGAGACGAAGATTTGTCCCGAATGCCTGACTGCGATTCCAATAGCGGCCAAGCGCTGCGCGAGCTGCACACAGCTTGTGGCGTAGAACCAGCCGGGTATCGGCGCGTTCCCGCTAGTCCAACTCACGCAGCGGGCGCGAAAAGGCAAAGATGCCGAGGAAGATGATCGCGGCCAAGCCTGCCATTATTGCCAAAGCATGGCCGGTTGGAATGTGCCGCGAGAGTTCGCCCGCCAGCAATGCGCCTAGCGGAGGCAGGCCCAGGAAGCTCGTGGCATAAATACTCATCACCCTACCGCGCATTTCGTCCGACGACAGATGCTGAATCGACACATTGAAGCAGGAGATCATCGTGATTCCGCAGTAGCCCTCGACAAATGCGAGACACTCCGAAAGTGCAAAGCTGCGCGATTCGCTGAACCCGATGATAGCCAGGAAGAAGATGATTCCGGCAAACGTCAACACATGCCCCCGGTGCCGAATCATCCCCGCAATTGCCACCGTCATCGCGCCGAGCACAGCGCCGAATCCAGAGGCGGCCAGCAGCCACCCAAGGCCGCTTTCGCCCGCGTTCAACTGCACCTTGGCAAAGTACGGAATGAACGTAAGAAATGGAAAGCCAAACAAGCTCGTGGCCACGGTCATCCATACCAACACCAGCATCTGCTTGTTCTCGTGCAGATAGGCAAATCCGCCGCGCAGACTTGCCCACATGCTCTCGTGTCGCGCGGGCTTTTCGTCTGGATATTCGATACGCGTCAAAGCCCAGAGCACGGCGAGATAACTCACGCCGTTCAGAAAAAAATTGCCCGCTACACCAAAGGCAGCCATGGCATAGCCACCGAGCGTAGGCCCAAGGATGCGCGACATGTTGAACTGCGCCGAGTTCAACGCGATTGCATTCGTCAGGTCCTCGCGCTTCACCAGCCGCGGTACCATTGCCTGATAACTGGGCGCATTCATCGACATGGCCACGCCATTCATAAAAGCGATTGCCGCGACTTCCCATACGGTAATCACCTTGAACCACGCCAGTGCCGCCAGCATAAAAGCCAGCAGCATCATGACTGTCTGCGTCACCAGCAGCAGACGCCGCTTGTCGACGCGGTCGGCGATCACTCCGCCGAAGAGCGTGAAGATCAGAAATGGAATCGACCCCGCAAATCCGACTACTCCAAGCCAAAAAGCCGAGTTGGTCAGCAGAAGAACAAGCCAGCCCTGCGCCACGTTCTGCATCCAGGTGCCGATGTTGGAGAGAAAGTTGCCGCTCCAGAAAAGCCGAAAATTGGGATTGCGCAGGGCGCGCGCCATCTGCGGGAAGCGCGTTACCTTCTCGCCCGACGGCTCCATCGCGCCGAGTGCAGATTCTTGCTGCACTGTACGCATCCATTCATCGTTCGGCCTCCGCTCTTCGCCCAGAAAACGACCCCCGCTTTCCTAGTGTAAGCTGAGGTGAATTGCGACGGAGCCTTTCGCGTTCGTCCTTTGAGAATCCCCACAGCATCGCAATCACTCGACCAAGGGCCAATCGGATGCTCATTCGCAAATCTTCTGCGCTTTTGTTGTTTCTCTCTTTCGTCCCCGGTCCGCACGCGCCTCGATCCGCCGCGCAGGCAGCAGCTCCCACCGCATTCGGCTACACAGACTTCGCCAAGGAAGCGGCCATTGAGGCGAAATTTCTCGATGTGCCGAGTGCGAAGTTGGCGGGCGAAGAGTTGAAGACCCTCACGGCCGAGCCACACATTGCTGCCTCTCCCGAAGACCACAAGACGGCCGAATATGTGGCCGAAAAATTTCGTGCCGCGGGCCTCGAAACCGAAATCGTCCCGTATCGCGTGCTGCTGAATCATCCCAAGGTGGAGAAGGTCGAGGCCTTCGATGCAGAGGGCAAACCGCTCATGAGCGGCCCCACACGCGAGCACGTCGAGAACGATCCTGGCCAGGACGATCCCCGTGTGGTCATGCCCTTCAATGGCTCGTCCGCTTCAGGAGATGTGACCGGCGAGGTGGTCTACGCGAACTACGGCCGGCTTGAAGACTTTGACCAGTTGGCCGCGCAGCATATCGACCTGCACGGCAAGATCGTCATTGCGCGTTATGGTGCGAATTTTCGCGGCGTCAAGGTCTATCTTGCCGAGCAGCGCGGGGCGGCTGGGGTGCTCATATACTCGGACCCGCAGGACGACGGGTACTTCAAGGGCGATGCCTATCCCGTTGGCCCATGGCGGCCCGAAACCGGCGTGCAGCGCGGGTCCGTGCAGTATCTCTTCAAGTATCCCGGCGACCCTGAAACACCTGGCATCGCATCGACTCCCGATCTGCCCGATTCGGCACGCGTCGCTCCGGATGGAAACCAGCCGCACATTGTTTCCATCCCCATCAGCTATCACGACGCATCGCCCATTCTGCAGGCGCTCAAGGGACCGAGCGTGCCGCAGGGCTGGCAGGGCGCGTTGCCGTTTCGTTATCACCTCGGCCCCGGCGGCGCGAAGGTCCACCTTGTCTCGCAGCAAGATTACCAGCGTCGCATGATCTGGGATGTCATCGGCAAAATCAAAGGTGCGGAGTACCCGGACGAGTGGGTCGTGAATGGGAATCATCGCGACGCCTGGGTCTACGGAGCAGTGGATCCAAACAGCGGCACCGCAGCCATGCTGGAAGCCGTCCATGGCATCGGCGCGCTGCTCAAGGACGGATGGAAGCCGAAGCGGACGATTCTCTTTTGCAGTTGGGATGCCGAAGAAGAGGGCCTGATCGGCTCGACGGAGTGGGTTGAGCAGCACGTGCAGACCATCGACCACGCAGTTGCCTACTTCAACACCGACGTTGGTGTGGCCGGACCCGATTTCAACGCGGCGGCTGTTCCCTCGCTGAAGCAATTCGTTCGCGATGTGACCAAGTCTGTTCCAAGCCCCGTGGCTGGCACGGTGTACCAGCAGTGGCGGCTCAACCACGATAAGGGCGACGAACACCGAGCGTCGAATGCACCGCTGCAACCCGGCGAAGAAGTGCGTGTCGCCGATCTCGGCTCTGGCTCCGACTTTACGCCCTTCCTTCAGCACGCAGGAGTGCCGTCGACCGATGTCGGGTCTTCGGGTTCATACGGCGTCTACCACTCGACCTTCGATGACTACGCCTGGTTCGTGATGAATGCGGATCCGAAGTTTGTCTACCTGCAGGAAATGGCGCGGGTCTTCGGCCTGGAGTCTCTCCGGATGGCCGACGCCGATGTGCTGCCGTACGATTATCCGGCTTACGCGCGCGAAATCACTTCTTATCTCGACGCCGCCAAGCGCAAGGCAAGCGACGCTGGGCTCAGCACGACGGACTTCGGTCCGGCTCTGGCTGCTGCTGCACGCCTCACCGCTGCGGCTAACAAAGCGCACGCGGCCCAGACAGTTCCGCCGATCGACCCGGCCAAGCTGAATCAGGCCCTACGCGCGGCTGAGACAGCGTTGCTATCGCCCGATGGCCTGCCGAACCGCCCATGGTATAAGCACACCATCTATGCTCCCGGAGAGTATACCGGCTACTCCGCGGTCGTCATTCCCGGTGTGAATGAAGCCATCGATGCAAAGGACGCCACAAGGGGCAGCCAACAGCTGACAGTGCTGACCCAGGCACTCGACCGAGCCGCGCAAACCCTTGACTCTGCTCACTAGGCGCTGCGCGCGGCAGGCTCTTGGATGGGCGAATCGGCTGGGAGAGGGAGTGTGATCCAGATCACCTTTGTTGGCCCGGGAGGTCTTCAGATGATTGACCCGGCCCGCTTCGGCTCGTATCGTAAGGCTTGAACATGAAGAAATCCTCCAACTCGCTCCGCATCGGCATTGCGACTGCCATCATTCTCGGCACCATCGGCTGGCTGGCGTATTCGGGCTACGGCTCGAGCAAGAGCTACTACGTCACGGTCGCCGAATTGGGCGGCATGGGCGACAAGGCTTACAAGAGCAATTTGCGCGTGGAAGGATTCGTGAAGCCGGGTTCAATTGAGCAAAGCGGGACTCATGTCACGTTTGTGCTGAATGAGTTCGAGAGCCATTCGCAGAAGGCTGCAACTGGCCGCTCTCTCGTGGTGAACTATAAAGGTTCCGAGCCGCCGCCGGACACCTTTAAGGACGACGCGCAGGCTCTGGCAGCGGGCACGATGGGACGCGACGGAGTGTTTCACGCCGCGGAATTGCAGGCAAAGTGCGCCAGCAAATATGCGCCCGGTCAGCCGGGTAGTGCGCCAGTCAAGCAAGCTGCTCCTCCTGCCAATCCCCGCGCTGCAAACACCGCGTCGCCTGCAACAACAAAGATGAGTTTGGACCACCCGGCCGCCGCCGAATAATCACATGCCGCTCGTCTCGGAGGCCGATAGCTCGACCGTCCTCACCCGCCCGCTTTCTGCCCGTCTCGACCAGGTTTCCAAGCTCTTCGGCTCCTTTGCCGCTCTGCGCAAGGTTTCGGTCGACCTGGAGCCGGGGCGCTGCTATGTCCTGATCGGCGAAAACGGGGCCGGGAAATCCACTCTCCTGCGCATCTTGGCCGGATTGCTGCGCCCCACCCACGGAACTGTCAAGGTCTTTGGCGACAGCGATCCGCACGACGCCCGCGCGCGGATCGGCTACATGAGCCACGCGCCCATGCTCTACGACGAGCTGAGCGCGCAGGAAAATCTCCGCTATTTCGGCAGTCTGTATCCAGGACAGCCGTGCTTGACGCCTGTGGAGGCCCTGCGGCAGGTCGGCCTTGATCCTGATCTACAGCGGCCATTCGGCCAATATTCGCAGGGCATGCGGCAGCGCACTTCCCTTGCCCGCGTGTTGTTGCCGATCCCGGAATTGCTGCTGCTCGACGAGCCGTTCTCCAACATGGATGTGGAAAG
Source organism: uncultured Occallatibacter sp. (assembly GCA_964487345.1). Classification (GTDB taxonomy): domain Bacteria; phylum Acidobacteriota; class Terriglobia; order Terriglobales; family Acidobacteriaceae; genus Telmatobacter. Next base: position 3,035 of record CAZAQN010000025.1, on the reverse strand, counting down.
CGTGCAGCAAATGGTTGAGCTGCTCTCAGGATTTCGCCAGGGCAATCGGACCATTGTCATCACGACTCATCAACGCGATGCCGCCGCTCCCATTGCGGATTGGGTGTTGGCTTTGAAAGCCGGTCGTGTCGTGTCGTTCGAACCGGGGAGTCCGACGAAATGAAAACCAACGGCGCGCGATTTCTTGAGGGCCTGGGCATCCCATTCGAACTGCGCGAGTACGAAGTCGATCCTGAAGACTTATCGGCCATCACGGTGGCGAAAAAGATTGGCATGCCGGCGGAGCAGGTCTTCAAGACTTTGCTCACAACCGGTGGGCCGAATATATACAGATTCGCTGTGATCCCTGGCGACGCCGAACTCGATTTCAAAAAGCTCGCCCGCGCCGCGGGACTGCGCAAAGCCGAGATGGCTCCGCTCAAGGACGTACAGCCACTCACCGGCTACATTCGCGGTGGCGTGACCCTCTTCGGCTCGAGAAAGCCATTCCCTGTCTACATCGACGAGACCGCGATCCTTTTCGACAAGATTAGCGTCTCCGCAGGAGCACGCGGAACACAGCTGATTCTCAGCCCTGAAGATTATCTGCGAGCCGCCCAGGCACTCGAAGTTGAAGTCCAGACTGCCGACCTGATCAAGTCCGCCGCGACCGAGGGGCACAAATGACCAGCGCCCTCTGGACGCATCTCGTGAAAGACCTGCGCATCGAATGGCGCTCGAAAGATGCCATCAACTCGATGCTGTTTTTCGCGCTGCTGGTCGTTGTTCTGTTTTCTATCTCCTTCGACCCCCGCGGCGACTTTGCCCGGGACATTGCGGGCGGTGTGCTCTGCGTCGCCACCATGTTCGCCTCGGTCAGCGCGCTCAATCAGGCGTGGGCACGCGAGATTCGACACCAGGTGCTGGATGCGCAACGCATGGCCCCTGCACCCGGAGCCGAACTGTTCCTGGCCAAGGTTTTGGCCAACTTTCTGTTCGTCACCATCGTTCAAATCGCACTCGCGCCGGTTTTCCTTGTAATGTACAACCTGCGCATTCAAGGCAATCCATGGCAATTGGCGCTTGTGCTGCCGCTGGGCACGTGGGCGCTTGTAGCCAATGGAACATTCTTCGCTGCGCTCGCCATTCGCAGCCGCAACCGCGAACTACTGCTGCCGTTGATTCTCTTCCCCATATTTCTTCCGGCACTGCTCGCTATGGTCGTTGCCACCAAATCCATCCTCACCGGCGAAAGCGATCCATCGCTATGGATGAAGCTGCTGGTCGGCTACGACATCATCTTCACGACGGTGAGCCTGCTGCTGTTCGACGTGATCTTGCATGCTGAGTAGGACGTCAACACTTCGATGGAGACTGCCGCAATCCCTCCGTCGTACACTGATAGCTGTCGAATTCAGGATTTACGAATGAAGAAACTCGCCATCGGGCTTTACGCCGCCGTCACCGTCGCGCTGATGATTTGGGGCTTCTATCAAGCCATGTACGTCGCTCCGACGGACGCGATGCAAGGCGAAATCTTCCGGATCATCTTCTATCACGTGCCATCGGCCTCAGTTGCTTTTCTGTTCTTCGCCATTTCGCTGCTCGGCTCGATCGGCTATCTTGCCTATCGTCATAGCCATCCGGAGTGGGCGCAGGTCGCCGATGCGTGGGCTCTGGCCGGGGCTGAAGTCGGCGTTGTTTTCTGCACCGTCGTGCTGACTACCGGGCCGCTCTGGGGCCGCCGCGCCTGGGGCATCTGGTGGACGTGGGATGCGCGTCTTACCACCACACTGGTGCTGTGGCTTATTTACGTCAGCTACCTGCTGCTACGCCGCTTTGCCGCCGGCCCGCAAGTCCAGACGCTCGCCGCCGTGCTCGGCATTTTTGGCGCGCTCGATGTCCCCATCGTCTACATGTCCAATCGCTGGTGGCGTACCCAGCACCCCGCTCCGGTCTTCGGCGGCGCGGAAGGCTCGGGCATGGACAAATCCATGCTAGGCCCGTTCCTATGGAACATGCTCGCATGGATGATGTGGGGCATTTTCATTCTCATTCTGCGCTACAACGTGGAGCGCAAACATCAGCAATACGCAACCGAGGAAGCCGAGGAAGCGCTGGCAGCAAATATTTGAACTTCGGTGAGTTTGTCCGAGAGAAGGAAAAAGAATGAGTCAGGCTGCGATTCTCGATCACCAATTTGTCATTGCCGCGTACACCGTCACCTGGGTCCTGCAGCTCGGGTATCTTGCGTGGCTGGGACTGAAGTGGCGCGCCGAAAAACGTAATGCGGAACGCAGAACGAATCATTCGAGCTAGCGACCCACTGTGAACAAGCTGCCCAACACCATGAATTGCCGTAAACTGAAGTCTTGAGGGGCCAGAGATGTTAGTCGTCATGAAAGCGCAGGCTACGAAGGAAGAGATTCAGGCGGTCTGCGATCACATCGAACAAATGGGCTTTCGCGCGCATCCTCTGCCGGGCGCGCAACGCACCGCCATCGGCATTACCGGCAATCCCGGCGAGATCGATCGCGGCAACTTCGAGGATCTATCCGGCGTCGCCGACGTGATCCGCGTCAGCAAACCATACAAGCTTGCCAGCCGCGACGTGAAGGAAGAAGACACCGTCATCAGTTTTCCCGGGACCGACGCATCCATCGGCGGGCGGAACCTCGCGATGATCGCCGGACCCTGCTCGATTGAGAGCCGCGAACAGGCATTGGCTGTAGCCGAACAGGTAGCTGCTTCCGGTGCGCAGTTCTTCCGCGGCGGCGCTTACAAGCCCCGCACTTCGCCTTACGCCTTTCAGGGCCTCGGTCTCGATGCCTTGAAAATCATGGCCGAAATCAGGGACAAATTCGGTCTGCGCATTGTCACCGAAGCCATCGACAACGAGACGCTCGAACTGGTCGCCGAGTGGGCCGATGTAATCCAGATTGGCGCGCGTAACATGCAGAATTTTTCCCTACTCAAGCACGCAGGGCGTCTGCGTAAACCAGTGCTGCTCAAGCGCGGTCTGAGCGCCACGCTCGACGAGTTCCTGATGGCAGCCG
>CAZAQN010000024.1:0-66875 GCA_964487345.1 uncultured Occallatibacter sp. | reverse complement strand
TCATGCGCTGTGCTGCCAACCCGGCGAGAGCCAGTTGAATGATCTTCGTCCCCGGTTCGAGAGCGTCAATTGCCGCAAACAGAGCCTTCAGGACCGTGGTCTTGCCGGTGCCCGCTCCGCCAAGAATCAGACTGAGATTAGCCCCTGCGCTCGTCAAAACGGCCGTGCGCTGTTCAGGAGAGAGCGTGATGCTATGTGCAATCTCGAAGGTATCGATGACTTTTCCCAGGCAGGAGAGGTCTCTCCCTCCCTGGTTAAAGAGGCCCTTTTGCCCTTCCGCGCTTTCGCCGGCCAGAATTTCCATCAGACGCCGGGCGATGTAGCTTTCCATCAGATGAGAACCGTGTAGCTGATAGTAGTCACCAACCTGAAGGAACTGCCCGCCAGACAGGCCCTCCACCAAGGCTTGATTGGCGAGTTCATTTGTTCCCAATAAAACATTAACGCGAGTCTTGACCTCATGGCGTGGCAAACATGTATGGCCGGCATTGAGTCCGCGGTAAAGCGCTTCTTCAATTCCAGCCAGTAAACGCCGAGGATCATTTTCGGCTACGCCCAAACGGTTCCTTGCTAGATCGTCAACCTTCGCCCAGTCGGCTTCAAAACTGAGCAATATATAAGGATTCGCCTCGATTTTCTCGCGCGCCTGGTTTTTGTAAAAGGCAAGAGCACTCGCGCCAATCCGTCGTGGCATCCCGATCTGATCAAGCCACAGAAGGGTACTCGCCACCGCATGTTTTTCGAATGCCTGGCAGAGAAGTTCGGCTGACTCCTGCTTTATCACCTCCGCCAACGCCGGGATGTTCTTCTGTTCAATCAATTCAATGAGCGAAGGGCCAAATCGCTCATAGAGTTTCCGGGCCTTGACCTGACCGACACCGGCGGCGTCAGGACACTCCGAAATCCAAGCTATGATGTTCCGGCCGGCAGGGCGCAGCAGTTGCGCTGTGATGGCGCTTATCTGGGTTTCCCTGATTTTGAACCCGTTTTCAGCGATGGATTCACGGATCGATGGACTGCCCGCTACACTCCAGATCTGCCCCTGGTCGAGCAGGCTGGGATCCGGTATCAGGCGGTAATCACAGGCGGCGACGAATCTGTCGCCGTTTTCAGTAACGCCAGCGAAGATGGCGCCACCGTTTTTGCCGCGACTTCGGATGGAAGTAACACGGAGTTCAACCGTTAGATCGCTCATTGGTGCAACAACCTTCCTGTTCGACACAGGTGTTCGTCCAAATGCTTGAATTGCTTCAACCTCTCACGGAGATCGAATACCTCGGCACGAAGGGTCGCATTTTGCTCTTCGAGCGCTTTAACGCGTTGATCAACTTGATTTTTTGCAATCATGACCCGCTGATTTACCACTTCGACTGCATTGGTCTCTGCACTGCGCCCATTGGTGCCGCGTACGCTCTTTGATTTCGCGAAGACTCCGGAACGTTCGAGTTTTTCTTCCGCTTCTTGAAGCGCGCGCCCAAGACCCTTGTTCGAGCGGAACGACGACAATGCAAAACAGCATTCCTTGGCGATCTCTGAGCGGTTCAAATGACCACGGTGCACGTAATCTTCCCAATCCCCCGCCCGATCACGCTCATTTGCCCACTCCTGAAATGCTTTTACATTCTCAGCACCGCCTTGTCTCCCACCTGGTTTATCTGGCATTTTCCAACTCCGTACTGGTTCTCTTGTCCGTTCTTTCGCGATCAATTCGCGGAAGTGGCTGATTTAGCTGGTCCTCTTTAATCCCTCGCTTATAGGCGTTGTATTGCCATTTCGCGAATTGCTCCAAAAGCTGAGCGTTGGTTGCCTTCAGTTCATCGATTTCGCACTGCTGGTGGGCGATGCGTTGAGCTGCGAACTTGAGGCTGCTTGGCATTGAGGTCCTGGGACCGTGGACTTTTAGGCCGCTCTTTTTTGCTACAAAGGCGGCCTTTATCTGAGAATGCGCATTCAAGGTTTGGCGCGTCGGCTTGGTGCCGATTACACCGGCAACAGACTCGCAGATCAATTCCCAGGTCATTTTGCCGCTTGGCCACGTTCGAATAACCTCGATCACAGCATCAACGTCATTTTGTTTCAGGTGTTTAGCCATGGGGACCTCCGATTTGCTGTCTGGAATGTGAAGGATGCGTTAACTCATCCTTCATCTGCGACAGCACCGCAGCATCTGGAGCATTTCGCAATTTGGCCATTTCTGCCCGCGCCTGAAGTGAGCGACGCAAATGGCTGTAATCCGTTCCGTCAACCATGGTGATGACTGAGCCGTCAGGAATGGTCGGATCCTCAAGCAACTCTATTAACTGACGAAGCCTGTTGTATTTTTTTTCGTGATGCTCGTACCACCTGTCGACCCCGGACCAGCCTTTGGCTACAGCTTCCTTCGCTTCGGCGAAGTCCTTTGTTATCTGGTCATATTGAGCCTTGATCCGCCCCAGGCAATCAGTTTCACCTTTAATGAAAGCCGACTCGCCGCAGTTGAGACAATCGCGGAATTTCTCACATGGCGAGATGATCCAGTCATGCGCACAAGCCCCAAACTCTGTGACATGCACCGGACCGCGTTCGATCAGAGTCAATTCCTGTTTCATGATCGGACTCAACGGCTCGATAGTTTCTTTTGGGCCAAAAAGTGTCATGGAAGTATTCATGGCCACCGCCGCGGCGGCCATCTCGAATTCATTCATATGGTTGTAGGTGCGGTTTTGCTTTTGATCCTTGCGCCCGGCCCATTTCGCAAGGTCTTCTGGCGACAAGCCGCCTCGTTCACCGAGTGTCGAAAGCAGATGACGCGCTTGATGGGATGTCAGCTTTAGCCGCTTTCCATCTGACCCCTTATAGCCCCAGCGATCAAAAATGCTTTGATGTGCATCAGGATCATTTAGAGATTCACGTGGCCCTAAGTCGCTGTTAAAAACGGTAATATTAGGAGTCCATAGAACCACTGGGCTTGTTCCACGCTGGCCGTGAAGCATGTTTTTGGTCATGCAGAACAAAGCGTTGCTGTACTTGATCTTCCTTTCCTTGTTGATCCAAGGAAAACCTTCTGGCTGACGGGACATCACCCATTCCCACAAGTTGTTCAGTGTGTACTTGCCAAAGAGATGAGAAAAGCCGGAAGAGCTGACATTTCCGCCTGTAAATCCCAATGCAGCGGCCACCTGTTCATGATGTAACGGCTGATCATCTGCCACATTTGGGCAATTCGGGTGTCGATAAAAACGTGTCGGGTTCTCTTCGATCCAGAGGGCAAGCGCTCGGGCCTCTTTTGTCAGAGCAAGGATTCGCTGAACAGCCAGTTTGGCGATTGGAACCATCTCGGCTTGGACCCATTTCACCTCGCTGCCATATCCTTTGCCAGCGAAATAGCGCCATCCGTAGCGCATGTCACCGTTCTTATCAGGTTCTTCCCATTCCAGGTCCGCTGGTAATTCCAGTACTTCGGTTCCGCGGGAAGGAGCGCTCATTGTGAGAGCGAACGCGCAAGTGGTAAAGATGTCTTTGGGATCGTGCGGATTATTGGTGAAAACTTCTGCAAGTGCGTCAAAAGCGGCTTGACTTGGAAGCTTCTTCTCTTGAATTGCCTTAGCTTCTGGTCCTGTTTGGATGTTTACGTCTTTCGGTTTTGGGATTGGGCTTTTCCATGTTCCAACGGCTGTCGCGATCAAATGCTTTTCCGTGACAAAACGAGCCAACCGCTCGATCTCACGGCCGCAATGGTAAGCAGCCATTTCGGAGTAGTGGAGCTTTCCGATGCTCGCCGCCTCATCGAGCACCGTCATGTCAAGCCCAGCAATGTCTGCGTCCAGTTTGACCTGTAGCAGAGCGGCCTCGATTGCTCGCAGTGCTTTAGACTCGTTCTTCGTCCCGGTTGGGTGATTTCCTTGTTGGAATCGGAAGTAGGCCTTCGCGAATTCCATAACAGAATCATCAAGCCGGTCGGAGTCTTTTGCGCTTTGCGGTTTGACCCCCAATTTCGTAAAGTAGACAACCCCTTCCCACTTCCAACTGTCCCAATTTAGATCAGCCCCGAATGCGGTAAGGTCCTCCTTACAGGTCCGAATGAACTCGCGGAGGTTTTCAGAAGCTGTAAGGTCAGCCCGTGGGGAAAAATGGATCAAGTCTCCCATTATTGACCTTCCTGTCGCGCCAGTTCTTCACGGCGTGCCTGACAACGCAGTATGACCTGCGCAACTGCGTATATTGTTCGATCGAGTGCCGCTGTCACGGCCTCATCTTTGGTTATCTCGTATACCCGCTGCCGGTCATTGAGAAGGTCCTGATATACCTTTTCATGTGGCCCATCAAGCCATGGCTGGAAATTCGTGCATGTGTAGCAAGGAATCGGCGCGTTGGCCCCACAATATCCGTATGTTCCACACGTGCCCGCACCCGCGCCATTGTGCCGGATTCGGCTGGACAAATCGTCGCCCCGCTTTGCATCCTGTTCCTTGTCCACGACGATGCCCATGAAAGCCCGTGCATACGGTGCCATGAGAAAGCCGAGCTTTTCATCGAGCTTTGCCGCAAATTCTGGGGTGTTTGCGGTATATACATCTACGTTCTGCGTGTCAGCGTGATCCAAAAGCTCCGCGATAATCATTTTCCCGCAGCCTTCTCTGGCCGCGCGAGTGCCAATGGTGTACCTGAACCGCCTGGCTGTTAGCTCAAGAATTTCTCCAGTGCGCTCTGAGTAACATTCAGACTTCAAAACCACCTTCTGCAAGATATCGGTGATTGTTTCGCTCTTCAAATGAAGGTAATCAGTTTGGAGCAGTTGGCGCAGTTCGGCAAGCGAGTTGACATGGTAGAACGCATCCAAGTCCGGGAACAATGGCAGTTTTGATCGATCCGCCTCCTGAAGCTCGTACCCCAATATCGTCTCAACCGACGCAATACAGATCTTTCGTTGTGCATTCAGAACGGCCCATAGCTCATGGGACATTGCAAATGCCGTAAAACTTTCGCGGAATCCTTCTCCTTGTTGTTTTGCCCTGGGAATATTGATCACATACATGGGATCACCATGTTTGTTTTTCCGGGTACCGTCAAGATCACAAATCTTGGTGTGCGTGACCTGGATTGGTCGTCGACCAGTATTACTCGTCAAGAGCGCAATCGACAGATCTGTGATCGAAATCTGATCCTTCTCAAAGGCTGATGTTGCGCTTTCGTTGAAGGCCATCAGCTCATTGTCGGTTAACGGCCCCTGGGCGGGGTCGAGTCGCTTAATTGCGTCCCCTTTGTCATTTCCTCTGAGTGTCCAACTTTCGAGCAAATCCACGACATCATCATCGATACCTGGGTAGCCGAGGTCGTGCCAGGCGCAGATAAATCCACTCACAGCGCCGAGACGGTACTCAGTCGCATGGGTAAGCGTGGCGCGGAAGTTAATCAGGGTTGTGACCGTAATTGATGATGATGCCGTGGTGTCGAGAATCGTTCTTATGCCTTTGGCCATGTTAGCTGTGTGGTCTGCAGACAATGTGCTCGCGTAGTGCACGAGCGTGGCGGTGAAGCCGCGACTCGACTCACTATCCAGAAGGGCCCTCACAGCGCCAACGTAGACTTTGACACCTTTTCTCAACTGCCAGACTGAATCGTCTTCCTCAAACCAATATCCGTTTTTTGATCGATGCCTTTTGGCACCTTCATGCAGTTGTGCTTCAAGATTCATGGGTTAGGTTCTCCGGAATGCGTATCTTACCTTTTTGAAGTTCGAGTCCGATCTCCATCGCCTTTTCTCGCGTGAAGCGTTGGGTGTACCATTTGGCGGTTCCAGAGCCCTCCTTCCAACCTTGCAGGTAGGACCGCATCTTTTCCTGAGCTTCAGGCGTTGGCGGATTGTCCATCGTGTCCATAAACACAGAAAAACGGTGATTCCAGGTGTGGCGGAGTGCATGACCGTGAAGGTCTTTGAGTTCCGGCGTAGCTTCGGCGACGGTCTTCAATACTTTGTGGTACGAAGAGATCGAAAGTGGTTGGCCTTGCGTGGGGCCGGATTTGTGGGTGACAAACAAATAATCGTGCGCACGCGCGTTCGGAACTTTCTTTCTGAATTTGTTTATATAAATATGGATTTCATTCATTAGAGAAGCTTCCACGGGCATGCGATGGTCCAGTGTCTTTGTAAGAGGTTGGTCATGCCTGGGGTCATCTTTTTCATCCGCCCTACGGGCAATAACAATCTGATCGCCTTTAATGTCTCTTCCGCGGATGTTCAACAATTCTCCACCACGTTTGCCCAGGTGCAACAAGATGAAGATTATCAAGCGGTTGCGAACTTGAACGGCAGGATCGGGAAACGGATTGTGTTCGGAGCCGGGACGTACTAATTCAGTCAACAGATCCACTTGATTTTCATCAAGCCCCTTTTCATTGTTGAGCTGATTGCGTCCCTTTCGCTTTGGCCGCCTGGAATTCATCCTTTTTTGCATTGTCGAGATTTCTTGAGATGTTTTCCGGTCCATTGGACCAGATTGGAGAGTCTCGGCCAACCACTTGGAATACTTGCCGATATAGGTCAACCGGACATATTCTGTCCCCGAATTTGCAGGCTTCGACGGCTTTTGCTTCTGTTTCGGTGAAACCAGTACTGGGCCGGTTGATGCGGCGGTTCGCTCTTTCTTGAACCGCTTCTGACAGTGATCGCGCAATCCATCTAACTCAGGGAGGGTGAAGAACACGCGCTGGATGAATCGTTTCTCCAGGTCCAGCCCTTTTTCGTCGCAGTAAGAGAGGAAGACATTAATGCTGCTTAATGCCGTCTGCATCGCTGATACAGACTGTCCGTTGTTTCTGATCTGGGTGGTGACGTACAAGTTGGGATAGTACAGCGGGTTTCCTGTCGTACTATCGATCAACAGACAATAACGCTCGCCACTCTGCATGATGAACGTCTTGATGCGGTATTTGAGTGCGTCCATTTGGCTGACTGCTCCTCTAGAACGTTACAGTTTTTAAGGTACAACATAAGTTATGTCGGGCGACAATATTATTTACATTTCTCCCCGTACAAAAGTAATACCGCCCTTTAGAATCAGGGCGGTATGGGAATACTTTACAAAACGTGTCGCAGGTGTACCTCAGAACGGAATATCGTCGTCGGAGATCTCCGCCTGCTGGGCGAACTCATCATTTCCGGCAGGTGCGCGCTGATCCATACCCGCCGAAGCGCTTGAGGCGCTCGATGCGCGGCTATATCCTCCCGAGCTGCCTTCGTCGCGACCGGAGAGCAGAGAGATGTCGTTCACGATGATTTCGGTGCGGTAGCGCTTGGCGCCGGTCTCCTTGTCATCCCAGCTCCGCGTCTGAATCTTGCCCTCGACGTAGAGCTTGGAGCCTTTCTTGACGTAGTCGCGGACGATTTCAGCGAGCCGTGTGAAGGCGACGAGGTTATGCCACTCGGTGCGTTCCTGCCAGTTGCCCTGTGGATCCTTTTGGCGGTCGCTCGTAGCGAGGGTGAAGTTGGCCACCAGGGTGCCGCCACCGGTCGAGCGCATCTCCGGGTCTTTCCCCACATTGCCCAAAAGGATGACTTTGTTCACCGATTTTGCCATGTTCGATCTCTCCCGTAACGAGAAAGGATAGCAGACTGTCAGCCTCGCCGTACGAGGGTGCGGTTCCGTAGCCACTTGGCCACTCCGAGCGTAAGCAGCAGGCCGCCGAAGGGGATGCACATCAGAGCGACAATGAGCGCAAACCAGCCTGTATTCGTGCTGGCGCCGGTGCGGGAAAAGCCGCCCAGCACGGTCTCAAGCAGCAGCGCCGCAAGCAGGCCCGCGCCAACCATCGATCCGCCCCATTGCAGCAATTGTCGTGTTCCGTCGTTCGAATGAGCGGGAGTGCTGCGGGTCGGGCCTTGCGCGGACATGACGTTCACGAGCCCTGCGCGAGGCGAAGCATGACGTAAGTGATGACGCCGGTGACGGAGACGTAGAGCCAGAGAGGAAATGTCCATCGAGCGATTTTGCGGTGTTGCGGGAAGCGTCCTGAGAGCGAAAAGAAAAACGTGATAAGCACCAGCGGCAGCGCAACCACGGCAAGAATGATGTGGCTCGTCAATAGGCTCAGATAGAAAGTGCGAAAGGCCGCGTGAACCGGGTAACGGACATCGCCATGCAGCGCATGGTGCAGGATGTAGCTCACCAGAAACAGCGTCGAAAATGCGAAGGCCGTCATCATGGAGGCGCGATGCGCCGCGATGCGGCGGGCGCGGATGAATGTAAAGCCGATGAGCAACGCCGTCGCGGCAAGGCCGTTGAGAACTGCGTTCAGAGCAGGCAGGAATGCGTAGGAAGTGCTGGCTGCCGCGGCGGGATGGATATAGATGAGCCAGAATAGAAACAAGGAAGCAGCGGCGCTGATCGCAAGGATTGCCGCAATCGCCGGGCGGGTGCTCGATTTAGGATTCGATGCGGGAGCGAAGGTCGTCATGGCAATTTATCGCTTCACGATGGCGCAGAGCATCAGTGTGGTGAGCAACAAGGGCAAGTAAATGACGCTGACCTTAAGCAGGTCGCGTGCCAGCATGCGGCTCTCTGTATCAGAGGTTGTGCGCAGGATGCGGCTGAATCGGATCGTGTAGGCCAGATAGAAAAGTCCCAGCGCAGTAGCGATCACGGCGTACACCGGTCCATCCAGGCCGAGCCACCAAGGGGCGAGACTGACGGGAATCATCAGCACAGCATAAAAGAGCGCCTCGACAACAGTAGACCAGCCGTCGGGCTGGACAACAGGCAACATGCGAATTCCTGCGCGCGCGTAGTCGTGCCGATAGAGCCAGGCGATGGCCATGAAGTGTGGGAACTGCCACACAAACAGGATGGCGAAGAGTGCAACCGCGGGCCATTCGATTCTTCCCCGCGCCGCGGTCCACCCCAGCAGTGGTCCCATGGCGCCGGGAAACGCACCGACAAAAGTGGCCAGCGAGGTGACGCGCTTCAGCGGCGTATAGACCGCCACATATGTGAATGCAGTCAGCAGTGCGAGCGAAACGGTGAGCAGGTTGGTATGCAGAAGAAGCCAATAGGCACCGAGTGCCAGCGCAGCTATTCCGGCGAGAACTCCCTGCGCCAGTGAGATGCGTCCCGAGGGCAGAGGCCGGTCGGCAGTCCGAACCATGCGCGCATCTGTGGAGCGCTCCAGTGCCTGATTGAGCGCGCCTGCTCCGGCAGACACGAGGCCAATGCCGAGCAGCGTATCGATCAAGCCCCGCTGCAGCGTCGAAATGCCGGACTGCATCGAGCCCAGATAAAACCCTGCCCATCCCGTGACCAGCACCATGCCGGTGACGCGCACCTTAAACAGTTCGCGGAAGTCATGAATCAAGGTGGCCGTCGTGCCGGGACGCAGGGCATGCAGCGCATGCGACTCACCAACCCCCTCGGACGCAGAGCCAACGCGGGCGGGAAGCGATACCGGACTGGTGGCTTGGGAAGCGGAAGTCATGGAGGTGGCCGTAGGGCAGGCGGCAATGATGCTAGAACCATGCGCCTGTTTCGATGATAGCAAGGGTGCCCGTCGAACGTTGGCCGAGACAATGCTAAAGACCCGCCTTGGCCAAAATCGCCACTGCGACCTGTTCCGGCGTCAGCATGTCGACCGGGATCGAGACATGGGCCATTCGGTAGAGCGGAAGTCGGCGCTGGTAACGGATGGCGAGGTTGGCCTGGTCGGCAAGGACCGGCCGCGTGTGTTCCGTGCCCTGACAGCGGGCCAGCGTCGTGGCTAACTTCACTTCGAGATGAACGAGAATCGTGTCGGGGGCCGTCAGCAGCAGGTTGCGCGTTTCGGCTCGTTCGATTGCGCCGCCGCCGAGCGCGAGCACCAGCGTGTCGCCGGCGACCAGGCGAGCGATTGTCTTGTGCTCGCGTTCGCGAAACGATGCTTCGCCGTCTCGCGCAAAGAGTTCAGAGATGCTCGCGGCGGATTCGGCCTCGATCACATCGTCCACATCCACAAAGCGCCAACCAAGGCGACTGGCGACAAGCGGACCGACTGTGGTCTTGCCTGAGCCCATGAACCCTGTGAGGACAACGCGGCGAAGGGCAGGTCGAGGTTCGGGTTGGGCGCGGCTCGTCAAGTAAATCCTTCTGCGAAGCAGTGGTTCGTTCAGTATAGGGATGCTGCGCCGAGGAAGAGCAACTCTCAGCCGATCACCATCACGATTGCACCGACGGTGATGAGCGCGCCGCCGACCAGAGCCGGCGTAGTCAGCCTCTCGCCGAGAAGCAACCACGCGAAGACCATCACCAGCGGCACGCTGAGCTTATCCAGTGGCGCAACGTGCGAAGCGGGTCCGAGCTGGAGTGCGCGGAAATAGCACAGCCACGAGAGCCCGGTCGCCAGTCCAGACAGCGCGAGGAAGAGCATGGTGCGCTTATCGAGCGAACGGATCTCGCCATGTTTGCCGAGGGCTAGCGCAATGCCCCACGCGAATACGACTACGACACTCGTCCGAAGAGCAGTAGCCAGGTTTGAGTCCACATGCGTTACGCCGACCTTCGCCAACAGCGCGGTGGCCGCGGCGAAGATGGCGGAAAATATCGCCCATCCAATCCAGGTCATGTGCCCCATCGTACCGGGATTAGACTCCTGCGTGGCAAGCTAAACTCGTTTGCATGGAAACCGGCCGCGCCAGCAAAACAGCCTTTCGTGTGGCCATGCGTCGCGCCATCCATCAAGTCTTGGACCAGCCCTGTGTGCTGGTGGATCCGATCGCAGTACCGCTTCTGGGCCCGCACTTCACCTTCGATCGGGAACGCGAAATGAGTCCGATCGCGCGTGCCTTTCGTGCGTTTATGGCAGCGCGCAGCCGCTATGCGGAGGATCGGCTGGCCGAGGCGGTCGCGTCCGGCGTCACGCAATATGCGGTGCTGGGCGCGGGACTTGACACGTTTGCCTATCGGAATCCGTTTCCAAACCTTTGCATCTTCGAAGTGGATTTCCCCGCGACGCAGGAGTGGAAACGATCGCTTCTGGTCGAAGCTGCAATCCCTGTGCCGGGCAGTCTCACGTTTGTTCCGCTTGACTTCGAACACCAAACATTGGCTGCGGGCCTGGCTAATTCCGGCTTCGATTTGGGCGCTCGTGCGTTTTTTGGTTGGTTGGGCGTCGTTCCCTATCTGACCCGCGGTGCCTTCCGGGCCACATTGCAGGCCATCGCGCAATTGCCCGCTGGAAGCGGGGTCTGTTTCGACTTCGCACTGTCGCCCGAATCCATGAGACCGGAACGCCGCAAGGTGTTTGAGGCGTTGGCGGCGCGTGTGGCCTCGGTCGGTGAGCCATTTCAGCTCTTTTTTTCTCCGCAAGAGTTGGAAGCTGAATTGCGGAGCACCGGATTTCATACGATCGAGTTTGCGGACTCCGGCCAGTTGAATGCGCTCTATTTTGATAATCGATCCGACGGACTCAAATTGCCACCGGAAGGTCTGGGCATGATGGCTTCCGCCTGGGTATAAGCACGAGTTCGAAGGCGTGGCAGGCTCTATGATGAGTTCATGCGCGTATGCGCCTTTTTGTTCATCACTCTCGGCTTCCTGGCACTCTCGGGATGCGGTTATCACACGCTGGGAGCGGCCACGCACCTGCCACCCGAGGCGCACACGCTTGCCGTTCCGATTTTTGCCACCCGCACCAACGCGTATCACACCGAGACGGTGATGACAGACGCCGTCATTCGTGAGTTTGCCACGCGTTCGCGTTTACGGGTCACGCCGGATGCCAACGCTGATCCCGACGTGGTGTTGCACGGAACAATCCTTCAGGAGACGGTCGCTCCATTGACGTACAACACGTCAACGCAGCAGTCATCCAGCTATCTCGTCACCGTGGTGATCGCGGTCAAGTTGACCGGCAGGGATGGACACATTCTTTACGAAAACAAGAACTATGTTTTTCGTCAGCAATACCAATCAACGACCGATCTGCCGGTTTATTTCGACGAGAGTCCTGCTGCTGTTCAGAGACTCTCTCGCGATTTTGCCAGGGCGCTGGTGGCTGATGTGCTGGAAAGTTTGTAAAAGTAAAAAGGCGGCGCTGCGAAGAATATCGCTGCGCCGCCTTGGGCCTTGAGGGGGAGGGAATATCGATAGCCAAATAACCTCAGGCTGTTTTCAGTCTAGCCGCGACTGGTGTGCGCCGCAATGGAAATTAGACCTTTCTTTGCAGTGGAAAAGTAAGGAGGTATTACGAGAGTACACAGTGAATTTGTAGGTAACCTACAT
Organism: uncultured Occallatibacter sp.; assembly: GCA_964487345.1. Lineage (GTDB taxonomy): Bacteria > Acidobacteriota > Terriglobia > Terriglobales > Acidobacteriaceae > Telmatobacter. Next base: position 54,651 of record CAZAQN010000024.1, on the reverse strand, counting down.
TACTTACTATTTAGTTAACCCCGTGCAAATACGGTTAACCCTCAAAGATTCTTGATTTGCGGTTGCATCAGGCCGATTAGTCTCTGAATATCTCTCCGGGATTGGCCGGTCGAGATCCCAGCGGGTATTCTGGAGCCGCATGCTTATTGAAGCGAATTGCAGTCGAAAAGTCCGGCGGAGTATCCGATGAACGGCTCACGCTGGGGCGCGGGATTCAATGCTGCTGGCCGCTTCGTCGCGGAGATTGAGGATGCGGCTGCTGGCAATCGTTTACTTCGTCCGGGTTATGTCCTCGTTGGCGACGAAGTTTTCCTCATGGATCGCTGTCGCGCGGCCCTTTTGAAGGCATTTGTCCCACCCGATCTCAGAGATTTTTGTCTCTCCGATTTAGACCTTGGCGGCTCCACCATATTTGAAGTTCTGGATCGCGCCCAGACCCCGTCGCTGATGGCTCCTTTCCAGTTGGTCTTTGTGCGCAATGTGCGGCTGCTCTACACGCGCGGAGCCAAAAAAGAGGAATTTGCCGCACTCGATCGCTATTTCCGTTCGCCTAACCCCCAGGCGCTGCTTGTGTTCGTCGCAGACTTTTTGCGGATCCCAAGCGATGCGCGCCGCATGGAGATGGACGACAAGAATCGCTATGAGAGGCTCACTGAGACGCTGGGCGAACATTGTGGCATGGTGGAGCTGGCCCGCGTGAGCGATGAAGATGCTATGCGTTGGGTGACGGCAACGGCGCTGGAGGCAGGCGCCCGCATTGAGCCGGATGCGACGCGGGAACTGGTCGACGCACTCGGCGCCGACATGATGCTAATTGCTTCCGAGCTCGAAAAGTTGCTGCTCTACACATTGGGCCGTGGCCGCATTACACTCGGCGATGTGGAGACCATGGTGCTCGCCGCCAAGCAGCGCTCGTTATACGAGCTGACCGACGCCATCAGTTCGCGCAACCGTGCCCGCGCATTGGCGCTGCTGCAAGGGCTATTGAACAGCTCGGATGCGGGCGAAGACGCGGCGATCGGGCACCTCTACATGATGGCGCGAACCTTTAGGCAGATGCTTGTCATCCTGGAGAAAAACGTGCGCGATTCGCGCGCCATCTGGCAGGTGTTGTGGCAAGGCTTTCGCATGCCGCCCTTCGCTGCCGATGAATTGATTCGGCAGGCGCGCCGTTACAAGAGCCGGCGAGAACTCACGCGCGCGCTTCGCCTGATTGCCCGAGCCGATCTCGAGCTGCGTTCCTCGCCGCCAGATAAGCGCATCGTCCTCGAGCGGCTCGTTTACGATCTTTCCTCGGATCCAAAACCGGCGCCACTCTTTGCTTCGACCCAGCTCACGTTTGAGGCGTGATATGGCATCGCCTCAATTCGTAGCGGCTCGCCATGCTCCGCGAACCACGCCCGATAGCCGCCATCGACTCGTTGAATGTGATTGGTCAACCCATCCCGCAACCTATAGAGAGAATCGACGTTGATCGCGGCTTCACCCCGATCGATGCTGGCCAGGAATCCCTGCAGTGTTTGCACCAGCTCTCGATGCAGCGATTGATGCTGCTTCAACTCCGGATAATTCACGTTGCCCATCATCCGTTCTTCCGCCGCGTGATGATTACGCGTGTAGGCAAGCAGGCTTCGCAGCAATGGAGCAGTAGAACTCCGCGTTTCGCCCTGCATGACCGCGTGATGCAGCTCGTTCAACGTGTCGACCAGAATCTTGTGTTGGTCATCAATCGATTCCACGCCAACAGAGAGCTTTTCATTCCAGTTCAGGAGCGCCATATTGCCTCATGTGCCGGAGCGATCCCGGTACTAAGAACATCGGCAGTAGTCCGCAAGAATTGAATGGCACGATGGGGGGATATGCGCACAGCTCAGCGCAGGGAATTGAAATGTAGGAGGGAACGGCTTTAGTAGACACCTTGGGCGTTGAGCCATCGACTGTACTCGCGGTCCAGCCCTTCCACGTGCTCCATGTATTGGCCGCGGACGAATCCGAGGATTCGATGGAGTTCGGCATCGTCGCCAAGTTCTGCCCGGCAAACCGCCTGTTTTATTTGGTCCATCAGTCTCTGGTGTTCCGCGCAGTGTTTTTCAAGGTCGGGAAATCCGAACCGGCGCAGGAGGCTTTCTTCGCAACCGAAGTGCATGTCTGTGAACTCGATGAGCCGAACCAGCTGCTCATGGAGCCGCGCACTGCCGTTTCCACGCGCCAGCTGATGCCGAAGCCCGTTGAGCGTATCCAAGAGAATCCCATGCTGGTCATCCATCGCCTGAACGCCAACGGATCCGCCAAGCTGTGTGGCAGCACCTGTCACAGCTCCCCCTTTTCGAATACCTAATTCTTTATCGGGCTCGCCACGGGCAGCAATACCGCTTCCGTGGGGTGCCTTGCGACCTTGGTCTCATAACGGAGCTGAGGAGCTACTCCAGAATTATTTCGGGATTGATTTCATTTCCGCGGGTCGTCAAGACAAGAGCGGCAGCCAGAATGAGCGCCCCTCCGGCCCATGCAAACGGTCCCAGGTGTTCGCCGAGCAGCTTGACACCAAGAATGGATCCAAGTGCCGGCTCTATATTCAGGAAGACGCCCGCACGCGAAGCCGGGACATGGTGAATGCCCCAGTTCCAGAGGAACGTTGTAGTCGCTGTGCACGCCAGACCGCCAATCGCAAGTGCGGCCCATGCAGTAAGGCTGACCGGCGCGAAAGGCGGGAGTTGAACCTTGTGCGCCAGCCAGGGATTTGCAAGCATTGGGCCCAGGATGCAAACGACCAGCATGAGGGTGCCGGAAAGAATGGTGTATGCGCTGACGACTACCGGGCTATGCGTGAGCATCAGTTTTTTGCTCAGCAGAATCCAGGCCAGAGCCGTGCAAAGCGAAAGCACGACAAGCAAATCGCCTTCAAGCGAAGGTCCACCGCGCGCGGCGGGGCCCCTATGACCGCCGAGAACAATGAGCGCAGCCCCCACCGTCGAGGCCATCAAAGCACCCCATCCTATGGCGTCCAGCCGCTCTCCCGCGAAGAGCGCGGCAGCCACGCCCAAAAGCACCGGCATCGAACCGACCATGAGGGACGCGTGGCTCACCGTGGTCAACGCGAGACCGTGAAACTGGATCAGAAATTGAACCGGAATGCCAAAGAACGCAGAAATCAGAAGCAGGCGAATCTCGCTCCCAGAAAGCCGCACCCGGTGCACCAGCGCGACCGGCAGCATTCCCAGGGAGGCAAATAAGAACCGGTACAGCACCATGGACTCCACGCTCATCTCATTAAGCGCAATCCTGCCGAAGAAAAAGCCGGTCCCCCATAAAGTTCCGGCGAGCGCGCACGCGCCATAGCCCAGAAACGCAACGCGACGCGCAGATTTGATTGCGATTGCCATCCCTATGTTTACTGTCGCATACAGGAAAGCGGCGGTCTCACCGCTCAAACCGAGCTGGATCGGAGAGAATATTCATCGATGGCGAAGTGGCTGGTGAGGGTTGGGAAAATGTCGCGTGTGTGCCTTGCCGTCTCGGCTTTGGCGCTCATCCCGGATCTCCATCGATCTGTTTCAGCCGTCGGACTCTCGTTGTTGCGTCATCGCAAACCCGATGCCGATGACACGACGCAACACAAGGGCGCAACTGCATCCCAGCCTCCCGCATTCTCGATTCCAGTCGAGCCGCTCGGCTTTAATGCCCCTGGCCCTTATTACCAGGGCCAGCGCGAGAGCCTCGTCTCGCTCGATTTCCTCGATGAAGACAGGCTGTTGTTCACGTTTCGAGCCCCAGGGTTGATCCATCGCGCCAGCGTGGCGGACGGCGACGAGCGCCAGATTCGCGCGGAGGTACTGACACTGCCGCAGGGCACGCTCGAAACCGAAGCTCTGTGGACGCTTCACGACCACCAACGCTATCTATGGATGCTTCATGATGGCCACTTTATTCTGCGCGACGAGGACACCCTCAAGGAGGGAAATGCCAAGCTTGAGCTGCGTCCGCTTCTGCAGTTTCCTGGCCCGCTGCTTTGGATGGAAATGGATCCTGCTCAACAATTCCTGGTCACGGACTCACTCGAACCATCCGCTCTGAAGCCTCAAAAGGGAACGGTCGGGAGCCCTGCGACGGCCGAGGCCAATGTCTCGACCGACCGGGACAGTGATGCCCAGCGCGATGTGGTGCTGCGCATTCTTGAGCGTCAATCGGGCCAGGTCATGCTGGTCAGCCATGTGCACGCCACGGTGCATTTGGCCATCAACTCCGACGGTTACCTTGAAACCCTTCGCGGAAGCGGACGGGAATGGGTCCTGAACCTGAAATATTTCAGCGGCGGTAGCCGAGTCCTGGGGAAGCTGGATTCGTCCTGTCAGCCACCGATCGATTTTGTATCGCGGACTGAAGCACTGGTCAACACATGTGTCTTCCAGAATGGTCGCCGTCTTGTTGCGATGTCGACCCAGGGCCAAAAACTCTGGGAGGCACCCTCGCCGCCGACCCAAATCTGGCCCATTCTGGTGGTGGCTCCTGATGGCTCCCGGCTGGCTCGCGAAACACTGTCGGTCGACCATTCCGTCGAAGACTTTGCCCATCCGCTGGATACGCAGGACATCAAGGGGCAATTGGTTGAAGTCTATGATTCGATTGGCGGTAAACTGCTCCTGAAGGCTCCTGCAAGCCCCATTCTCGATGCCGGAGGCAATGTGGCAATCTCGCCCTCCGGCAAGCGCGTCGCCATTCTGAATGCCGGGGCCATCGAGGTCTACGAATTGCCCGCGGCGCAGACCTCTCCGCACGGGTCTTCGGCGTCGACCTCGGGGTCGGCGCCCTGATCGCCTGGATTTGCCTGTTTCCAGCGGTTATCGCTCCCATGTAAACTGGGCGGCGGGAGATTTTTGCTTGGCGACGGCAGTGATCCATTATGTGGCTGCGGCAGTTTCTGACCGCGGCCGAAAGCGTCCTTCGAACGAGGATGCGTTCGGATTTTCCGTCGAAGATGGGGTCTACGTCGTTTGCGACGGGATGGGCGGAGCCGCTGCAGGGGAGATTGCAAGTTCGGTGGCTGTGGACGAAGTTCTCCGTCTGCTCGCGGGGCGCGGCCAGGACGATCTCGTGTCAATGCCCGGCGCAGTCGAAGAGGCAATCGTCGCAGCCAACGACGCAATTTTCTCACGGGCTCAGAGCAACCAGCATCTCAGCGGCATGGGCACCACACTCGTCGCGCTCGCCGCGCAGGAAAAGAGTGTTTGGGTCCTCAATGTTGGCGATAGCCGCTGCTATAGGCTGCGCAACCGCTGCCTGGAACTGCTGACACTCGACCATTCCCTCGTGGAAGAACAAGTCCGGATGGGCCGGATGACCCGTTCGGAGGCCATGCGGTCTCCCTATAAGAATGTCATTACCAGGGCGCTGGGCACACAGGGTCGTGTCACCCCCGATGTTTTTGGCATGGAAGCCGAACCACAGGACCTGTTTCTGCTCTGCACGGATGGCCTGACGCGGGAGCTTCCGGACAACGAGATTGCATCGTTGCTTTCGAACGATTTGCCGCTTGAAGAATTGTGCGCCGGATTAGTCGATGCCGCCAAAAAAGCCGGAGGCCACGACAACATCACCTGTCTGGTGGTCCGCGCCGAAGTCTGAAGAATTCTGACTCGTGGCGCGATATCAGATCTTTCAGGAGTCCGGCGTCCGAGCGCAGACTTCGGCTTCCTCTCCGCTCAGTTTCTGCCGAAAAGATATATTCTTGTGACCCACAAAGCTGAACAGCACCGTAACGATCGTCATCATTGCTGCTGCTATATACGGAGCTTGCCTTGGATTGCGCAAATGGTTACGAAGAATGGGAACCAAAATGGGCAGCCCGACTAGGCCGATGAGCACGCTGCTTCCGTAGACTCCGAAACAACGAATCCATTCGCGGAGGTAATTCCCGTGAGTGCGGAAGACGAACCATTTGTATCCAAGAAAAGCCACACTGATGGTTATCAGGCTTCCAAGAATTGCAGCATACATATAACTGTAAGAACCCAGTCCAGCCAGGGACCAGTTCAGGAACGCGAAGACTCCAAAACTAAAGAGCGTATTGAATCCACCGGCGAGAATGTAGCGCGCAAATTGCAGCACCGGCTTGTGGGAATGAATTCTCATGTGGAAAGACGAGAGCTAAAAATTGATTCGCTCTTTCTCGGTAACAAGGGGGCGGTTTAACACGGTGGTGTGGATTGCGCCGACGTACTCACCGATAATGCCCAGCGCAATCAGTTGCACGGAGCCAAGGAAAAACAGGCCGAGGACGACTGGTGCCACGCCAACCGTGAAACGTGACCAGAAAACAAGCTTGTACAGAAGATAGAAAACTCCCAGCGCAAAGCTGATGAATGCGGAGACGAATCCGCAGAAGATCACGAGCCGCAAGGGAACCTTGGAGAGGTTTGTTATACCCAGCATCGCAAGGTCATAGAGAGAGTAGAGATTGTTTGAAGTGGCTCCCCGCTCACGCCGGTTCTGGTTATAAAAAACCTTGGCAATCGGCAGCCCGAGCTCGGCGATCATCCCGCGGAAATAAGGATAGGGGTCTGGGAAGCCTGAACGAATTTTTTCCACAACCGACCGGTCATAGAGCCCGAAGCCGGTGAAGTGCTCGAGAATGCGAACATTCGCGAGGCGCGCGACCAGCCGGTAGTAACTTGTGCGCACACGGTACATCAACCCATTTTCATCGCTGCTGTTCTTGATCGCCGCGACAATAGGGAACCCCTTTTCCCATGCACGAATCATTTCGGCGAACAATTCAGGTGGATCCTGCAGGTCGGCCGCCACGGATCCGACAGCGTCCCCATCTGCCGCTAAGAGCGCATGCATTCCCGAGCGATCCGGCCCCACGTTGCGAGCATTCACAATGACCTTGACGCTTGGGTCCTCCGCTGCCATCGTGCGCAACTCTGCAACGGTGCCATCGGTCGAAGCGTTGTCAATAAACAGGTGCTCGAAGCGATATTCCGGCAATCCTGCCGCCATTGCCATTACCCGCCGGTGTACCTCTCGGACATTGAGCTCTTCGTTATAACAGGGAGTCAAGATGGTGATCAGCTTCCCAGTCATTCAGCTATCCTAAAGAGCGCGCAAGGGACTCGTTTGGCCGCAGTATTCAAAGAACCTAATGATATTGACCCAGAGTTTAGCACAGGCTCGACCTCACCGGGCTTGCCGGTCCTCGATGAACAGCGGCGCCAGAATTGGATTTCGATCAGACTGGTTTCACAGCAAGCACCGTTATGATGTCGTGCAGATTCTTGTGGAACTTCAATTCACCAAGAGAAGTACGTTCCAATGCCCTGTAGATGCGATAGAACAGCGAGCGCGGATTGCTGCGAGACAAACGCCAGAAGACCGTTTTGACTTTCATCAAATGCCCGATGAACTTCGAATCGACCACCTGATAGCCGCTATTCGTCAGTGCGAGGGCCAAAGAATTGCCGTTGTAATAAAACAGATGCGATGGAGGGATGACGGCGTAGAAGTTTGAACCGGTGACCTTGGCATAGAGACAGGAGATGTTATGAACTTTGATGGCGATCAATCCACCGGGTCGCAACAAACGGCGACATTTTTGAAGTGCCGCCATAGGATCGCGGAAATGATCGAAGACATCTTGCAAGGCGATTACGTCGAAGTAGTTATCGCGTAGCGGGTAGTCTTCGAAGGCGCCGGTTACGATGCGTTCGCCGTATCGCTGGCGGGCAACTGCGGCGTCGGTGATCGAAATCTCATTGCCATGGCATTCCCAACCCGCCATGACGTCAAGAAACCACCCGCGCGAACACCCAAGATCCAGGACTCTTCCGGGCCGAGGAAAACGGCTGTTAATCAGATCTGCAAGCTTTTGATAGTAGTAGTTGAGGCACTCGGCGTTGCTGTCGTCGTACACTTCATCGCCAGGTCCAGCATAATGTGTGGCAAGTTCCTCCACACTAACTTGGTTCTGAACGAATACCAACGAACAGGATTGGCATCGTGCGATCGTATAATCTTTCACGTTCCACAAGCCCTTTAAGTTAATCGCGCCGCAGACCGGGCAGGACGAATACATTTGCGACAATCGTCTGGTGTCCAAGAAACCCCCACACATCGCCAATAGAATATATGGACGCATCGGAACAACATTGCTTTGAGTCAAAAGCTATAATCCCCCACATGCCCGCCGATGCGATCATCGTCCCCGATTCCGTTCGAGAACTTGCAGTGCAATCTGTCGGAATCTTTTTCGAGGGAGTCACGGGGACATCGCGGGACGCGAACGCGCGAGACCATTTGGATGTGATTAGGCCCTTAAAGAAGGGGGAGTTGCTGGAAGGTTTCACGCAACTGCAGGGCAGTAAACTGCTCGAGATTGGCTCGGGATTCGGAACGAATCTGGCGACATGGATCAAGAGATACGATTTGGACGGGTACGGCACTGAAAGGGACACAGAAGGGTTTGGAAGCTCTCTCAAAGGATCGCGCGAATTGTTTGCCGCGAACGGCATCAACCCCGACCGAATCATCCGCGTGACCGACGATGCGTTGCCGTTTGAGGACGCTTCCTTCGATGTTGTTTACGCTGGCAATGTCCTTGAACATACCCAGGATCCGCTGAAGGTTCTGAGGGAAGCGGTGCGGGTCTTGCGCCCCGGGGGCATTCTGCATGTAGAAGTGCCAAATTATCTTTCGTACTTCGAAGGGCACTACTTTGTACCGCAACCGCCGTTGATTTGGCGATGGGTCTTGCCGGTGTGGGTTCGCCTGCTGGGACGCGATCCGGCGTTTGCCTACACAATGCGCACGGAGATCAATCCGATCTGGTGCAGACGCGCGGTACGTCAAATAAACAAGGAGTATCCGATAGAACTGCTGTCACTCGGCGCCGAGGTTTTCCTGGACCGACTAACGCAACCATACCAATTCGAAATGGAGCGCACGGCCGCCAGGCTCGGAAAGCTAATGCGGGTCTTTCAGCGTTTGAACCTTGGCAACTGGGTTGGAAGGCTGATTGTGTTGGCGCAGGGATACTACCCCATCTACCTTACAGTGCGGCGCAAAGCAAATTAGACCAGACAGCCGTGAGGTCCGGGTCCAATCGTCGTCTGCATTCGGGAAATCGATTACCCGACGGACACCTCCCCTGTGCTCCTTCGAACCTCGCGACCAGCTTAATCGTATGAGTAAAGGGATTTTCCATGCTCTGCCTGGTACCGGACACTCCGGGAAACAGCGCGAAATTTTTCCATTGACAAACGCATATTGAGGGCGTAAAAAAGCTGACGCTGAAGAAAACGCTTGCTGGAGTGTGTTTTAATCTGTTTCGCGAAGGCGCTACAGCTCATTTCGCCTCGCAATACTCCTGAAGCGTTTGTTTGGAACACAAGAGCACTCGCAGGACCCTCATCGGCAGGTTGGATGAGGTCACCTGCGGGTCTGGCGGGGAAAGACCGCACAAGGACAGGCATTGCGGAAGGGAGCACGCGAAGTCTCTTCCGCAATCCATCAACCGATTCACTCGAATCGCGCAATGTGTAACCAGGTTTGGCCATCGAGACATCGATTCGGAGGAAAGAGGCGGATTTCCTGGGGGTCCCGGCCCGAAAAGCTCCACGGAACCACGCATTTTTGATGTTCATGCGACCAGAAGAATTCTGAAATCCTTTGCAGGGGCAGACGAGGAGGATGAGTTCGTTTGTGAGAGCCGGACGGCCCGATTCGGCAGTTGCACGAATGATCGCGCCAATGTGACCGCGCCATTGCTTCCACTTCCGTTGAAAACCAGGAAACGAGAGAAGAGTACGGAATGGAAGAAGTTTCTTCAATGAAGTAAGCGTTTGCTCAGGAGGCAAACTATGAATCACCCCTTGATAAGTATGTTCTCCACGTCGAAGAGGTCCGGCAGATCGCTGCGAGGATCTGCCGTTGTGACGTTCGCGTTCCTTTTGACGGTCCTGATGATGCTGCCGGTCGCGTGGGCGCAGGACAATGCAACCATCAACGGAACCGTCGCAGATGCGACCGGAGCCGTGGTTCCGAACGCGCAAATCTTGCTCACGAATCCTGCTACGGGTCAAGTGCGAGACGCGGTTTCCAGTTCCGCGGGAGCCTACCGGTTCGCTAACGTCGGTGTTGGCACCTACACGCTGAGCGCTTCAGCCACAGGGTTTCAGAAATATACCAAGACCGACATCGTGGTGAACGTTGCCGCGACCCTTGAAGAGAACATCAGCCTCTCGGTGGGAAGTCAATCGCAGAGCGTGCAGGTGGAAGCGGATGCGTTGCAGGTCCAGACGGAGACCAGCGAAGTCAGCAACCTGATCAGCGGCGAGCAGGTTTCAGAGCTTGCCACCAACGGACGGAACGTGACCGCGCTGGCGGCTCTGGGCCTCGGTGTGTCGAACAACCTGCCGCCTTTTAGCGGCGTCAACGCTCTGACCTCCGCCAACGGCATCAGCTTTAACGGAACCCGCACGGAACACAACATCTACATGTTGGATGGAGCCGAACAGAACGATCGCGGGTGCGGCGGCTGCTTCATGAACCTGCCCTCACAGGACGCCATCGCCGAATTCCAGACGTTGGACAGCAACTACTCACCCGATTACGGCATTGGCTCCGGCGGAACCATCCTCATGGTGCTCAAATCCGGAACTCATAACTTCCACGGAGAACTGTATGAGTTCAACCGCAATACGGCCTATGACGCGGACGATTATTTCAGTAAGTCCTCGCCCGAGTTCAAGCTGAATGAGCCCGGCGGCAATATCGGCGGCCCGCTGTGGATTCCGCATGTGTATAACGAGAACCGCAACAGGACATTCTTTTTCTGGAATGAAGAATGGCGCAGGCTGATTCAGGGCAGTTCGCCTTCGATTCAGAATACGATCCTTGCCCCCAACTTCCCGACGGCCGGAGCGCCATTGGCCTATACCATTCCAGCCGGCGGTCCGACCCCGATCGTTCCGGTAACCACGGACCCGGCCAAGCTGGCCACCTATGCGGCGGATGGACTGACCCCTGGGAGCCCCTTTCCGGGCAATGTCATTCCCGCCAACCTGATCGACCAGAACGCGGTCCTCGAGGTGAATGCGGGCACCTTCCCGAAGCCAAACTACAATGGTGGCACCCAGTACATCGCGTCCATCCCTCAGCCGACTCAGGTCCGAGAAGATGTGGTGCGCATCGACCACGCCATCAACAGCAAGTTCCAGTTGATGGGCCATTACCTTCACGACACACTTCTCCAAAACTATTTCCCGCCGCTTTGGGGCGACAGCACGTATCCAACTGTGGGCACGGTCATGACCAATCCCTCGTATACGGCAGTCATCAAGCTGACGCAAACCTATACCCCCAATCTGCTCAACGAAACTGGAATTTTCTACAGCGGCAACAAGATCACGCTCACTCCGATCAACGGTGCGGGCGCAAACTTCCACCAGCCCACCGGTTGGACGGCTACAAGCTTCTTCCCGGTCGCCGATGCGGCAACCAACGATATGCCTGAAATCGATCTGCAAGGCTCGCCGTTGAATGTACAGTGGAGCGAAAGCTACTATCCCTGGAGGAACGGCTACGAAGGCTTTGAGTACCGGGACGATCTGTCCTGGACCAAGGGCCGGCACCAGTTGAAGTTCGGCTTCGCCTTGCTGCACGACTACAAGAATCAGCAGCTGCAGGCAAACACCCAGGGAACCGCGGCTTTCAACTCGAGCGCGTTTTCCAAGGACTCGTATATCAACTTCCTGCTCGGGGACGCCTCCAGCTTTACCCAACTGCAGTACCTGTACAACAAGCACTGGGTCAACAACAACTACGGGGTATATTTTAACGACAACTGGCACGTCACTCCCCAGCTAACCCTCAACATTGGACTTCGTTACGACGGATTGCCGCACGCCTTTGAGCGGTATAACCAGTTTGCGAATTTCGTTCCGGCGGACTACAACGCGGCGCTGGGGAATCCGGTCACCGCAGCCGGCACGCTGCTTCCTTCTTCGCTGTCCACGTTCAACGGCCAGCAGTTCTACCTCAACGGTATGGAGGAAGCCGACGTCAATGGCTTCCCCCGCGGCAACGTCAAGAACTACTACGACACGTTCGAGCCGAGAATCGGCTTTGCCGACAACATTTTCGGAAATGGAAAGACGGTTCTCCGGGGCGGGTTCGGGATGTTCTATGAGCGCGTTCAGGGCAACGATGTCTACAACGCCGCCTTGAATCCGCCGTTCGCCTACCAACCCTCGGCCAACAACGTTTACTTCTCCAACCCCTTTACCAGCGCCCTGACTGGATTGACAACGACTCAGTCGTTTCCATCGACTGTGACCAACATCAAGTACGCCTATCATCCTCCGGGAACGGCTGATTTCAGCCTTGGAGTCCAACGGGAGATCGCTCCCTCTGTCATCGCGGTAGTGCAGTATGTCGGCTCGATCGGCTGGGACCAGAGCGACGACCGGCAGATCAATACACTGCCTTTGGCCGATGCGAGCAATGCTGCCAATCCTTACGATGACCGTGAGGGCGTGGCCAACGGCACACTGAACGCCAACATCTACCGCAACTTTCCCGGCTTCAGCAATATCAACCAGGAGGAGAACGAGAGCAATTTCGACTACCACTCTCTCCAGGCCGGTGTCCGCCTTGAAAATCGGCATGGGCTTACCACGCAACTTGCCTACACCTGGTCTCACAATATCTCTGAGTTCAGCAACGATCTCTATGGGGTCTCCAATCCGTATAACCTGAAGTACGACCGCGGTTCGGACGATACATTCGACCGCCGTCACATCTTCAACGCGAGCTACATCTACGCCCTCCCGTTCTTCACCAAAAGCGACAACCTTTTGGCCCATGAAGTCCTTGGAGGCTGGCAGATCTCCGGCGTAACTACTGCGGAAAAGGGAGTGCCGCTGTACGTCACCTACACTGGCCCCGACGTAGTCGGCCTGACCGGCTTTACCAACCGTCCCAACCTGGTGTCCAAGGTCACCTACCCCAAGAAGGTCGGCGCCTGGTTCAGCACCAGTTCGTATGCAGATCCGATCGCCCCCTGGGCGGGCGGCTCGAACCAGGGCTTTGGCAACGCCGGAAAGGACTCAGCCGTGGGACCGGGAATCTTCAACTGGAATCTCTCCCTGTTCAAGAGCATCCCAATCACCGCTCACGAAGGACCGAGAATAGAACTCCGATTTGAGACCTTCAATACCTTCAACCATGTGGACTTCCAAGGCGTCGATACGGGCTCCCACGACGGAAACTTCGGAGCGGTCACCAACGACTACGGTCCGCGCACGATGGAACTTGGCGGCAAGTTCATTTTCTAACAACGTGTCTCCACCTCCTGGCGCGGCAGGCAATCTCTGCCGCGCCTTCTTTTTTTCTGCGACCGCCCAAATGGCCAGAGCGGTTGCGCAGCTTGTTTGTGGCAAGCGAGAATACCAACTGAGATGTTTGTGAAGCAGTTTGGAAGACTGACGATTGTTCTCAGCCTCACGATGGCGATAACTGCTGCAGCTAGCCAGGGCCAGACTGCGGCGGTCGACGAAGATCGTCGCCAAACCGCGTTTGCGCTGGAGCAGCAGGGAAACAACGCCGAGGCCGAGACTGCATGGCGCGCCGTACTGAAGGACCGCCCCGCGGACTCTGAAGTCCTTGCGCACCTGGGTTTCCTTGAAGCGAAACAGGAACACTACAAAGACGCGGTGACCTTCTATCGCAGGGCTTTGGCGCTGAATCCGGCAATCCCTGGACTCCGTTTGGATCTCGGGCTCGCGCTCTTTAAAGGCGGAGACTTGAAAGATGCAATCGGGACATTTGGAATTCTTCTCAGGAGCGAGCCGAAATCCTCATCCGAGTCTCTTCGCCTCACGACGCTCATCGGGCTCGCGCATTTTGGCCTCGGCGAATATGCTGCGGCGATTCCGTATTTGAAACAGGCAACAGCCGCCGATCCGCAGAATCTGCCTTTCCGCCTGACCCTGGCGCAAAGCTGTTTGTGGTCGAAGCAGTATCAATGCGTGCTTGATGTCTACCACGAGATCGTGACGCTGAACGCGGATTCAGCCGAGGCCGACATGCTCGCCGGTGAAGCTCTGGACGAAATGAAGGACAAACCGGGTGCGGAGCAGCAATTTCGTGCTGCGGTGAAGGCCGATCCCAAAATGCCCAATGTGCACTTTGGTCTGGGTTATCTTCTGTGGGGATTGCTGAAATTCGATGAGGCGGCGAAGGAGTTTCAAGCTGAACTCGACAACAACCCGAACCACGCTCAGGCGCTGACCTATCTCGCAGACTCCGACATGCAGCTCGGTCATCCCGAGGCTGCATCACCGCTGCTCGAGAAGGCAAATCACATTGATCCTAAAATTGAAAGAGCCCACCTCGACCTAGGCATTCTCTACAGCGATGGAGACCGCCGCGAAGATGCCTTGCGCGAACTGAAGGTGGCAGAGAAGCTGAGCCCTGAAGACCAGGCGACGCACTGGCGATTGGCGCGGTTTTATAAGGCGATGGGAAGGAACGACGAAGCCAAGGTGGAATTTGATAAGACACGCAGCTTGCAGAAAGCTGCCGACGAAACCGTCGTAAACAAGCTCCACGAAGCTCAGGGAAAAGGCAAAGGGGCTGAGGAGAACCCAACAGCGCCGCTCAGCAAGTAGCAGAACGCACTGGATTCTGAACCTCCGAGTCCACGACGCGTTCCATCGAACACGGCTGCACTTTTTTCAACTCTTCCCTTGCAGGGCTGAGGCTGGAATGGTTACCGACCCCATGCGGCCCGAGTTCTCATCGACCACCACAATCCTCACCGAGCTCGTACCGGGTGCTTTCTCGATGAACTGGTCGAACGGGATTCCCTCCTGTTGCAACTTCGCGTAAGTTGCAGGCTTCAACGTCAAACGCAAAGTCTGCCCCGTAACTCGCGCATGAAGGCCCTCATCGTCTCTTTGGATGAGAAAGACATCGAGTTTATCCACCCAATGTTCGTCCTGTTGTTTGAGCGCCACGTCGTTGGCAGCAATGCTGAGCCTGAACGCCGACCCCGTGGAAGCCGCCATGGGATTGGCGCTTACGGCGATCTCGCTGACATCGAGTGGTTGCCATATTGCCTGTTGAAACCGCCCCTTGAGCGTGGCGGGCTCCCTGGCATACTGGTACCCGGTGCGGTAACGCAGCAACACGCCGTGCCGAGCAGTGAGTTTCACGGTCAGCGCGTGATACTGGTCGTCGGCTGGAGTGTCGGGCGTAAAGCCTAAGAGATAGGCGGCACGGCCATCTGCAGTCACTTTGTCGAGGTTCTTTGCAATCTCGCCGGAACGGCGAAAGGCCTGGCCGCCGGTGGCCTCCGCCATCTCTTGTATCGCTGCCTGAATGGGGTGCAAATCCTGCTGCATCCGGGCGGCATCGCGGCCTGGCGCGGCGCCGCCGCTTTGGGGTCCGGATGGCGCCGTTACACTTCGCGACAACTCTACGTTGCGGCCCAGCAGGCTGGGATCGATGGCGTTGGTCTCCAACTGCGAGGCGTCGAGTGGATAGAGGCTGACGTGGGCATCGTTCATCGCCTCCTGTGCGCGCAGGACGAGGCCATCAATGTGCTTGCTGCCCTGATCGATACCCACTGCCTTATCGGTCCAGTCCGCTAGCACGTTGTCGCTGGTAACCCACACCAGGCTCTTGTGGCCGGGGTTGGCGGCAAGATGCCGGGCCACGCCGGCAAGGATTGGGAATGCGCTACGACCAGGATTGCTGCCGTTGCTGCGCAGTTGAGGATCGACTGGGCTGGCACCAGTATCCGGCGCGATGTTGATGTTTCCATTCACGGATTGCAGATCCGACGAGTTCAGCACATAGTCGAACTGTTGCCGATTGCGCTGTTCCATCTCCTGCGCACGAGCCAGGTCTTGCGCGCTAGGTATCCATCCATGTAGCTTCGACGCGAGCGACGCGTGGTCGACCGTTCCCTCCTCCAGAATCTGAAAACCCTGAGCATTCATGACATAGAGTCCCACGAGTTCGTTCGCCGGAAGCGAGCCAAGAAAGCGCAACATCTCCGCGCGAGCATAAGTCAGATCGGCCCACGACAGGTTGCCGGGGTCGAGCAACAGAATCGTGGTGCTACCTTGTGTAACTCCGGTTTCAGGTTTTGCGTCCGCAATGTCCGCACGGCGATTGGAAAAGACGGGCTGGTCTTGCGCATGGCCGGGCTGCCCGTTCGTATCGACAGGCACCTTTGCGGTCTCACCGGTTGCCTGGCTGAAAAATCGGACATCCTGTTTGCGTCCGTTGTCGTAGATCTCGAAGTCTTCCGCTTTCAGGTCTGTTACAGGATGGCCCTTCTTGTCGAGTGCCACCAGCCCGACATCCACGGATCGCGCGGTCACGCGCAGGGTAAAACTCGCGTTCGACGAGGCAGAGCTTGGAGTCACTGGAGGTTCTGGCAGCGCGGATGCCTCCGCCACGCTGATCTCGGGAACCGCGGGCTCTGGCGCCGGGGGTTGCACTGGAGCGGAGGCAGCTGCCGAAGATGCCGGCGCAACGGGAGCAATGGTCCCTTCGCGCGCTGACTCCACCGGACTTCCAGCCGTCGCAGGCGAGTCAGCGCCCTTCGTATCTGTAGGACTGGAAGCAGGCGGGCTCCCTTCAGGCTGTGAGTTATCGCCCGTCAGAATCTTGGACTCCGCGCGGAACAGATGATACTTGTCAAAGGCAACTTCATCCAGCATTGTCTGCAGCGGCTTTTCGGTATTCTGGTTATTCTGATCCACCATCGTGGCTGACATGCGCTGCATGTGAATGGAGTGGGCGTCCTGCTCATGCGCCAGCGAGATCGAGACGCTCTTCAGCGGACAGATATAGGTGGCGCCGCCAATCTCGACGGGTCCGTATTCGACCAGAATGTTGGCCTTGACGATCGGATCGGCCTTTCCAAGTTCTGCCGCTACCGTCAGCCGAAGAATGTTTCCGTTCGTGGGATCGATAGTGATCTCACCGTGATAGCCCGCGAGTTGCTTGAAAAGACGATTCTCATTGTCTTTTTGAACGCAGCAGTAATGCACCTCGTAGTGCGATTTTGCTTTTGGAACCGCATAGCTGAAGACCGCGAGCGGTCCTGCCGCGCCCTGTTCCCAATGGCTCCAGCTCACGGTTCCCTGAGCGGCATCCACCAGCACGGTGGTGAGAACAGGTCCGAACTCTCCCCAGGTGGTCAATCCCGATGTCGCCGATTCGGACTGCTTATCGTTGGCCGCATCCGAATCCACCACCTCTTTGCCGTCGCGATAAAACACCACATCGCTCGCTCTGGCGACGGGGTGCAGTGGTTGATAGGGCGTAAATGTTCCGGATACCGAACCAACGTCGGAAAGCGAACCGGTGTCCATTTGCCTCGGCGGAGTGTCTTCAAACCGGATCGTATCCCGGGTTGCAAAAAAGTCGGGCAACTTGGCAATGGTCTTGCCGGCATAGTTCACGGCTAGGGCTACGATCTGGCGCTGCGCGGCGGCATCCGGTGGTGCCGTAGCGGGCATTTCGGGCACGGGAGGATTGAGAAACGCCGACGAATCGGCCAGCGCAACAAGTGCCTGGCGCGACCCGGGGCCAGGCAAATCTGCCTCCCAGCGCGTCAACTTCGCGGCGCTCAGCCTTTCGCTCAGCTCCAGATTGGCCAGTTGCTGCGCCACTTTCGCATCCTGCTTGCCATGGTCAGCGGTCAGGAGACGTTCCAATTGCTCTACCGTGACACGCTTTGCAGCGCACACCGACTGAGCAATTCCCACCATCAACAATAAGAAAGTTAGTCTCCGCATCACGCGACCTCTCGTCCGGAAAACAGCAAGATACTGGGCAAAGTACGCAGCCTGTTAAGTTATTCTGATCCGCTCCTCCTATCCAAACAAATCTACCAGCCCCAGTTGAAAATCCTCCAGGGCTACTTTGGCTTCCCGGCCTCAGGCGCGTTGGATGGAACAATACCGGCGCCTTCGCGTACGAAATAGAAGCGGTCGGCACTGAGGTTGGTCAGCGTCTCAACTCTCCCACTCGGCCAAATGATTTCAGCCTTCTCGAGATGATCGTGAGCACCTAAACCAAAGTGGATGCGAAGATCGTGTTGCGACAGATAACTTCCCCCGCTGAGCACCTCGCCAAGTTGGACAAGATCGCCAGCGGTTGCTCGCACACGAGCGTTCAATGCGAGGCGATTGCTCCTGACGCCTTCGAGCTGGAAGCCGATCCAGTGATTTTGCGCGCCACCTTCGGGGCGCAAGATCATCGGCTGTCCCTTTAAATTCTCAATCACTGCTTCGAGCTTGCCATCGTTGAAGAGATCGCCGATCGCCATTCCGCGACTTACCTGTGGAATCTGGATCACGGCACCAGCCTCTTTGCTGATGTCTTTGAACCTGCCGTTGCGGAGATTCTGAAATAAGAGCTTCGGCTCAAGGTAATGGAGGTCTGAGCGCATCTGATCTACCTGCGGATAGACATGTCCATTAACGATAAAAATGTCCTGCCAGCCATCGTTGTCGAAATCCACGAAGGCATCGCCCCAGCCCACATAGCCCCGCGTGCCGCGCCCAATGCCGGAGGGCGCGGCAACGTCTGTAAAGTTCATTTCGCCGTCGTTGCGGTAGAACGCGGCATATTCGTTATCGAAATGCGAGATCAAGATCGACATCCTTCCTGTGTGCAGATAATCGCCTGTCGCAATGCCCATGTTCGCCTGGCGCGCGCCGCTTTCGCTCAATCCCACCCCGGATGTAAAGCCGATCTCTTCGAATGTTCCCTTGCCGTTTCCCTGATAGAGATAGTTCGGTTGTCCATCGTTCGTTACAAGAAGGTCGAGCTTGCCCGAGTTATCGAAGTCTGACCAGATGGAAGTCAGGCCATAGCGGTGTTCTTCGTCGGATACCCCGGCCTTCTTTGAAACATCGGCGAAAGTGCCATCGTGGTTGTTGTGGAAGAGGCTGTCGGGAGATCCCTTAAGCCCGCGTGGTCCGCACTGCACATCGATCCCCATGTATTTGCAAATGTCCGCGGAGCCGAACGCGGCCATATTCTGCAAATCAAAATCGACGTAGTGCGACACAAACAAGTCGGCCCAGCCGTCGTTGTCGTAGTCCCCGAAGGCCGCACCGGTAGCCCACATGTGATCGCTCGCCAGTCCGGCTTCTTTCGTTACATCGGTAAATGTGCCATCGCCGTTGTTCCGATAAAGAACCACTCCACCAAAGCAGGTGACGAGTAGGTCCGGCCAGCCATCATTGTTATAGTCGCCGACAACCGCGCCCATCGCCCAGCACGGGTACCCGATCCCGGCCTTCTCCGTTACATCGGTGAATGTGCCGTCGCGATTGTTGCGATAGAGCGCGCTTCGTGCTTTCTGGCCGTGGAGCGCCATCTCGACGCTTTGAGCATTGGTGAAGTAGATATCGGGCCAGCCGTCGCGATCATAGTCGATGAGTGCCACACCGCCGCTCATCGACTCGACGATGAATTTCTGCTCGGGGCTCGAAAAGTGTTCGAACTGAATCCCGGTCGAAGCGGTTATGTCCACTAACTCCGGATACCTGTTCGCGGTGCTTTCCGTTGCGGTTTGCGGTGCAGAGTGTCGAGTCGAAGATGCCGACGAACCCGGCGATTGCGCCGCCACTTCTACGCCCCGAAGAACGGAAATGAGCAACAGGCTTTTGAGGAGCATTCGCTTGGCAAGTTGACTTGTATCGCTTTGCTCCATGCAGTTGCACACCACTTGATTCTAATAACTCAGATCGAGAACGGTGATTGAGTAGGGCTCAAACTCGTGCTCGAACTTGGGCCCCCTCAACTCAATCTGGTGCTTGACCGGCACAAGGTTGTCGGGATGGGTGATCGAGTTC
The DNA here is from genome assembly GCA_964487345.1 of uncultured Occallatibacter sp. Classification (GTDB taxonomy): domain Bacteria; phylum Acidobacteriota; class Terriglobia; order Terriglobales; family Acidobacteriaceae; genus Telmatobacter. Next base: position 34,768 of record CAZAQN010000024.1, on the reverse strand, counting down.
GTTGCCTCCGGCGACTTGCCGCTGAGTGTCGTCATCGTGGCCTCATGCTTCACGCTGGCCACGCCTTCAAGAGCGATGTCAAGGCGCTTCGCATCTGAATTCGCATTCACGATCTTGATGAAAAGCTTTCGCTGTTTGTCGTCGCGCGTGACCGACGTGTAGACTCGTGGTCCCACATCGGCAAGCTCTGCCGCAACAACCTCGGCCCCCAAATGACTAGCAAACATTACCTGCGCCCAATAACTAGGTGACCCATAACTCGAGAGCGCATCGTAACCGATTAGATCGGCCTCCCACTGCATGCCGCCGGGGTTCACGTTGACGAAAAGTGGCGCGTAACTGGACATGATCACGATGTCGCTGTTGCGTTCCATGCCGGTCATCCACGCGGCGTCGCCGAGCGCGGCTTGGAGATTGGGCGTAGGTTCGCCCTCGCGCGTGGCCCATTCGCCCACGAAGATCTTCGGGCCATTGCGGTCGGTCTTGTCATAGTGGCCCGCATCGGAGAGCGACTTCTCGGCCGACATATAAAAGTGCTCATCGAGCACATCCGGCTTGACGCTCTTGATTGGCGCGGTCGCAATCAACTGCAAGTCCGGATAGTGCTGCTTGATTTCCTTGTAATACTGCCCGTAGCGGCCGTCATAGGAACCCGACCGGTCGAACCAGTCTTCGTTTCCGATCTCAACATAGTGCAAAGGAAATGGAGCAGGATGCCCATCCTTTGCGCGCTCTGCTCCCCATTTCGTCTCTGCTCCGCCGCTCACGTATTCGATTTCATCCAGCGCGTCCTGAATGTAGGGAGCTAGAGCTGGACCAGGCTCGACATGTTCCTGCATCATTGAGTAACCGGCATACACTGCCAGCACAGGCTCGATCTTCAGATCCTCGCACCACTCCATAAACTCCAGCAGCCCCAATCCGTCGGACGAACGATACCTCCATGGGCTGGGATGTGTGGGCCGATCCACGAGCGGACCGATCGTCTTCTTCCATTCATAACGCTCGGCAATGTGATCGCCTTCAAGATAATTGCCGCCGGGCAAGCGCAGGAACTTCGCATGCATCGCGGCCAACTTATCCATGATGTCAACGCGATTTCCGTTCGGGCGATCGTGATAAGTCGGCGGGAAGAGCGAGACGAGATCGAACCAGATCGTCGCCGGCTTTGAAACTGTGATCTGAAAATGATTATTGGCCGATACCGCGACCTGCCCAGTTTTCAATATGAAGTTGTATTGCTTCCATTCATTGGTGAGTCCTGCGACCGAAGCGCTGGCCGCGGTTGCGCCCGTTTCGTCGTTGACCAAGCTCACGGCTACCGGCGCTCCGTCGCGATCGGCTTTGGCGTAAAACGATCCGGTATAGGTGGTCCGCGGACGCACTGGAATGCCCCAATAGCCGTCGTTCTGCACGCCGGCGGGCGCAGTTTCGGTTGCCGCTGTCACACTCACCTTCATGCTGCGCGGCAGGGCCTCGCTCGGCCCGCTGTGATCGTCCACGGAAATGTCGACCATCGAGTTACCGCGAGCTACCTGCGTCCAATGAAAGAGCGGGCGCCGCCCGGGTCCCACGGTGCGGTCGCGAATCAACTCGCCATAGAGTCCGCCATCGTAAGAGAAATTGATCTCTTCCGTCATCAGGCCGTACAGCATCGGGCTGACCTTAGCGACTGGCTGATCCACATGAATCGTAAGCGTGGGCTTTTGGCAAAGCGAGGCTGGAACCGGCGCGAAACACGAGAGCAGGGCGATGGAAAAAAGTCGACTGCGCATGGGAGGCCATAGTATTCGAAGACGCTTTGAGCTGGCAACGGAAAAACGTTTTCCCGTCTTCGCTTAGATTCCCCCGAAACTCGGTTCTAACGCTTCCTGCTGCCCGAAAACCATGCTCCGAGCGCCTTGACATCGGATGCCCAGAAGCGTATCGAATATTCATATTATGGGTAAAGGTTTTCTGAAAAAATGCCCGAAATCCAGTCGACGTCTTGCCGAGCCAGTACTTCACATTCGAAAGATGGGAAGGCTAATCGCGATCGTCGGCTTCGTCATCGCGGCCTGCCTTGATTTTCACCGCATCGCCGCACAGCCGAACAGCTCCGTCCCGCAGGTTTTCACACTATCCGGTGACTACCAAGGCACGCATGATCCATCGATCATCAAGGCCGGAGAAACATGGTACGTCTTTGCGACCGGACGAGCACCCGATGGCCACATGGCGATCCGCTGTTCCAACGACCTTGAGAATTGGAAGCTCTGCGGTCATGTCCTCGACGAGATTCCAGAATGGATTCGCAAGGAAAGTCCCGGCACAAAAGAATTGTGGGCGCCGGATATCTCGTTCTTCAACGGAAAGTATCATCTTTACTATGCGTACTCGCTCTTCGGAAAGAACACGTCGGGGATCGCTCTCCTAACCAATAAGACTCTCGATTCCGCCAGCCCCGACTATAAGTGGGTGGACGAGGGCTTGGTGCTGCGTTCGCGAGCGGAGGACGACTTCAATGCGATCGATCCTAACCTTGTGATCGACGTGTCCGGCAAAGCCTGGCTGGCATTCGGCAGCTTTTGGAGCGGCATCAAAATGCGCCGTCTCGATCGCGACACCGGAAAGCTCTCCGCAAGAGATACCAAGCTCTACGCACTGGCGACACGAGAACGGCCGCCAAATGCAGCACCGGCGCCGCCTGGATTGCCGGCCGATTGGGAAGCCGTGGAAGCGCCGTTCATCATTCATCACGGCGCATACTACTACCTATTCGTCTCGTGGGACCTTTGCTGTCGCGGCCTGAGGAGCACATATCGCACAATGGTTGGGCGCTCTCGCAAAGTCACGGGCCCTTATGTGGACGCGACCGGGAAACGCATGCTCGATGGGGGTGGCACGCCGGTTCTCGTTGGCAATAAACGGTGGCTCGGACCCGGCGGGGAATCGCTCTATGTAGGACAGGATCAGGCGATCATGGTCTTTCACGCCTACGATGCAAAAACCGGGAAACCGGCGATGCAGATTTCGACGGTGGCCTGGAAAGGTGGGTGGCCGCAGGTTGGTCTCGAAGGCAACGACTCGGCGCGAGAGTGAACCTATCTCCGGCCTTCTCTACCTCTCACGCTGGTCGGGGCGGAGGGGGCTGATTTCAGTTAGTCGGCGCCGCCACAATCGATCATCGATGCTGGTCAGCCGGGTCATTCTTGGCGATCAATTTTTCGTTTTTGACAAAAAAGAGCCTCAGAGGACGCCACGGCTACCAGACTGCGCTAAGCCCCGACTCTTCTCATGATTGTGCCGCGACTGAAATTCTCAACAGAAGCTGTGCCGGTCCGCACTTACTGCTTGATCAACCACGCCAGCAGCCATACAAGGAGCACCACCGGAATGGCAAAGATGACCCCGAGCGATGCTGCGAGCAGAAGCAAAAAGGTCCAATCGCGCCGAGTATGGCGTCGCGGCTCTCCAAGGTGTCGGCGCATCAGCAAATAATTTCGGCGATTCGCCTTCCATGCAATATCGAAGATATCGCCGAACAAGGGAACCGATCCCACGAGGACGCCGATACCGATATTGGTGGCCATCCGAACCAGGGTCACGTAGGGTACGCCGCGGGTCCAGGCAGCCAGCGGAATGATGAGTGACAACAACCCGGCAGCAACGTCGCCCAGACCTGGAACCAGGCCGATGATTCCATCAAGTCCAAACCGTATGCTCGTTCCGGGTATGCGAAAGGCTTCGTCCAAAAGAATCTCGAGCCGTTGCAGTGTCTGGTCTCGAAAAATCCAGGCGCCTTTCGCCCAGCGTTCCGGATCGAGCACTACTGGATTCATCCGCAGGGACGGCTCATTTTTCCGTGTTGTATTGGCGTCGAAAGAGGTCATGGAGCAGTTTCCGCGATGGGCCTCACTATCTGCTTCGATGCTACAATCAAAAGGGTATTACGGCGGCTATAGTTCAGCGGCAGAACGCCTGACTGTGGCTCAGGATGTCGTGGGTTCGATCCCCACTAGCCGCCCCAAGCGAAAATAAGCGGCCTAATGTAAAGCGGATTCTCCATGGGTCTGACGGCCAGCGGGGTGCCTGTCGGTCCAACCTCTGCGAGTTGTAGGTGTCGCCCTTAATCGGATTCTGGAAGGCGACAGCTCTCATCTTCCTCTATACGAAGCCAAGATTGGACTGACTCCATAAAGTGAGACACTTCTCTTTGCAACACTTTGCAGGGAGGGACTGCAACTGGCGAAGAGACGAGTCCGGCTTGAATACCTGCGATCTCAAGAAGTCGTTCGAGGACGGGACCGATTGTGGAACGGTTCGATTCAGTCGCTAGGTAGAGGGCGTTCCCTTTGCCGAATTTGTTGATCGTGATTGCCGGGCTATGATCTGGGAGATTTGTGAATCGAGCAAGTACCGTGGCGGTTGAGGGTTCGAGAACCTCGTAGCGATGTACGTTTGTCTCGATCGATTTGCCATCCAGCTCGAATCTCAAAGCCGGCGAATCATAAAATGCGTTTGTCTTAAGTCCAAAGACATCGCTCAGTTGCCCTGGCAGCGGAGTGTCGAACCATTGTCCATGCTTATCCACCTTGGCCGAAAGCGCTGTCATCAGTACTGTTCCGCCATTGCTTACGTATTCCCGCAATGCCACTGCGCTCGCCGCATCCATCACGTAATCAGCTGGTACGACGACCAGTTTGTAGGGTGAAAGGCTCTCATGCCCGATGTTGATGATGGCGGTGTCGAGATTGGCACAGAAGAACGGCGCAAAGGCCCCTTGCACCTGCTCGGTGTAGGGAGGCTTGAAGTATTGCAGCGCTGTGTTGGAGGGACCGTTTGGATGAGAGTCGATGAAGGAATCGAATGAATAGGCAATGGCTATTTCGGGATGTGTAAACCGGGGGAATCCATATTTGACGAGCTGTTTGAATTCCGATGCGATGCGTGCAAACTCATCCACTTTCCAGGAAGGCGTTCCGTCGTGATCCGCCAGTCCGAAGAGCGCCTGTTCCTCTCCGCCCTTGTGACTATTGAAGGTCCAGGCGAGAATCCCTTGAGCTCCCATCATGAGTCCAAGGTATGCGTACATGCGGCTTCGGCCCGGCGTTCCGTAGAAACCGCCGCCGCCGGCGGTGAACTCGCTGAACCATATTGGAGTCGGGAGTGCCCCTTTGGTCATCGGAGCGCCAAATGAACCGCTGATCGGGTCTCCGGGATAAGAGCCTTCTGCCCCGTATGAGACGTAAGCCTTGTACGTAGAAAGGTAGTCAAAGCCGCGCCGCGAAGCCGTATTCCAGAGGTTCGAGATCCATGGATCGTTCGGCATATTCCGTTGACGAATCGCATCCAGTTCCCCAAGTCGCGCCACCGTTACGTCGGACCAATAGCGGTGCAAGTCCAGGTAGCGCTCCGATGGTCCGGGACCATCCGCGAGCGGTAGATCGACATCTTCAAAGCTGTTCAAGCGGCGAGACCATCTCTGCGTGGCCCATGCCTTGTTCAGTTCATCAATGGTTCCATACTTCTTCTTCAGCCATGCGATGAACCGCTGCCGGTCGGCCTCCGCATAGGATATGAAGCCGTTTCCGATCTCATTGTCATAACCCACGGCGCTGATTGAGGGATGATGCGCATAGCGCTTGGTGAGCGCGTCGGCCATGATGCTGACCTCGCGGACGTAGTCTGGGTCGCTGATGTTATCCATATAGCGTTCCGCGGGAGGCAGGCGCGTGCTGTTCTGCGCAACGATATCGACGCCGGGGTATGTCCGATGCAGCCAGATGGGCGCGCGCAGGCCGGGAAGGTCGAGAATGACCCGAATGCCGTTGGACTGCATTTTGTCCATGATCCTGTCGAACCACTCAAAGGTGAACCCTCCTTGCGATGGCTCAAAGGAATCACACGACAAGTCGCCCATGCGCACGATATTGAAGCCCGCGCGCTTCATGATGGCAATGTCCTGATCGATCTGCTCGGGTGAGCGGTCGATGGGCTGATAACACGTGTCCACAAAGAGCTGTCCTGGACCGGGCCAGGTTGGATGCGCAGACGTGTCATTCGCGGCTAGGGCGGGGCCTGAGAGACCAAGAGAGATGAAGGCCAGCAGCAAGGTCAAGAAGTGCGGGTTGCTATTGCTGTACGGCCTACGGTGCATCCTCTCGCTCATCTGCTCTCCTTCGGCCTGCTCTATTTCTGCTCAGGCCAATGTCACTTTGAGCACAGCTGCATAATCTACCGCTTGTTTATCTAGCTTCGGAAGCTCCACCTTCAACGCGTCGCTTTGCTGTTTCCAACTGACCCTCTGGTCGGTTCCCAGGAGTTCGAGCTTGCCAATTCTTCCGGGCTCTGTTGCCGCTGAAAGTCCCAGAGACTGCACGGCGAACGATTCTGTTGGCCAGCCCAGCACCAGTGCGTAGATCAGAGTATTCGCTTTATTACGCGTGAACCGAATATCGTTCTCTCCCAGTTTGCTCACGCTCCCGCCTTGGAACGATCCCGCCGTTATGCTGTTGGGGCCTTCACCGTAAACCTTCCATGGCCGCGTCTCATAGATTGCCTGACCATTGGTCTGCATCCATGCTGTGATGCCGTCGAGCACTGCGATTTCCTTGTCGTCAATCGTTCCGTCGGGCCTGCCAGGAACATTCAGGATGAATGTTCCATTCTTGCTCACAGTGTCAATCAGCCAATGAATCACATCGCGCGGGGGCACATACCCGCCATATGTGCCCGGCTCTTCGTGGAGAGCGCGGAGATAATGCCAGGCGCCAATGCAGGTCTCCGACTGCCAGGGATGGTTCATGATCTCTGCGGTGAGCCCTCGTTCATAATCGGCAACAACCGCTTTGGCGAGCCGGTCGGGAACGTCCTTGACGTTCAGAACGGCTTCCATCTTGCCGCCATGCTTCTTCAGGCTGTTGTTGTAGAAGTACGCGCCGATATTCATTCCGCCCCAGCCGAGCGGCAGCAGCGAATCGTCAAAATAAAGCAAATCGGGATCGTGCTGGTCGATGAGGTCGCGGGTCCGATCGTAGAAGTTCTTCACATAGGACGTGTCAGGCAGTGAGCCGGCCGGGTGCTTCACGCTGTAGAGTCGCTGAGGATTGAGGCCCTGCCACCACTGATCTTTGCCCTCCGCCTGGCTGAGATGGCCATCATATGGAACTCCGGCGTTGGGGCCGGATGTGTCAGCACCGTGCGAAGGCTGGAACCACCACCAGTTGCGCGCCTGATGCACCGTCACCCCAAATCGCAGACCCTGCTTTCGCGCGGTCGCAGCCCAGGTGGCAATGACATCGCGATGGGGGCCGATCGCAACAGCATTCCAAGGCTGATGCTTCGAGTTCCAGGTGTCAAAGCTGTCATGATGATTGGCCAGAGCCACGAATATCTTTGCGCCTGCATTTTTGTAGCGTGCAATCAACTCATCCGGGTCCCAGTTCAGCAGAGTCCACTGTGCGCAAAGATCCTTGTAACCGAATCGCGACGGCGGACCGAAATGCTCAAGTTGATATTTGTACTGACGCTGGTTCTCGATATACATGTTGCGGGCGTACCAGTCCCCGGCTTCGGCGACGCACTGCGGACTCCAGTGAGCCCAAATGCCGAACTTGGCATCCTGGTACCAATCTGGAGCTTCGTATTCTAGCAACGAATCCCAGGTGGGTTTGAACGGACCACCGCCGGCGAGGTCGGCGATTGGCGACGTTAAAGGCACATCATCCCAAAGCCCCCCTGCAATCGACTGCGCCGCCGGGTTGTAGTTCCATGCCGGAGGTTGCCAAGCAGCCTCATCGAGGTGTTCCGCGACAATCTTGCCGTCGCTCACCTTGTAGAAAACCCTCTTCTCCGGGGGCCGAGCGCAGAACTGAGCGTAGTCCTGCGTATATTGGTTGAACCCACTCGGCAATCCAGGCTGGCTCTCCTGGGCAGTTCGCCCAGATGATGGCAAAGCTTTCGATGCCGCAGCGATCGCAAGTAGTTTGAAGAAATTCCGTCTTTGCACGAATTCCCCTCTATCCCTGAGCGGGATTCAATGTAGCCCCCTATTCCGGCAAGGCAACTTGGTCTTCGATATGAAACTTTCCGGTCACCGCGGGCGCTGCTGTGTCCGGCTGACCTCCGCCGATGCTGATGGTGTAATCACCTTGAGCGATGATTGGATTTCCATCCTCGGTCACGATGCCGATTTCACGGTCCTTCAGGTCAAAATGAACTCTCTGGCTCGCGCCCGGTTCAAGATGAACACGCTGGAATCCGCGAAGAGCTATGAGCGGCGCACCCTTCACAGCAGGGAATTTGAGATAGGCTTGTACAACCTCATCTCCCGCAACTTTGCCCGTGTTGGTGATCGTCACATCGGCACTCACAGGCTGTCCAGCTGGCACCGCCTGTGCCGGAACATTGAGGTCGCTATATTTGAACGTCGTGTAGCTGAGGCCATAGCCAAAAGGGTAGAGCGGCTTGCCGGTGAAGTACCGATAGGTGCGGTTCGTCATTTCGTAGTCTTCGAAGTTGGGCAACTGGTCGACACTTTTGTAGAAGGTAACCGGAAGCCGGCCTGCGGGATTGTTCTTTCCGCTCAGCGTTTCAGCAACTGCCGCTCCGCCTTCTTCTCCGGGGTACCATGCGTCGAGGATGGCGTTTGCATGCTCGTTGATCCAGTTGACAGACAGGGCACTGCCGTTCAGGAGAACCACGACGAGCGGTTTGCCGATGGCTGCCACGGTTTCGACCAATTCCTCTTCCGGCTGCGGCAGATCGATGCTGGTTCGATCTCCGCCCAGGAATCCCGGTTCACTCACCGGCATTTCTTCGCCTTCGAGCTGGCTCGTAATTCCCACAACGGCGATAACGACATCGGCATTCTTCGCCGCGGCGAGGGCTTCTGGCGAAGGAGAGCCGTTGTACTTGGCCCAGATCAGTTCGGCATGCGGTTTACTATTTCTGGTTCCGTAGGAGATATCGAGCGCGACCTTGCGGCCCTTCTCGAGGTGGACGCGGCCCACGCCCGATGAGAGTCCTCGCGTGCCACCGCCGAATGCCGTCGCCACCTGCTTGCCATCAACTGCAAGTCTTCCGAATCCTTCGCAGCGAATACCGAGAAGAAAGTCTCCTGTTTCGGTGGGTATCAGAAATCCGGACCACTGCACGCCGAACGTTTTCTTCCCGGCAACTTCTGCAGGCAGATTATCTTCAGTGAGCTTGACATTGGTTTCCGTACGGCTGACGAGCGGTTTTGTATCCGCCTCCGCAGTCGATGGTCCCCGCCGCATTCCTTCGTTGTAGTCGGCCTTAAGGCCAGGCTTGCCATCGGGGGTGGTAAGGATGTTGTCCGGCAAAGGAGATCCATCGGTCCGCAGGAACTGGGTTCCGGGGACGAACGTGATCGCTACGTTGGGATATTCGGCGCGGAGGCCCTCGAGGATGGAGACAATATGCGTGGGCTGACCGGCATAGTTTCCAATCAGCGGCTTGGTCTGGTCGGCGAGCGGACCGATAACCGCGATTTTTTTGATCCCCGGCTTAAGCGGAAGCAAACCGTCATTCTTCAGCAGGACCATGGACTCGTTCGCAAGTTTGCGTGCGTGTGCGCGATGTTCGGAGCTGTCAAGTTCCTTCTCATCGATCTTGGTGAACGGAACGATCTCCGGCGGGTCGAACATGCCTAGCTTCATGCGCGCGGTGAACAGGCGGATTAGCGCCGTGTCCAGCGTGCTTTCAGGCAGGTATCCCTGCTGTACGGCATCGACATAGGCTTTTTCAACAGGCTCTCCAAATCTTGAAGAGAAGGTCACGCATTCGTTGTCCATGCCTCTGATCACGGAAATAGCCGCGCCCTGCGCCTGGGTTGGACGATAGCGATGATTCGCTGCGACGTCGCGAACCGCGTCACAATCTGAAACCACATATCCCTTGAAACCCCACTTGCCGCGCAATTGGTCCTGGAGCAAGTACTGGTTGGCGCAGGCCGGCTCACCGTTGATTGCGTTGTAAGCGCACATGATGGAGCCGGCTTTGCCTTCTACAATCGCGGCGCGGAATGCAGGCTCATACGTATCCACCTCGTCATGCTTGCTGACGTCCACATCGGCAAAGTGGCGCGTAGGCTCAGGCCCGCTGTGCACGCCGTAGTGCTTTGGTGTTGCAATGGCTAGGTAATATTTTGGATTCTCGCCCTGTAATCCGGTCACGTAAGCAACGCCCATGCGGCCGGTGAGGAAGGGATCTTCGCCGTAGGTTTCCTGACCGCGACCCCAGCGTGGATCGCGAAAGATATTTAGATTGGGGGACCAGAAATCGAGGCCCCCCATGATGCCGGTGTGTCCCTCGCGGGTATTTTGCACGTGCTTGATGCGTCCCTCGATGCCGATCTGTCCCGCCATTGTGTGAATGGCAGGCGCATCGAATGTGGCAGCAAGACCGATGGGCTCCGGATACTCAGTTACACCTTCATTGATCACTCCGTGAAGGGCTTCGCTCCACCATTGGTAGGCGGGAACGTTGAGCCGAGGAACTGCGGCCGAGTTGTTCTGCATCTGGGTAGCTTTTTCCGCAAGCGTCATGCGGTGCACCAGGTCGGCAGCCCTTTGTTCAGGCGTCAAATTAGTGTCGAGGTACCCAGGAGTCGCTGAATCTTGGGCGACCGCAGTCTGTAAGGCCAAGGCAAAGAGAAGCGCTCCAGCTCCCAGGACAAATCTCTGCATCAGATGCATGATGTATCGGCTCATGTGAACCTCAAGTTATCGCGCGGACGTGGCCGGTTGACTTGGCGCCTGGAACAGCCGCGGTGCGAAATCTTTCAAATCGCGGCGCCAGGTCTGCCATTCGTGATCGGTGCCGGGTGACTCGTAAAACACGTGCTGGATCTTCCCTTCGTCAAGTGACGCGTGCAGATTCTCGAGTCCCGTCTTCATCCGTTCTGGTTCATTCGTTCCCACGCCAATCCAGAGCAGATGCACTCGATTCGCGAATGCCGTGGGATCGGCCATCGCTCCGTTGAATGCTGTCTTCGTATCCAGCTTGTTGTTTCCCATCATGAATACGTTGGCCGCTCCGCTGAATCCGCCAATGTATGAGAACAGGTCGAGACGGTCGAAAGTCACCTGGAACGTCTGCATCCCGCCCATCGAAAGCCCCGCCATGGCACGGTGATCGCGATTGGGAATTGTCCGGAACGCCTTGTCGATGAACGGAATCAGCACCTGCGTCATATCGTCTTCGAACGCACCCATCCGCTCCTGCATCACCTTCATGAATTCCGGCGAGCCGAAAGGCGTTCCTGTCAGGTCCGGGACGACATAGCCGGCGCGGCTGGCATAGCCATTCGCCATTACGATGATCATTGGTTTAGTGCTTCCAGTGGCGATCAGGTTGTCGAGAATGAAATTCGCTTTGCCTTGCCGAATCCATCCTGATTCGTTCTCACCGCCGCCGTGCTGCAAATACAGCACCGGATAGCGAGTCTTTGTTGTGTCATAGTCCGGCGGCAGGTATACGAGCGCGTGCCGCCACGTGCCCGTCACGCTGGAGTGATACCAGATCTCACGCACTTGTCCGTGCGGAACATTCTGGGGCAAGTAGTAGTCCGCTCCGGCTTCAGGTACCTCAACCGCGCTGGCCCATTTGCTTCCACCAAAGTACGCAGTGCTGCCCGGATCGCTGACTTCGGCGCCATCCACGATGATGGTGTAGTAATGAAGCCCCGGAGCCATCGGCGGGGTTGTGAGAGTCCAGAAGCCGTCGGGCTGCTTCTCCATGTCAATCTTGGGACCGCTCCAGAAATTGAGCTTCACCTTCGTGGCGTCAGGCGCTTTAAACCGAATCTGCACGCGCGATTTGCCGTCGACCTTCGGATACTGCGCATCCAAAACGTTCGATGTCGCGGGCTTGAAATCTCCCTGGTCCTGCGCTAAACAGAAGCTCGCTGCCAGTAGCATTGCAAACGCAATCACTTTCAAAATTCACCTCCGAGCGGACAGGTATGAGAGCGAGAGCTGGCTTGGGGCCGGACAGATCAGCACTCTCGGGCCATGCGCATGGTAAACGATTGCTGCTTCGGAATAAAGCGATTTATTGGACTTGTTCGCGTTGGCTCGTTCTGTGTATATTCGATGGTTCCGGAACGGCATGCGAGAACGAAGGCCGAAAATTGCGAGCCAGCTCCAACGCTGCGCGCCGGCCCCAGCGCTCGATTGCGTTCCGGTTGAGCGGAGGCTTGTGTGGCACGTCGCGTCCTTGCGGTTTTTTGCTTGCTCGCCCTTTCTTCGTCCGCACCCTTGATGGCTGCTGACAACATTCATCTCTCCGTTGACGCGTCGAAGCCTGGTGCGAAAATTGATCGCAACATATTCGGTCAGTTCGCCGAGAATCTTGGCCATGGCCTTTACGAGGGGATCTGGGTCGGGCCCGACTCATCCATTCCCAACACGCGCGGAATTCGCAACGACGTAGTGGCCGCTCTGAAAGAACTGAAGGCGCCCAACGTCCGCTGGCCGGGCGGCTGCTTTGCCGACCAGTATCACTGGCGCAAGGGAATCGGCCCACGCGATAAGCGCCCGGCAACGGTGAACTCGGCGTGGGGCGATGTCATCGATACCAATGCATTCGGCACAGATGAGTTTATGGATTTTATCCAGCAGATCGGCAGCACGCCGTATGTGTCCGTTAATGTCGGATCCGGAACACCCCAAGAGGCGGCTGAGTGGCTGGAATATATGACAGCGGCATCACCCACAGCACTTGCCAAAGAGCGAGCCGCCAACGGCCATCCTGAGCCTTATAAGGTCGGTTTTCTCGGCATCGGCAACGAAAGCTGGGATTGTGGCGGCGCGATGACGTCCGACTACTACGTCAGCCTGATGAAGGTGTACAGCCGCTTCGTGCTCAACATGAATCCCGCGCAACGCAGCAAGGACCTGATGCTCAAGATCGCCGTTGGTCCCGGTACGGCAGACACTGCGTGGACTGAAGCCGTGATGCAAGCCTGGAAGAAGCACACCTGGGCCTGGGACATCAACGGCGTCTCACTGCACTGGTATACGGTGCCAAACGGGTGGCCGCCGTCGACCGCTTCGGAGAAGTTCGGAAATGACGATTACGCAAAGACGCTGAAATCGACACTGTTCATGGATGAATTCCTGCGCAAGCAGGAAACGGTGATGGACAAGTACGATCCGGAGAAGAAGGTGACCTTATCCGTGGATGAGTGGGGAGCCTGGCACGCGCCGTTGTCCGGTTCCAATCCGGCATTCCTCGTCCAGCAGAACAGCGTTCGCGATGCTATTCTCGCCTCTCTCAACCTGAACATCTTTGCCCGCCACGCCGACCGCGTCCGCATGGCCAACATCGCCCAGATGATCAATGTCCTGCAGGCGATGATCCTCACGGACAAAGAAAAGATAGTCCTGACTCCCACCTACTACGTCTTCAAAATGTACGTTCCGTTTCAAGATGCCACATTTATTCCCGTTTCCTTCGACGCGGGGGCTTATACCCACGGCGGCGTAACCGTGCCGCGCGTCGACGCCATCGCCGCAAAAGCTGCTGACGGAAAACTGTTGCTTGAGATCACAAATCTCGACGCGGAAAACCCCGCAACGATCGATGTAGCCGTTGCCGGCATCGCGGCAAAGTCGGCAAACGCGGAGACCTTAACGGGAGTTGCAGTAGACAGTATCAACACCTTTGATTCACCGAGGACAGTTGTGCCGAAGCCGACTGCAGTGAAGGTTCACAACGACAAGCTTTCGCTCACGGTAGCAAGTCGATCAGTGACGGTCATCTCGATTGAGCCGTAATCGCGAGCGGCACTCGGTGCAATAGCCTGGTTATTTCGAGAGAGGGTCCTAATGAGATCAACGAAGTTGTTCATTGCGTGCGCAATCACATTGGCAGTTGCACACGGTTCGTGGCTCGCGGCGCAGGTGCAGACAAACATTCCCGAAGTTGTCTCTGGCGCAAAGCCGGTGGCAGTGGACCACATCAAGATCCACGGAGCGGCACTTGAAGGCAATCTTGAAGGCGACGCAGTGGATCGTGACGTCATTGTCTTCCTCCCGCCGAGTTACGAGAAAGAAAAGAAGCGTCGCTATCCCGTGGTCTACGCGCTGCACGGCTACTCCATCGGCGCCGAGCAGTGGACGCACGAGATCCACGTACCGCAGACCGTCGAAGGTGCGTTTGCGCTGGGCTCGCACGAGATGATCGTTGTCCTGCCAGATTCCAAGACCATTTACAACGGCTCGATGTACTCAAGCTCCGCCACCACAGGCGACTTCGAAAAGTTCATCTGGCATGATGTTGTCTCTTACATCGACGCGCACTACCGCACCATCCCCGATCGCCAGAGCCGCGGTCTAGTCGGCCACTCCATGGGCGGCTATGGAGCCTCGCGCATCGGTATGAAGCATCCCGACGTCTTCGGCGCTCTCTACATCATGAGTCCCTGCTGCATGTCTTCGATGGTCGGGGGCGGCCCTGGCACCGCCGATCAGATCAAGGAACGGGCGATCGCCAGCGAGAAGAAGGTTGCCGCAGCCAAGTCTCCGGCGGACCTGGCAGCACAATCGCCCGGCTTCGCCTCCGCGCAATATGCAACGGCAGCGGCGTGGGCGCCCAATCCAAAGAACCCTCCGCTCTACTTCGATCTGCCGACCAAGGACGGCCTTCTGCAACCCGAAATCGTAGCGAAATACACGGCCAACTCACCACTCGCCTTTGTCGATCAGTACATCGGCAATCTCAAGCAATACCGCGCCATCTCTATGGATGTGGGCGATCAGGACGGACTGCGCCTCGATGCCACCAAGCTGCACACCGTTCTTGATAGCTACGGAATCGCTAACAGCTTTGAGATCTATTCGGGCACGCATGTCAGTGCGGTCGCCGACCGATTCCAGAATCACGTGCTTCCATTTTTCAGTAAGAACCTGTGCTTCACAGCCGATTGCCATTAGTGAGCAGAACATCGGCGAACAGAAAGTCGAGATCAAAGATGCTTTGGAAAGTAGGAATCCTCCGCACCTGTCGTGATGGTTGGGAACTCATGCCCTTCCTGTTTCTCTTCTTTGCTACCCCGTCGATGGCAAACGCACAAATGCCCGGACAGAAGGCGCCGGGGCCTCCGCCCGCGCAAATCGAGCAGACAAGCCACGGCCTCCGTGCCACCGCGGGCAGTGAAGTCCTCGATGTCACCGTGTGTACCGACTCGGTGATTCACGTCGTTGCTACTCCTGCACCTTCTGCACCCGCATCACCGCGTCCGTGGATGCTCGATGCGCAGCAATCCTGCCCCGGAGCGCCGTTCACGTTTACACAGGACACGAAAGCGGCCAGTTTGAAGACTGCTCAGCTTGAGGTGACCGTCAACATCGAACGCGGCAATCTCTCCTTTCGCACCATCAGTGGAGAATCGCTGCTGAACGAAGGCAACAGCATCCCGCGCACCTACGAACCGGTCGAGCTCAATGGAGAACACACCTACCGCGTCACGGACCGCTTTTCTCCCTCGATCACCGAAGCGGTCTATGGGCTCGGCCAGCACCAGAACGGCATGTTTAATTATCGCGGCGCCACCGTCGAGCTGGGACAAAACAACACCGATGTTGCGATCCCCCTGCTGATTTCGAACAAGGGGTACGGGCTGATGTGGAACACGGCAGCGCTTACGTACTTTGACAATCGATTCCCGCTTGATATGAAGCTGACCTCGATCGCCGGTAAGTCGATCGATTACTACTTCCTCTACGGCCCGGAGATCGACGCCGTTCTTCACGAGTACCGCACCATGACCGGCCACACGCCCATGCTGCCCAAGTGGGCCTATGGCTTTTTCCAATCGAAGGACCGCTACGTATCGCTCGACGAGATTCGCGAGATCGCAGAGCGCTATCGCAGGGAACATATTCCGCTCGACGCCATGGTGCAGGATTGGTTCTGGTGGAAGACGGAGGGCGATCCAGTCTTCAATTCCAACTATCACGACGTAGCACAGGATCTCGAGACCCTGCACAAAGATAACGTGCACGCGATGATCTCCGTCTGGGGCCTGCTCGACCCCAACTCCGAAACCTACAAGATCCTCGACGCCAAGCATGAACTTGTGTCCGAGGCGCACGTCTACGACGCCAGCAGCCCCGAGGCACGCGACATTTATTGGCAGCATCTTCCCGGCAAACTGCTGGCGCAGGGATGGGACGCATTCTGGCTCGACAGCGCCGAGCCTGAAGAATACTGGCCGCACATGGGCGACGCCATCCTCAGCAGCCGCAAGCTCGCTATCGGCAACGGAGCCGAATTCACAAATGTCTTCCCGCTCGTACACACTCTTGGAGTGCAGGATCACTGGAAGGCGCAGAACCCGAGCAAGCGCGTCTTTCTGCTCACGCGCTCCGCATTCCTCGGCCAGCAGCGCGTGGGCGCCACTGTCTGGTCAGGAGACGTCTACGGCACATATTGGGGCTTGACCCACCAGGTTCCCGCCGGTCTCAATTTCGCGCTGTCTGGCTCTCCATATTGGACCACTGACATCGGCGGCTATTGGCCTCCGCACGAAGACCCAATCGCCGATCCCGCGTTTCAGGAACTCTACGCGCGCTGGTTTGAATACGGCACGTTCTGCCCGATCTTTCGCACGCACGGGCACCGGCCGCATAACGAGCTATGGGCCTTTGACAAAGTCGAACCGATCCTGGTGAGCTACGACAGGCTCCGCTATCGGCTGATGCCGTATATCTATTCCCTGGCATGGAAGGTAACGAGCGAGGACTACACCATTCAGCGCCCGCTCGTGATGGACTGGCGCGGCGACTCCAACACATGGAACCTCGGCGACCAATTCATGTTTGGCCCTGCCATCATGGTCAACCCGGTGCTCAAGGCCGACGCGAACAGGCGCAACGTTTATTTACCGGTGGCTGCTGCATGGTACGACTTCTGGACTGGCAAATCGCTCACAGGCGGGCAGGAGATCGAAGCCGATGCGCCCCTCGATCGCATACCGCTCTTCGTGCGCGCCGGTTCTATCCTTCCCATGGGTCCGCAGATCGAGTACGCCACGCAGGATCCCGCGGGACCCATCGAGCTTCGCATCTATCGCGGCGCAGATGGAAAATTCGATATCTATGAAGACGCCGCTGACGGTTATGAGTACGAAAAGGGCCAGCATTCAGTCATCCCAATCCAATGGAACGACCACAGCTCGTCACTCACCATCGGCTCGCGGCAAGGCTCATTTGCAGGAATGATCGAACGCCGCAAATTCCGTGTCGTTCTGGTCGCAGGTGGACATGGAACAGGCGTGGATGTGACTAGCACGGCTAACGCGGAGATCGGTTACGAAGGTAAAGAAGTTCACGCAACCATCAAGTGATTTGCTGCGGCGCGGGCTTCGTAAAACAAAATAGTCCACGCTGAAACAAAATAGTCCACGCTGCGCTCATATATTTTTGTTACGGAGAAAGCCGGTTATGACGAAATACCATCTCTCGCTTCTTCTGGCGGTTGTGCTGTGTGCACCCTTGGCTGCACTATCTCAATCGGCCGATCCCTGTGCGGCTCTCTCTGGCCTTAAAATCGGCGGCACCGAAATCACCAAAGCCGCTCTCGTTCCCGACGGAACTACCGTCCCGCCGCCGTATCCCGGCGCTCCGGCTATCGGCCCGCTTCCAGCCCATTGCCGCGTCGACGGTGTCATCAATCGCCGCAATGGCGTCGACGGTCAGGAATTCGGCATCGGCTTTGCTCTTGCACTGCCCGAAAATGCCGCCTGGAACGGTGACTTCATGATGCAGGGCGGCGGAGGCGGCAATGGCATTGTTGCCTATCCAGCTGGTGCGAATTACGCCGGCGACAAGCCGGCACTCTCCCGCGGATTCGCCGTAGCGAGCACCGATACAGGACATAAGGCGAAAACCGGGGCTTTCGATTTCACCTTCATGCGCGACCAGCAGGCCTACCTCGATTTCGCCTTCCTGGCCAACGCTGAAGTCGCCGGAGTCGCCAAGCAGATCATCGGACACTACTACGCAAAGCCTGCGGCGTATTCCTACTTTGTCGGCTGTTCCACAGGCGGACGCGAAGGCATGATCCTCTCGCAGCGCTATCCCACCGTGTTCAACGGAATCGTCTCCGGCGACCCGGCCATGCGCACCGGGCTGTCTAACCTTGCCATCGCTCAATGGATCCCCGTGGCCTACAACCAGGCTGCTCCCAAAGACGCCTCCGGCAAGCCGCAGATCGACAAGTTCCTCACCGACAGCGATCGCAAACTCTTTATGGAATCACTCATGAAACAATGCGATGCGAAGGACGGCGTCGCCGACGGCATGATCTCCGATCCGCTTGGCTGCGACTTCGATCCCGTGGTGCTCGCCTGCAAAGCTGGTCAGACCGACGGCTGCATCGTCCCCGAGAAAATAAACGCTATCAAGAAAGCATTCGCCGGACCGAAGAATGCATATGGCACACAGGTCTACCCAGGCTTCCTTTATGACGCGGGCATTACTTCGAAAGGCTTCGCTTCAGGTTTACTGGCCCTGGGACCCGATGGCCTCTTCGGCCCCTACACCACTGCAACTGAACTCGACGTCGACAAGGCAGCGCTGCATGCCTCCGATCCGCTCGTCGAGCCTGCGTCCACCAATCTCTCCACGTTCTCACTCAGCGGCGGCAAACTCATATTCTTCCACGGCGACAGCGACCCGTGGTTCTCGCCGCTCGACACGCTCGGCTATTACCAATCACTTGCCGCAACCAACGGCGGTGCCGAGAAGGTTTCCGAATGGAGCCGTATCTTCCTCGTTCCCGGCATGGCACACTGCGGTGGCGGTCCTGCTCTCGATCACTTCGACATGCTCACCGCTGTCGTCAGTTGGGTCGAAAAAGGCACCGCGCCCGACGCGGTGATCGCCACCGGTCAGGCATTCCCCGGTCGCAGCCGACCGCTGTGCGTTTATCCAAAACACGCGCAGTATACCGGAACCGGTGACACCCAGGATGCCCGCAACTTCCAGTGCCAGGACCCCGCACGCTGATGGGGGGAGGTTCCGAGTTATGAGTTTCAGACAGGTTCAAAGCATGTCGTTCGCCGCAGGGCTTTTCTTTGCCGCGAGCGTTGCTGCATTTGCGCAGCCTACACCCGGACAGGCCACACAGGCCGCAGCCGTTAAGCCGCTCCCTTTCGTCAGCCCCGTCTTCGCCGATAACATGGTGCTTCAGCGCGGCAAGCCCGATACCATCTGGGGCTGGTCCGATCCCGGAGACAATGTCCGCGTGCAGATCGGCGCGAATACAGCAACTGGCATTGCCGGCGCAGATCGCCGCTGGGTCGTCAGAATTCAGCCCCCGGCGACCGGCGGCCCTTATACCGTAATCATCAGCGGTCATCAATCGGTTGAGCTGCATAACGTTCTCGTCGGCGACGTCTGGCTTTGCGGTGGCCAGTCGAACATGGGCCTGCCACTTCGGTTCACTAAAGACGCCGATGATGAAATTAAGTCAGCCAACTACCCCCACATACGATTCTTCACCGTCCAGGGTCACCCCGCGTACCACCGCGTCGACGTCATTGAAGGCGAATGGCGCGTCGTGTCGCCCGAAACCGCAAGCTGGATCTCAGCAGTTGGCTACTACTTCGCCCGAAAAGTCCAACAGGAGATCCATGTCCCCATCGGCCTCGTCATCGATGCGGTCGGTGGGACCCCCGCGGAATCGTGGACCAGCGAAGCCGCGCTTCGTCCACTCCGCGACTTCGATGTCCCGCTCGCAGAACTTGACCGCTTGAAAGCGGAAAACGCGCCTGAATACGGCAACTACATCGCGCACTGGTACGACCAGTACGACATCGGTCAAAAGAACAACTGGGCTGCTCCGGATTTTGACGACTCGCCTTGGAAAACTGTCCCGATCCCTGGCGGCTTCGCCGAACTCGGAGTGCCCGATACCCCGGCCGTCGTCTGGTTCCGCAAAGACGTTATTCTGCCCGATCCCCTACCTAGGCGGGTAGCCCCGGCATCGACTCCGACCCCGGGCCCATTCGCTCGTGGCGGCAACATGATCTCCCTTGGAGAGATTGAGCGCATGGACACCGTCTATATCAATGGCACCGAAGTTGGCGGCAGCGCGTGGGTCGAGAATCCGCGCAGGTATCTCATTCGCGATGGCATTTTGAAGCCCGGCCGTAACGTGATCGCAATCCGTGTCCTCAAAACCAAACCTGATGGCGGATTTCTCTCCAAGCCAGAAGACCTGCATCTCTTACTCGGCGACCAGACCACGATCCCGCTCGCCGGGCAGTGGAAAGCGAAACTCAGCATCGACGCGCGTCCGCCGCAACCTCTGCCCATTGCCTATGAGAACTGGCCCGTCGTGCCCACCGTCCTCTATGAGGGCATGCTCGCCCCGATCGCGCCTCTCTCCATCACCGGCGCCCTCTGGTATCAGGGAGAGCAGAACTCACCGCGCGGCTATCAGTACCGGAAGATCCTTCCCGCCATGATTGCCGACTGGCGCTCGCTGTTCGCTCAGGGCGATTTCCCCTTCTACATCGTCAGTCTGCCCGCCTTCACAAAGCGCAGCCCCGTCCCGGTAGACGGCGACGACTGGACTGAAACCCGGGAATCACAAGCCCTCGCAGCCGCCACCGTTCCCAATGCCTGCGTGGCTGTCACCATCGACACCGGGGATCCCGACAACATCCACGCCAAAGACAAAAAGCCGGTCGGCGATCGCCTCGCCCTCTGCGCGCTGGCAGGATACTACGGCAAGAACGTCGTCTATTCCGGCCCCACGCTCGAATCCGCGAAACGCCTCCCTAGCTCTATCCGCCTGCACTTCACACACACCGACGGCGGACTTGTCGTGAAAGGAGATAAGCTCGAAGAATTCACCATCGCCGGAGACGACCGCAAGTGGGTCTGGGCTGATGCCAGGATTGACGGCGACACCGTTGTCGTCTCATCTCCGTCAGTGCCCAATCCCACGCAGGTGCGCTACGCCTGGCAATCCAATCCCGCAGCCACGCTCTTCAACGGCGCGGGGCTTCCGGCTGCTCCCTTCCGCACCGATACCTGGCCCGGCAAAACAGAGGGACACAGACCGTACTGAGCACGACGGTACGCCAGTGACGCCCTCGAGATATATGGAGCGTCAACTCACTACGCAGTCGTTTCGTGTTGCTAAGGAAGCTTCAAGATTCACGCAGGGTGCGCCGTGCCCGGCGCGATTCCCGCAAACGATCTGCCGCTACAAATCTCGATTGACGAATTAGGGCCATGCACTCATCGAGCTGTCAGATCGCCCTATATCTTCCCCACTTGGCCGACAAACCGGCTAAGGGGACAACTGATCTTTGCCCATTGACCGCTACGACTTTCTCGATGAGTGGTAGATCCTCGAGTCACTCATCGAGCCCATATTTGTATCGGCAAGTCTTTGGCCTGTATCTGGAGCGCCCCACAGGTTGAGTGTGGCCGGGGTTGGCGCTGTGCACGCTGCAAATTCCTGCCGACTGGCCGACCTGTGGAGATCGATTTCGTTCCGGGGGATCACTCAACCGGATTAGAGCGAATTCTGTTTGCGCCTGAGCTGCCCCTCGCGTATTGTCGCCCTCAAGCTATTCTCAACGGCCCTGCGCCGGAGGTTTTGTCCCATAGCCAGGCTCGACGTGCCCGCATAGTCGCGCAGTTCGCTCGGCGAAATTGCGCCGAAGCCTGTGCTCCCAACTAGCGCGCCATCGTCGATTCGCTAATTGGGTTGGGGCTCCAAAATCGCCAGGAAAAATGTGGGGATTTTTGTGGGTAGACTAGTTCAAAAAGGCGGGCAATTGTGGGTAGTACCCACAATTTATTCGTGATGACATATTCCTATAAGCCGCTGAAAATGATCGGCATTGAGCAATTGCGAGCAATGCTGAAATGAGCAAAACTCTAGCTGTTAACCGAAGGGCTGTAGGTTCGAGTCTTACCTGAGGAGCCATTAAATCAACACCTTACATTACCCTCCTTTCAAAGCTTGGTCCAACTTGGTTCGATTGCTGCACCACCCCAGAGAGTGTGACTTTCACCCCGACCAACACAACGGACTATTCGCCCGTGGTGCGAGCAGTGAGCGTGCTGGTCAACAAGGCGACGCCCACGTTGACGTTGCCAACGGGCAGTGCGATTACTTATGGCCAGACGCTGGCCTCCTCGACGCTAAGTGGAGGATCGGCAGTTTCACCCATCACGAGTGCCACCGTGGCCGGGACGTTTGCTTTTACGGTCCCGACGACCGCACCGCATGCGGAGGATTGAGGGTCGTCAGGCGGGGCGTCACCGCACTGCGGCCCCCAATCTGAAATCCCCGATGCGCACGCTTTTACCGTGTTCGTCCGCTTCCTCCCATCGCAACTGTAGTGCCTGCCAAAATCGCCTCACTCCCGTGAGCCGGCGTGTCCCTTCCTAAGACCGTGAGATCTCAATCCCCCACCCGTCACCCCCAATTCAACACATATGCAAGATGCCAAAGACGTGTTAGCCAGAGTCTGTTAGCCGGCACCGATGATGCCTTGGCGCAAAGCGACTGTCGCGGCCTCGGTTCGATCCGCGACTTGCAACTTAGCGCTTATGTGGTTGATATGGTTTCGCACCGTGTAGTGACTGATTAGAAGAATCCGGGCAATTTCTTTATTGGTCAGCCCTCTTGAGACCATCTCGAGAATTTCAATTTCGCGAGCGCTCAAGCTGGATCGACCTTCCCGCTCCTCAATCCAATGAATGATCCGTTCAGGAAAGTAGGTGCCACCGGCAGCCACCATTTCAATTGCAGCGAGAATCTCTTCGCGGGGAGCATTCTTGGAAAGGTAGCCTCGCGCACCTGCTTTCACGGCCTGGTAAATCTCCTCTTCATACTCGTAGCTCGAGAGGATGATTGCCTTGGGCTGGCCGTCGTGGGTCTTCATTAGATTCAGCAGATCAATCCCACTTATACTCGGCATGCGCAAATCTAAAAGCATCACGTCGACCGTGGAGCGCTTAATTGCTTCTAGAGCCTCTTCACCGGAATGAGCCGCTCCAACGATTTTGACCGCCGGTTGCCTGCGAAGCAGTGACACCAACCCAGCGCGCACAACCGGATGGTCGTCAACGATGAGAATCCGAACAGCCGTTTTAGTCCCCGACGCGTTCAGCATGGGCCTTCCTCATTTCAATGAGCCACCGGCGCGAGAGCGCCTGCAGGAAAGTCGGCGGCAATGGAACCAGCGCATGAACTGCCGTCCCGTGTCCCGGAGTACTGTCAATTCTGCAATGAGCGGATATGCTGTCCGCTCGCTTCTGCATCCCTCGAATGCCGAAACCGGCCGAGTCGCTGGACACGACGAATCCCACTCCGTCGTCTTCAACAATCATCTCTATTGTGGATCTTCCGTACACGAGTGAGATCTTGAGTCGCGAACACTGAGCATGGCGGATCGCATTCGCTATTGCTTCGTAGCCGATGCGCAACAACGTATCAGACACACGCAATGGAATGCTCTGTACGGTCCCTTCGCTCACTGTTTTGATCTCAATCGAAGAACACTGAGAAATCATGCGGCGCGCACACTCTTCGAGTGCAGCCAACAACCCAACTGACTCCAGATGCTCCGGTCGCAATGCAGAGATGCTCCGCCGCGCCTCCTCGTGACTGGTACGAACCATGTCCTGCGCCTGTTCGAGCTGCGGCGTGATGTCGAACCCGTCCTTCACGTCGTCACGAATGGCTTGGAGTTGAAAGCCGAGGCCAGCAAAGCTCTGCGCCAGTGTGTCGTGCATTTCATGAGCCAGGCGTTGTCGCTCGTCGAGTACGGCCTGCATGCGCCAACGCTCCACGTAGAAGAATCCAGTCATCCCGGCAACGGAGAGAAGGAGGATGCAAAGTGCGAGCTCGAGAATGTGACTCGGACTCCACCAGGGTGGGCCCTCCAAAACTTCAATATCGCCCGAGGATGGCAGGAGTATCGCAAAAGCGGTCAGGTCATGTGTGTATCTGGAATCGGTTACGCAGATTCCTCGCAACCGAAGCTTGCTTTTTTCCCTCAGCGAATTGAGATGAGGCGAGCGTCCGAGCCCATTCACCAGGGCAATGAACGACTGGCTCTCGTCCTCCAGTGTCAGGGTCACTGTTCCATTACCGTCCTCGTGTTTCTCTACGAGTCTCCCCTGGACCTCTACATACTGGGCATCAAGAGATCCAGTTGCGGCCTGCGACGCAGCAACTGCAATGGGGGAGACCGGCGTGTGGGACCAGAGGAGGTGGATGTCTGCATTTCGAAGCTCCGAGCTGAAATCTCCCAAGTATGCATCGCCCCTGACTTCGATATTGTCCCCGATCTGCAAAGGGGCATGGGGATGACTGCTTGAAATCGCAACTCCTCCCGTCGAGTCCTGTATGTAGAGCATTGGCGAGGTAAGTGTAACCACGCCCTGGACTGTAACGGACGTTGGCAGATCCGGAGATAGGAGACGGAGGCTGCTGATTGTTTGCGCATCCACTCCAGAACGGTGGGCTTGAAGGTCGCGTTCAATGGGTTCCAGAAATCGGTCATGCGGAGCCGGCTCCATTCCGGATGGGAATAGGTTCGGTACCGCCAATCGAGGCTGTATATCTCCGATCATCGAACGCAAGTCAAATCGTGTAGCCGGCCGCGTCTCGACATTTCTCCACTGCGCGCCGGTGTTATACGACTTGAGGCCGAATCGTCCAGACTTGATACAGACAGGATCCCGGATTGCGATCGTAGTGGTTTCACCTTTTTGCGAGGTTGCGCTAACAGCGAAATCGCAATCCACGGCCATAAACTTGAGGTGATACCACTGCTGTGCAAACACGTGGGGCGACACTGCCGTGGCCGCATATTCTCTCCAGCCGTAATCGGCCCGCCCCATCATCAGCGTGTTATCGAGATCGCGCAATCCGGCCATGTAGCCGTGATAAGCATCTACCCCCGTTTCTTCGTCGCTTGCACGGATAATCAACCCTGCATCGCCGTACTGACCGAGCAAAAGCACATCAGCCTCAACCGAGTAGTTTGTCCAATCATTGGGGCCCGTCATTAACTTCGCCCCGCGCTCGTCGGAGTTATTGGTCATCATGCCATCAGCGTACTGCCAGGTGCCGCCAAAAGCCTGCCAGTCATCCTGCTTCTCAAGCGAGATGATCTGGTGCTGCATCGGTTCCCTGCGCACAATCGATCGGTACGCAAGCAGAGCCATCGCAAGCGCGGCCACCACTGCTGCTCCAAGCAGAGCGAGAAGGACGTACCGTTTCGCGACATTGCGGCTCATTGAGGCGGCCACCACGACATGGTCTCGATCTGGCGGATCTCGGCCGAATCCACGTTTTCGCGCGTCATCAGGACCGGCTTGGTACTGAACTCTCTGGGCCCAGACACATCGTGGATCTCATGATTCATAAGCTCCATCGCAATTCGCCCCATCGCGTAGGTGTTCTGCACAACAACAGAATCAATACCTCCATCCCGAATCGGCGGAATCAGGTCCTGGTCGAATCCCACAAGCTTGATCGTTCGTGCCTTGCCAAATTCCGCGAGTGCGTAATATGTGCCTCGAGTTGCGGCGAGCGACAGTGCCACAATTGCGTCGAGCGGCTCGCCCCCGGCCAGAAGTTCTTCCGCATTGTGCTGCTCTTGAGGCACACTCGATAGTCCCAGTCTGCGAGCGACAATGCGGATTCCAGGAAATTCGCTGTTGAGCGTTGATTCAAGGCTCCGCTCGCGCAGAGTGTTGCCGTTGAGTTCGGGCTGGATACCAACAATCGCGATATTCCCTTTGCCCCGGAGAATCAATCCAACTCTACGTGCGGCGATCCGTCCTCCTGCAGCTTCGTCGTTCAATACGTAACCGAGTTTGGGTCCGGATGGGATGCCGAGCTCGGTGTCGATCACCACCACCGGAACGCCTTGCGCTAGAACCCGGCGGATGGGCGTTCTCATCGGAAGCGTCTGGATGGGCGAGACGATAATTCCAGCCATTCCTCGATCGACAGATTTTTCGATCAGAGAAATCTGCGTCTGCATGTCATCGTCCCGCATCGGTGCGTTCCAGTAGAGATTCAGTCCGACCGAGCGCGCGATTGCGGCGGCGCCTGCATGTTCCGGTTCCCAAAGAGCAGTCCCGCATGTGCGCGGAATGACAGCCACAGTCAACGGAGTCCGCTTGCAGCCGGCATCGGAAAGCCCGACAAGGACCACCCCACACGCAAGCAATTTTGGGAGCACGCAAACCAGAACGCGGCGATTCCAGTGAATTTCCCTTCGCCTAATAATCACGTGACTGCCTCTTGCGCGGCAGGCGTTTGTCTCGACCTGCACCGGATCTTAACCAACAGTTATCGTCTTTCCAAGACAATGGGTCATCTGTCCCATAGGACGGAAGACAGAAAAACGCCAATGTGTTTCTGTCTCTCAAGCGAACTGTCGGGCAATTATACGGCGCATGCAGATTTATCGTTTTGGGAGTGCAATTCATTCGATTCGGCACGGAAGTGAATGGCGCTGACCCAGGAGCGATGAACGATTGCTTGACAAACAGCCGGCTGCCATAGCCGCGAATCATCCACGGAAAACGCCCGTGGGTGGAACGTACCTTATCGAATAGCCGCTCGTTGCACGAACAAGTCCGCAGCGCCGAAGCGAGCAACCATAAGGGGGCGGATCAGGGATCTGAAGCCAATCGCTCGAGCCGGCGCGCTACACTGATACGCGCCTAGATGCCGATTCTCACGAAGTCCGTACTCAGCGAGATGTCCCATTATTTATTCAGGAAGATGAAAGAGAGGTGCGCCATGAGTGCGAATGCTGTTTCAAAAAGAATTCAATGGGCCCTGCTTCTTCTTTTGCTGCAATCAGGGGTTGTCGCGCAAACGCCGAATGAGCGCGTGCAGTCGATTACTTCGGCCCTGCAAGTCAGAGAGTTTGGCAAGGCTCTTGAGTCGGCGCAGTCTGCGCTTAAGGGCTCGCCCAACAATGCCCAGCTATGGACGCTGCAAGGTCTGGCATATGCGGGGAAGGGTGAATCGAAATCCGCACTTGCCTCGTACCAGCATGCGCTGAAGATTTCTCCGGACTATCTTCCGGCTTTGGAGGGGGCGGCTCAGATTGAATATGAAGCTGGAAGTACCGAGGCGATTCCTCTTCTAGACCATGTGTTGAAGGTTCGTCCGAACGATGTTACTTCTCACGCAATGATTGCCGTTCTGGATGAAAAGAGTGGGGATTGCACAACCGCTGTCAGCCACTTCTCGAAGGCCGGGCACATGCTTGATTCTCAGCCTGCAGCACTGCAGGGCTATGGTGTTTGCCTGCTTGAACTTAAGCAGTATGACGATGCCATTCGAATTTTCACGCAACTGATGGCATCGCAACCGAATAATGCACGTTGCAGGCGGGCGCTCGCCGCCGTTCAACTCGCTGCGGAAAAACCGCAGGACGCACTAACAACTCTGCAGCCTCTGCTGGCTTCGGACCCGGACGTTAGCACAATGCGCCTGGCGGCGGCGGCGTATGAAGCGAACAAGGACACGCCCAACGCGGTAAAGACCTTGAGAGACGCGATCGTAAAGGATCCACTACAGACCGCGTTGTATGCAGATTTTGCTGAACTGGCCATGGATCACCAGTCGTTTCAAACGGGCGTTGATATGATCGATGCTGGATTGAAGCTGCAACCCAACGCGGCCCAACTCCACGTCGCTCGAGGAGTGCTCTATGTACAGCTTGCCGAATACGACAAGGCAGAGGCTGATTTTGAAAAGGCCGAGGAGTTAGATCCGAAGCAAGGAATGACGGCAGCCGCGCAGAGCATGCTCGCGGAGGAGCAGAATCAGAGCGATCCGCAACGCGCACTCGCAACCGTACGAGCCAAACTCGTGAAGCAGCCAGGAGAAGCATTTCTCTGGTACCTCCAGGCCGCTATCCTGTCGCAGAATTCTGCTGAGCCCGGCACGGTTGAATTCAAACAAGGTCTCGATTCGGCGAAGCGAGCGGTCACTCTGCAGCCCTCGTTGACTGCGGCTCACAACGTGTTGGCAAAGTATTATCTCGACTCTGGGCAGAATGAGCTCGCCGCCAAAGAGTGCCGGGTAGTTCTTGAAAAAGATCCTTCGGATCAAAGCGCTCTCTATCATCTCGTCATCGCGCTCCGTAAGACAAACAAGCAGGCAGAAATTCCAGATTTGCTGAAGCGCCTGGCGAGTGCGCGCCAGGAAGCGACACGAGTGGAGGGCGAACGAAATCGTTATAAATTGGTCGTGTCGCCTTCAGTCCCCAACAAGTAGTGAGGGGGGCAATGTCGTTTTCGGTAAACCTTTACGCAGGCACTCTCAACCGCCATAATGGAAACGACTTTCAATGACCATTAGCCGGCGCTCCTTCGTCTTACTCTCGCTTTGTGCTTCCGCCCAGCATCTTGTCAGCCAGAATCAGGGACAAGACCAGGGCATCGCATCGCGCAACATTGCGGCACAACCAAAACCTGCTCCGTCCGGCCGTCCGTTCAATGCGCGTTTCACAGACGTCGCCAAGGAAGCAGGTTTGCATGCCCCGATCATCTACGGCGGCATTGACTCGAAGAAATACATTGTGGAGGCGAATGGATGCGGTTGTGCCTTCATCGATTACGACAACGATGGCTGGATGGATATCTTCCTGCTCTCAGGCACGCGACTTGAAGGCGACCCTCCCGAAGCGACCAATCGTCTGTACAAGAACAACCGTGACGGCACATTCACCGATGTGACGGAGAGGACGGGTTTGAAAGCGGTCGGCTGGGCCAATGGTGTGTGCGTCGGAGACTACAACAACGACGGCTTCGACGATATCTTCTGTACCTACTTTGGCCAGAACCGCCTTTACCGCAATAACCGCAACGGCACCTTCACTGACGTGACCAAAGAGGCCGGACTCTTGGACTCAGGTCCCGCACGATGGGGAGCGGGTTGTGCCTTTGTGGATTACAATCGCGATGGTCATCTCGATCTCTTCGTTTCGAACTACATTCGCTTTTCGTTCGAGCATGCTCCTGTCCCTGGTGAGAAATCCACTTGCAATTGGAAAGGTGTCCCGGTGAACTGCGGGCCGCGCGGGTTGCCAACTGGACGGCACTCGCTCTACCGCAACAATGGCAACGGTATTTTCACCGATGTTACGAAGCAAGCAGGAATTGACATAGCCACCGAGAGCTATGGAATGACCGTTGTTACTGCCGACTTTGATGAAGATGGCTGGCCCGACATATTTGTCGCTTGCGATTCAACTCCCAGTTTGTTGTTTATGAACAATCATGACGGGACTTTTCGTGAGGAAGGTGTTACGCGCGGTGTTGCTCTAAGTGACGATGGAATGGAGCAGGCTGGAATGGGTGTCGGGATGGGAGACTATAACCTCGACGGACACCTGGACCTTTTCAAAACCCATTTTGTCAGCGACACGAGTGGTCTTTATCGGAATGATGGGAAGGGGAATTTCGATGAGATGACTCGCGCTGCGAAGACGGGTGTAGAGACGCGGTTCACAAGCTGGGGCGCGGGGATGGTCGACCTGGATAACGACGGGTACCCGGATATTCTCTTTGTGACGGGCAGCGTGTATCCGGAGGTTGAAAAGACGCTGCCGCAATATCCCTACAAAACTCCGCGCGTTTTGTTTCGCAACCTGGGCAACGGCACGTTTGAGGAGCTCGAATCGCAGGGTGGCGAGGGTATTACGGCGGCTCATAGCAGCCGCGGATGTGCGTTTGGCGATTTCGACAACGACGGAGACTTGGACATACTTATCGTGAACATGAATGAGCCACCCTCTCTTCTGCGCAACGATCTTCTGGGCCAACAGAACTGGCTCAAGGTCAAGCTGGAGGGAGTGAAGTCGAATCGAAGCGCGATTGGAGCGCGAGTGATCGCGCACTATGGAGATAAAGTCCAGGCTCAAGCACTCGTCAGTCAATCCAGCTACTACTCGTGCAACGATCCGCGACTGCATTTCGGTTTAGGAGCCGCAGTGGAGGCCGCTGTAGATATTTATTGGCCTAACGGCCTGCACGAGCGCTTTGAGCAAATAGCTGCGAATCAACTCGTAACCATTCGAGAAAGCACGGGGATAGTGACCAACAGAGGTTGGAAGCGATAGAAGGCTCTCTTATTAACTTAGAGCAATAGTACAAAGAACCCATTGACAGCCCATCAAGCAATCCCCTACAAGCTTACTGACCCGGGAAACGTTTTCTGACACGCATCGAAACGGAAAATCCTGGCGAATTATTCAGGAGGAGACCATGACACAACGTAGAGCGGCTTTTGCCGCCCTGATGTGTTCTTTGTTCGCACTTTGGGTTGTACCCGCCTTTGCGCAGTACAGCGCCAATATCCAGGGCACGGTCCTCGATCAGAACGGCGCCGTCGTCAATGGCGCGCGTTTGCATCTCATCAATGCGAACACTGCTCAGGATCTATCTACGGTCTCCGATGCCACGGGTGGATACCGCTTCATCAGCCTCGCTCCAGGCGATTACCGGCTGGAAGCGCAAGCCACGGGATTCTCGAAGACGGTGGTAGCGCTCACTCTCACCACCGATCAGACATTGGCCGTACCGATCGCTCTTTCTGTCGCCTCGGCTAACGTAACTGTTTCGGTCACGGGTGCTCCGCCCGTTCTCGATACGGCTGAAACCCGCAACCAGATGACGCTCGAACAATCTTCGGTCGACACGTTGCCGCTCGCCGGCCGCGACCTGACCACTCTTGTCAACATGGCGCCTGGCGTGACCGGCCTCGGCCTGACCGCCGGCGGCACTCCCGGTTCAGCCGCGGACAACTTCTCTACGGAGCAGCAGGTGGACTCAAGCGCCAACGGTCAGGGCGCCATGGGCAATATGTACATTGTGGACGGCCTGGACATTACCAGCGCCATCCGCCCCGGCGTGCTCAATTTGCAACCAAATCCTGACTCCGTTCAGGAAGTCAGCATTCAGGTCAACACCTACACCGTCGATTATGGCCGCGCCAGTTCAATGCAGATGGCGATTACCACTAAGGCTGGCGGCGACAGGTTTCACGGAAGCGTCAGCGACTACTTCAACAACCAGTCTCTGTGGACGAGCAGCGACTTTGTCAAGCAATCGGATTTTGCCAAGTATCACGGCAACAACATGTCGGGAACGGTAGGCGGTCCCATCCTCCCGCACCATCAGTTCTTCTTCTTCGCGTCCATTGAGCCGCTACGATCGGTCGGGGCTTCAAGTGGCACAGTCTCTTTTGAGGATCCGGCAGTTGTTGCCTGGGCGAAGACCGCTTATCCAAACACGATTGGAACGCAGATTCTCAGCTCCTATCCGGTAAAGGTTGCCAGTTCTTCACCTTCGCTGACCATGGCCCAGGCAGGAATGGGTGCGTATTGCGGTGGCGCGGGGGAACTGGCTTGCGACGCGACTGCTGTGGACTTCGGTAATTGGGCCGGCTCCGCCCCACGTAACGCCACGCAGTGGAATCTGCGCATCGACAAGGCCTACACCAACGACCGGATCTATGGAGACATCTACAAGGGAAACCTCCTCTCCGGCGATCCTGGAGCGCGTCCGGCATTTCAGTGGGACGCGAATACCTGGACCCTGGCATGGCAGGGCAATGAAACCCACACCTTCTCCTCGAATACCATCAACGAGGCGAGTGTTGCAGGCATGCGCGTAGAGGGAATTCAGGAAGAAAACGCCGAGTTCAAGGTTCCCGATATCAACGTGGCCTTTCTAACCGCCGGCAGCAATGGCAACGGCGCATTCGGCGAGGGCTTCGCAGAGGGCGACTTCATCCAGCACAACTACCACTGGCGCGATGTGCTGACTCACATCAAGGGCGCGCACACCTTCAAGCTCGGCTATGAGGGCTGGACGGGCGACGACGTCGAACTATTCTCAGGCCCCCATGACCTGCCTCAGTTCAGTTTCAACAATCTCGGGGACATGATTGCTACCGACACCACCAACCCCGCGGCCGTTCAGCCATTTACCGAAGGTGGCGTGGCCTACAATCCCCTGACCGGCGCGCAGGAGCAATGGAACTGGAATGCCGCCGCCATCACCGCTGGGGTCTTCTTTGAGGACTCCTGGAAGGCGCGCAAGAATCTCACCGTCAACTACGGCGTCCGTTGGGATGACATGGGCAATCCCTACTCACGCACCCCCGAGACCGTCTTTGGCAACTTCTACATGGGCCCTGGCCAGACCAGGACTGAGCAGATTGCCAACGGCTTTATTCTGCAAAAGGACCATGCGCTCAATCGCGCCATCACGGACATTTTCAGCCCGCGTGCCGGAGCGGCCTGGGATGTATTCGGAAACAGCAAGTGGATTATCCACGGCGGCGCCGGCATCTATCACAACTGGCCTACGCCAGCCAACGTGCAAGAGGAGTTTCGTGGCAACCCGCCGGGAGGCATCTACCCGACCTTCTATGGCTCCGATACCAACCTGTCACACCGGCCAGTCTTCGGCTTGGGCACGGAAGAAAAACCGCCCTTCGGCTATACCTACCCAACGCTCTCAGCCCTCACGCTCAATACCCAGGGCGGATTCAACGGATTGGTGGTAGGAATCAGCGGCATCAATCCCAACCTGAAAACCCCGGTCACCTACATCGAATCCTTTCAACTCGAGCACCCGCTTTCACACAACTTTGTGGCCAGTGTCGGTTACTCCGGAGCGATCTCGCACGGACTGCTCTCTGGCGGCGGAAATCCTGGCAACGTCAGTTACGGCGCGGATATCAACGCCCCGCCGGACGACCCCGGCGTTCTGGCAGGAACCACTCCCGTTCGGTACAACTCGAGTTTTGGAACGATCTACTACACCGATAACGACCGTCATTCCGTGTTCAACGAATTCGTCGCCGATGTGCGTGGGCGCTTCGCTGGAACGGGATTCGTCGATGTTTCCTACACTCGCTCCTCGTCCAAGGACGACACTCAGGTCTATCCGGAAAACAGCAATCCGCAGCAGTATTACGGGCCATCCAACTGGGACGCACCCAATCGCCTTTCCTCCACTTTCAGCTATGAGTTCCACGGCCTAAATCAAGGAGAGGGAGTGGTGGGACGCGCAACCGGGGGCTGGGGCCTGAGCGGCACCGTGGTCGGACAATCCGGATATCCCTTTACGGTCACCAGCTTCGCAACTTACCAAGTCGCCGGTGAGGCCAGCGGTCTCTGCGGTGCGGGTCTCAGCGCGGAAGCAGCATGCGGTGACTACAATGCGGACGGCGACAACAACGACGATCCTAACGTGTCCTCGTACACACAATTGCACGGAAGGAAGAACTTCCTGCCGCTGAACAGGGGCGGAACCGGAGGCATCTTCCCCAACGGGGCCACACAATTCACTCAACCCACAGTGGGGACCGAAGGCAACGAACTGGAAAACCGGTTCCGCAGCTACGGATTCTTCGAGACGAATGTTTCCGCACACAAACTCACGGCCGTCCGCGAGGGTATCGGGCTGGAATTCCGCGCTGAAATATTCAACCTCTTCAACCATCCGAATCTACAGGGGCCGAATGTCGATCCAACTTCTGGCGCCGCCTTCGGCACAGCCGGCAGCCAAAACGAGCAACGCTGGATTCAACTCGGCGCCAACGTTAAATTCTAGGAGCTGAGAGACCCAAATTTGACCTCAAATGCTCTTATTGAGTGTTGGAGCGGCTAGCTAGTTGGCCGCTCCAACTTGTTTTGCCTCCTGAGCGGTGGAGGGATCGTTTAGCGCGATACTCCACCAATTCTTCGGCCGTGAATAGAACCGACGTAATCCATAGGAAAAGGTTGCAAGTGGAGTGGTAACCGCTGCCAAGCTCTTTCTTTCCTCTGCGAGGATGGGCAAACTCCTTCAATATTTTTGACCGGGCAAACCATGCGAACGTCGATCACAACATTCCCGAGGGAGACTCGGTGCTGCGACTGGTTCGCACGAGCCGAGGTTCTGGCAATTGAGCGGGAGACTTTCGTTCTGACATCGACACCAACAAGACTTGCAACAAACGGCCGGCGCGCACTTGAAACGCGCCGGCCATTCTCTTCTTGAGAACGCAAAGTCAGCAAGGCCGTCCGAGAATTACCCCGTTTGCAGGTCTTCAATACCCTCTCAGCTCTTGAGGCGCAGGTATGTACTGTAACTCTCCTTGTCGATCGACATGAACGGCCGCATGGTAACCTGCGAGCCGTCCACCGAGGTCGCACTCCAGTCGCCAGCCGCGTTGTTCAGCGGCGTGGCGCGGAGAAGAGATTGCGCATCGAAGGTAGGCTGCGTTTCGGCCACTGCCATCAGCACCACCGGACCTTGCAGCAGTGCGACGAGATTCGGGTGATTCGCATCGACCGCCTCCAGGCGCAGCGGCATGGGCAACTCGATCTCGATGCGATCGCCGTCTTTCCAGGTGTTGTGCAGGGCCGCGAAATGTCCGGGCTCAATTGCGTCCGCAACACGCCTGCCATTCACGATAACCACAGGATTGGGTGTTGCCCACGCCGGGATGCGTACGTATATTGTGCATTCGTGAGGCTCTGAAGACGAAACCTGAATTTCAATCTTGTTGTCGAACGGATACCTGGTCACTTGCGCCAGTGCGAGCTTGGTGCTGCCGTCGGTCCAGCGCACGCTCGATGGTGTAAACAGGTTTACATAAATGCCGTCGTGCGAGCGCAGGTATGTGCTGATATGGTAGTCAGCGGCAAGCTGAGGAAAAGTACCCGAGCAGCAAGGCCACTTATCCC
>CAZAQN010000023.1:0-70783 GCA_964487345.1 uncultured Occallatibacter sp. | reverse complement strand
AGACAGGAGTTAGTCCTCGGTATTGGAGGCTGGCGGCTCCTGCGAGCCCTGGGACTGCAGCCCGAGGTCTGCCATCTCAATGAAGGTCACGCTGCATTCGCGGTGCTGGAACGGGCGCGCTCCTACATGGAAGACAATGGCAAGCCATTCGACATCGCACTTACTGTCACACGCGCCGGCAATCTTTTTACGACCCATACTGCCGTGGAGGCAGGCTTTGACCGCTTTGCTCCCAGTCTGATTGAGAAATATCTCAGCAAGTATGTCGAGGAGAAGCTGTCGATTTCACTCGACGAGCTTCTGGCGTTGGGGCGGCGCGATCGCCACGACTCGTCCGAGCCGTTCAATATGGCCTATTTGGCGATCCGCGGCAGCGGCGCTGTAAACGGCGTCAGCAAATTGCACGGTCAAGTGAGCCGCCAGCTCTTCCAGCCTCTCTTTCCCAGATGGCCTGAGGCAGAGGTGCCGGTAACGCACGTGACCAACGGAGTGCACACACCCAGTTGGGACTCTGCTGAAGCAGACCGCTTGTGGGAGCTTTCCTGCGGGAAGCAATGCTGGCGCGGAACACTGGCAGACACAGAAAGAGATATTCGTGGAGTCAACGATGCCGACCTCTGGCAGCTCCGCGCAGATAACCGCAAGGCTCTCGTTGAGTACGTTCGAAGACTTTATGGCCGTCAATTGGCAGCTCGGGGAGCGTCGTCGGAAGACCTCGCACAGGCCGGACTGATACTCGATGACAAGATTTTGACTTTGGGATTTGCCCGTCGCTTTGCGACGTACAAACGCCCGAACCTTCTGCTGCACGATCCGACGCGGCTTATCAACATCCTGACGAATCGAGAGTGCCCTGTTCAACTCGTGCTTGCAGGCAAGGCTCATCCCGCGGATACCGCAGGGCAAGATATGATCCGGCAGTGGTTTGAGTTTCTTCGCCGCCCTGAAGTTCGATCCCGGGTGGTTTTCCTTTCGGACTACGACGTTCTCATGGCAGAGCATCTGGTTCAGGGCGTGGACCTTTGGGTAAACACTCCGCGACGGCCTTGGGAAGCAAGCGGCACGAGTGGCATGAAGGTGCTGGTGAATGGTGGGTTGAACCTTTCTGAACTCGATGGCTGGTGGGCGGAGGCGTATTCCCCGGAAGTGGGCTGGGCAATAGGGGATGGGCGCGAACATGGGGATGACCCGTCTTGGGACGCGGCTGAAGCAGAAACTCTCTATGCAGTGCTTGAAAGAGAGGTTATACCAGAGTTCTACGCGCGCGACGAGCATGGAATTCCCCGCGGCTGGGTTGGCCGCATGCGCGAAAGTATGGCCCGCTTGACGCCGACCTTTTCGACCAATCGCGCAGTCCGCCAATATACCGAAGAACACTATCTCTCGGCGGCTGCAACTTATCGCCTGCGTGCCGAGAATCGAGGTTCAGCGGGTGCCGATCTGGTCGCTTGGCAGGCCGAACTGGCGAAACATTGGTCAGCGCTGCGATTCGGCACCGCGACCGTCGAGCAGCAGGGCGAGCGATATCTATTTCACGTTCAGGCTTTTCTTGATGATCTCGATCCCGATGCCGTGAGGGTCGAACTCTACGCGGAGGCGCAGAAAGAGGGGGATCCAATCACGCAAGCTATGAATCGTGACGATCGCCCGGTCGAAGCAACAGGTGCTTACAGCTACAGTGCTTCTGTTCCGGCAAGTCGCCCGGTTGCCGACTACACGCCGCGCCTCGTTCCGCAGCACGCCGGAGCGCTTGTGCCGCTTGAGGCTCCTTTCATTCTGTGGTGCGAAACACCGTCCTGGCGATGAACGTTGAGATTCGCTACAACGCCGTTAAGCTTTGGGTACAGAAGGTGACTTGGAGATGGACCATGATTGAATCTTCTGATCTTCGGCTGACGAAGATGCCGCTCAACAACGGAGCCGGCCACCTGCCCGCACTGGGCTTTGGCACTCTCATTCCCGACACCGCTGTGACGAGAACTGCGACCAGAGAAGCGCTGGATGCTGGATTTCGACACTTCGATTGCGCGGAGCGATACCGGAACGAGCGCGAAGTAGGGGAGGCGTTACATTCGGGACTCACCGCTCATGGGGTTGCGCGCGAAAACATCTTTGTCACCACAAAGTTGTGGAACTCCAATCATCGGCCCGAACGCGTCGAACCGGCTTTCGAGGCGAGTCTCGACAGACTCGGACTCAAGTATCTGGATCTTTACCTCATTCATACTCCGTTTGCATTTCAACCCGGAGACGACCAGGACCCGCGAGATCAAAACGGCAATATTCTGTACGACAATGGAGTGACCTTGCTCGATACATGGAGAGCCATGGAAAATCTGGTGGACCACGGCAGGTGTCGGGCCATCGGACTGTCCGACATCGGCTTGAAGGAACTGTTGCCTATCTACGAATCTGCAAAAATCAAGCCAGCCGTGGTCCAGGTCGAATCACACCCATACCTGCCGCAGGTGGAGCTTCTGGAATTCTGCAAAGAAAAGGGCATTGTATTTTT
Source organism: uncultured Occallatibacter sp. (assembly GCA_964487345.1). GTDB lineage: Bacteria > Acidobacteriota > Terriglobia > Terriglobales > Acidobacteriaceae > Telmatobacter. The sequence goes on along the minus strand of CAZAQN010000023.1, from coordinate 68,271 downwards.
GGCTTTTGCGCCATTAGGTCACGGAATGAAGCCGGGGCTGCTCGAAGATCCAGTCATTTCGGCAATCGCTACAAGAGTTGGAAAGACGCCGGCACAGGTGCTGCTGGCTTGGGGGGTCCAACGTGGTACGGCCGTGCTCACCACGCCCAAAAGTGCGGCCCGCGCGAGAGAGAATTTTGACATCACAGCCCTCCCGGAAGATGCGCTGAGCGAAATCAATCGCATTCAGACTAGGCAGAGACTCAATGAAGTGGTGAAAACAGGCGTCCCCGGTTTCATCGCACAAGGTAGATGAATCGGCGCCAAACACAACCGGAACAGTCCGTTGACGAGGAACATTCGTATAGTCCTGAATGCGCACCGGACGCGTCGGCAGTCGGCGACGCAAACGCGGGACACGATATTTGCGATGACACGCCGAAGCGCTCAACAATCGACGCGGAATCCAATGAGTCCCGCCAGAATTGAACGATCTTATCGCCTGTTTTCCAGGTCGCTAGGACGATGGCGAAAGAGCTACCGATGCCTCGCTCGTCAAAACTCGAAATGTGAAGGTCTCTTGTAGATAAAGGCGAACGATCGTCTCCGTGTGACTTAGATAGCCGATGGAAACATCCTGCCCAATGTTCAATTCGAAATCGCCGCCTCGCGTCGTGAGCACAAAGGCGCCGCGAATCGCCTGGGCCAGGACAATGTTGCCGTCGATGATTCGCTTTACATGTTCCAGCACCGGGTAACCATCATCGCGGGTTTCTGCAAGCCTCGTATATTCGACTGCTCCCAGCAGGACGGCATACGGTCCACTGACACCCGCAAGGCGCAACTGGTTCAGCGCTTCCGCAACAGCATCCGGATAGTTGCGGACGTCCTCTGGGAGAGCCTTGATCGGGTTACTGGTACCCTCGCGAATACCCTGAATGTTCGCCGCCTGATATCCGTCGAAAATCGCGCGATCCTCAGCGAACGCGAGGGTCTTGGCTGCGTCCTTTGCCGGTTGCCAATTGGAGTCTTCGGCTCCGCGCTCGACATCGTCAATCGCTTGCCGCGACAATTCAAAAGGCACTCTCAATTGAACCAGGGACTTGACTTCATGGATGTTCGCGTCAATACCCTCTGCGGGCGGAGAGGTGGGCACCAGATGGCCCGTCGCCACTCCCGGAAAGGCAATTCCGCCAGGGGTTGGAACGTCGACAACGCGCCTGCCGGCAAGGTATCCCTTGATCGTTCGCGTTGTTTCTTCCTCGATCTCTTCCCACGCCGCGTCGGAAATCGGTGCTAGTTTCCTATGGAGATTATTCATTCCTGGCTCCCTTCAACGAACCTATTCCGAGTGATGTATCGCGCACAGATGATGGTGGCGTCCGGTCACGCTCCGATGCGGCGGTGGTTGAATCTGTTGTGGGTTCTTCCGGATCCACGTTTTCAAGGAAAGTTGCCGACGGAGCGAAGAACAGATTCCCTGTGACAGCTCTACTGAAATCCAGGAGCCGATCATAATTCCCCGGTGGGCGCCCGACAAACATGTTTTCAAGCATCTGCTCGATTGTCCCTGGTGAGCGACTGAATCCGATAAAATACGTTCCGAACTCCCCGTAACCCGGTCTGCCGAACGGCATGTTGTCCCTCAGGATCTTGACCTCTTTGCCGTTCTCGACGATGGTCGTGAGAGCATTGTGGGCAGAAGTTGGTTTGACTGAATCATCCAACTCGATATCAGAAAGTTTTTTACGTCCTATGATGAGTTCCTGCTGCTCGGTCGAAAGGGCATTCCACCTGTCCATGTCGTGCAGGTATTTCTGAATGATGATATAGCTCCCGCCCCTGAACTGAGCATCTTCCTCGCCGACAAGCGCCGCGTCATAAGCATCTCCACCCCGCGGGTTTTCGGTTCCGTCTACGAATCCGATGACGTCACGATCGTCGAAGTAGCGGAAGCCGTGCGTCTCATCGACAACGGAAACTGCTTCTCTTATCCGCTCCATGATGTGGGTGACCAGCTCAAAACACATGTCCATTCGTTTGGCGCGGACATGAAACAGCACATCTCCGGGTGTGGAGACAGCATGCCGTCCGTCCGATCGAATCTCACGAAACGGGTGAAGCTCAGCCGGTCGAGATTTTCCGAAAAGTTTGCCCCACGCATCTGAACCGAATCCAACAATACATGCAAATCCAGCCTCAATGTCGCGGAACTCCACAGCTCGAACAAGTCCCGCCAAATCGGCGCACAGCGAGCGCATGGTTGCATGGCTCTCTGGATCTGGTTTGATGCAGACAACCAGAAAGATCGCAGCACGCGTCAGAGGCGACAAAATGGGTTGGGCAACTGGCAATTGTGCTGCGCGGCTGGCTTCGTTCATAGGACTGATTTTTGGCGCGACCTTGAGCAGTTCATTAACCGGGGCCGACTCGTTCAATTGTAGCGACAGGAGTTGGTTTTTGCGGGTTGATATTTCTGAATGAACGGAGTTTTGTGACCGCACATGAATTCCAGACTGTCAGCCGCCGAAAGATGCTTTCTCGGCGCATTGGATGGAATAACATGAGCTCATGACACGGGCATTCAAAATCGGCGACCACGTAACCTGGAATTCCGAAGCTGGTCGGGTCAGCGGCCGCATCGTACGGGTACACACGAGGGACACGAACTACAAAGGCTATGTCCATCATGCGAGCGAGGACGATCCGCAGTACGAGATCAAGAGCGACAAGACCGATCATATCGCCTTGCACAAGGGCAAAGCATTACAACCTGCAGAAGTGTGAGAATTGCCTCGACCGCCCTATGAGTTGATGGCATCTCCGGATCCCCGTTCTGGCTCGTTTGCCGTCATGAGCGCCATTCTCAGCTGCTGATTCTTGCGAAGAAGCTCACAGATATACTGCTGCAAGCTCTCCAAATGGTTTTCCCAATCCCCTTCGATTCTTTGCTTCCATTCTTCATGCCCGTGTCTTTCAACGAGCGGTCTCTTCGTCCTTTGCTCAGGCGAAATGGCTCCCGAATTCGTTTGAGCGAAAAGCTCTTGACGTTTCTGAGTAGCCATAGCATCTCCCGTACGAACAGTCACGGTTGTCATAATTGTGCGCCTCATGCGCCGCTCGAGCGATTGTTCTGATGCACTCTGCTGTGTTCTGGTGCGACTCGCCCGGATGCGCCACACTGCTGCCATTACGCCAGAAGAGCCCCGGCGAGTCTATTGGACAAAGGTATCGATCGACGATGATGGGAAAAGTTATCGCGTCGATCACACACGAGATCAATCAGGCGGCGGCGGGCATCACAAATGCCAGCACCTGTCTCTGGTGGCTGGCACTGATCCTCCAATATCGATGGTTTCGCAGTTTTTCATTCGACGAAGGTGGTCACCGTTATAGAATTGCTCGAATCTTATGCACTGCGGCATGCAATCCTTTTGCGCAAGATGCCATGTTCCCCAAGCCCCCTCGATTCCCGACTGTCGATCTCTGCCTTGTTCTTAGCGGTGAGCGGCGAAAATCGATGATAAGTCAGGCATTTGTGCTCGAGATACTCACCTGCGCTCGTAATTCTCGTCGTTCGCGAAGCAATTTCTAGCAGGAGGACTTGCAAATGAAGCGACCTCAGCAGCCAATTTCCTTGGCCGGCTCTCAACTCGGTGAAGTGCGCCACGTCTGCGCATTTTTCGCAAACGACGAGGAAGAGTATCGCGTATTGCTCCCCTTCATCCGGGAAGGATTGTCCTGCGGAGACAAGGCCGTACACGTTTTCAATCCAGAGGCGCGCCAGAAGCACCTGCAGCGCCTGGCGGAGGCGGGCATCGACTCAACCGCACCTCAGCAAAGCGGACAGCTTCAGATCCGGATCAATACCGAAGTCTATCTACGAGATGGACGTTTTGACCAGAATCGGATGCTTGCAGCGTTCGAAGAGATGGCGGTTTCGGCCAGGAGCACGGAAGGATTCCCACTGAGTCGCATTGTGTGCCGGATGGATTGGGCGTCCGGCGATCCGTCGCGGATTGCGGATGTGATCGAATTCGAGTCGCGTGTGAACGATGTTTGGCGTCGATATGATGACGCCGTTATCTGCACATACCATCTCACAAAGTTGAGCGGCGATGCGGTGATTGACATCATGCGGACGCACCCGCTGGTGATTATTGGGGGGCATCTCCAACGAAACCCCTTTTTCACTCATCCTGATGAGTTCCTTCGCGATTACCGCGAACGGCGGTCTAGACGAACAAATCCCCAGTAACGGCGGACCAGTATGCACCGGCAACCAACGGATCCTGCGACTGAACTGAAACGGATGCAGCGCCGTATGAATGACTTGGTCAGCGTTCTTGCGCTCCCAGCTGTTTGGAGCGGCAGCGAGCCAAGTCGAATCCTGAATACCTTCCTCGATGCCCTTCTGATAATGCTCGACCTCGATTTCCTCTATGCGCGCGTGCGGCTTGACTCACACGAAGCCGCGATCAACCGGCTTAGGACTGCTCAGCCCTACGGGACGGGCCATAGCCCGGAAGAGATCAGGCAAGCTCTCAATTATTGGTTTGGAGAAGATTTGCAGCAATGGCCTACAGAAGAACTTAGGCATCTGGGAGGGCAGGAGGTTTCGGTCTTTCCCATCAGGATGGGAATAGAAGGCGAACTCGGGCTCATCGTGGCGGGATCTCAGAGGCTCGGCTTTCCAGAACAAACGGAGAGCCTGGTGCTTGGAGTTGCTGCGAATCAGTTAGCTATCGGATTACAGCAGGCACTGCGCCTGAACGAGCAGAAACGGCTCGCAAGTGAACTCGAGCGGCGAGTCGCCGAGCGAACAAAGGAGCTTGCCGAAACCAACGAAGAGCTGCAACTCCAGGTTGGACTGCTACAGCATCTTCCTGTCGCCGCCTGGACGCTTAAGCCTGATGGTACACCGGATTTCGTGAATCGAAGGTGGCTGGAGTACACCGGTCTAACATTCGAATTCCTTCAATCCAATCCCGAAGCTTGGATGAATGCAATTCACCCTGAAGATCGAGAAGAAGCGTCAAAAGCCTTTTGGGATGGGATAGGTTCCGGACAGGGTTTTGCGATGGAAACCCGGTTTCTCCGCGCTCAGGACAGGACCTATCGCTGGCATCTCAATCGAGCCGTGGTCTTGCGCGATGCAGGAGGAAAAATTCTCAAATTTGTCGGCACATCTACCGACATCGACGATCGGAAGCGGGCAGAAGAAGCGCTGCGCACACGGGAATTAAACCTGCACCAAATAACAGAAACCATACCGGAGATGCTTTGGAGTGCATCGCCGGATGGAGCGATCGAATACTGCAATGGCCGCTTCGTTGAATACACCGGGTTTGGTCCTGAACAAGTTATGCGCGATGGTTGGATGAATTTCCTTCATCCCGATGATGTCGAACCGACTGTGGAAGTTTGGAAGACATGTGTGAAAAGCGGCGCTCCCTTTCGGGTCGAAGTTCGCACGTTTTACGCCGCCGACCACACGTACCGGTGGTGTGTGACGAGCGCGCTGCCTTTGCTTGACCAAGAAGGGCAAATAGTAAAGTGGCACGGCACAGTTGTGGACATGCACGATTGGAGGCAGGCACAAGAAGAATTACGCAATACTCAGGCAGAACTTGCAAGAATGATGCGAGTCATGACGATCGGACAACTGACTGCTTCGATCGCACATGAGGTTAGCCAGCCGCTATCGGGCATCATCACGAATGCGAGCACCTGTCTCCGGATGCTAAAGAGCGATCCTCCAAATATTGATGGTGCGCGGGAGACTGCACAACGGACGATTCGCGATGGCAATCGCGCTTCAGAGGTGATCACTCGACTGCGAACGCTTTTCAGCAAGAAGCAAATTGAGGTCGAGCCACTCGACCTCAATGAAGCGGCTCGCGAAGTCATCGCGTTGCTGTCCGGCGAACTTGAGAGAAACAACGTAATTCTGAAATATGAATTCAGCGATCTGCCGACTGTTCACGGTGACCGCGTTCAACTTCAGCAGGTCATTCTGAACCTCCTCCGCAACGCGTCCGACGCAATGAGCGGCATCGAGGATCGACCGCGGCAAATGATGCTTAGGACGGAGCTGGAAGGCGAGCATGTGCGCCTTTCAGTTCAAGATTCCGGCGTAGGCTTTGCTCCTGAAGCTGCCGCTCGAATGTTCGAATCGTTCTACACGACAAAGTCAGATGGCATGGGGGTCGGACTCTCTGTTAGTCGTTCGATTATTGAAGCCAATCACGGACGGCTGTGGGCGACGGCGAACGACGGGCCAGGAGCCACCTTTGCGTTCTCAATTCCTTGCGAGAACGGATCTGCGGGAGTGTGCTTGCCGCCATTAACCAATACCTAAGTGCAATAGACGCCGCCAGCCCCACAGCGGATGATCGTACTGTGAGTGCCCTAAGAAAGGGCTCGATCAAGATAAACTCGGCCGCGTTGTTGATGTGCAGCCCTGGGTGGTGTGAGCGGCACTCTCGGAAGGATCACGTCGACTTCCTCGAGCAGCGCTGCGATGAATGCACCGTTCTCAATGTAGGGCAGAGTGTTCTTTAAGTGCGAACTGAGATAACTAGAATGAACGTACTTTGCCTTGTGTCAATCGTCGACAATGATGAATCAGTCCGCGAATCGCTGCCAGATCTGCTCAGGATGTTCGGCCTGGCATCTCAGACATTCTCTTCTGCCGAGGAGTTCCTCGCGAAGGGTGGAATCTCGGGAAGTAAATGTTTGATCCTCGACGTTGCCATGCCGGGAATGTGCGGGCCCGAACTCCAAAAAGAATTGAGTCGCCGCAAGATCGAGATCCCCATCATTTTCATCACCGGACATCGAGACGAAATGCTACGGTCGCGGCTCATCGAGCAAGGCGCGGTCGAATGTCTGATGAAGCCGTTCAGCGATGCTGCGATGCTCGAGGCGCTGAATTCCGCACTTCAGGTCAAATAATCGTTGTCTCTGGAGTCATGTCGCGAAGGTACAATATCTCAATCTCACGCGAGTGCACATCGCGTTGAAGTGAGAGCCTTTCCCATGTCAGAGAGCCCGTCCATTGTTCTCGTCGTCGATGACGACATCTCTGTTCGCGAGTCACTCGAACTCCTGTTTCGCCACGAGGGCCTAGACGTGGAGACCTTCGTTTCCGCGCAGGATTTTCTCAACCGCCCACGCGTAACTGTCCCAAGTTGCCTGGTACTGGATATTTCTCTTCCTGGACTCAATGGTCTCGATCTGCAGAAACGTATCGCTGTGGAACGGCATGAGATGCCGATTATCTTCATCACGGGCCACGGAGATATTCCCATAACCGTGCAGGCGATGAAGGCGGGAGCTGTAGAGTTCCTAACCAAACCATTCAGTGACGAAGTTCTGCTGAATGCCGTTCGAAATGCCCTGGTACGCAGCAAGGCATTACTTGATCGCTCTACAGAGATCCGGGAGTTGAGGGTCCGGTACTCGTGTCTCACCGCTCGCGAACGCGAAGTGATGGCGTTAGTGGTTGTTGGCTTGCCGAATAAACAGGTTGGCAGCGAACTGGGGATCAGCGAGATTACAGTTAAAGCGCATCGCGGCAGCATGATGCGAAAGATGGAAGCTGAGTCCCTCGCAGAATTAGTAAGCATTGCTACGCGCCTCCGCCTAACGCGCCCGTCCGGGTCCGCTTTGCCGTTGCCCAGGTAGGCGTCAAGCGCAATCCGTGTGCCGCAAGCTCCAAAAGAAGATTTGGACGATACCCAACCTTCCGGAGCGATTGCAGGCGCACGTCACGCTTTCTGGGACCGTTCCGAACTGTAATTTGGGCAATCGATCTTCCTGCCTCAGTTGCCCTGAAGGCAACAATTCCAAGGCTCACTTGTCCGGAAAGGCGACTACACATTCAAGTGGCTCACGTGCTGTCGTCGGTGAGCGCATTGGCGATTATGCGCTCAATGACCCTCCGTAGAAGATCGCGGGACTGAAGCCTGTTTCAGGATACCGAACCTGAATGGAATCTGATCTTCGATTCCTTTTGTTTCGAAGGTTCTCAAATTTTCTTCACTTGCTCCGCATAGGGCTCCGGCCATCGTCCTCATAAGGAGGCCTACCGTTCGATCAGTTGAGCCACGGCCTCAGGTTGCGCGGCATCGAAGCCCAGACTTCCGCTTCTCCGGTGAGAATCATTCCAGGCTTTAGGAGTCAAGTCAAAGCTCTTCCGAAATGCTTCCACATAGGCGGTGGTTGACTGTATCCAATGCAGTAGGAGACCTCCTTCACGGCTTGCGAACGGCGGCCAGGAAGGTCTGGTAAGCTGAGGTCGCTCTTCAAACGAACTCGGATCGAGGATAGACAATGCATATTCGTGCTCTGATTCTTGCAGGCGCGGTGATGGCGAGTGGTGGTATGCAGATGCGGGCGCAGATGAGTGAGCTCCCGCCGTCGCCGCCGGTGGGTACAAAGGAAGACCCCGCGAAAGCGGTGGACGGGTTGTTCTCCATGATGGAGTTCCAGGTAGTGGGCGCGGCGAAGGCTATGCCAGCCGACAAGTACAGTTTTGCGCCGACGCAAGGGATCTTTGCTGCGGGCCAGACGACGCAGTTCGATACCGTGCGCACCTTTGTGGCACAGGTGACGCACCTGGCGCAGGCGAACTACTTCTTTTTCGGCTGGAGCGGCATTAAGCCTGACCGCGACTTGAAGGCAATCGGCTCCATTACGACGAAGGACGAAGCGGTGGCTGCACTGGAAGCATCGTTCGTCTACGCGCACAAGGCGATTGCAACCATCACGACAGAAAATGCATTTGTCGCCATCAAGCCGGTCGACGGGTTCAGCACGCGGGCTACGATTGCCGCTTTTGCAGCGGCCCACGGGAATGATCACTATGGTCAGATGGTGGAGTACCTACGAATGAACGGCATTGTGCCGCCGGCAAGCGCCAAGTAGCAGCCGGTTAGCGAGTCAGCAAGATGTGGCCCTGATCGGGCCACTTTCTTTGTTTATGGGAGAGACTTAGAGCGAACCAACGCATCCTGAATTACCGGACCCTGATTGGGGAATGCATTTGTAACCTGGAACCGGGCCTCATTGTCTATAAGATCTGCAACGGTCGGGCCGGCACTTTCGGTGACTGCAAGGAGGTCCTGGCGAAGGTCCTCAAGCGAACATTGGGAGAGCAAGATTGAAGCCGGACGTCGTCGGATGGTTCGAGGAAGTTCGAGGGAGTGCTAAGAAGTTCTTAATTGGCTGCCCCCCAGGGATTCGAACCCCGATAGGCTGCTCCAGAGGCAGCTGTCCTACCATTGAACGAGGGGGCAACATGTTCGATTAATGGACACGCTCCAACGCGTTAACACGCTGAGAGCGGAATGCCGGGCGCACAGGCCTAACCTGATAATCATAAGTCGATTCCCGGGGAGGGTCAAACCGAAGGGCCCCTCGGACGACGATTCTACCCAATCTGGTCAACGATTCCAATCAATCCGGTCCGGCCCATGAGCAAAATGGTCCTGGGCTCACCGAGGCGGCTCACCCGGATCGCTTCATTTCCTTGGATCGCACCGATCAATGCTTCCCCGAACGGCTCGATTTTTCTCGCCCAACTACACTTCGTGTAGAATCGGTGCGAAGTATGGAGATTTTTCTCAATCTCGCTTGGACCTGCCTTGCGATTGTGAGTCTCGTTCTCTGGATGCGCTTCGAGCATCGGACGGGCGCACAGAGGCGATTGACCCTGATCGCCCTGGTGATGCTGCTTGTCATCCTATTCCCGGTCATTTCGGTCAGCGATGATCTGTGGTCGATTCAGAATCCTGCTGAGACAGATACCTGTCAGCGGCGGAACCAGATTGCCCCAAGCCTACACTCGATTTTCCCTGTCATAGCAGCCCCGCTCGCACCTTTGTTCGCTCAGGTCAATTTGGATGATCGGCATTTCGCGGCACTCGTTGATATGCCGGTCGAGGCATATACGATTCCGGCGCTCGACGGAATCGAGAATAGGCCTCCCCCCGCTGCCTGACACTTCGCTCCCTACTTCCCGTCAGTTCTCTTCCCATCTCAAGTTCTCCTGCGACCGCCGTGTAAAACACGACTCAAAGGATATGTATGAAGCGGATATCTCCTTCCCGGTCCAAGTGGTTGACTGCGGGCGTTTTATTGGCGGTATCTTCGATGTGCCAGGCACAAGAATCCTTGACCTGGGAGCAGGTTAAGTCGGAGTTCGAAGCCAGGAATCCGGCACTCAAAGCCGATGCTCTGAACGTCGACGAGATGCGCGCCGAAGAAATCACGGCGTATTTGCGTCCCAATCCCCAGTTCACGGCATCCACGGATGGCAATCAGATCGTCCCGCACGACGGAGTTTGGCAACCGTTCAAGGGAACGGATGTCGTTCCAACTCTGAGTTATCTTCATGAGCGCGAACACAAGCGCGAGTTGCGCCTTGAAAGCGCGAAGGAAGGCACGCATGTCGCCGAATCGCAACATGAGGATCTCAAGCGCACGCTCGAATTCACGCTGCGAACGGCATTTGTGAATACCCTTCAGGCTAAGGCCACCCTCGAGCTTGCAAAAGCAGATTTGGAGTATTACGACCATATCATTCAAATCAGCCGCGATCGCTTGAGAGCTGGGGATATCGCCCAGGTCGATTTCGATCGGATCGAACTCGTGCGTGTTCAATATGAAACCGAGATTCAGACAGCAATCGTCAATCTGAGAACTGCGAAAATTCAATTGCTTCAATTACTGAATGAACGGACGCCGGTCGAGCAGTTCGACGTGTCAGGCCCGTTTGATTTTTCCGACAATCTAAAGCCGCTTGACGACTTTCGCCAGACCGCTCTCGATGCCCGCCCTGATCTCCGGGCCGCCCTCGAAACCATCCAACAGTCGGAGACCAATCACAAACTGGCGATTTCGAACGGATCGACCGATCCAACGTTCAGTGGCTGGTACACGTATAACTCATCGAATAACAACCCCAATGGCATCCAGACGATCGGCGCCAGCGTGAATATCCCACTGCGTATCTTCGATCATAATCAGGGCGAGAAGCAGCGCACTCTCATCGATATCAACCGCAGCCAGCAAACCAGCGAAGCTACGCGCGCGCAGGTTTTCAGTGATGTGGATTCCGCCTATACACTGGTCGAAAGCGATATCACCCTCATCAAGCCTTACAAGGAACAATATAGGGATCAAGCCACGAGGGTGCGAGATACCATCACCTATTCCTACCAGCATGGCGGCGCATCCTTAATGGATTTTCTGAACGCACAGACTGAATACCGCGCCGTGCAGGAGGCTTACTTGCAATTAGTCGGTTCCTATCTTAATGCCGCCGCGCAGCTAAATCTTGCTGTGGGACGTGAGGTGATCCAATGATCAAGCACTTCTCTTTCGAAAGGTTCTCCATCATCTCCGTCATTCTTGTGTGCGGAGGATGCTTTGCGATCGCGCTATCGGGATGTCACGGGAAAGACGAGAGCGATGGGGCTCCGCCGCCGGCAAAAGTCGTTGAAGTTTCGGATATGAACCTGATCACCATCGATAAGAATGATGTAACCAAGTTTCCTCTCACCACTGCCGGACAGATTGAGGCCTCAGCGGAACTGAAAGCGACGGGAACAGTGTTTCCCGATATCTCCCGCGAAGTCCCGGTTATTTCCCTGGCGAACGGTCGTGTGGTTGACCTCAAGACACGGCTTGATGACAACGTGAAAAAGGGACAACTTCTCTTCAGCGTACAAAGCGGAGACGTCACCAACGCGTTCGATTTTTATTTGAAAGCTGTCAACGATGAGCAGCTTGCGAACAAGGCGGACATCCGCGCGCAGGACTTGTTCAAGCACGGCGCAGTCTCCCAAGCCATGGTCGAACAGGCGGACGATGCCGAAAAGGATGCGAAAGCCGACCTTGTGGCCGCTGAGGAACAATTAAAGGTTCTCGGCGTGGACAAAGACCATCCTAGCCCAATCGTTAATGTTTATGCGCCCATCACCGGCGTCATCATCGGGCAAAATGTCACCAACGCAGCCGCCGCTGGCGTCACGCTTTCGGGTTCGGCCACAGCCTTCACGATTGCTGATTTATCCACCGTATGGATTCTTTGCGATGTGTATGAGAACGACATTCCCAAGCTTCAACTGGGACAGGAAGCAAGGATCAAGCTTGATGCCTATCCAGATCGGCCGCTGACCGGACGCGTCAGCGATATTGGTCCGGTGCTTGACCCCTCACTTCGTACAGCAAAGGTTCGAATTCAGGTTCCTAATCCGGGCATTCTCCGCCTGGGCATGTTTGTTACCGCAACCTTTTCAAGCCGCAAGAAAGTGACCTACACGGTCGTACCGGCCGAAGCTGTTCTGCATTTGCACGATCGCGACTGGGTATATCTCCCCGTCGGTGGCAATCAGTACAAGCGCACCGAGGTTCGCCCCGGCAACATGCTTGACGGAAACCAGCAGGAGATCCTGTCCGGACTCGATCCCGGCCAGAAAATCGTCACCAACGCATTGCTCCTTGAAACTGCGGGGAACCAATAGATGATTCGCGCACTTGTCGATTTCGCGCTGAAAAATCGTTGGCTGGTGCTTGGCGGCGTTGCGGTAATGACCGCGTGGGGAGTTATTTCTTTCCGTAACCTGCCCATCGAAGCCTATCCCGACGTGGCAAACAACTATGTACAAATCATCACCCAATGGCCAGGCCGGAGCGCGGAAGAGATCGAGAGGCAGGTAACTGTCCCGGTTGAGATTCAAATGGCCGGGATCCCGCACCTGACCCACTTGCGCTCCACCACGCTGGCCGGCCTTTCCAGCCTCATGCTGATCTTCGACGACAACTCCACAAGCGACGTCAATCGCGAACATGTTCTGGAGCGGCTGAGCCAGGTGAACTTACCAGCCAATCTAGTGCCGCAAATGGGAACCGATTGGAGTCCAGTAGGCCAAATTTATTGGTACACGCTCGAGAGCACCAACCCTTCCTACGACGTAATGGAGAAAAAGTCGCTTGAAGACTGGACACTTGAGAAGTCCTTCAAGAGTGTTCCCGGCGTTGTCGATGTCTCAAGCTTCGGTGGCCCAACCAAGGAATACCAGATCAAGCTCGATCCCGGAAAGCTCGTCGCGTATGGCCTCTCGATAAGTCAGGTCGAACAGCAGATTGCGAACAACAACACCAATGGAGGCGGTAGCTTTATCGAGCAAGGAGCACAACAGATCAATGTGCAATCCCTGGGCCTCTTCACAAGCGTGCAGGATATCGAGAATACGGTAATTAAGAACGCCAATGGCGCAGCCATCAAAGTGAAGGATATTGCAACCGTAGCGCAGGGACCCAAGATCCGGCTGGGCCAGATCGGCAGATCCACCCATCTGCCGGACGGGACGATCATCGACAATCCTGACACCGTCGAAGGCATTGTGCTTTTGCAAAAAGGAGACGATTCGGATCCGGTCCTGCTCGGCATTCACGACGAAGTAAAAAAACTCAACACCAACATAATGCCGAAGGGCGTAAAAATCGTTCCCTTTCTCGATCGCTCTGATCTGGTCAAGTACACGGTTAGCACGGTTGAAGACAATTTAAGCGCCGGAATGATTCTCGTCTCGATTATTCTGTTCCTCTTCCTCGGCAACATTCGTGGCGCCATCATTGTTGCACTCACGATCCCGTTCGCTTTGCTCTTTGCTTCAATCTGTCTTGACTTGATCCACATCCCCGCCAACTTGCTATCCCTGGGTGCATTGGACTTTGGCATGGTCGTTGACGGCTCTGTGGTGATGATTGAAAACATGGTTCGACATCTCGCCCATCCGGACGACACGCGCACCCCGGGACAGAAAATTCGCGAAGCGGCACATGAAGTTCAACGGCCCGTATTCTTCGCACGCGGCATCATCATCACTTCCTACCTCCCCATCTTCACTCTGCAGGCCGTCGAAGGCCGCCTCTTCAAACCGATGGCCTGGACCGTGAGCTTTGCCCTGATCGGTGCGCTCGTGTTCGCCATTCTAGTGGCGCCGGTCGGGGCCAGCTTGTGCTTTCGAAATGGAGCTAAGGAATGGCAGAACCCGATCATGCTTTGGCTCATCCGTCATTACCGAACCGCGGTTCGCGCTGCAATTATGCATCGAAACACAACCTTTGGAATCTCTGCCGTCTTATTCCTCATCGCCATCTATCTCACATTCGGCGGTCCCGTTGGTTCGGAGTTTCTGCCGCACCTCGATGAGGGCTCGATCTGGGTTCGCGGAACACTGCCACCTAGTGAGGGTCCCACCGCGAGCATCGACTTCATGAACAAAGCACGCGTCGTGATGGCTTCTTTCCCTGAGGTAACCCAGGTCGTCAGTCAGACCGGCCGTCCCGACGATGGCACCGATACCGCGGGTTTCTTCAACACCGAGTATTTCGTGGATCTGAAGCAAAAAAAGGAGTGGCGCTCGCTCTTCAACCAGAACAAGGAAGCATTGATCGCAGCCATGGACAAAGAGCTTTCAAAGTTCCCCGGCGTGATCTGGAATTATTCGCAGCCCATCTCCGACAACATGGAAGAGGCCGTTTCCGGAGTCAAAGGTGAGCTCGCCGTCAAACTATATGGTGATGATCTCCGCACACTCGAGGCAACAGCAGGTCTCATACAGGCCCAGATGGCGACGGTCAAGGGTGTGGCCGATCTAGGAATCTTTCGCATTGTCGGCCAACCAAACCTCAATTTTGCTGTAGACCGCGAAGCTGCCGCTCGCTGGGGAATCAATGTCGCGGACATTCAGGACGCGGTCCAGACTGCAGTCGGCGCCAATGCCGTAACACAGGTACAGCAGGGCGAAGCGCGATACGACGTGACGCTTCGCTACCAAAAGCAATATCGCGATACGCGTGAGGCCATCGAAGACGTCCGGCTGCTCGCGCCGTCCGGTGAAAGAGTTTCTCTCGCGCAACTCACCAAGGTGTCGACAGATGACGGCGCCGAAGAGATAAGCCGCGAGGGCGGACAGCGCTACATTGCCATCAAGTTCTCCGTCGAGGGCCGCGATCTAGGCTCCACGGTAGAAGAGGCCATTGGCAAGGTGGAACACAACGTGAAGCTTCCCACCGGCTACCATGTCGAGTGGGCAGGCGAGTACGCAAGCCAGCAGCGCGCCAACAAACGCATGGCAATCGTCATCCCCATCACCGTGCTCGCAATCTTTCTCATCCTTTACACCATGTTCCGCTCCGTAAAATGGGCGATGGTCATTCTGGTCTCAGTAGTTATGGCGTCCATCGGCGGACCGCTTGCGCTGTTTCTCACCCACACCAATTTCTCTGTCTCGTCGGCAGTTGGATTCCTTGCACTCTTTGGCGTTTCCGTTGAGACCGGCGTCATCATGATCGAATTCATCAATCAATTGCGGGCGCGGCGAAAAGGCATGGTAGAAGAATCAAGCAAGGAGCCCATTGTTGAAGCCGCGGTGGAAGGCGCGGTTCTCCGCCTGCGTCCAGTCATGATGACTATGCTGGTCGCTACATTGGGTCTACTTCCTGCAGCTCTGTCTCACGCCATTGGTTCAGATTCGCAGCGGCCCTTTGCCATCGTTATTGTGGGTGGGCTGCTCGCAAACCTTGGAATCGGCATCTTTCTTCTGCCTACGTTGTATGTCTGGCTGGCACGCGAAGACGACATTCTGCCCCCCGTAGAAATCAGCGAAGAGTTTTAAAGACCTACCGTCCAGGCAATAGCTATTCCTCGCGCAACACTTCGAGCGGCCTCAGGCCTAGGATTCGGTAGCTGGCGATCCAGCCAGTCGCTGTCGCCAGAATTGCTGTACCCACCAGCGAAACGAGCGTCGCGTACCAATCGATGTGAAAGTCTACTTCGAGTTTGCGTAAGAGTACCCGAGTGAGAATGTTTGCAAACACCACTCCAACCGAACCGGCGAGCAGTCCCAATACACTGAACTCCACGCTGAAGGTTCGAACGATTCGCATGCGAGTGGCTCCCAGCGTCTTCAGCACGACCGCTTCCCGCATGCGCCGAAAGCGCGAGCTTGCGATGCTCGACGCCAGAATCATTAATCCCGCCAATATCGAAAAGCCCGCGAGGAATCGCACGACGAACGTAATCTGATCGACCACACTCTCGATGCGATCGAGCACGTCGGCAATATTGATGACCGTCACCGTTGGATACGCGGCAAAAAGTGCGCGTTCCATCGCAGGCACTTGCCTGGTATCGATGTGAGCGCCTCCGTACCATGTCGCGGGCTCATCCTTCAGTTGTCCGGAAGGCAATATAAAAGACACACGTGCGCCTGGATGCTCTCCATCCGGCCGGTAGATGGCAGCAACTTTGAGCGCTAATACGCGACCGCCCACTTCCAGCTGGACAGCAGAGCCAAGGCCAAGTTGCAGGCGCTTTGCCGTGCCTTCTCCGATTGCAAGCTCCGCCGAGTTCGCGCTGTTCCACCACTTACCCTGGGTAACTTTGTCGCCTGCCGGAGGCGCATCCGACCAGCTCAATTCTGCGTTCTCAAGCATGCGCCGCGGAAAATGCTTGTCCTTGAGTTTGTCCAATGGCTGCCCGTTCAATGAAACGAATCTTCCCGCGACCACGGGCATCAAGTCGAGGGCCTGCGTAACGCCGGGTTGATGCTGAAAGAAGTCTTTGACGCCAGCAGCCTCATCCGTGGTCACGTCGATGAGAAAAACGTTGGGCAGTTTCGGAGAGGCCGTGTTGCGCAGGTCGCGAAGAAGCGAGGACTGCATCAAATAGACCGCAAGAATCAGCATCACGCCCGTTCCCAGCGACGCCAAAACAGCCGCCGATTGGTTGCCCGGTCGATAGAGGTTCGCGAGGCCGTGACGCAGGAACGACGGCAAATGCAAACGCACCCGGTTGAGCAAGAAGCGCAAGGTGCGCAATGCAACGGCTGCCAGGATGAGAAGGACAACCAACGCGATGGCAAACAAGAGGGCGAACCATCCGCCTACTTTAGCGGAGTCTGAAAGTCCCCACGCAATCCCCCCAAGCGCGAACACGACGAGCACAGAAAGACCAATCTGCAGCCTTCGCGCCCACCAGCGTCCGAGCCATGCGCGGAAGCCCGGGGGCGCCTGCTCCACCAATCGGCGCAACACAAGAACAGGCCGCACCGCGCGCACATCGAGCAATGGGGGCAGGCAGAAAAGCAGCGTCGTCAGCAGCCCAGTGCCGAGCCCGGCAAAGACGGAGCGCCACGGAAATCCGAGTGCGGTAGCCACAGGCAGCAGCTTGCCGAACACCGCCGGCAATGCGGCCATAACGCCGACGCCCGCAGCCACGCCGAGGAAGCCACCGGCCAGCCCAAGCCCCAGAGTTTGCAAAAGGAAGATGCGCAGCAGGTCCGAGGATCGCGCACCTACTGCTTTCAAGATCGCCAGCATGTCCATGCGCTGCTCCAGATGCGCATGCATTGCCATAGCTACGCCAATGGCGCCTAGCACCATCGCCACCAGACAGATCAGACTCAAAATGGCGGTCGCGTTATCGAGCCCCTGGCTAAGTGCCGGATTCCCCTCTTTGAAATCCATGACCTGCGAATCGGGCAATGCTGTCTCCACCTGCTTGCGCACAGCAACAGGATCGGACTGCGCGGGCAACTTGATCAGCAACCGCTCGCTGGCGCGGCTGCCCAGAGCCAGCAACCCTGTGCGGTCGAGCGCGACGCGTGAGACCATGACGCGTGGGCCGATACCGGCGCCGGCCGACATGCGGTCCGGCTCCTGCTTCAGAACTGCGGTAATCTTGAAACTCCTTCCGCCGAGCCGAAGCATGTCGCCCACATGCGCATTCAGCCGAATGAGAAACTCCTCTGCCACCACTGCGGAATCCCCCTGCAGCGCCTGTGGCAAAGGCATCTCCGGCTCCAACTGCGCTTCGCCATAATACGGATACTGCGAAGGGTCGACCGCCTTGAGCGTAACGAGTAACGGAACCGGGTCAGGCGGCACGGAAGCCATTGAGACTGTCTCGACGACCCATGTCGATTCCGCTCCTCCGTCCTTTTTGTCGAGGTCGGCGATCTTTTGCATCTCATCGTCCGTTGGCTGGCGAAAGATCCGCGCGCTTAAATCCCCCGCCATAAGCGAACGGGCTTCCGTCGTGAGTGTTCGCCGAAAGCTCTCGCTGAAGCCGCGCACCCCGACCAGCGCCGCAACACCAATGGCGACGGACAGAACAACGAACGCGAACTTGCCTGGAGCCGACTTCAAATCCCGCCAGGCAATCGCCGCCGCGCGATTCCATGTCAACGCGCGCTTAGCCATCGATCTCGCGCTCCGAGCCCGCTGGGACAGTTTGTTCACCGCGCTGCAGCGTATCCTCGAGGATCATTCCGTCTTTCAATACGATTTTGCGATCGGCCTGACTGGCAATCTCCGTGTCGTGCGTTACAAGAACCAGCGTAGTTCCCGCCTGGTTGTTGCGCTTGAGAAGAAGATCCAGCACCAATCGTCCATTGCTTGAGTCGAGATTGCCGGTTGGCTCGTCGGCCATCACGATGGGAGGATCGACTACAAACGCACGCGCCAGCGCAACACGCTGCTGCTCCCCGCCCGAAAGCTGAATGGGATAGTGATCCATGCGTTCGCTCAGGCCAACTGACTCAAGCAGCGCGCGAGCCTGATTCAAACCATTGCCCTCGACGTTCAACTCAAAGGGAAGCAGCACATTTTCGAGCGCTGTAAGCGTGGAAATCAGTTGGTAGGACTGAAAGACAAAGCCGATCTTGCGCCCGCGCACCGCGGCTAATTCCGTCTCGACCAAGTTATGGATTGGAGTCCCGTCGATCCAAATCTCGCCTTCGCTCGGAGTGTCTAATCCAGCAAGCAGGCCGAGCAGCGTGCTCTTCCCGCTGCCGCTCGCTCCCACAATGGCCACAAACTGGCCGGCTGGAATGGTGAGCGAGATTCCCTTCAAGATTTCGACCTTTCGGGAGCCGTTTTGAATCCATTTTTTAACGTCGCGGACCTCAATCACCCAAGAGCCTCCCAGCGGATTGTCGATCTCATCTAAGTGTCATCATACTGAGCGGCGCGACTCGTCGCTGATCTCAGATACGCAAGTCAGGAGCCGGCTGTTCCCTGCTCGCGCAGCTACACTGTTGTTGTGGACGTGCGCCGCGCCTTTATCGTTTCTCTCTGCGTCTTGTTTTTCGGATTGCGGCTGGTCGCTGCCGATCGGCCGATCCTCGTATGCTTTGGCGATAGCATCACCGCTGGTTATGGTCTCGGGGCCGGAGAGTCGTACCCCGACGCGCTGCAACGCGATTTGGATAAGCTTGGCTACCACTTCAGCGTAGAGAATATGGGGACCAGCGGCGCAACCACGAAAGACGCGGTCGCGAGGGTGCGAGCCGTAGTCTCTCTTCAGCCAGCGATTGCTGTTGTTGAATTCGGTGGCAACGACGGTCTTCGCGGGCTTCCTCTCGACCAGACACGCCACAACCTTGATTCCGTCCTCGCTACATTCGAAGGCGCCCATATTCGGGTATTGCTCGCTGGAATTACACTTCCACCGAACTATGGTCCAGAGTACATTCACCAGTTTGACCAAATTTTCATCGACCTTGCCGCAAAACATCACGTGGTCGCTGTACCGATGATTTACATGGATCTGGTGAAAGAGCCAGGGACCATTCAGGCTGACGGAATTCACCCCACGGCGAAAGGGTCGGAGATCATTGCCAGGACGTTGCTTACCGCGCTTAAGCCGCTGCTTCGCAAGAGCCGCTGAAGCTCGATGGCAGTTATCCCAGCACAATCACGGGCTGAAAAAGCGTGCCTGCCAATCTCCTTGCGATTGCTACAAGATCGCGCTGCCCGGAGAAGACCTTGACGAGGTCGACCTGCGAGAACTCGGCGAGGTTCGCTTGACCACCATTCCGGAGCCGACCCAGTGCAATCTCGTCGGCGGTCACCGGGGGCAACTCCGGCAACAGTCTCCGAGGATGGATGCATTGCGCCTCAAGTGCTTCGACGTTACCCGACATCGGCTCCAATTCTTCGAGCGTGTGAGCCTCGGTTAACGAGAAGGCACCGGCCGCGGTCCTGCGTAAGCTTCTTAAGTGGGCACCGCAACCTAACGCCTGCCCGAGTTCATGCGCAACGGAACGGACATAGCCGCCCGCACTGACACTCATGTGAAATCGCGCCTCGTCGTCATCAAACGCATCTATCTCAAAAACGGAAATATCAATTCTTGCGGGTTTCAACTTCACGGGTTTGCCTGAGCGCGCTAACTTATAAGCCGGAGTTCCCTGGACTTTCTTAGCAGAAAATGGCGGCGGCACCTGGTCCATTTCTCCGTGAAAATGAGCGGCCGCTTCGCGAACCCCGTCGAGCGTCAACTGCGGCTTGACGCATGCTCCCGCAGGCTTCCCTTCTGCGTCGTACGTGTCTGTTGCAAAGCCGAAGCGAATGGTTCCCGAATAGCTCTTTTCGGCTGAAGAGAAATATTGCGCGAGCCGAGTGTATCTACCGATCAGGAGCGGCAGAACCCCCGTGGCCATGGGATCGAGCGTGCCCAAGTGGCCAATGGAACGTTCCCCAGCAATCTTGCGCAGCCTCGCGACCACATCGTGGCTGGTCATGCCGCCAGGCTTGTCGATGACGAGAAGTCCGTTCACCCAACAACTCTAGTGCAACTTCGTTCTCGGTTCATAATCCGTAGGAAGCGGGCTGCCTAAGGAGTGAAAGAAACTCGGACCGGGTTTCCTTTTGGCGGAAGCAGCCGACCATTGCCGATGTGACTGTGGAAGAGTGCTGCTTCTCGATGCCGCGCATCATCATGCACAGATGCCGGGCCTCGATCACAACTCCCACGCCCTGCGGATGAATCGCATCCTGGATTGCGTCCGCGATCTGCCTCGTGAGCCGCTCCTGCACCTGCAGACGCCGCGCGAATACTTCCACCAGCCGGGGAATCTTGCTGAGTCCGATCACCTTGCCTTTGGGAATATAAGCCACGTGGACTTTGCCGAAGAACGGCAGCATGTGATGCTCGCACAGCGAGAACATCTCCACATCCTTCACAATCACCATTTCGTCATAGTCCACATCGAAGAGCGCGCCATGCAGGACCTTGGTAGGATCTTCGTTATAGCCCTTGGTAAGGAAGGCCATCGACTTCTCAACTCTTGCCGGAGTCGCAACCAGACCGTCCCGACTGGGATCTTCGCCCAATCGGCTGAGTATCTCGCGATACATTTGTTGCGTGGTGTACTCGCTCAAGCCATCGGCTGCCGCAGCCTCTCGCCGAACTGGTTTGCTTACCGAAATCGGTTGTGCCATGGCTTACGTCCTCCGGCCCGATAACTCTGGGCGTTGTGCGTCTAACTGTTCTTTCGCTCAATGAGGCTCATATCCTCATCATCCGTGTCCCAACATTGAAAGAAGTTGTTCTCCGTCTCTTCCACGCGCACGTATTCCAATTTGGCAATCGGCAGAGCGGCTTTCAGCAGTCCAAAAACGGCCTTACAGAGATTCTCGGTGGTGGGCACTCGATTCTCAAAGAGCGGATCGAGGTTCAGATTCGTGTGGTCAAAGCGGACCAAGACTCTTGTTCGCACGACTTCATCCAATGCGGCTAAGTCGATCACCATTCCTGTTTCCGCTTCAACCTGTCCTCCAGCCAGAACTTCCACTACATAGTTATGCCCGTGGCCATGCGGATTATTGCATTTGCCGTAGGCCGCACGATTTTCCTCTGGCGAGAGCTCGTCCGAATGCAGCCTGTGGCTGGCGCTCAACGTGTACCGGCGGCCAAAGTACGCCTTCATGATTCTCCTCGGTACTCGGCAAAAATCTCAGGCGTCTCATAGACCCGCACTCTTCTCAAGCGCGTTGCACCCGCACCGGCCAGCGAAGGCTCCAGACGCCTCCATGCTGCAATGGCGATGTTTTCGGTCGTCGGAATGGCTGTCTTGAATTCCGGAACCTCAAGGTTCAGATGGCGGTGGTCATACGCGATCAGGATTTCCCGTTCCATCACATCTTTCAGCCACTTCAGATCGACAACAAAACCGGTAACTGGATCGGGGGTACCGGCAACAGTTACTTCCAACGTGTAGTTATGCCCATGTCCATTGCGGTTCGCGCAACGCCCAAAAACCTCAGCATTCTTTTCGGCCGACCATGCATCATTCCAGTAGTAATGGGAGGCCGAAAAAGTCGCTCGCCTGGTTAATTCAACCATTCAATCTCCACTTGAAGAAGATGCCGAAACACTATAATTTGCTTCATTCAATTCCTTAGGAAGGATAGCTTGGGGAGACGAGAGAACCGACTTACCGGCACAATGCACACTCAACCGGCGTAGGTCCGTCCCTTCCAGCTTACCTGTTTCAGGACTTTGTGCTTAAACCAACTGCGGTATAAGAGCGCGGCAAATAGGGGCAAACCGAGCGGGGATAAGGCGCAATCCATGAAGCCGAAATTCGATTTGGCAACCCGCGCGTAGAAGCGGACCAGGTTGCGAACCCACAACAGCAGGAGTATCCAGCCGGCACCCAGCCACTCCAGCGAGTGAGCCGCAAAGCGCGCGTTCCATAGCTCGATGGCCAACCACGGCAAGCCAACCAGAAGCGCGATATCAAGGACCCGCCACGCGGCGAGAAACAAGGTGTTGTTAAACAAAAGCGCGAGGTTCTTGGTCCATCCCTCTATCATCGCAGAGGTTGTTCGATACATCTGCGTCGCGACGGCATCCTCGGCATAGCGGAATCGCAGCCCAATCTTTCGCCGTTTGGCTAGATTTGCGAGTTCCACATCTTCAAGCACCCTGTCGGCCACCGCTTTGTGGCCACCCAAATGACGATAGGCTTCCCGCTCCACTAGGAGAAATTGACCGTTTGCAGCCGCGATCCGTTGGTTGGGATCCGAGACTTTGGCTGGAGGATAAGCGAGCGCAAGTTCGCAAAAAATCAAGGGCATCAGAGCTTGCTGCATTAATCCGCTGACAATCTGCCGCGGCGAGTAACTCAGCATCCCAACCTTGTGCCGTGCCGCCTCGTGCATCGCCCGATGCAAGTCGCCCGGTTCGTGCACCGTGTCTGCATCCGTAAATAGCAGCCAGCGTCCGCGCGCTTTCCTTGCCGCCGTCCAAATGGCATTTGCCTTGCCGGTCCATCCCTTCTCCAGCCTGTTGGCTGGCATGACCGTCACACCCGGAATGCTGCGGGCGATCTCGGCTGTGCGATCCGTCGATTGGTCGTCCACGACGATGAGATCCCAGTCTCGCCCGAGCGCGAAGACTTGATCGGATTGCTGTACAAGCGAGTTCAGGCAGGCCCCGAGGCAGTCCTCCTCATTGCGCGCTGGAACGATGACCGTCAGCTCAAGCAATTCTTCCGGCTCGGGCTGGTCAAAGACTGTGCCCTTTGGAGTCGGGATCGTGAGCCGTTCCGTTGGGTCGCTTGATAGTCCCAGGACGGGCTTCCATGGGCGCCCGACGGTCGATTCCCCACTCTCTGTGCCGTCATCGCCCACGACTCCACGCCCTCTCGATCAGTATTATAGGGATGTGCGGTACCCTCGTCTTTCAGTTCCCCTGCTGCTGCTGCCGATGGCCATGTTTTTTGGCTGCGACCGTGGCGCTCACCCGAGGCAGGCCGGAAAGCCGGCTCCGGACTTCACAGTTTCGGACGGAAGAACTTCAATTCACCTTGCAGACTACCGCGGCAAAGTTGTGCTTCTGAACTTCTGGTGGAGCCAGTGCGGGCCGTGCATTGAAGAGTTGCCCTCGCTCTTACAGCTCCATCACGACGACCCCAACCTCGCTGTCCTGGCTGTCAGCATCGACGAGGATCCTGACTCCTATTCAAACTTCATCCGCCGCCGCCATGTCGACCTGATTACAGTCCGCGACCCTGGTCAAACGGCTGCCAGGCTATTCAACACAGACATGTGGCCCGAAACGTATCTCATCGACCGCAATGGCGTCATTCGGCGCAAGTTCGTTGGTGCCACGGATTGGTCCGACCCCGAGATCCGGCGATATCTAAAGACTCTTTGAAAACTGGTGGTCCGAACTCTCAATCCTGGGGAGGCTCATCGGGATCGCTGCTATCATCCTCTTATATGACCACCGTGGACATTCTTTATCGCTATGGAGCTGCCCCAACCGAGGCAGTCACGTTTGCGCTGGCGAACATCCGCGAGGTCTACGGAATTCGCCGCCTCGTCTTTGATCGCGCGGCGCACACCTTGCGTGTGGAGTACGACGCGACCCGTCTGAATGCCCCAGCGGTGACCGGGCTGGTGCGCCAGGCAGGGCTTGACATCGAAGAGGAACTGTCCCTGATTCCACCCCAACCCGCCCCCGAATCCGTTCCGGCGGCATAGCACAGTCAATTGCACCGCCCCCGAATTCTTGTTAATCTGGCAGAGGTTCATCCACGAACCCAAGTGCGCCCGTAGCTCAGCTGGATAGAGCGACTGACTACGAATCAGTAGGCCGGGAGTTCGAATCTCTCCGGGCGCACCATTTAAACCACAGATAAAAAATGGCTTACACGGAAAATGACCTTCCGAGGCGAGAGTGCGTTTCTACTCTGGTGCCTGTTTTGGTGCATGTTTCTTACCGGACTTCTGACCGTGCATGTTCGGTGCATGATGAGAGGGACTGTCACCGGGTACAGCTCCGTACGCGCTTAGGGCGCAACCACTAGCCGCTCCGATGCCGCGGCTGTCCGCTCCGGCGAGAGGTGCGCATAGCGCGCCGACATGGTGATCGTCTTATGCCCGGCCAGCTCCTGGATCTCCTTGATCGAGACTGCAGCCATCGCCAGCCAGGAGCAAAACGTGTGGCGATTGCAATGCCAGGTATATCCGATGATCCCTGCTTCCTTGAGGGCAGGCTCAAACCAGAACCGGCAATAGTCACCCGCCTCGGGGAATATCGGATCGGCCGGCTTGTGCGGGACGATTTTCTGCTGCGTCCGCAGAGCGGAGAGGGCTACGCTGTTGAGCGGGACGTTGCGTGCCGACCCATTCTTCGTCTCCGGCAGCCGAATTACCCGCCGCTTGAGGTCCGCTTGGTTCCAAGTGAGCGAGAATTGTTCGCCCCAGCGCATCCCTGTGTAGACGCTCACCACAAAGGCCGGGTGCTGTCGGGGACTGTCGCGAAGAACAACTTCCGAAACCTTCTTGTATTCGTCCCGACTCAGATAATGGAGACGAGCATTGTTCTCCCTGCGCAATCGGACCAGCCGCGCCGGGTTCGACGTGACCTTCCCGTTCTCCATACCTAGCCGGTAGCAAAGCGAGAAAAAGGCACGAAACCGATTTGCGGTTGCCGGTGTCTTGCAGCGTTCCGTCAGGAAGCGGTCGATCTCCTGCGGGGTAATCTCAGCAGCAAGCCGAGAGGCAAACGTCTCCTTGAGGGCACGTTCTTTCCAGTCGTAATCTGCCCAGGTTCTCAGATGAACCTTGGCATAATCCACGGCTGCGATGGCCAGTTCCCCAAAAGTCGTTACTTTCTGTGGCCGGAGCTCCGGCAGCTTCTCGCCACGCCGCGAGTCCGCCTTACGTTTCTGATAGAGGGCGATTGCGTCTGACTTGCGTCCGACTTTTTCGCGATGCTGCTTTCCCTTGACGTAGTAGTTGATCCACCATATGCCGGAACCTTCCGGGCGCTCAAACAGCCCCCGCGTCTTTCTCTGTTGGGTTCCCATCGCATCTCCTTCTATGGTGCCTGTTTCTTCTGACTGTACAATATCGTAAGTCAGTTGTCCCGTGCACCACGGGAGCGACGGCTTCGACAGTCCCGAAACAATCCGTAGTGAGCCTCCGAAGTTCGATCTCGTTCGCACAGTGGCCTAATTGCGGGACCTGGCAGTCTGCGCACAAAATGATCCTGATGTTTTTTCATTCATGGGAAGCTTTAGGCTGCCACGGTGCCTCCGAACTGCTCGGCAGGCACGAAATTCTGTTTCTTGCGTTCTACGGCGAGCACATACGCAACGATCTTCCTTGCCACAGCCAGCGTAGCCCGGTTGCGATTACCTCGCTGCATCTCTTTTTCGTAGATCAGCGCCAATTCGTGGCACTGCCTTGGGGGCCAGCTTCGCGGCCTCTACCAGCACATGCTGAATGTGTTTGTTGCGCTGCTTGGAAATGGGAGTACGCATCACCTTGTCGGCTGAGCTTCTCTCCGCAAAGTAGCCCACCTTGGAGTCTCAGGTGTCCTAAGGTCGAAATCTCTTAGGCGCACCCCACACGTATCCAAAGCAAGATATCCTTTGAACAGTGGCAATAATATCGCTGGCTGACCAAACCACCGAGAGACTACCTGCCCAGTCGTAAGGCACTTCATCGACTGGAATAATATCCGCTCCAATGGGGACTCCTGGCGCCGACGCTCGAAAAGAAGGTAGATGCGTGCCCGACCTTGCTCTACATGCTGGTGACTGCGGATGGATTCAGCTAAGACCTGAAGGGCGTCTCGCCGCTGTGGATTCTGGCTCTGAGCGTGGTTGAGCACGTAGCTTCTGACGTATCAATGCGCGTAGCCAAGTCTCATCCAGAATCCCTGGATGAGCAGGTTTTCGGCTTCCTCGATCGATTCGAAAAACGCGCCAGACAAAGGGAGGACGCACGGGAATTGAATCGCTCTCGGGTTCAAGTTTGAGGTCCCAGTCGGTCTCAATGTACGCGAACCCCAACTGATCCCCGGCCCCCTTCACCGCCTCATCCCGTATCCAGGTGATAGTGATTCGGAAGGTGTTTCCGATCACTTTGGCGGACACGATAGCCTCGTTTGAGCGTTTATTTCTTGCGCTACTCTCAACCTTCAACACGGCTCCCGCTGCATCGCCCTCTTCTTCGATGACGCGCATTATTTCTTTCACGGCATCCGAAGTTGTCTGGTAGCGGCTCATGGAGATGTCGGCATCAAGCGTGTAGCGATGTGCCATCCTCCTGTCGACTAAGACAGCTTGAAAGAGCAATTCGACAAGATCGAGCCATTCTCTGCCGAACAGCAGGGAGAAGAATGCAACGGGGACAATCCCAACAATTCCGAGGCACAGTGCGAAAATCGTTGGGAGCCATCCGTGGTTAAATAACACGCGAATAGCGCACCACACGGTCAACGTTGTTAGAGCCCAGATGCCAGCAGAGAAGAACAGCAAGCCACCGGCAAAGCCTCGAAACCGCTTCACGAAAGCCGCAATCAGCAGCGTGAACAGATTGAGGACAAGAAGGAACTCGCCCAAGCCAACTAGCCAGCCTACGATTCTAACAACCATTCTTTTCTCTTCAGGCATCGGGCGGAAGGATCACGAGTCCGCCTGGCTCGCATGTTATTGTCTCGATCCCGTCCTTGCGATGATCGAAGACTTTAGTGCCGAACATCTTGAGCAGGCTTTCGGTTGAGGCTTGACTTTCAACCCATAGCCCAGCGTCTTCTACTTTGTGCAGTTTTAGCTTTTGGGGCGTTGTGCGATGGAAAAACGGTATTAGGGCTGTGATTTGTGCCGCTTTCCGAATCCTTCAAGGTCTGGAATCTTTCGGTGCTCATAGTGGCGAAATTATACGGGCCTAGCCTTCCGGTTCGCCGGGGAAGTCTGGGTAATTTTGGAACCGGGTAATTTGCTTGTCTGGGTTATGCTTTGCATTTTTCTTATCGATGCAACGTTGCAACTGGCTTTCAAGTCTCCGCCATTCGCTTTCTTCGGCAAGCCATCCAGCCAAGGTCATCGAGCGGTTGTCAAAGATCTCATCGAATTTGAATTGCAGTGCCGCCACAAAACGGTGACCTTCTTTACCGCAGTGTACGCGCCACGCGAATTCTGCAATGGTCAGTTGACTTTGAGCGTACACGCCCCTACCCTGCTCTCTATGTCCGGCATTCCCAGTTGGCTGACCTGCCAACATCTTTGCAGTTAAGATCAGTCTGTGAGTTCTCAAAGGGAATCGACAATTACAATTACCCCTGGCCAGAATAGAAAAAGAGCTATCTTCGCAGCACTTGCGTGTGTTGTTGCTTTGGCCGTAACGATCCTTTCTTTTCTTCCGGAGAGAGACAAACATGTCCTGCATACCACGGGTAGATTTCACTCATTCGGGCATTTGTTGGCCTTCAGCATTGTCGCCCTCCTCGCCGTCAGAATTTCTCGATCCGTTCTCGTACGTATCCTTGTCTTCATCGGCTCACTGCTCTTCGGATTTGGAATCGAATCAACAGAACACCTCGTCTATCACAACCTGCTCGAGTGGAAGGACGTGTTGGTTGACGCCCTTGGCGTAATTGGTGGAACATTGATCGGACTTTTAACCGCGCCAAAGGAAACGGGTTCTGAGGGCAAGGCCAGAGGGGTCTAGGGTTGTCGCGCGTGATAATCCGGTTTATCACGTAGTGCATAACCGCCGGGGAGCCGTTGCAAAACAGCGGCATCAGCAGTGAAAAGAACTAAGGGTCAACAGATTCAATCTGACGGCTCCGGCCTGCCATCGCCACTCGTCGCCCTCGCTGACATCCCCGAAAAGAGATCTGGCTCGCCAAGCAGAAAAGCAAACGTACTCGTCGCCCTGGCTATTCATCCCAACACCGCTCAGCGCATTCGCGCATATCTGCTCGTGGCAGGACACGCTGAAGATACCGACGGGCCAATGTTCCGGCCGCTTGCACATAACCGGAAGGACCAGGAAGGCCGCCGGCATATGGACCCCGATGCCATTGACCGCGTACTTCGTAAATATGCAAAAGCGATAGGTTTAACGAGGGGATATTCAGCACATTCGATGCGGGCGACGTTCATCACGACAGCGCTGGAGAATGGTGCCACGCTCGACGACGTGCAGCGCGCCGCGGGGCATGCCGAGCCCGGCACCATAAAGCTCTACGACCGCCGCGGTTATAATCCGGAGAAATCCGCGAGTTTCTTCGCCACGTATTGATAAGTGACCTGACCATCGCGTAACCAAAATAATGAACGAATCAGCTCAAGATGCACTTAAGGTGTGTGAGGCGGCTATTTTAGCTTCCCTTTCTCATCGGCCAATCAGTCTCCCAGACTTACAGAAACTCACGATCCTGAGTTTAAGTCTTTGGGAACAAGGGCGCGTGAGCGAAGCGGTCGCTGGATTTCGGCTGCTTGAGCGGAACCATGCTCTACCAAAACCTGGACTTCTGGCATGGGGCTGGTGGCTACTTTACGAAGGCTGGCTTGACAAGGCACAGAAATGCTTCAGCAGAGTT
This sequence comes from uncultured Occallatibacter sp., assembly GCA_964487345.1. Classification (GTDB taxonomy): domain Bacteria; phylum Acidobacteriota; class Terriglobia; order Terriglobales; family Acidobacteriaceae; genus Telmatobacter. The sequence goes on along the minus strand of CAZAQN010000023.1, from coordinate 39,077 downwards.
CTCAAAGACGAACCGCGCGATGTTGAGGCCACTCTGGGCCTCGCATATTTGCGCTTTTACCAGGAGAAGTTCACTCAGGCGGCAGCTCTGTTTGTAGATTTGTTGGATCGCACTCAGTTGGTTTCGCCTCAGCTGATGGCTTCAGCGGCGGAGGACCTCGCTGAAGGTCGAAGGCCTGAACAGATTGAGATCGCGCCGATTCCAGGGCTACCGCCAGGATTGGCGCAACTACTGCAAAAACGCACCATCGATGGAGTAAAGGCGGCCATTGAGTATGGGCAACGGGTAATATCCTCGGGACTCGCAACCTCCCCTTTGCCAATCCAACGCACGATGTTGGAGTGGCGAGTGAAAAACATCAATGAGGAACCGATAGAGCCGCTGTGCTCAGAACTTCAGGCGTTGCTGGAACAACATCCACTCGAAGGCCGGCTCTGGCAGTTTTATGGAATTGTTCTTGGGAGACAGGGATTGTCCACCGACTCGGTCAATGCCTTCTATCGTGCCACGGCCTATTCACCTCTGGAAGCAGGAACCTATGCAGGCGTCGGCGCTAGCCTTATGGAATCGCAAGAGTATGAGTACGCATTGCCTTATTACGGCATCGCGCTTTCTCTGCAACCGGACAATGGTTTTTATCATTATGAGATGGCTCTCTCACACGCAGGTTTGCGTCGGTGGCAGCAGGCAATAGAGAAGTTTACGGACGCGCTTAATGTCGGCGTCGTCATGTTCGAGGTCTATTTCAATCGCGGGTTGTGCTATTTTTACGACGGCGACAACGTCAAGGGCACCCAGGATTTCAGAAAAGCTCTGGAAACCGATCCTTCCGATTATCGTTGTGCGCAAGTGCGTGAAATCCTTGACAGAGGTCATCCTTAGCACTCTTTAATCATGCCGTGATTCAATTGACGCAGCATTCGGCACTCAGGAACGGTATTTGTATCTTTCTAATTTACGCAGGATTGCCTCAGCCTCTGATCTCTCAAGCTCACGACCCGCATAGACCGATTCATGCAAGTCAAGTTGCCGCAGCTGCAGAAAGGGCCGAAAAAGCCCTGAGGTTCCCGCAAGCTTGAACAGTTCGTCCCAAGCGGCATAGACGCCCTGTTCAACAATGTCGGAGACCGCCTTGGAGAGCTTGTTTTGTGCTGCAATGATAGGCGTTGTGCAGAAGGAAATAGCCCGGGCCACGCTGGATGGGTGATCGTTCCACACCTCATGGGCCGTGACATCGCCGTTTGCCTCCATGACATCGCAAAGCATCCAAAAAACTGCAAGGGAGGCACCGGCAAGAATCTTCAGCTTAACTTCTTCAATTATCGCTTTCCGCTCATGTGGTTGCTCCTGATGATCTGTCTGCACATACCGAAGTACCGGATAATTGATGATCGTGAAGTAAGATCCATAATCAGCCCTCTCTTCAAGAAAGGCGTAGATCTTGTTGCTTGTGGACGAGTCGCTGCGGGCTCGAAACTCTGATTCATTTATCTCAGGCAAACAAAGTTCCTCAGCTGCGAATTGCCCATGACCAGCTACCGCATGACCCATTTCATGTTCAATGACAAACTGCATGGCAAAGTAATACAACCTGAGAGCCATATCTCTGCGCTCACGGCTACACGATCCGAATACGGAGATCACTTCGTCCATGCTGCCGATCGCAACTTCACCTGACGCAATCGCGAATCCTAGCGGAGAGCTAAACTTCTTACGCTTATCGTTTGGGTCTTTGTCCCCACAATCACTCAGGATAGGGGTGCTACAAAGAAGGCGACTAAAAAACTCCAAGAGACATACTGGCAAAGAGTGGTAGAGAAGGATGTAATTTGTTCCACCATCAAAGCCACATATTGCGTTCGGAGCGTTGGTGCTCCCTACGAGCGCCATTTCGAAGTCGAAGTTGTTTCCAGCTTGATTCCTCGCTCCTAGAAGTTGGCTCCAAGTCTCGAACGAAATTGCGAAACAGGGTTCCAGATACCGACGCCACGCGATATCATCGGGGGCGAAGACCGACCCATGGTCTCTCTCTTCGCAAAATTTAATGAGATTCTTGCTCGCAATCGGAAGTTCCATTTTCGGATAAGATCCTGAGTGTCGAACGTGCTAGTTGCCGCAAAACCAATGCGAGCCCAGGGTAACAATCGCTCGCGCCAGTACAAACGGAGGAACACCAAGCGTGTGTGCGGCGAGGAGGTCGGCAATGATCCTGATCTGTTCCTCTTCTGGAGTGTCGCCCTTGAGCGCGGTCATTAGCCTTTCATGAGTGATGATCTGACAGATTTCACGCCTTCTTGATTCGAGCCATTTCCTTCCTCGCTCGGTGAGTTCTGCCCGGCTCGGCATCCTAGCTCCGAACTCTTGCTTCCGAAGAAACTCTCCCACTTCCAAAAAAACATCGGAATCTTTGCTCAAGTGCGCCTCCAAAGAAAGGATTAAAGAGGACAGCAGAATACCAAAATGCTTGGTTGCCAGTCACGAGGAGCTGATCTCTAACAAGACAATGTGTTTTATCGGGCTAGCCAACTGCATGCCGAATAACTGCTTAGCGGGGCTGGTTCCTTACGAGAAGCTGGCGGCAGTCACGCCCGCAGCAGCCTCACTACATGATTGACGATCATCAGATCCTCAGCAGGGGGGATAACGCGCACCGTGACCCGCGAGTTTTCTGCTGAAATCACTCCCACGCCTTGGATGTTGTTGCGCGCGGCGTCAAGCACGATACCCATCGCGTCTAATCTTCCACAAATCTCCGCACGGGACGCGATGTCGTTCACCCCGATGCCGCCAGTGAATACCAGCATGTCCAGGCCGCCTAACTCGGCGACATAACTGCCGATCCACTTGGCAATCGTCCATGTGAACTTGTCCACGGCCAGCCGCGCCTTCGCATTGCCACGCGCGATTGCGTCGCGCAGGTCGCGCATGTCGTTGGAGAGTTCGCTCACACCCAAGAGGCCAGATTTCTTGCTGACTACCACTTCGAGCTTGTCCGCAGCTTCGCTGGCGCTCTTTGCCGTCTCCGCAATCTTGCGCAGGATGAACAGCAGCACGCCGGGATCGATGTCGCCGGTGCGTGTGCCGCTTATGATGCCGCCAAGAGGTGTCAGACCCATCGAGGTGTCCAGGCCTTGTCCATGCCGTATCGCCGCGATCGACGCGCCATTGCCGAGATGAGCGACTAGGAGTTTCTCCGGCACGGACGGTCCCAGCTGATGAACGATCGATTCGTAGGACAAGCCGTGCGCGCCGTAGCGGCGTACGCCCATCTTGGCATACTCCTCAGGGATGGGCATTCGGGTGACCAATTCGGGCATGTGACGATGAAAGTAAGTGTCCAAACAGACGAAGTTGGGAACTCCGGGGAACAGACGCATGGCCTCGCGCATGATGTAAATGGCTATGGGGGTGTGCAGGGGCGCGAAAGCCGTGTAGCGCTCCATCTCTTCGACCAGCGCGGGAGTGATGTGCTGGTTTTTCTGCACCGTGGGGCCGCCAGAAACCATCCGGTGACCGATGGCAACCGGGACGGGAAATCCCTTCGAGTGCAGTGCATCTGCCACCTGCCTGAAGGCGATGGCGCGCGTTGGCAGAGCCGGGGTGTCATCGATCAATTTCTTGTCCTTGGCATCCTTGATCCAGAACTCGCCCTGATCGGTGCCGATGCCGTCGACCGCGCCTTCGTGGAGCTTGCGAGGTTCGCTTTCGCCGGCTTCATACACTGAGAACTTGATGGAAGATGAACCGCTATTCAAAACTAATACAGGCAACGACGGCATGAATAGAACCTCTCAGTTGTGGCTGAACGAGCCTGCAGGTCGGAGAGATGAACGCAGTGTCACATTCGAATGCGTCTATCTTCCTCCAGTCTCGCGCGGAAGAGCGGATCAAGCTTTTGCGAGTTGAGTCGTAGGATCCTCTGAACGGCTTGGACTGGAAACCCTAAGCAAGCAGGTCGCGTGCGAATGACGCTGGCGTTTACAAAAGCGCGCATGTAAGAGCGCGCTACCCGATTCCACACCATCTTGCGTCCATAGAGGATGCGCGCTTACGCATCGCCTGGCGTATCTCGTTGTTGTCCAACAGCTCAAGCTCTGTTGCTGCGATCGCGGCTGGGTTGCAAGGTGTCGGGGAACGGTCACTCCGGTTTCGCAATAATCCCCTGTACAGGCACACGCCAGTTTGCGCAATGAACTATCGCGGCGTTCGGCCGCAGCGGAACCTGCCGCCTACAAGATGGACACGATCCTGCAGGCACAGCGGCCACGACCGATGTGGTGACATCCCCGTCGACCCAAGCCAAGCCTCAACTCGGTCGCCGCTCGTTCTAGCTGCTGTATTCGCCGAGTTCGTGAATCAGGGGCTTAGCAGAATCCGGAACTGGGACCTTGCCATCCAGAATGTCGTGCCTGTCCACGTTATCTCCGTACGACGCTCGATCCCCGCTCTTGTCAGCCTGAACGACGGCGCCGTCAAGGCTAACTCCGGCAAAAATGCCCTTGCTGCGCGAATAAGACAGAATCTCGGCGTTCAGCTTCAAGTCCGTTGACGCCGCTGCATTCCGCCCCACAGGCCCCGCCGCCACCGAGGCGTCGGCTCCCAGCTTGAACTTGTCGCTGAGAAGGCTATGCAAAGCGTGCTCGTTCATAAAGAGCATGATGAGGTCCGTTGAAGAGCCGCCAATCTGGTATCCCACACTCCCGCCGTCGATGGCGATGAACATCGGAGCGCTCCATCCGTGCGAAGTGCGACAGGTTGCCACTCCGCGACCGTAGTTAGCTCCAAAGATAAAGGCAAACTTCACATCCCCAGGAATGATGGCAACACACTTTGCCGATTCCAGAAGGTCATGGGGTATGCCCCGATCCGGCGTATCCATAATCTCCTTAAAGACCTGGGCAGCCCTGTGGCTTCGGGTGGTATCGTCCTCGCGGTCGGACGCGATGGCGACTAGAGCGACAAACAGAACAAGTGTTGAGAGGCCCAGAAAGCGCTTCAGCATAAAATCCTCCTCTTTAGCTGTGGAGATTGAGATTGGGTTCGAGCTGGTCCAAGTCGCATTCTGCCCAGAAGAACTGCTCAGCGTGATTGCTGAACAGCTTGAAGAGCCTATGTCCCGTGTAGCGACATACAGAATGGGCTAACTTCCAGACTGATCACGAATCGAGATCAACTTACTCATTGGTTAGAAGGCGGTCACAAGCCCGTTGTCATCAAGAGCCGAACGCATTACTGCAGAATCTTAGACAACTAACAAGAGTCAATTCTGATCATAATTGATCAGAATTATCGTCACCTTGTCTTGATAGTGTTTGCACACGGCCGCATATCAGCGGGCCGCCTCCGAATCGACCAATTCCACATTGGCAAAGGAACAGATCATGAATGCAACAGCTGTCGAAAAAATCACACCTCAAGTAAATAAACCCATCGACACTATAGGGCGGATTCTTCCGCCCGCAATCAGCATTCTGCTGAAGTGGGGTTTTTGTGCCCTGGTTGCGATTGCTGTCGTGCTGTCGGTGGTCCTGGGTCTGGTGCAAAAGTGGCTCTGGATGCGGCAGGTCGACTACGCAGGCATTTTTTGGACGCTTCTGTCTGTCAAGTGGGGAATCTTTGGCCTTACTCTATTCGTCTCAATTCTCTATTTGTGGGTTAATCTCCGCTTCGCAGCGAGGAACATCGACGTGTTGCGCGGAGCCAGTTTCTTCAGCAAAGAGTTTACTCATCCCGCTGACGCCACCAAGAGAATCAACATCGACGTGAGCCCGAAGCTGCTGGTATTTGCGATCGACGCAGGCATTGCGATCCTTTCTTTGCTTTTTGCGCTGAGTGTTTCGGGGCAATGGGACACGTATCTCCGCTTTCGCTACGGAGGATCGTTCGGAATAGCCGACCCGCTTTTTGGTGTCGATCTTGGGTTTTATGTCTTCCGTCTTCCATTCTACGAACTGGTACAGGGAAATATTACTGTCCTAACGGTCGCGGCTCTTGCGATTCTCGCTTTTTGTGCGGCCTTCGGGATTCGGCAGTCCAAGCCCAATGGAAAGTTCACCGTGCCCGAAGGCACCGTCAGGCACTTTATCGTGCTTCTCTTCATCTTCGCGGCTAACTTAGGCTGGGGCTTCATTCTGGATCATTACGAGTTGGTATATTCCACACTTGGCGTTGTTCACGGGGCCGGTTATGCGGCGGCTCATATCACAAGGGTCGCACTCTGGGTCATGACCGGCGCTTCGGCACTGACTTGCGTGCTTTTGGCGCTCGGCTTTCTCCGCGCGCGCGCGAAGCACATTGTCGCCGGCATTTTGGTTTATGCCGCACTTTATGTAATTGCCGTGATGGCGCTGCCGAGACTCTTTGAGATCTTCATGGTGAAGCCCAATGAACTGAGCCTTGAAATGCCCTACCTCAACCATTACATTGCCTTCACGCGTAAGGCCTATAAGCTGGATGGCATCCAGGAGACCGCTTATCCAGCTCTCTCCGATTTAACTCCCGAAGTGATCGCGAGAAATGAGGATACGATCCAGAATATCCGTCTCTGGGACTCACGGCCGCTGCTTCAGACCTATCAGCAGACACAAGCCATTCGTCTTTACTACCAGTTCTATAACGTGGATGTGGATCGATACCGTCTGCAGGATGGCTACCATCAGGTGATGCTTGCGTCCAGGGAACTGGCGTCGCAACTCCCTTCAGAGGCTCAGACCTGGGTCAACGAAACTCTTCAGTTCACCCATGGTGAGGGGCTGGTGATGAATTCTGTCTCGAACACGACAGGTGGAGGCCTACCCCAATACCTTGTTGACAATGTCCCTGCAGAATCGCAATACGGCTTGAATATAACGCAGCCCGCCATTTACTTCGGAGAGGTCGCGCCTGGGTACAAGATCGTCTCAACCGGGATAAAGGAGTTCGACTATCCCAAGGGTAATGAAAACGTCTATGCGAGCTATCAGGGAAAGGGTGGAATCCCGCTCGACAGCATTTGGAAGAGGCTCCTGTTTGCGTGGACGCAGAAGGACATCAATGTTCTGCTGACCTCCTATCTGACGCCGCAAAGCCGGATTCAGATATGGAGAAGCGTTCAAGAGCGCGTTTCCCAAGTTGCACCCTTCTTACTTTTGGACCATGACCCGTATGCCGTTTTGAGCGAGGGTAAGCTTTATTGGATTCAAGACGCATATACGGTCTCGGATCGTTTCCCCTATTCAAATCCGCAAACATCTGGTTTAGCCGAAGGAATGAACTATATTCGCAACTCCGTAAAGGCCGTTGTGGACATGTACGACGGATCTGTTTCCCTTTACGCGATGGATTCGAAGGACCCCGTTCTCGCTATGTATGAGCGGGCATTCCCTGGGGTCTTCAAAGACCTCAGCGATCTCCCAGCGGACCTGAAGGCTCATCTGCGCTATCCCGAAGACCTGTTCGGAATCCAATCGACTCAGTATGAGACATTCCATATGACCGACCCGCAGGTGTTTTACAACCGCGAAGATCTCTGGGTTCCTCCGCAGGAGAAGTACGATGGGGCGGTCAACCCCATGGATCCTTACTACATGCTGATGAAGCTTCCGGGAAGCGGACAGCTTGAGTACCTGATCATGACTCCTTTCACGCCGCAAAAGAGGGACAACATGATCGCCTGGCTGGCCGCCCGGTGCGACTTCCCCGACTACGGGAAGATGCTGTTCTACGAGCTTCCGAAAGACAAACTGATCTTTGGACCGAACCAGATCAGCGCGATGATCGACCAGAGCACGACCATCTCGCAGCAGCTTACTCTCTGGGATCAGAAGGGATCGGGAGTCATTCGCGGCAAGCTCATCGTCATTCCGATCGAGAACTCATTCCTCTACGTCGTTCCTCTGTATCTGAAGGCCGAAGGTACAAACTTCCCTCAACTGAAACGCGTGATTGTGGCGACGGGGGATAAAGTCGTCATGGAGCCGACTCTCGACGAAGCCCTAACCTCGTTGTTTGGAGGAGGGTCGCCGTCGGGCTCACTGCCAGGGCAACAAATTGAAGCGCAGGCGCCGTTGTCGAAGGCGACCCGTGATCAGGCCACAGCTCAACTTGAAGACGCTCAAAAAGCACTCAACGCGCTCAAGCAGCTGCTAGCTAAGCCGGTTCAATAGGGCCGGACTCGTTAGACGAGGCGCGCGCCGCATTCTTTTAGAGCCTCGTGGCGCAAACAGCGAGCGGCGAGAGCACGCACAAATGGATGCTATTCGACGTGTGTACTGAATTGCTCAGAACCCTAACTTCAGAGATGGAAGACTTACTTTGAAAGAGCGAATCAATTCCGCATCGGGATTCCCTGCATTCCGCGCGGAGCAGACGCTAGCTTGCAGACAAACTTTCTTGCGAACGCGTCACATGTCGGGAGCAATTCCCCCAAGTCAATTCCCACTCACCCGTTAGATATGGAGAATGCAATGAGCATTACGAATTCTGTGGTAGCGATCTACGATACCCACGCACAGGCGGAACGCGCCGTCAAGGAACTCCAAGAGGCGGGTGTAGACATGAAGAGCCTCTCGATCGCCGGGAAAGATACGCATACGGACGAGCATGTGGTTGGCTACTACAACGCCGGGGACCGCATGAAGCGTTGGGGCAAGGTGGGAGCGTTCTGGGGCGGATTCTGGGGTCTTCTGTTTGGGTCGGGATTGTTCCTCATACCTGGACTAGGGCCGATTCTCATAGCCGGACCGCTGGTGGCCTGGATTATCGCGGGCCTTGAAGGTGCAGTCGTGGTTGGAGGCGTCACGGCTCTAGGGGCGGGCCTGGTGAGCATCGGCATCCCGAAGGATAGCGTGCTCAAGTACGAGGTGGCACTGAAGACAGACAAGTATCTGCTTGTTGTCCATGGCACAGAAGATGCCGTAGCCAATGCGAAAAACATCATTTCAGGAACCGAACATAGTTCTTACACCGTTCATGCGGAGAAAGTCTTCGCCTAACAAAATGCAAGAGTGCATTTGCGGGCATTGACCTGCTTGTTTGAGGCGAACTTCTCTTGCTAGTTCTCAAAATGGGCGCAGCGAGTGCCTGTGCCGTCAGATAACTCACCGGGCAACCGAAATCGCGCCAAAGATATCAGGACTTGGTTAGCGATGACTCCCAAATGGCCGATCGAATGGAGCACTCTCAAATGAATGTGCAACAACTTGAAGAAACAACAGAAGCCCTTGTCGCGAACGACAAGGGCCTGTTGAAGATGGATGAAAGCAATGGGCAGCGTATCCCGCGATCGTCCACTCCGGCTAGACCACCTGACAGCATAAAAAAGATCGCAAGCGCTTTGTCACAATTTCTGAAGAAGCACAGATCTTCCCTGGCACTTAGGAGACAAGATGACGGGAAGCAAGCATAACAGGGAAGGAAATAGCGGTGAGGGCAGCGAACCAGGTCCCGGTCCTTACTGGAGGCGTATGCATCGCGACTGGCGTTTCTGGGTAGGTGCGTTTTTTATGGCCGGAGCACTCGCTATTTATGTTTTGAGTGGCGACCTCGCGTGGGTTCCACACGGTCACCGGCTTCCCTGAGTCGAGATCCATCGCCGGCAACCCGCTGGCATAGGCTATCACCGCAGCCGCTGTGGACATCGATCAAGCGCAAACTCCCGATTCAATGAACTGGGTGCCAAAAGATGAGCCGGTTATCGTTGTATCCCCTGCGCTTCGACCCGATCTATCAATATCGACTCTGGGGTGGAAGGCGTTTGACAAATGTGCTCACTGGGCCCCTGCCCGGCGATGGACCTATCGGAGAAGCTTGGGTGCTCAGCCACCGCTCCGATCACCAAAGCCTGATCGCGAATGGACCGCTTAAGGGTCAGACGCTTGGGCAAATGATGAAACAGTTTCAAGAACAGTTGATGGGCAAGTTGTCTTCGCGGTTCGGCCACTTTCCACTGTTGCTCAAGTTTCTTGATGCGCACGAGATGCTCTCTGTACAAGTGCATCCCAGCAATTCCCGCACTGACCTCATTCCAGCTGGCGATACGGCAAAGACCGAAGCGTGGGTCGTAATTGAAGCTGACAAAGGGAGCCAGATCTATGCAGGCCTGAGGCCGGGGACAACTGCCGGCAATCTGCGGCAGTCTCTCGACGATGGAACCATTGCGGACCACCTTGTGAGAATTGTCCCGAAGCCGGGAGATGCGGTATTCATCCCTGCGGGAACGGTTCACACTCTGGGCAACGATGTCGTGGTTTTCGAGGTTCAGCAAAATAGCGATGCGACATTTCGACTTTACGATTGGGGCCATATCGACCCGGAGACCAAGGAGCCGCGGCCGCTCCAGGTGGAACAGGCTTTTGCCTGCATAGCGTTCGGATCGAGCGATAGTGGATTGGTCGCGCCCCGCGTGGAGACTACCACACCTGTTGAGCGAGAGAGACTCTTTGATTGCCATGCTTTCTTGTTGTGGCGATTGCTTGGCCAAGACCTATTCACCGTTGGAGCCACGGAAGAGCCGCGCGTATTGGTTTGCATTGCGGGGTCAGGCCAGGTTACGCACAAAGGAACTCCATACGCGGTTGACAAGGGAGATGTTTGGCTGTTGCCGGCGGAGGCAGGAGAGTGTGCGTTTCAACCCAGCGGCGAGGTTACTCTGCTGGAGATCGCGATTCCTTGATCTCGCGAAACATCGTCCACGCAAGATGGATCAACGGCGACAACCGACATTGATTTCTCGGCACCAAGGGTTAGGGGATGAATGAAAAAGCTCATCGTGTTCGATCTGGACGGAACGCTGGCCGCCAGCAAATCGTCGCTCGATGCCGAAATGGCGTCATTGCTACATGACCTGCTCAGCGTCGCCAAGGTGGCTGTCATTTCAGGAGGCGCCTGGTCGCAGTTTGAAAAACAAGTACTCTCCAAACTTCCTCAGGACGAAAGTCTGGCAAGGCTTTCGATTCTTCCCACCTGCGGCACGGAATTCTTTCAATACACCGGGGCATGGAAGAAGCTCTATTCGGAGGACTTCAAGGCGGATGAAAGAGAGAAGATTGTGAGTTCGTTGAAGAAAGCGATCGAAACAGCCGGCTTCCATGTCGAAAGGACCTGGGGAGAGCCAATTGAGGACCGGGGAAGCCAGATAACCTACTCCGCGCTAGGCCAGCAGGCTCCCTTGGCCGAGAAGGAGAAATGGGATCCGGATTTCGCCAAGCGGAAGAAGATCAAAACCATCCTCGACACGCTGATTCCCGAATTTTCGGTCCGCATCGGTGGTGCGACATCTATCGACATAACCAAACCCGGCATTGACAAGGCATACGGAATTAGAAAGCTTCGAGATATTCTGGGAATTTCTCTGAAGGATATGATTTACGTCGGAGATGCTTTGTTTGTTGGCGGTAACGACTACCCGGCGGAAGAGGCAGGTGTGATTTCCATTCCGGTCCGAGGTCCCAATGAGACCAAGCGGGTTGTCGAAGCGATCATCGCTTGTTTAGACCCCGATCAACAGATGCGAACGTTTGCAGTGTCAAGTGCGATTGTTTGAGGGAGTACCGATGAGCGACTTCAAGCTTCACCGCCTGGGGATGCTGATGGAACCGGAGGCGGGCAACCCTCAGGAAGTCGAAGGCGTCCTGAATCCGGCCGCCGCTCGCGGACCCGATGGTGAACTGTACCTGTTTCCACGGCTGGTTGCGAAAGGAAACTACTCGCGCATCGGCATAGCACGAGTGCGGTTCAATGAATCCGGCGACCCGGCAAGCGTTGAAAGGCTTGGCATCGCACTGGAGCCCGAAGCCGATTATGAGCGCCGGTCCGACGGGGGAGGCGGCTGCGAGGATGCGCGCGTTACATATGTGGAACCGCTCAATCGCTACATCATGTCTTACACTGCATTCTCGCCTCAGGGCCCAAGAATCGCCTTGGCCTTATCGGAGGACCTGTTCCACTGGAAGCGTCTCGGGCTTGCAGCCTACGCTCATTGGTACGGCATCGATCTGGCCAACGTCGATGACAAAGATGCGAGCCTTTTCCCTGTGGCTGTACCTGACTCCTCTGGGCACCTTGAGCTGGGCATGCTTCACCGTCCGCTCTTTCCCGGCACTCGTCCAGAAGAAACTGCTTGCCATCGCGAGCCCCGTCAGGTGGACCTCGATCACGAGAGTATCTGGATTTCCTATTGCCCTCCCGCGTTGAAAGGCTCTGAACCCGAGCGTCTGGGGCAGTTCACATCTCATCACCGGTTGGCGACTCCGGTGTCACCCTGGGAGCGCCTCAAGATCGGCGCAGGGACTCCACCGATCCTAACGAAACACGGCTGGCTGATTGTTTACCACGGCGTTAGCGAGGTGAGCGGTGGGGGCGGCGATGGCCATCATCTTTGTTACTCAGCCGGTGTGATGGTGCTCTCACAGCAGCATCCGCGCGTGGTCCGTTATCGATCGACGGAGCCAGTGCTAAGGCCGGAGATGCCGCAAGAACGGGACGGAACCGTCGCCAATGTCGTATTCCCCACCGGCATCGACCGGCGCGACGATCTTGATACGCCTGATCGCTTCGACGTCTATTACGGGATGGCGGACAACCGGATTGGTGTGGCGCGCCTTGACTTGCCGGAACAGATGCCCGCAGAGGCGGTCGCCGATGCGCCTGGGGCAAAGGTATAGAACAGTAGTTACTGCGGAGTCGAGAACACGAGGGATAACCGTTCGATGAAGCAACCAATTGAGATCACATGCGTATTACAGGCTATTGGCGGCGTCCTTCTGACCGATGGGCGGGATCATCTGGCCCGGAGGCAGGTCGCGAAAATCTAAAACTGGAGTGGGCTGAGATTGAACGATCGCCGTCACCTCACCTTCGAGATCTTCGAGGCTCATAGCTTCATAGCGCGCAACCTCAGCGCATTGGCAATCACCGAAACCGAGCTGAAGCTCATGGCGGCGGCGGCGATCATCGGGTTTAGAAGAAGTCCAAACGCAGGGTAAAGAACGCCTGCCGCCAACGGGACACCGAGGGCGTTGTAGAAGAAGGCAAAGAAAAGATTCTCGCGAATGTTATTCATCGTGAGGTGACTCAATCGGCGAGCCTTCACAATACCTCGGAGGTCGCCTTTTACTAGGGTGATCCCACCGGTTTTCATCGCAACGTCTGTTCCTGTGCCCATCGCTATCCCGACATTCGCTTGTGCCAGGGCGGGGGCATCGTTGACTCCGTCGCCGGCCATTGCGACAGTTGCACCTGCGTCCTGCAGCTTCTTCACGACCGCTGCCTTTTTCTCAGGTAGTACATCGGCTTCGAAGTCGATCCCAAGCTTCCGTGCGACCGCCTCCGCAGTTGTGCGATTGTCGCCTGTGACCATTACGACCTTTATGCCTTCGCGCTTCAGCTGTTCGATTGCTTCGGCTGTCGAAGCTTTAATCGGGTCAGCCACCGCTACCAGGCCTGCGAACTTTCCTCCCATTGCGATGTACATAATCGTCCGGCCCTCTTTCTGAAGAGCTTCGGCTTTAGTCCGCAATGATTCAGGAGAAGTGCCGAGATCGGCCATGAGCGCGGCATTGCCGATTGCGACTTGCTTGCCCCCTAAAGTGCCTTTGACGCCTTTGCCCGTTGCCGATTGGAAGCCTTCGATTGCAACCAGCTCGATGTTCTTTTCCTTAGCCGCCGCGAGGATCGCTTTGGCGAGGGGATGCTCGCTTGCATTTTCGAGGCTGGCTGCCGCTTGCAACAACTCGGTCTCTTTCACGCCTTCGACCAGAATCAGGTCAGTCAGCTTCGGCTTGCCCAAAGTCAACGTGCCGGTCTTGTCAACAACGAGGGTGTCAACCTTCTCCAGGATTTCGAGTGCCTCAGCATTGCTGATAAGCACGCCTTCTCCGGCTCCCCTGCCGGTGCCGACCATAATCGCCATAGGCGTCGCGAGCCCGAGTGCGCACGGACACGCAATAATCAGCACGGCCACCGCATTGACCAAGGCGTGGGCGTAGTGCGGCTCGGGGCCGTAGATCGCCCACACGACAAAGGTGACGACTGCGGAAAGCAGCACTGCCGGCACAAAGTAGGAAGCTACTGCGTCTGCCAATCTCTGGATTGGAGCGCGGCTACGCTGAGCTTCGCTTACCATTTTCACGATCTGCGCAAGCAAAGTGTCGGCTCCGACACGCTCCGTCTTCATCACAAAGCTGCCGGTCCCGTTGATCGTTCCTCCGGTGACCTTGGCATCGACCGTTTTCTCTACAGGAATGGGCTCGCCACTGACCATCGCTTCGTCCACGGAGCTGGTTCCTTCGATGACGACACCGTCGGTTGGTATCTTTTCGCCCGGGCGAACACGGAGTTTCTCGCCCACCTGGATCGCGTTTAAGTCCACATCCTGTTCGGTGCCATCCGCTGTAATACGACGCGCTGTCTTCGGTGCCAGTCCGAGAAGCGCCTTGATCGCTCCGCTGGTCTGGCTTCGGGCTTTCAGCTCCAGTACCTGGCCGAGAAGAACAAGCACTGTAATAACGGCGGCTGCCTCGAAATAGAGGCCGAGCTGGCCTGACATATCCCGAAACGATGCAGGAAAGATCTGTGGCACAAGCACTACTACAACACTGTAGAGGTAGGCCGAACCTGAACCAATCGAGATCAGCGTGAACATATTCAGGTGGCGGCTTATAATCGAAGTCCACCCACGCTGAAAAAATGGCCAGCCTCCCCAGAGTACGACCGGGGTTGCAAACGCAAACTCCGTCCATCCAAGACTCCGGCCTCTGAGGAGATGCTGAATCGGATGGCTGGGTAGCGGGTCCGAAATCATGACGACGAGAAGCGGGAGGGTGAACCCGATGCCAACCCAGAGCCGACGCGTCATCCTCGTAAGCTCAGGATTCGTTTCCTCGACGGTGACCGTCATCGGCTCCAGGGTCATCCCGCAGATGGGGCAATTCCCTGGCTGATCGCGCACAATCTGCGGGTGCATGGGACACGTGTATTGAGAGTGGGTGACCGGCGTGCTTACGGTTTCCGTCTCCAGAGCCATTCCGCACTTCGGGCAGCTGCCCTCCTTGGCAGCGTGGACTTCCGGATGCATTGCACAGGTGAACACGGCCATCGTACGATTGTGCTCCTCCTCAGTCTCAGCCAGATGGAGCTTAACTGTCGGTGAACATCGCCTTCTGCGGATGCCCTTTAGCCAATGGTGCCGGCGCAGCTGAATCGCTGAAGTCCTTCGTCCACTGCCAATTCCGGATCTCGGGCATATCCTCCAGATACTCACGGATATAGTCGTGGTGGCGATGCAATTCCTGGTTGAAGAAGTTGATGGCATTCTCAGCTTGCAAACGAAGACGAGGGATGTGCTTCAATGCATCCAGCGCAAGGTGGAACCGGCTCATTTCATTCAGAACCACCATGTCGAACGGCGTTGTGGTCGTGCCGTGATCCATATAACCGTGCACATGGAAGCGGCCCTCGTTGGCGCGCCCATGCACCAGGGTATGAATGAGCCAGCGATTGTTGTGGAAAGCGAAGACTACGGGCGCCTTCTCGGTGAAGAGTGCATTGAACGACATTTCGTCCATCCCGTGCGCATGTTTGTCAGGAAACATCAGAGTCATCAGATCCACAACATTGACGACGCGCACCTTGATACCCGGGACATGCTTCTGCAAGAGCCACGAGGCCGCGCAGATCTCGATGGTGGGCACATCGCCGGCACAGGCTAGCACAACATCTGGGTCGCCCCCTCCGTCGTTGGTTGCAAACTTCCATGTTGACGCGCCACGTGAGCAGTGTTCGAGAGCCTCGTCCATGTTCAACCACTGCAGCTGCGGTTGCTTGCCGCAGGTGACGACGTTCACGTAATTGCGGCTGCGCAGGCAATGGTCGAACACACTCAGCAGGCAGTTGGAGTCCGGTGGATAGTACACGCGGATCACTTCGCTCCTACGCGCCAACGCATTGTCCACGTATCCAGTTGCCTGATGACTGAAACCATTGTGGTCGTTGCGCCATGCATGACTCGTGAGCAGGACATTGAGCGACGCGAGCGGCCTGCGCCAGAGAAACTCGCGGCATTGCTCAAGCCACTTGGCATGTTGGGTGGTCATCGAATCAACCACCTGCGCGAACGCCTCGTAGGAAGACCACATGCCATGGCGCCCTGTGAGCAGGTAGCCTTCGAGCCATCCCTGGCAGAGATGCTCGCTCAGCACTTCCATGACGCGGCCGTCCGGGCCGAGTTCGTCGTCGATCGAGACAATCTCGGCCATTGAGCAGCGCTCGGTGGCCTCGAAGATGGAGTTCAGACGATTGGAATTCGATTCATCGGGGCAAAACATGCGAAAGTTTGTCGGATTCATTTTGAAGATATCGCGGAAGAAATCTCCAAGTTTGCGCGGCGCCTCGGCCAGAACCTGACCGGGGCCGGGGATCTCGAGCGCGTAATCCGTAAAGTCAGGCAGCGCCAGGGTGATTAACTCGCGCCCGCCATTTACATGAGGATTGCCGCCCATGCGCCGGTTACCGGCAGGGGCGAGAGCCGCCAATTCTTCAAGGAACTTGCCGTTCTTGTCGAAGAGTTCTTCTGGCTTGTAGCTCTTCATCCATGCTTCAAGGATCTTGAGATGTTCGGGATTGTCTTTGACTGTTGCGAGCGGTACCTGGTGTGCACGGAAGGTGCCTTCGACCGGAATTCCATCTACTTCCTTGGGACACGTCCATCCCTTGGGCGTCCGCAGGATGATCATGGGCCAGACGGGCTGCTTTTTGAAACCATCCTTGCGAGCCTCTTGTTGAATGCCGCGAATCTCGGCATAGCAATCGTCGAGCGTCTGAGCCAGCAGTTGATGCACGACCTCAGGGCTATCCCCCTCGACAAAATAGGGCTTATAACCTCGTCCCACATAGAGGGCCTTCAAGTCGGCGTCGCTGGTGCGTCCCTGGGCCGTCGGCCCCGATATTTTGTAGCCGTTCAAATGAAGGATCGGCAGGACGGCGCCGTCTCGCACCGGGTTTAAGAAGTTCACTGACTTCCAGCTTCCCTCCAGTGGGCATGTCTCGGATTCGCCGTCACCGATCACGCAGGCGACAATCAAGTCCGGATTATCGAAGGCCGCGCCGAATGCATGAACCAGAGAGTAGCCAAGTTCTCCGCCTTCGTGCATGGAGTTTGGCACGTGCGGCCCGCAGTGGCTGGGGACGCCTCCCGGCGTCGAGAACTTGCGAAACATAAGCCGCAAGCCGTCTTCATCGTGTGTGATCTCCGGGTGGACCTCGGTGTACGATCCCTCCAGATAGGAACAGGCATTCAGTGAAGGACCCCCATGTCCAGGCCCGGAGATGTAAATAACGTCCGCATCATGCTCTTTGATAAGCCGGTTCAGATGAATGTAGATGAGGTTTTGTCCCGGCGACGTTCCCCAATGCCCGAGCAATCGCGGCTTGATCTGCGATGCCTTCAGCGGTTCACGCAAGAGAGGATTCTCGAACAGGTAGATCTGGCCAATGCACAGATAGTTTGCCGCCCGCCAGTAGCGATTCATCTTGTCGAGCAGATCGGGCGAAAGCGGCCCCTTGGGAGCTGGAGCCTGTGCTTCCACTTTCCCATTTGCAGCGATCGCGGTCGACAGAGTTACATCGAAGATAAACCCCGAGGAGTTGCCAGTCTGATCGAAGTTCTTGCTGAACGATCGAGGCGTGTCATCCTTCTCAACTTTGATGGGGAGTTCCTTGGTAGGCATATCGACTGTTCCTTTCCATTTCTCCGCAACTGGTAACAGCGCGGTGGGGGCTTTGAAAGATTGATCTGCTCGGGGCTGCGTGCGGCGATTCCCCTAGGTTATTTCGTCAACAGTTTCTTAATCGCTTGCAGCTCGACGCGGCGCTTTGCGGTGGTTTTGGGATATGCCATCTTCAGTTCTCCGAGGGCATCCAGAACGATTTGCGAGACGATCAGCCGCGCATTTTCCTTGTCGTCGGCGGGGACAACGTACCATGGCGCATGATGGGTGCTTGTCGCTTGAAAGCAACCCTCGTAGGCCTTCATGTAGTGTTTCCAGTACTTCCGCTCGTGAATGTCGGAGGTGCTGAATTTCCAGTTCTTGTCCGGCTCATCGATGCGTGCAAGAAACCGCTCTCGTTGCTCCTCGTACGACAGATGCAGAAAGATCTTGACGATTTGTGTGCCGTTACGATGAAGGTGTTTCTCCAGGTTAACGATGGAGTCATACCTCTGCTCCCAAATGTCCTTCTCGTCGCGCAACTCTTCGGGAAGCCCCTGGCTGCGAAGAATCTCCGGATGCACTCGAACGACCAGGACTTCCTCGTAATAAGACCGGTTGAAGATGCCGATCCGGCCGCGCTCGGGAAGGCGGCATGTGGTGCGCCAAAGAAAATCATGGTCGAGTTCTTCGGCGCTTGGCTGCTTGAAGCTGAACACTTCGCAACCTTCAGGATTGACGCCCGACATGACGTGACGAATCGCGCCATCTTTGCCGGCGCCGTCCATGCCCTGGAAGATCAGCAGCAACGCATAACGATGAGACGCGTAGTGAAGGTTTTGCAATGAACTCAGCTTCTCAATGTGTTGACCGAGAAGCTCCTCATACTCCTTCTTCGACTTGGCATAAGGCTTGACCATCGTAGGCCATTTGCTGAGGTTTACCTTCTTGTCTGGCGGCACACGATAGCTCTTAGAATCGATCGTCATCCTGTCCCTTCAATGTTGCCTATGCAGCGGGTTTCTTCTTTGCCGCCTCTTCGAGGTGGGTTTCCCGCTCCGCTTCAAGCCAGTCCTGATCCTGCTGGCTCTGGCCTTTGACTCGCTGCTGATAAATCTCATAAGCCCGGGCCGCGATCTCCTTAGTATCGTCGGCGGGCGCTGCGGTTTGCGGGATCGCTTTCTTGATCGGGTCGAAGATGTGGTAGGCGAGCAGCTTAATGCGATCGTTGATCAAGGCCCAGACGATTGCATAGCCCCAGACGAGCCCTGCCCACTTCCAACCCAACGGCGCCATGAAGAGCCCGTAAACCGCAATCAGAGTTGCGATGGTCTGGGTGCCAAGCACCGCTATCCAAAGAATCCTCGCGGGGCGTATAGACCAGAATGGACCGCGTGTGCGCGTCAGGAAGATGGTCAGATGCCCGGCCACGGAAAGCTTGAGGTACATGAGTGTCTGGACGGTCAAGCGGTCCATGTGGAAGACGCGCTCGCCCAGATAGAACAAGAGAAACGCGGCGGCAACGCCAATCACTCCCAGAACGGTGGAGATGGACAGCACAAGCCGCATGTTCCAGGCCTCGGGCTTGTTCCTATACAATACGTTGTCATAGGCGATTGACAGAATCGCTCCGTCGTTGAGCAGCGCGATCATCACGATCATGACTGCGGTGACGGGATAGAAATTGAAGACCAGGATGGCCAGCGTCATGAAGAACAGCACGCGTAGCGTCTCCGCTATGCGATAGATCGCATAGCTGTTCATGCGCTGGAAAATGCGGCGGCTCTCCTTGATTGCGTCGATGATCACCGACAGACCAGACGCAAGGAGCACAATGGACGCTGCCGCTCTGGCTGCATCTGTCGCTCCGGACACGGCGATGCCGCAGTCGGCTTTCTTCAACGCCGGCGCATCATTGACCCCGTCGCCAGTCATGCCGACAATATGGCCATGTTTCTGCAACACGTCAATAATGTAAAACTTGTGTTCGGGGAAGACCTGCGCAAAGCCATCCGCGCCTTCAATGGCCTTGGCCTGCTCAGGGGTTGCATCCTTCTTAAGGTCGCCCAGTGAGCTGGCATCCAGGATGTTCGAGCCCAGTCCCAATTGTTTTGACGTTTCACGCGCGATGGCAATCTGGTCGCCTGTAACCATCTTGATCTTTACGCCCATCTGGACGGCACTTGCGATGGTTGCTTTGGCCTGCTCGCGCGGTGGATCGAACAGCGGCAACATGCCGACAAACTTCCATTTGCCTTGCTCGTCGGCCCTGGCAACGCCAAGGGACCGGTAGCCGCGTCCCGCAAATTCAAGGATTGTCTTCTCCACTGCCTCCTTGACATCGCCGGTGTTGGTCGCCATCTTGAGAATTACCTGAGGAGCGCCTTTGGCCACAAAGAACTGCTTCCCATCCGCGCCTTGGACGGTGGCTTCCGTCCGCTTGTGGACAGGATCGAACGGCATGAAGTGCAGCACCTTGCAAGCCTTCAGTTTGTTGTCATCCTTGACGCCTCCGATGACGGCAAGGTCGATCGTGTCTTTGTCTTCTGCGCGGGAGGCAAGGGCCGCCCAGAGGATCACGTTCTCGGGAGCGATACCGTCTACTGTGAAGGGATCACCCAGTGTCAGTTTGTTCTGTGTGAGAGTGCCGGTCTTGTCAGAGCAAAGCACGTCTACGCCGGCCAACTCCTCGATGGCCGACAAGCGCGTTACAATCGCTTCCTTTTTTGCCAGCAACCGTGCACCCACTGCCATGGTCACCGACAGCACGGTGGGCATGGCGACTGGGATCGCCGCTACCAGAAGCACCAAGCAGAATTCCAGCGTGGTCAGGACCTTGTCGCCTCGGAAGAGGGCAAAGACAAGAATCAACGCGACCAGCGCGACCGCCAGAATGATCAGGTAGTCACCGATCTTCATCACTGCCTTCTGGAAGTGACTGACCGTGTGTGCAGACTGCACCATTTGAGCTGTCTTGCCGAAGTAGGTGTTCGTGCCGGTCGCATAGACCATAGCGTCTATTTCGCCCTGACGGATGATGGACCCGGAATAGACCGCCCCACCGGGCTTGGCAGTCACGGGCAACGACTCCCCGGTCAAAGCCGACTGATCCACCTCGATCGAGTCGCCATCAAGCAGACGCGCATCTGCCGGAACGATGTCGCCAAGCCTGAGACGAACTACGTCGCCAGGCACCAGTTCACTCGCCTTAGGATTCTCCCACTTGCCGTCACGCTTGACCTTCGCCTTGATCGCCAACCGGGCCTTCAGGGCGGCAATCGCGTCTCCCGCTTGATGCTCTTCCCAAAATCCAACCAGGGCGTTGGACAAAAGCAGCGCGAAAATGACAAAGAAATCGAGCCAGTGACCGACAACTCCTGACAAAATGACGGCGGCTTCGATCATCCACGGAATCGGGCCCCAGAAGTAAGAGAGGAACTTGAGATATTCGTTGGTCTTCTTTTCCGCAATTTCGTTAGGCCCATACTGTGCCTGTCGCTTTTGCGCCTCGGCTTGTGTGAGTCCATCTGCCGATGTCCCGAGCTTTTTCATGAGTTCGGGCATGGGCAGCGACTTCAGAGCATCCTCATCATCCTTCGGAGCGGGCTTGGAGTCAGGCTTTGACGCGGACTTCGGCTCGGGCATTTCTGCATTCGATTTCACGATGTATATTCTCCTGTTCCTGCTCCTTGTACCCGGCGCTGATCCATGGGAGGCTCGGAAGATGGTTGGACAGGCACTGAAGAAGGCTCATTTGGAGCTTGTTGAATTCTCAAAATGGGCAGCGAAATGCCTTCGAAAATCGACCTAACCGAGTCCGGACGTTCGCGCTTCTCGACAGTCGTATTGCACTCCGACGCTTACGAGCTAGAAGGCATCAGTACGCTACGGCGTCCTCTGGCTCAAGTTTACAGATCTTTACTTGCCTGGGAGGCTGAACATGATGAGTGCAATTAGCATCACGGCCATAACCACGAAGGGAGAGGCGCGAGGAAAGTATCTTCCGGAGGAGATACGCAATCTGAGCAAAAATGCTCAAAAATGGCCAACCACGATTATTGAAAGCAGCGACTGCGGCAGAATGGAGGCTACGCAAGACGCGGGGAGCCTTCCTTCGATACTGCTATGACAGTTCTCCGAGTTGGCTATTCGGCCTGATTTTAGGCATAGCATCAGCCAAGGATGAGTAGAGCGAAACAGGTCAGCTCCTCAGGAACTTTCTGCTAACAGAATGTGATGCGTCGGTCGCGCGCAATACGCGGGAGATATACCACCAGCTCTGAAATGCCGAAGCCATGAAGCGTTCCGTAGGCACGCGGCATCGATTCGAGGATAATGGTCCAGCGGGTCGTCACTTTGAAATGATCGTGTGATCCTTGTCGTAACGCTGTTCCGTCTTTGATGCTTTCTCCGCAGCTTTGTCAGCCAACTGGTTGATTCTCTTTTCCGTTGCCGCGTCCCCGTCCGTTTTGTCTTTCGGTTTCTTTGCTTCTTCATTCTCGAATTGTTGCTTCATGGTTGGTCTCTCCTGTTATCACCATCGCTCCTCTTCCCATGAAATTCTGGTCGATTTTGCTCTCCCTATTCGAATCGTCGGGAATGCTGGGCGACATGCCGGAGATCACCCGCCACGTTCGCGATCCAAGCGCCACCGGGCGGTATTCAAGGGGTAGAGCACAGCCCGGCGGAATTGTTATCGCGATTGGTACAGAAGCCTTTCACGTTGCGACGTCAGAGGGTGCCCCCGCTACCGAGGCTCCTTTTGCGGTCGTCTCAACTCCACACGGTGAGCAATTCTGGCCAGCATTCACGTGCACAGCCCTCCATGATGGACTCTGCGTAGGTCCTTCCCCGCCCGCCGAGCCCACTCCCATTCAGCCTTTGCCGCCGAGGAAATCCCAGGAGAACTGCATGCTCTATCACTTCACGAATACCCAGCTCATTAGTGCCGTGGTTGTCCTTATCTTTCTCGTTTTCGTTGCAGTTGTAGGGTTCGTTCATCGCCGGGCAACCCGCACTCGGGCCTTCCGCAATCGTTTCGGATCGGAATATGACCGTGCTGTTCTGGAGCATGGCTCTTCGCGCAAGGCCGAAGCAAAGCTGGCCGATCGTGAAGCCCGCATGGACGCACTCAAGATCCGCGAACTCGGGGCCGCCAACCGGGAGCGATTCGTAGCCGAGTGGCAAACCGTGCAATCCCGCTTCGTCGATCACCCCAAGGCCGCAGTCACTGAAGCCGACGACCTGATCGCCGCGCTCCTTGAGGCTCGCGGTTATCCCCAGGTCAACTTTGAGCAGCGCGCAGCCGATGTCTCCGTTCACTATCCCCGCGTTATGGAAGACTACCGCCGCGCGCACTCCATTGCCGTCCGTCTCGGTCAGGTCGAAGCCACCACCGAAGAGCAGCGCACTGCAATGATCCAATACCGCGCCATCTTCGATGACCTCCTCCAGGCGCCCGATTCCGTCGCAACAAGAACCGCCGCATAACTTCAAGTTTGCGGCATGAAGCGCCCCGTCCAGGGCTGAGTTATACAAGCAGGCCTGACGCGGGTGGAGTCGATCGCTCGTCGAGCCAGATGCTCTGTGGCGATCGTTCGCCGACCGTCGGCAACTAGAGTCTGAGAAGTATTAGCGGGCGGTGAATAACAGAGGGCCCTCAAAAGAGCGAAGCCCTTTTCAGAGAAGAGGAGCGTTTATGACCACCACGCAAAAGTGCGAAAATCCTGGCTGTAACTGTCAGCTCGCGAGCGGCAAGAAGCATTGCAGCACCACATGCGCAGAGGCAAAGAAGGGACCAAAGACGCCCTGCCAATGCAAGCACCCCCTGTGCAGCGATGTTGGCCTCAAGATGTAGCGGGCATGACTCTTGACGCAACTGTGAGTCTCGAATCTCTTCTCGATGTTTAACCCATCTAAAAGGTGAAAGGCAAGACGTGTCATGGCGCCCTCTGCAACATTTGCAATAACAGTCGCTCCGCCCGCATTGGATGAGTTGTGCATCAATACGCTCCGTTTTTTGGCGGTGGACATGGTGCAGAAGGCCAACTCTGGCCACCCCGGCTTGCCCATGGGCTCGGCGTCTATGGCATACGCACTCTGGGATCGATCGCTCAAGTTCAACCCGCTCGATCCTCAGTGGCCAGATCGCGACCGTTTCATTTTGTCGGCCGGCCACAGATGCGCGTTGCTCTATGCGCTGCTTCACGTCACGGGTTTCGAACTGCCTCTCGAAGAGCTGAAGAGGTTTCGCCAGTGGGGCAGCCGCACGCCGGGTCATCCGGAGTTTGGCAAGACCCCGGGCGTTGAAGCTACCACAGGGCCTTTGGGCCAGGGCCTTGCGAACGGCGTGGGCATGGCCATTGCGGAGGTGGCGCTCGTAGCGCGTTTTAACCGGCGCGGCCACCAGATCGTGAACCACTTTACTTACGTCCTTGTCAGCGACGGCGATCTCGAGGAAGGAATTTCCTCCGAAGCTGGGTCGATCGCTGGGCACGAGCATCTTGGTAAGCTCATCGTTCTTTACGCGGACAATCACATCACCATCGAAGGAAGCACAGAGCTGACATTCACCGAAGATCGCTTGGCGCGGTTCGCTGCGTTCGGCTGGCACGTGCAACGAGTGGAACGGAGCAACGACGTTGAAGCCGTGGCCTTTGCACTTGAGAACGCGCGTGCGGAGAGCGGACGGCCATCGTTGATTGCAGTGCGTACGCACATTGGCTTCGGCAGTCCGCACAAACAGGACACCTCAGCAGCTCACGGAGAGGCGCTCGGCGTTGAAGAGGTGCGTCTCACCAAAGAGGGCATGGACTGGCCCGTTGAGCCTTCGTTCCATATCCCCGAGGAGGCGTTGGAGCACTTTCGGAGAGCAGTCTCTCGCGGAAGCCTTGCGCAAGTGGAATGGAAGTCGCGGTTCAAGGCCTTCGCGCAAGAATGCCCGGACCTTGCCGCTGAATTTCAGAGAGTAATCGACAGTCAGCTACCTAATGATTGGGACGCCGGACTGCCAACATTTGCGCCAGCCGACGGACCAATGGCTACCCGCGTCGCTTCAGGAAAAGTGATCGAGTTACTCGGCTCTCGTCTGCCGGAGATGATGGGAGGCTCTGCCGATCTTGGCCCCAGCACCCATACAAACATCGACGGAGCGGGCAACTTCGAACCGGAGAACTGGGCGGGACGCAACATGCACTTCGGCATTCGCGAGAATGCCATGGGCGCCATCCTGAATGGAATGGCCTTGCACCGCGGCCTTATTCCCTACGGTGGCACCTTCTTCGTCTTCTCCGATTACATGCGTCCTCCCATGCGCCTTGCAGCCATGAATGCGCTGCCAGTGATCTATATCTTCACTCACGACAGCATTGGTATGGGCGAGGATGGCCCGACTCATCAACCCGTAGAACAGCTAATCGGATTGCGATCGATTCCAGGCATGGTTGTCCTGCGGCCCGCGGATGCCAACGAAACAGTCGCCGCATGGCGAGTTGCAATTGGAAGGAAGCGTGTTCTCCGCTCACCAGGGAGTTGAAGACGACGACATGAATGTCTTTTGTCTGGGTGGCAAGGTGATCGGGTCCGCGCTCGCGTGGGAGTTGATCGAGACGTTTCTGAAAGCTCGATTCAGCGGCGCCGCACGCCATCAACGGAAGAGTCGACAAAGTGAAGGCGCTTGAAATGCATGAAGTCGCGCTTTGAATGTATTTGCTGAGCTGACCGCACTTTGAAGCGAATCAGGAGCGGCCGGTAGGTGCGGTTTGTTGGGATCGAACGTCCCCAGGGCCCCGAAGGCGTTTCAGCGCACTTAAGAGAGGAAAACACATGGAATTGGGCATGATCGGACTAGGTAGGATGGGATCCAACATGGTGCAGCGCCTTCTGAGGGCCGGTCACCAGTGCGTTGCTTACGACGTCCATCCGGAAGCCGCGCAAGCGCTCGTCAAAGACGGCGCGGTCGGCGCGACGTCGATTGAAGACTTCGCCAAGAAGTTGAAAGCTCCTCGCGCCATCTTGATGATGGTGCCGGCCGCGGTGGTCGATGAAACGCTGAAGACTCTCATCCCATTTCTCGAAAAAGACGATGTGGTCATCGATGGTGGAAATTCCTACTACCACGATGACATCCGCCGCGCTGCCGAACTGAAGCCCAAGGGCATCCATTATGTAGACGCCGGTACCAGCGGCGGGGTCTGGGGATCGGAGCGGGGCTACTGCCTGATGATCGGCGGGGAAGATGCCGTGGTCCGGCGCCTCGACCCTATTTTTTTCGCACTGGCCCCAAGCATCGATTCGGCGCCACGGACGCCGGGCCGCGAGAAGGTGGGTGGCACGGCGGAGCACGGCTATCTACACTGCGGTCCGAGCGGCGCAGGCCATTTTGTCAAGATGGTTCACAACGGCATCGAATACGGCATGATGGCCTCTTATGCGGAAGGCTTAAACATTCTGAAGCATGCCAATGCGGGAAAACAGAAGCAGACCGTGGATGCTGAGACCACGCCGCTGCGCAATCCCGAGTATTATCCGTACGACCTGAACATTGCCGACATCGCCGAGGTCTGGCGCCGCGGCAGCGTCATTGCTTCGTGGCTTCTGGACTTGGCTGCCATCTCGCTGCTTGATAGCCCTGACCTGGCGAAGTTCGCTGGGCGTGTATCGGATTCAGGCGAAGGGCGCTGGACCATCAAAGCGGCCATCGACGAGTCGGTTCCTGCTCCTGTCCTCAGTGCCGCGCTCTATGAACGATTCAGCTCGCGTGGCGAAGATGACTTCGCCGACAAGCTGTTGTCGGCTCTGCGTTTTCAGTTCGGCGGCCATAAGGAGAAGAGCGCTGACGCCGGCTCATCGGGATAAACAACAGTACGCAGTCACGTCATGTCCGACCCCAGACTCACCAATACAACACCGCTTTATCCGGGAGAAATGGAATGAAAACGACCCAGAAACTTCATGAGATCGGCCAGAGCCTCTGGCTCGATAACATCACCCGCGGCTTGCTGGCCAGTGGCACGCTTCAGCGCTACATCGAGGAGTTATCGATCACGGGCCTCACCTCGAACCCCACGATCTTCGATCACGCGATCAAGAACAGTCACGACTACGACAGCGCCATCGGCCAGAAACTCAAAGAAGGCAAATCGGGCGAGGCGCTCTTCTTTGAATTGGCGATCGAGGACCTGCGGCAAGCCGCCGATCTTTTCCGGACAATCCACGACCGGACAAATGGTGTGGACGGCTGGGTATCTTTGGAGGTCTCACCCCTGCTGGCTCGCAAGACGGCAGACACCCTTGCCGCAGCCAAGGCTCTCCACAACCGGGCAGCAACGCCCAATCTATTCATCAAGATTCCTGGCACCAGCGAAGGTCTCCCCGCCATTGAGGAGGCTATCTTCGCAGGCGTACCCGTCAACGTGACGCTGCTGTTCTCTGGCGCCCAATATGTTGCTGCTGCCGAAGCTTACATGCGCGGCATCGAACGGCGCATCGCCGCCGGGCTGAATCCCGATGTCGGTTCCGTGGCGTCACTCTTCGTCAGTCGTTGGGACGTGGCTGTAGCACAGAAGGTGCCGGAGGTCCTGCGCAACCAACTTGGAATCGCTGTCGCCAGAAAGGCGTATGAGATGTATCGCACGCTGCTGGATTCGCCGCGGTGGTTACGCATCCAGAACGCTGGAGCCCGCCCCCAGCGCCTTCTCTGGGCCAGCACCGGAACCAAGGACCCCAAAGCCTCCGACATCCTGTACGTCGAGGCCCTCGCGTTGCCTTTCACGGTGAACACGATGCCTGAGGCAACCTTGAAAGCGCTTGTCGCTCACCAGGAATTCGGCGAAGCTCTGCGCGAGAATAACGACAAAATCTTCACTGAATTTAAAATAGCCGGTATTGATACGGATGCCGTCGCTGCCCAGTTGCTCGGGGAAGGAGTCGAATCGTTCGCCAAATCATGGAACGATCTATTGGATTGCATCGCGTCCAAGAGCCAGATACTCAAGGCCGCATGAGTACGAGTTGGGGCCACGCTCTGCTCTGTGTACGACGCAGCCGCATTTGCGCTTCGGTAGTGGCAACCTGAACGCGAGAACAGTTGTGTACGCAATTGATCGGACGAGCGGGGCCTGCGCGACTACGTTAATGAACAGGCGAGTGCGCTACAGGCGGCTGGAGGGTTGGTGCTGGTCGCAGCCGCGGAATCACCTATCTCGAAAGATTGGGAAAAATGAAAATCGATCAAATTTCACGAGGACTCTCTCAGGTTCAGGAAAACGACTGCCGTGCAGCTTTGACAAAGTTCATCGACAGAAATGACCTCTCCGATTGGGGATCGACGGTGAAGGTGGCGGAAACGAGTGCGGGACGGTACCGCGTGAAAATCGAGCTCACGCCGCCAACAAGTACCGGGTTGCCGACCTGGTCGGTGGATGAAATCGAGACCGTTGGTGCATCGTTCGATGTGGCCGCAGAAGTGGATAAGCTGCTGGAATTTGGTTATCAAGCACGCCTCCAGGACGGAAAAGTACAGGAGTCGCAATAACCCTTTTCAAAGTTGCTGCGTTGGTTCTGTGGCAAAGGAGCATCTTGTGATTCAAGCTATCTACAAAGGCATTGAGATCGAGATGGAGATGCATCAGCAGGCACACGAGCATTGGAAGTGCGACTACACATTGATCAGGCACCCCGAACGAACGATGACAATTCATCACGGAACTGAGGCGTTCCCAACATTGGAAACGGCCAGGGCGCATGCACTCAAAGATGCTCAAGACGCAATCGATCAATCTGGTTGAGAAGTCTCGGCATCCCAAGGACAGTTTGCTCAAGTACGATTTCGCCGTGAGGACAGACAAGTACGTGCTTGTCGTCCAATCGAAGCACGACCACAAGGGAGATATCATGTTAATCAAAGCAAGAGCGCTGAAAGGTTATTCTCTGGACAGCCTCGATGGGGACATCGGATCGGCCAGTGAATTCTACTTCGACGACCGGTATTGGGCCGTTCGGTATCTCGTCGCAAATACAGCAAG
The DNA here is from genome assembly GCA_964487345.1 of uncultured Occallatibacter sp. Lineage (GTDB taxonomy): Bacteria > Acidobacteriota > Terriglobia > Terriglobales > Acidobacteriaceae > Telmatobacter. The sequence goes on along the minus strand of CAZAQN010000023.1, from coordinate 10,372 downwards.
CTGGCTTAGCGGCAAGAAGGTGTTGATCTCGCCATACTCTCTGAACGGTGTCAATAATTCAGATGAGAAGGTCTCCGTTCAATTAACCAAGAAGCAAATCGAAAATAGTCCTTCCGTTGACAAGGACGAGCCGGTTTCTCGTCAATTCGAGCTCAAATACAACGGATATTATGGCTATCCGGAGTATTGGGGAGGCCAATACATGTGGGGAGGTTATCCGTACCTTGTAATGGATCGTTCCAAGTGGGGCTTGACCGCTATGGAAAAGGGATGGGATCCCCATCTTCGCAGCACCCACGAAGTAACGGGCTACCGCTTCCTCGCCCTCGACGGTGAAATTGGCCATGTCGATGACTTCATCATTGACGATGAGACCTGGGCAATTCGTTACCTTGTGGCGGCGACCAAGAACTGGTGGCCTGGGAAAAAAGTTCTGATTTCACCCAAATGGATCGAGAGTGTGAGTTGGGGCGATAAGGAAATCGTGATTGGGCTGTCTCGCGACACTATCAAGGCTGCGCCGGAATACACCGACGACTCTCTACTCACGCGGCATTACGAGACCGGTCTGCACGGCCACTACAATCGAGAAGGATATTGGGTCGACGAACTCTCGGCCGTCTGATTGCAGTTCGACAATCAATGCAAGAAGGCGCGAGCGGTCAGGCGTTCGTCTGCCGCGCGGGGATTTCGATGGCGGGCACCTGGCTGGTCAAATTGAGGTCGACTTCCTCAATTAGTTTTGACGCGGTGTTTGCCGACACCCAGCCATCGTGCATCGCTTGTTCGATTGCGCCCTTCTCTGCACTGCTGAGTCGTGCGCGCGCTATCCGGAATTCATCGGAAAGACGGTCCTGGTTATCGCCGAGAATGGAATCGATCGCTGTATTCGCACTCTCCAATCTCGCGTCGAGTTCGTTGCGCAGCCGTTGGTGCACCGGGCGGGAGATCAATTGCTTGTTCGCGATATCCTCCAGCTCGGCAATGGCGGACGAAATCGCAACCTGGCGCACACGAGAGCGTGAATAGTCGTCGTCACTGCTTTGTCCAATCCCCAGCATGCGAATGAGTGGTTTCAAGGTGATCCCTTGGACGACAATTGTGAATGCGACTACTCCAAAAGTCAGGTTCAGCAGCTGATCCCGATAAGGAAAGTTATTGCCGATACTCAGGACCAGCGCCAAGGAAAGGGCCCCGCGCATACCTCCCCACACCAGGACATGTTGCCATCGTAAAGGAATCTTGGTGGAGAAGAGATTGCTGACGGGAACGAGCCCGTACACGGTGAGGAGCCGAGCCGCGAGAACAGCGGCAATCGACAGCACCGCAGCCCGCCATATGTGCAGCAGACCTCCCAGACGCACCTGGAGTCCGATGAGCAGAAACAAAATGGAATTGATGAGGAAAGATGCGTATTCCCAGAATGACCACAACGCAATACGCGTGCGCCAGCTCATCCCGGTGCGCATTCCGAAATTGCCAATCATCAAGCCCGCAGCCACTGTCGCAATGACTCCTGACAAGTGCAACGACTGCGCAAGAAGGTAAGAACCGTACGCCAATATGGTTGTGAGCGTGATCTCAATCTCTGGATCGTCGATCCTCTGTGTAAGCCTGCTGAACACATAGCCCAGACCCACTCCCAAAGCCGCGCCACCTGCAACTTCGACCGCAAAATCGCGCAGGCCGCCCAATATATCCAGGCGCGAGCTGGCGACAGCTCCAACGAGAATCCCATACAGCACAACCGACGTTCCGTCGTTAAACAGGCTCTCCCCTTCCACAGTGATTGTGAGCCGCTTGTCAATGGACATGTCCTTGAAAATCGAGAGCACCGAAATTGGGTCTGTAGCCGCCACAATCGCGCCAAAAACGAGGGCCACGAGAACGGGGATCCCCAATATCCAATGGAGGGCAAAGCCAACGATCATCGTTGCCGCGAATACCCCGACGGTCGCAAGCAAACAAATCGGAACAAGGTTTTCTCGCAGTTGGCGAATCTGAATCTTCAGGCTACCCTCAAATAAAAGGGCAGGGAGGAAAATGACTAAACTAATATCCGGTGTTAACCAGTCAGGAGAATGGGCGAAAAGGCCTTGCAGTAATGGCAGATGAAACGATCCGAGAACCAGTCCTCCGAGAACCAGAGCAACGGTGTAAGGAATTCGCAGGCGCGCGGCGGCTAGAGCAATTACGGAGGCGGCGATCAGCATCCAAATCAGAAACTCAATCTGCGAACCAACTGTCATCCGTATACTCCAGCAACTTGCTCTCCCGCCAACGCCTAGCGGTTGAGGAGCCTGATTATAGCTGGGTCAGGCGAAGCAAAGCTCCTTAAGGTTAATAGAAAGTCGCATATCGAAATTCAATCGCTGCGCGTTTGGACAATTCTCACGCTTCCGCCTCCGAGTCAAATAGACAGGCATCCACTCCACAAGCAAAGGCGGGGTTCTCAAGAGCTTTCGTTCGGGCAGCGTTTGAAAAAATGGGCTTGATCCGAGAAGGCGAATCGCCATCGTTAACGCGGGCCAAAATAGGAGTCCAGTCGCGGAGTATCTACACAAAACAGGCTGGCAGACAAAGATCTAGCTCTCGCTTCCGCCGTAATTACGGACGACGACTCCAGCGCATTCCGCTGCTCTCCGCTGAATTCAACAACATGCAAAAGCTAAGTGAACTCTGCCTCACGATCCGAAAGCAGGGCTGCGTTCATCTCACTGGAAACTTTCGGCATCAATTCTCTTGAACAACAAATCCTGAGTTGCGCGCGAGATTTTGTATCAATGGCAGAAAATCACGAGTTTCAAGATCAGTCCGCATGTCGCTAACGAACCTCTGCACAGATTGGTTCTTGCCAAAGTCGGATTCGGGGGAGGTTTTTCAGCCGCAGCAAATAGTTATTAGAGGGCGCTGCTTCAACGTTGTCTGCTCGAAGGTCATGCCGGCTCGCGAAGCATTCGGATCCCTTGACATTCATGCGATTTCGGCGTAGATCTCTAATGCCTTGCGATTGGAAATGATCAACGTCGATCCACGCGATTCCAGCAACTCCTGGCACTTGAAGTCACTAAAGATGCGAGTGACTGTCTCGCGCGAAGCGCCGATGTACTCGCCGATCTCCCCGTGAGTGAGCGAGCAAAGCAACCGCGTTCCGCGCTCTGTAGTCTGGCCGACCGAACACCACTCGAGGAGCAACCGCGCGAGTTTCGCGGGCGCTGTCACAGCCAGACTGAGTCTTCGCACCTGTTCGCAGGCTCGAGCACAGTCCAGACAGAGCTCGCGTGCCACGTTCTTGTAAGCGGAAGGGTTCCTCGCCAGGAATCCAATAAAGTTCTCCCGGTCGATTGACGCGATTCTGCACGGAGACAGAGTCTCCGCAGTAATGTCGTAACGGCTACCGGAAAGCGCCGATGCCAGTCCTAGCGTTTCTCCAGGATTCGCGATCCCAAGGATTTGTCGCCTGCCCGCACACGAATTCATAGAAAGCTTCACTTGCCCCGCCAACAAGAAGAGGATGTTGTCGGGCACCTGCTCTTCACTGAACAGAACTGTTTTGACTGGGCAGTCGAAAGGTGTTTTGAGCGATTCAAGCTCATTCTGCGCTTCAGGCGACAGCCGATCAACGGGCGCTGCGGTCCTCGACGCATTGAGGATCTCGTCCAAATCTGGTGCAGAGGTTGTTGGCATCGGATTCTCCCGCTCGATTTCGAAGTGTTCAACGACTGCCCGTAAGGGGAAGTCTGCCGTCTGTTTCGTTGCTGCGCTGGTCAATTCTGCTCATAGCAGCGCGTCGCAGAGGGTGGAGTCGCCCGACCAAAGGCAAAGAAGTGCTCTTGTTTGCGTGGCCGGAAACATCGCAACCGGCGTATTCGAGAATGTGCAATTTTGACCAGCTTTTCAGGTCGGTGCTTCTGTAGGTTTTAGTGCGTGAAGCGCGAGTCTAAGCGTGTGCCATGGTTTAGATCATCACAACAGTTCTCTAGACGGCCATCGAACGGTGTTTCCCCGCGCTACACAAGACGATTGAACTCCAGGAGCTTTGCGATGACAGGAACACTTCGATCCCAGCTGGTACTCGCGGTGGTTGTCTCTTTAGCCAGTGCCGTCGCCTCCGCCCAATCCGCAGGTCAAGCTACCTATAAGGCCAAGTGCCAGACGTGCCACGGCGCCACGGGTACGCCGAGCCCTGGGATGGCGAAGATGATGGGTATCAAGTCGATTTCCGATCCAGACATCCAGAAGCTCACGGACGACCAGATGATCGCCGCCGTCAAGAACGGCAAGGGCAAGATGAAGCCGGTGGCTGGACTCACCGATTCCCAAATCAAGGAAGTTGTAGCCTTCTATCGCGGATTGAAATAGAAGCCACGCGGCCAGCCGCTAGAGTCGACCCATTCATTTGTAGGCCCTGGGGGAGTGGTGCCCTTGTTGCAAAGATTCCGCGAAGGCTGGGTGCGGCCGGCTCTGTTCTTCGGCAACAACCCCATCAGTCTTGCAGGCGGCGCAATCACCAGCGCCTCCGGTGCGACCATGATCGGCTATTGGCTGGTGCAGATTGTAGGCCGGCCCAACGCAAATCCCTACCTCGGCATCATCTTCTTCCTGCTTCTTCCTGCATTGTTCATCGTCGGCTTGCTCCTGATACCGATAGGCGTCTTTCTCCGGCACAAAAAGCTCCAGAAGGCCGGACAGATTCCGGTCGAGTTTCCCAAGGTCGATCTCAACGACCGCATGTTTCGCCACGGCCTGGACATTGTGCTGGTGGCCACCATCGTCAATCTGCTGGTTGTGGCCATAGCCACGTATCGCGGTGCGGCCTATATGGATTCGCCGCAGTTCTGCGGTCAGTCTTGCCACGTGATGCATCCTGAGTACACTGCCTACAAAATCTCTCCGCATTCCCATGTGGCCTGCGTGGACTGCCACATCGGCAATGGCGCAGAAGCTTACTTTAGCGCTAAGGTGAACGGCACCAAACAGCTGGTTGAAGTCACCTTCCACCCGTTGGCTGATTTCGCTCCAAAGTATATTCCCAACTATCCAACTCCCATTCCCTCACCGGTTCAGAGTCTGCGTCCGGCGCGGCAAATCTGCGAAGGCTGCCACACGCCGGCCAGATATGTTGGTGAAAAACTTCTGGTCAAGTCGTCCTTTGCCGACGACGAGAAGAATACCGAGACCCAGACGGTGCTGGTTCTACACCTGGGCGGAATGGACTCGCTCTCGCAACTGAGCGGGATTCACGGCGTTCATCTCGGCCACATCGAATACATCGCCACCGACCCAACCCGTCAAACTATTCCCTGGGTGCAAAGGCGCAACTCCGATGGCTCGGAGACGGCGTTTACTTCCTTACCGGCAGGTAGCGGCATTCCCAAGGGCGAACGACGGCTGATGGATTGCATCGACTGCCACAACCGGGCGGCACACACCTTCATGACTGCGGAAGATGCGCTCGACCGAGCCATGGACCAAGGCGGGATAAGCCCGGATCTGCCTTGGGTCCACAAAGAAGGCCTGCATCTCTTGAACGCCACATACAGAACCGAAGCCGAGGCGAGCACCCAGATTCCGCTTCAGCTTGCTGCCTTCTATCGCACCCAGCATCCGGAAATTCTTTCCGCAAAGGCCGCCTTGGTAAAGTCCGCGGGCGATGAACTCGCGACCCTCTATAGCCAGAACGTATTTCCTTTCATGAAAGTCACCTGGGGAACACACCCCAACAACATCGGTCACATGAGATATCCGGGCTGCTTCCGTTGTCACGACGGCAGTCACACAACGACAAACGGCAAGACCATCCCTCAGGATTGCTCAGTTTGCCACAGCCTGCTGGCCGTGGACGAAGCCAAACCCAAGGTGCTGTCCGATCTCGGCATCCAGTAGATCACTGCTCAATCGATGGAAAGAGTGAAATCCATGACGCACCAACCGTTATTCACGCCTTTGAGTGTCGGGGAGTTGATGAGTCCGATGGACAGATCCGTTCTTGAATTGTGCCGGAGTCGCGGCATATCGCGACGCCGCTTTTTGGAGTTCTGCGCGGCAGTTACCACAACTCTTGCGTTGCCCTCCTCCTATGCCCAGGTCATAGCAACTGCGCTAAGTCAGAAGAAGAAACCCATCCTGGTGTGGCTTGAGTTTCAGGATTGCGCCGGCAACACGGAATCGATGCTCCGAACAAGCCACCCCACCGTGGAAGACCTTGTCCTGGAATCTTTCTCCTGGGAGTACCACGAAACCATCATGGCCGCCTATGGCAAGGCAGCCGAGTCCGCATTGCAGCGCGTCGTTCGCGAGGAGAAGGGGAAATACATTGTCGTCGTCGAAGGCGCTATTCCAACAGCGGACGGCGGTGTCTATTGCACAATCGGCGGCCGCACAGCTCTTGATATTGCGCAGGAAGTCTGCGGCAGTGCGGCCGCCATCATCGCGGTGGGTGCGTGCGCCTGGGACGGCGGTCTGGTTCGCTCGGGACCGAACCCTACCGGAGCGTTGGGTCTGCAGGGCGCAGTGCCCGGCCTCCACGTTGTAAATCTTCCTGGATGCCCGCATAACTCGGCCAACACCGCAGCGGTGCTCGTGCACTATCTCACGTTCGGAGAGATGCCGGCGCTCGATTCGCTGAACCGCCCGTTGTTTGCCTATGGGGACATCATTCATGACCAATGCGAACGGAGAGCACACTACGACGCTGGCCGCTTCGTGCAGGAATGGGACGATGAGGGTGCGCGCAAAGGCTGGTGCCTTTACAAAATGGGGTGCAAAGGTCCCGAAGCAAATTTCAACTGCCCCACCGTGCAATGGAACGGGAGCACGAGCTGGCCGGTGAAGGCAGGCCATGGCTGCATCGCCTGCGCCTCACCGCGCTTTTGGGATACGAAATCGCCCTTCTACGAACGGCTTCCGCATCCCGCCGGGTTCGGCGTGGATGTCACGGTGAGCGAGATTGGCTGGACCGTTGTCGGAGCGGTCGCCGTCGCTACAGCGGCGCACGGTATCACCAGCATCGTTCGTGACCGGCTCCATTCCGAAACCGAAACAACGAAGATCCGCGAAAAATCCGGACCAACGGAGGAACAAGAATGACACGCGTCGTGATTGATCCGGTTACGCGCATCGAGGGTCATCTTCGCATTGAAGTTGAAGTGAATGACCACAAGGTGACCGATGCCTGGAGTTCGGGCACCATGTTTCGCGGCATCGAGCTGGTGCTGCGTGGACGTGACCCGCGTGAAGCGTGGATCTGGGCCCAGCGCATCTGTGGGGTGTGCACGACCGTTCATGCGCTGGCTTCAGTGCGTGCGGTCGAGAATGCGCTCGGTGTTGAGATTCCCGAGAATGCGCGGATTGTGCGCGATATTATTGCCGCCGCACAAAACGTTCAGGATCACATCATCCACTTCTACCACCTGCACGCTCTCGACTGGGTCGATGTCATTTCGGCACTGAAGGCCGACCCGGCGAAGACCGCGCAACTGGCTCAATCCATCTCCGATTGGCCCAAGTCCAGCGCGGTGTACTTCAAGGCCGTGCAGAATCGCGTGAAGACGCTGGCGGACAGCCGCCAGTTGAGCCTCTTCGGCAGCGGCGACTGGGGACACCCCGCATATCGGTTGCCGCCAGAGGCCAATCTGCTCGCAGTGGCTCACTATGTTGAAGCGCTGGAATTGCAGCGCGAGTTCATTCGCATTCAGGCCGTGCTGGGTGGCAAAAACCCTCACCCTCAAACCTATTTGATGGGTGGCATGGCGACGACCATGGACGGAAATGAACCGGACGCGGTAATCAATCCGGAACGGATCACGTTGCTCAATGAGCTCGTCGCGAATGCCCAGACATTCGTTCGCCAGGTGTACTTGCCCGATGTGTTGGCCATCGCCGGATTCTATCCGGAATGGTTTCAATATGGCGCGGGTACGGGGAACTACATGACCTACGGCGATTACTCCGGCGACAGCACGAAGAGCGTGTCCGGCTTCTCTTTTCCGCGAGGCATCGTTCTGGGACGCGATCTGGCAACGGTACTTCCGCTCGATCCAAACAATGTAACTGAGTATGTCACGCGATCATGGTACGAGTACCCGGAAGGCGACCAGGCGGCAAAGCATCCTGCGCAGGGTGCCACCAATCCGAAATACTCCGGACCGAAGCCTCCGTACGAATTCCTGAAAACAGACGAGAAATACTCCTGGCTCAAGTCGCCGCGCTATAACGACAAGCCCATGGAAGTCGGCCCACTGGCAAGAACACTGGTCGCCTATGCATCTGGCAATCAACAGGTAAAGCTGCTCGTCGACAGTACGCTCGCTAAGCTGAAACTTCCGGCTTCCGCTCTCTTCTCTACGCTGGGCCGCGTCGCCGCCAGGGCTCTTGAAGCGGACATCATGGTCAGCCGGCTCTCCGATTGGGTTGCGCAACTGGATGACAACATGGCCCACGGCAACGTTCGTCTACACAATGGGGATAAATGGAGTCCAAACAGCTGGCCAAAGTCTGCCCAGGGTTTTGGATTTCATGAAGCGCCACGCGGATCCCTGGGGCATTGGGTTGAAATTGAAGACAAGAAGATTGTGAACTATCAGGTGGTCGCTCCATCTACATGGAACGCAGGCCCGCGCGATGCCCAGGCACAGCGTGGGCCCTACGAGGCGGCGCTCTTGGATACTCCGATCGCCGATCCGGAGAGACCTCTCGAAGTTCTCCGCACCGTGCACTCCTTCGATCCCTGCCTGGCCTGTGCCGTACATGTAGTGCGAGCAAATGGCGTCACAAATAACGAAAAACGCTGATGAGTTGAAAAGGAGTGAATGCCTATGGCGACCCCCATAACTTCCGCATGCACCCCCGAGGAGCTGGCGAAAGATCCGGAGCGCATCGTGCCCGTGTATGTCTGGGAACTCCCCGTTCGGCTGGCCCACTGGGGACTGGTTGGTTCACTGGTGCTGCTGACAGTCACCGGGACCTACATGCACAGTCCGTTTCTTGTCTCAGTTGGCTCGCGCGCCTGGGTCATGGGCTGGATGCGCTTCGTTCATGAGCTGTCCGGATTTCTGCTCATCGCAATCTTCATTCCACGCATTTACTGGTTCTTTGCGGGCAACCATTATGCTTCATGGCGATCGTGGATTCCTCACACTCCACGTCAATGGACAAGCGTAAAGAGCATGGTTGCCTACTACGGATTCAGGCGCCGCAAGCCCTTCGAAGAGATTGGCCACAACTCCCTCGCCGCGCTTGCCTACATCGCCGTCTTCTCGCTGGTGGCTCTGGAATTCATCACCGGCCTGGCGCTCTTCAGCGTAGTCGAGGGCGGCCACATTTTGAATGTTCTCGTAGGATGGATTCCCCGTGTCGTCAACATCCAATGGATTCGCAGCGCGCATTTCCTGATCATGTTTCTTCTTGCTGCCTTCTTCATCCATCACATCTACAGCGCCTTATTGGTCGGAATCAGCGAAAGAAACGGAGAGATGGAAAGCATTTTCACAGGCTGGAAGTTTGTCCCCAGGCGCCTTGTGGATGAAGTGACAGAAGCTGAAAATCAGGGTATTGCCCCACGTAGGCGGCCCATTAGAGGCAAACGATGAGCGATAATACCCCGCTTAGGATCGCATTGTTGGGCCTCGGAAATCTGATGCGGACCGATGATGCTGCCGGAATGCTCGCTTTGCAAAGGCTCGCGGAGAGTGGTCTGCTGCCGCCTGATGTGCGAGTTATAGAAGGCGGGACACTGGGCCTCGATCTCCTTGACGGTCTCCGCGGTATTTCGCACCTCTTGGCGCTTGATGCAGTGGACATGGGCGTTGTTCCAGGTACGCTCTCGCGATTCGACGGCAAGGAAATTGACAATTTACCGGTCTCGAAGAGTGTTCATCTCCTTGGATTCTCCGACTTGATGGGGGCACTGCGCCTGTTGGATGCTGCTCCGAAGGAAGTTGTCCTGCTCGGAGTGCAACCGGCGTCCACAGATTGGGGAACGGTCTTGTCTCCAGAAGTTGATCTCGCTCTACAAACCCTGATGAAATCCACACTTGCGCAACTTGCGCAATGGATCATCAGGCCACCGCGCTCGCCGCGGGCCAGAGAAAGCAGAGATCTTGAGATCATGGCTTAGCAAGGTATCTCCGCCGGATTGCCTTTGACAACGCTCTGTCAATCACCTCAGGTCTGTGCAATTCACTTCATGTTGATGATTGTTCAAGTCGCATTTCATCGAAGAACGGCGTGGTCTTTTGGCGGACACACTCCGCTGCGTATAAGTACATAGCGGCCGACCAGGTCTGCCAATCCCGGCCGCTCGGCTTACCGGTTTGTGCGTGAATCCACTCGTTGAAGCCCCACTCCGCCGCGTTTTCATGCCATGGCTTGA
>CAZAQN010000022.1:0-72803 GCA_964487345.1 uncultured Occallatibacter sp. | reverse complement strand
ACACATCGTCGATCCTGCCTCGACTACATACCAGAGGGGAAAACCACACGCTTACTTTTTACTTGCACTCGTCAAATGCCTCTATATCATCACAACCAACGCCTCATGATACAAACAGGTTTGCACACGTCTCAGAAGACCGCGAAATCGAGGAACGAGCGCGCCACTACGCCCGAGGCGATTGTTCCGGAATCGAAGGGGCGGCTTCGTCGTGCTTGCAACGGAGGATCAACCTCCGCGCGGAGGAAGAAAAGTGCGCGACAATCCCGTTCGACTTGTGAAGATTGTTGGTCTCATAAGTTTGTTGACCGCTACGTCGTTTGGTCAAAAAGGAGGCCAAGCGGGGAACCAGATTGGTCAACCGGGCGCCCAAGGGGTTCAAGGTGCACAGGGCACCGGCGCCGGCAGCCCGGGTCTCCAGGGTTTGTCCTATTCTCCAAATGAGTGGTCTTCTACCCTACCCAGTGTGATGAGTCCGGTGTGGACCTTTAAACAGGGACGAACTGTAGTCTGCTATCGGCTCGCGAAGGGCAATAGCGCCACCCAGCCATTCGTCCTGGAGCCTGTACTGCCAGCCGAGATCCAAAGCACTGGTTTGTATCGTCCCTGCGACAACAAATTTGATTTTGACGACGACCCCGAAGGCGACAGAAGATGCGCGCATCTTAAGCGGCCGAGTAAAGCGACGGGGGACGATTGGCCAGTGGAAGATCATTGGAGTCCCTGTTCCTCGTTGGAGAACGAGAGGGATCCAATCCTCGCCAATCAAATCCTCGTCGTAGGCATCGATATATCGGATCTGGGTAGCATGGGACTCAACATCGATCAGTTAAAGCTCTTGAATATCAACGTTACCAATCAGCAGGGCTCGGCCATCAATCCAACACCGCTTCGCGCCACCTTTCCCGCTACGAGCGTCGCTGGCGGCGGAGGTGGGCTGGCAGGTTCTGGAGGGGGGCCAAAGGGAGCAGAGTCGAAAGAGGAAGACAAATGGGACTATACGGGCACTGTACCGCCAAATGGTGCCCGCCCTCAGCATTGGACAGAAGGCCATGAGTACCATGACGGCGACTCTGTCTCCGATGCGAATGGAGTCAATTTTTACGTCTACAGAAATAGGCATAAGGGAAAGAGAAATGGGCTTCTGCATCCATCTGGCACAAGACCTACCGATCCCTTTACCTCAGTGCCCGTCTCCGATTGGACATTGGATGGCGATGTGGTCTGGCAGGAAATAGGTCGGAGGCAAGACACCACCGGAGCAGCTTACTGGCAGGAAGACAAGCACTACGATAAGGGCGCGGTGGTCTGCGTAGGAAGACGCGTTAACTTCGAAGCTTATGATGCGCAACCGGATCCTATTGGAGTCATATTGCTTCAGTATTCGGCTGAGGAGCGATCGAGATACGGCAATCGGTTGTATCAAGCCGCGCAAACTTACGGTTCTCACATCACTCTTATTCATACCGATAGCGGGCTCCCAAATAAGTCCTGCGCAGACACTCAGAAAAACATTGATGAAGGGCTCATGAGCATCCGGAGCTTCGGCAACTCAGTCGACTACCACCTACAGTATTACCTTGCAGTGAGGGGAGGTACCTCGAGCGGTCCCCCGCCCGATCCTCTCTCCCTCAGCTTCGTTCAGCGCACGATCTATCTCAAATGGCCATATGAGTTGCCTGGCGACGTTACCCCCAGCCTCAATGTTAACTTGGTTTATTCTCCGCCAGTGCCGGGCGCAATTTGGCGGGGGAGCACCTTTTACCCGGCTGGCAGCGTGGTCGTCCCGCGTCAGAGCAACGGCCACTACTACACGGCTTTGACCGGCGGACTCTCCGCGCTTACGGACGAGCCAACGTTGCTAGGAGAATCTCCGCCGAAAGTTCCGGACGGCACACTTCTCTGGCTAGATTCCGGAACCAGTCCACCAACCGTTCCATCGGCGCCGGGAGCAGGCAGCGCACAAGCTTTGGGCGGGGGGCAAGGGACTGGACAGGGCGGCGGTCAAGGTGGTGGGCAAAACGCGGGGGGCTCAAGTGCGGGCAAAGCCCAGCTCTGGTTCCCCAACACCCACTATCTGCTGGGAGATGTCATCCTTAATCCTGACAGCGGCCACTATTACACCGTCGTAAAGTCAGTGGAAGGCTTCTCAGGATCAAAGCCCCCCGGAACTGGAACGAATGGATCAACGGCCAAGAACCCATTCACGCAGTCCACCTCCCCGGCACAGACCCTTACCGACGGCGAAGTTCAATGGGTGCTTCGCGGCAGCACTTCTGACACGTCCAAGTGCGACGATTGGAAGCTACTCCACCTTTATTTCCGGACGGATTGCATGTTGGCCGCAAACCACAGTTACTACAACATGGCCGCTTCCACTAAGACCAAAGGAATTTCCAGCGAGAAAAATCCATTTCCGACGAAGCCGGCTCAGGGCAAAGTACTATCCGACGGCGACATTGATTGGTTGTATGCGCCTGGAGGCTCAACCAAACAGGCTTGGCAGTCGGGACATCACTACTCCACGACAGATTCAGTTAGTGATCCCAATTACACAAGCAACGTCTACGTAGCGCAGGCTATCAATAACGGAAACTCCGGTTCAATTGACCCAAGCTTCTTGGGCGGTTTTGGCCGTCCCGCCACTGTGTCAGACGGGGATTTGCTCTGGGCTGATTTGGGGGAGCAGGAAGGTGGCTCTCAAGAGCCCGATTGGAAGCCCAACCACTCTTATCAACTCGGCAAGACCGTAAAAGGCCCAGAAAACCACAACTACCGGGTCGTCCAATTCACGGCGGGCATTTCGGGGACGGATCCGTCGGTTTTCAAGATAGCTCAATTTCAGACGGTGATTGATCCGAAGACCCTGATCGAGGACCATCCGCCAACCGCGAAAAACACACAAGAAACGGGACTGGAATGGCTCGACTTGGGAGACGCTCGCCCACTGAACGTACCCCCCATTCAATGTCAATCTAATATATGCGAATGCAAGCCGGGTGCCGATCAGCCATCGAATGCAACCCCCGCTCAGTGGAAACCTAACACCTGTTACTGCCAGAATAGCTTGATTTTCCAAATCGGGGTGGGAAACGGCAGGTACTACCAGGCGCAGAAATGTGGAGAATCTGGCGACTTCTCTCCATTCGTCGACCTGAATGCCCCAGATTCCGTCACCTGGGAGGATTCAGGCACGACCGCGCCCGCATCGGTTGCAGGCGGACCGCCAGCAGATCAGAACGTGAGTCTCGTCAATCTCGCTTTGCCTCAGAGTCACTCGCTGTCGTATTTCAATATCTCCGCAGGATTCGTTGTGGGCTTCAAGCGGCCACCAGTCTTCGGATTCGTGCCAGCCAGCGGTTATAAGGGAACTTTGCCGGCGGGCTATGTGGCAGCCTCAGGCACCGTCTCTATCACCAGCACGAGCACTGCCTATGCGGCCGATCTTGCTACAGGTTGTACGATTACTGTTCCATTCACAACGCCACCCCCTTCGCCTGCTCCGAACCCTAACCTCGCATATACTTGCCCGGAACAAACAACGACCGGCCCAATTCCAGCGGACCCGGTGCTGGTACTCACTGGTTACGTCGTTCCAGTCGATGCAGAGATACCCATGCGGTGGAAGGGAAGAAACATGTGGAGGGATTTGGTACCTGCACCCAGCTTTGGGATCTCGTTGGCTAACCCCACAACCAACTTCTACCTGGGCGCGAGCAACGAGGCTCTGGTGAGGAATTTCGAGGCCTTTTATGGTGTTGCGTTTCACAACACTTCGCTCAGCCTCGCCCCAGGCTCCACGCAGCCGCTCTGGGGAGGTGCTGGGGCAGCTCCTACCCCTTTAACAGTATCGGGATTCCAGAAGGGACCCTTTATTGGCGTGACATTCAATCTGAGCGGCTTTGTACAAAGTCTATTCGGCGGGGGAGGCGGGGCGGCAAAATAACAATCATCCGTAACCGAAGCCTGCGTCGCCATTTCTGGCTCTCTGCTGCGGTTCCAAATCTCTGACGAAAGTAGGCTACTTCGATTGGCTAATGCAGTCTAACGCGCATCATCGATACAGCACTAAGACTTATCGGTATCTATCGATAGCGAGGACACTATCCGTGTGGGGTTCAGCGTTTTGACGTATCGAGGCGAGGGATTGAAGATTCTGCACATGCTTCATGCCAATGCTTGAAATAAACCACATGCGGAGGCAATGCTCAGACATTTACTTCTGTCGTATCCTTCCTTTTAGCTCGAACAGCCCCCGTGCTCCCGTAAGTCTAAGCGTGAAATCTTGCGCTGTCGTAGCCTGCCCTTTGGCTTGCAATAAAACTCCATCCCTCGTTACGATGTCGTCTCCGCCACCACGAAGATATCCCTTGTAATTTATAACACTCATCTTGCCAGACATCGATGCATAAGTTTCGACGTAAAGCCTAATCTCCCCGGACAAAGGCACGTCATGCACAGGGCACACGGAAGCGTATCGATCATCTCTTAGGGAAATCGTCTCTTTGTTCGCTTTCACTGTCCAATCAATGTCGCAGAAACCCTTCTCCCCGTTGACACTTGCGAAAAACTTCCATGATTCCTGTCGATTGACACTGTCAGCAGAGAGCGAATCCAGTTCCATCACGTATTGCACCGGCTTTGGCTCTTTGCTTTGAGCATCCGTTGCAGGCGGCGTATTTCCCCCGACTCCTGGCAGCGAACTTAAAACGTCAGTGCTTCCAGTAGCAGCTTGCGAACTAATGGTAGTGGATTGTGGACTGGAAGGCATTTCGACAGGCGCTGTCGCAGCAGGGGCCTGCACATCGGCATCCCCCGGCGCCTTTTTCCGCAGGGCGAAAGACCCTATTGCGATTGCTTTCTTATTTGCCTTCTCGATCTCAGAAAGCTGGTTTTGTTTGGCTATTGGAAGGTTCGCACTCGCCAAGGACTCCAGGAATGCTTCGTTCTTCTGCGCAGCACCTAACAGAATCGACACCGAATCTCCTAGATGTTGTTCTCTGATCTCCGCGACTTTTTGCGTAGCATCATTCAAGAATCCGATAACAGCCGTCATCACAAAGAGCGCTAGCCCCAATCCAAGAAAAAAACGTCGCAGCCGTCTCCGCCGCCGCGCATCGGCCACATCAGACGGAAGAGCATCCACGGCCAGTACACCCGCCTCATATGCCAAAACGGTTTGCAGCAGACCGATCGCAACAAAAGACAGCAATACCCACAACGCCATCTTCGCGCTCATGGCGTGGCATACCCGCCATACCGCAGGCACGTGATCGCGCAGGAATGCCTTGATCCAATCCCATTCCATATGAACACTCCTAAAGGCTAAGTGGATTCTAACGAAGTTGCCAGGCTCGAACATCTACCGAAGCTCGCGAGGCTCACGCAAGCAGTACAACGCCATTGTCCCTAAGTAAGTAATTGCCGGTTACTATCCGTAAGATAACTAGATGGAACTACAGCCCCACGTGCATTTGCACACGCAGCCGTGGCGTTGGCGAGCGATCTCTTGTCATTTCGTGGCCCATATAGGCAGGCAAATGCGCTTGTCCGGGTCAGCTTGTCGTCGGGGTGTTTTGGGGTTCCGCAGATTGATCATGAAAACGCCCCAGCGTCTGGGATAGTAAGCACACAGGATCGTAGCGAATCTCGCTTTTATTCATTAAGTAATAACCCGCGCCGCAGGAAAAGTTGCCAGATGCCGACTTTACGAGACAAATCCGTTCTACGTTTAGCTCGGCGCTGGAACTGGCTCGCCAAAAGAGGAGTTTGGTTCCAAATAGAGCAGGCCATGCGCCGCGTCAAAGGTGAGCGTGAAGCGGCGCATCATCTCCATTCCTATGATCGCGACCGCCCCCGCCGGTCCCCACACGTGTTGGAACTTGAACGGGCCGATGACGACCGTGTCGTAGACCCCTGAGACGTCCTCGTAGCTCTTACCTAGCCCATTGCCAAGAGTTGTCTTTTCGGTGAAAGGCGAACTTCTTACAGTGTCGTCATCGATGGAGTCCTCGGAACCCGTATCCACGCGCAGTCTCCGCTGAACCAGCTCGCCTGGCTTGGCGGCTAAGCCGGCCTCGATGTAAAGGCGACCGTTTGTAAGCTCCAGGGGCATGGACTTTCCACCACCCTGATAGGCGTATGTCTTCGGATCTTAGAAGGTCATCGTGTGCGCAATGGGATCGATGCGGACGACATACTGCTCAAGAAACTCTGCTCCTACCAGCCCGTATCCCCTTTCCGGCAAAGGGACCTTGGATAGATCCACAATCTTTGCGTGAGGAACGCGTGTACTAAGCCCACCGAGCGTGAGCTTCACTTCTCCCGCATCGTTCGCCGAAACATCGCCTTTGCCTGCTCCATGAATGATGCCGCTGGAGATGGCATTGACGTGCAGGCGCTTTGCTAAAGCGGTATCGATAAGGCTGTTTGGGGCACCGGTGTCGAAAATGAACCAATGTGGGCTTGAGCCATTTACCTGCACAGGCACGTAGATCAGCTTGCCAGCCGAACGATAGTTGATTTCGGCCAAGGGGTGATTTGCGGCAAGCTGTTGCTGTCCCAAGGCGGGGGTACCTGGAGTGGCTGCGCACAGAACGCTACAAATCAGCAATATGGTTTTCATGTCACCCTCCAGGCTCCGAGGCGCATTCCAGAAGAATATGTCGGTTACACCAAGAACGTACCTGAAAGCCTCTGCAACTGCCATTTGCCGTGCATTGTTGGTTGGCATCAGCGAGCGCCAGCTGCGTCGATGGCGGAAGCGCCTTGCTGCATTAGTCCTCCAAAACGCCGTTCTCGTGATCAATCTAGTTCAATTCTTGGTTAGCGCCAAACTGCCGAAACACTCATTGACGCCTTTGGCCGCATAATCGGCAAACCGCGATCGCAGGCAGACGCCTTCGCTGCCTTCACTTCGTCGTGTAGGGAAAGATTGCGCGGTATCGTTCCTCTTCCAGCTTGAAACAATCGCACTCGTGCTTGAATCCCTTCAACGAAGCTATGGTTTCCAGCATGGTCTGGCGCATCGACGTCGCGCAGCGTTGCATGTCCAGCCCGGAAATCATCGCAACATCCAGCGGCCTCAACCCCTCGCCATAATTGAGCACCATCATCACACTCGCAAAGTGAATTCCCGCCTGCTTGGCATACACAATGTAAGTGCCATCGAGCGTGCACGTAAGATCGGCGCCCATCGTTTTCAGCATGCGCACTTCCGCGGGCGTCTCCCACCGGTCGGTGTGCGTCTGCGACATTGTTCCTCCATAGTGCACACGGGCGAAATGATGAACCAGAGCTTGGTCGTAGAGCGCCCTTCGCAGATCAGGGCACAGCACGGGATTCATGCGCGTACCCCATCTCTTCCAAGACACATCCTTCTTGCTCTTGAAAAAGTACGGCAGGATCGACTGTGGATGATTCGGCTTCAGATCAATGAAATCGTCAATTATCGCTGCCTCGGCCAGGGCATACTCCGGATTCACCGCTCCAATCAGGTTGCCATGCAGAACGTTGCGCACGCCCAATGTCATTAGAGTCACCCAGATCTGCACCGACCTCTGCCCCGGGAAATCCTCGTCATCGGTCGCCGCAATCTCGCCGGAGTCTGCATCGCCATAGCGCGGCAGATAGTAGAACGGGACGGTTTTGTAGCGCAGTTTACGAATCAGAGGACTCTGGCCGATCGGTGTATCGATATGAAAACTCTTCTCCAGCGTCGCCTCAGATTCGAGATCGAGCCACTTCCGGTCGCGATTGATAATCGCAAAATCCACCGGTTCGTCTTCCGGAGCAGCGGATTCAGCGCGTGCGAGCACGCCCACATTTGCGGCCGCGGCAAGCAGCGCGGTGCCAGACAATCCCATGCTTAAGGCCTCACGCCGCGTGAGCGTCAGCGGTCCCTTGGGTGCATCGATATTTTTCGACATGGAATCAGCCGCCTCCTCCCGGCAAATTCAACGCAATCACGAAGTGCGAACGGCCACTGATGCACCTCATACCGTTCGCGTTTTCGAGTGAACGCGAACTTCTTCTACAACTCGGTGCATCGCTCTCTGTCCTTTATAGCTCCACCATTCCCTTCGCTTTCCGATTATCCTGCCAGAAAGCGATCTCTCATTTCCATGCCGCCCGCAGAGATTCTCTTTGCTGTCACGCAACCAATCACCATGCACAGGAAAGGACCATTCTTGGCCGCTCTGTTCTCTCTTCGTCGATCGTATTGTCTTTTTGTCGCGCTCTTGGTCTCCGTTGATATATTCTCCGCGTGGTCGCAGGCACCTTCATCCGCGGAGCAGCGCACCATCGTTGCACTCCGGAGGGCAGCCGCCAATCCGCTGCGCTTGCGCGCGTTTCTTGTAGGGATGCCCAAAGGCGGAGAACTGCATTTTCATCTTACCGGCGCCGTCTATGCAGAGAGCATCCTGCGCGACGCAGCAGAAGACAATCTCTGCGTCAACGTCGCAGCTCATAAGCTCGAGCCTCATCAAGGTATCGCCGCGCCGGGCCCCCATCCGATCATTTGCGCGCCGGGCTCCATCGCCGCCGCCGACCTGCCCTCCGATCAGAAGGACTATGACGCCATCATCGACGCCTGGTCCATTCGCTCCTTTGTACCTTCCTCCGGTATCAGCGGCCACGACCACTTCTTCTCCTCGTTCCTGCGCGCTGGCATAGACCGCCGCCATCTCGGCGAATGGCTCGACGAAGTTGCTTCCCGCGCCACCGTGCAGAACGAGCAATATCTTGAGATCCAGATCGCCACGCCGTCGCCGAACGCTTTGCGTGTGGCACAGGAAGTCGACTGGAATCCTGACATGGCAACCCTGCGCAAAGCAATGCTCGACCTCGGTCTGCGCGATGACATCGCCATCGGCCGTGCCGATCTTGATCAGATGGAAGCCACGCGCAACGCCCGCGAACATTGCGGAACACCGCAGGCCGAGCCCGGGTGCCATGTGCTCATTCGCTATCTCTACGTCGTCGGCCGGGGCTATCCGCCTGCGCATGTCTTTGCCCAGGCGCTGCTGGCATTTGAGTTGGCAAGTGCCGATCCGCGCGTTGTCGGCATCAACTTTGCCCAGCCCGAAGACGGCGACCTCTCCATGGTCGAATATCATCGCCAGATGGAGATGGTCGGTTTCCTGCATTCCATCTACCCGCGAGTGCACATCTCCCTGCATGCCGGCGAGCTTGCCTTCGGAATGGTCCCGCCCGAGGGCCTGCGCTTCCACATTCGCGAAGCTGTCGAGATCGCCCATGCCGAGCGCATTGGCCACGGCGTCGATGTCATGGATGAGGACCACCCGTTGGAGTTGCTAGCCGAAATGGCCCGCAAACACGTAATGGTTGAAATCAATCTCACCAGCAACGATGTCATCCTCGGCGTCAAAGGCAAGGACCATCCCCTGCCCCTCTACATAGCGGCCCATGTTCCCGTCGCGCTCTCGACAGACGATGAAGGCGTCTCGCGCATCGACCTCACGCACGAGTATGTTCGCGCAGTCACCGATTTCGGCCTGACTTATCTTGACCTCAAACGCTTCGCACGCACGTCCATTGAGCGCAGCTTTCTTCCGGGGGCCGACCTGTGGGCTCATCAAGATGACTTCACACAAAGAACGACAGCATGTGCCCATTCGTCTTCCGCCGAGTGCGCAACGTTCCTGAGAAGCAGCCTCAAAGCACAGCAGGAGTGGGAATTGGAACAGCGATTCACCGCCTTTGAAGCCCAACGTCCCTAGCCTCCGGCTCAACTCTGCAGAACGTGCTCCGGCGTCTTCACAAAGGACTTCAGCTCTTTTACGATCAGCGGCAAGTTCGATTCATGAAGCACATTGTTATAATCCAGTTCGACCCAGCGTTCCTGGATCCCGTGCCGCGCAAACTTCCTCCAGCCAAACCTTGACTCGCCTTCAATGATGTTCGACAAAGGTGAAGGATCGGCACGCAATAACATAGTTGCCTATTTTCCGATCACGCAGCGATCGCCTGGCTATCTGCCATTTGCGCCATCCCCGTTGGATTTCTTAAGTTCAGCTCTAATGGATTTCTCAAGCTTGGCTCTGATTGATTTTTCAAGCTCGGGTCTGAGGGATTTTTCCACGTCGTCTCTAATGAACGTCATGAGCTCCTCCTCGGATAGAAGGTCTGCTGGCAGATCCGGATTGTACGGAGGTCTCCGTTGCTGTTCTGCTGCGTTTTCGGCTGCTTGCTGGTAATGAGGGACGAGGAAGCGCGTTGCGGGAAGATTCCCGGAGATAGCCTTATTTACCAACTGCATCGCGAGTCCCTGATACTTCGTGATGACTTTTCGCTTCCCGTTATCGTTGATTATCAGCGGTGAGTTGAGTACTCGTAACAATTCCGATCCGAAATCGGGCGCTTTCTTCGGTCGCCCCGAAGGGTTTCCCGAAGCTCCCTTTTTGAACTGACCGCTTTTCGGCGGTTTCCCGTAACCGACTTTATAGTCTTCTGTCTCTCTATCGTCCGTCATGTTTTTCTTCACCTTTCGTCTCTGAAGTTGATGTACCCTGACTTGCCTTACGGGCTTCTCTCACTTGAAAGCTCTCTCCTGTCTCAACGTGTAAGGCATCTCGTTTGGTGCGGCGCTGCCAGCGGCGAATGAGAGCGTCGACATAAAGTGGGTCAAGTTCCAGACCGTAGCAGACTCGTCCCGTGCGCTCAGCAGCAATGACAGCAGTCCCTGACCCGAGGAACGGGTCGAGAATCATAGCTCCTCGGGCGGTTGAATCTTTAATCGCATCGCCGATAAGGGAGACTGGTTTTGGCGTCGGGTGCAGGGCAAGCAGGTCTCCCTCAGGGCCTGATCGAGAGAAGGTATTCGCCGAGGGATAGTTCCAAACATTGGTGCGATATCGGCCAAACTTACCGAGCTGGATGTTGTTGCGATGTGAAGCCCCGCCGTTCTTGAAGAGGAAAATCAGTTCATGTGCACTGCGATAGAAGCTCCCCATGCCGCCATTGTTCTTGGCCCAGATGCAGAGGTTCATTGGCTCCCCATAGACGTCCAGACCGGCCGCGAGGATCTGTGTCATATGCCGCCAGTCCATGAAGTAATAGGCGAGCGAGCCCGGTTGGCTGCTTTGCCTGGATAGCGTCATTGCTTTCCGCAGGAACTCAGTGAACTCCCCAGCACTCATCTCACCGGCGGCCATTGCAAACTCCCGGTGACGAACTTTCCCGAGACCGCTTGCGTGGCCCTCGATGGCCACGTTGTAGGGTGGATCGGTGATCACCAAATCCGCCTTGGCTCCATCGAGCAGCCGCTCGTAGTTCTCTGAAACCAGCGAATTACCGCAGAGCACCCGGTTTTTTCCGAGCTGCCAGAGGTCGCCACTGACTGATACGGCTGAGGATTCAATCGCCGGGAGACGGTCGTCCGGATCAGGTTCACTGATACTCTCGAAACCCTCGATCAGTACATCGATCTCGGCCGTCTCGAAGCCGATAACCTCAAGATCGAAGTCCAGCTCCAATTCCGAGAGCACCTTGAGTTGTTCTCCAAGGAGCCTTTCATCCCACGTGGAGTTTTCGGACAGACGGTTGTCGGCAATCAGGAATGCTGCGTACTGCGACTTCGAGAGGTGGGTCAGCTTGATTACCGGAACGGTTTTCCAGCCGAGTTTCCGCGCGGCCAGGAGCCGTCCATGCCCGGCGACCACGTTCTGCCGATCATCCACGAGGATTGGAACATTGAAGCCGAATGCCTCAATACTCCGGGCGATTTGGAGTACCTGCTTGTCGCTATGGACTCGCGGGTTTTGTGGGTGGGGTTTGAGAGACGTTGTAGGGAGGTAGGTCACCTCCAGAGTTGCGTTGGGCGATAACATATTTACCTCTCTAATTGATAGGAGCATTGATAGGAGCAACCTAAGCATCGCCATAAGTCGTGTATCAGGGAAGGGAAACCGAGTCCCCTTTTTTGTAAGTATTCAGTTTCCGGATTTGGTCTTCAAGACCGGCTTCTTCCAGTCTTCGAGATAAAACTCAATGTTTTGAACGAAATATGCGTTTTCAGGATTTTTCCGGAAGTAGGCAATCGCTTTCTGGATATTTTCTGCCGTATTCGAAGCTTCATTACCATCGATGGTGCGTCGAGTCAGCTGGTAGATATCGGCTATCGCCTCTGGCGTGAGTCGGACACGCCCAGAAATTCCTAGAAATGCTGATCTTCGGATGACGTATTCCTGGCTGAGAACCATCCCTCTGGCATCCCATCTGCTGCGCTTCTTGAGTCCTCGATTGATGTGGGCTACGGTCTGCTTCAAGTGCATTATCTCTATTTCGAGCATTTTCCCAAGAGTGCCTCTACTACCTCCTGGCTCCGCGACATACCGAAGAGGCATGTAGAAGCGAGGGCGACGAATTTTTATGTTCTCGTGCTCTGCCTGCTTCTTGAGGAATGTTGTTAGCATGCGCGCGTGTCTTTTTAATTCTGCGGAATCCTCTTGCGCCCATTTGTGGTACTGAGCGCTGAGCAGCTGTCGTTTGCTCTCGCTAAAACATCCCAATTCAGACATGATGACGGAGTGCGCAACCTGATCGAGCTTTGACCAGACTCGGTAAATAGGCTTCTTGGAATTCTCCAGAGCAAGCTTCGAAAACAGGGCAACCTGTTCGTCAAAGCCCTTATTGGCATAGTCCGGTATGCCGGTCTGCGTTGAACGATACTGATTTCCTGTGTGTCTGGACTTCTTTGGGACGGGCGCCATACCTGTGAGGATAATGCCCGACGCAAAGAAGCAACACTTGCATCTTTATTAGGGAAATCTGTGGTTTTCTCGACTTGACTCTCTGCCCGAACAGAGCGTCGCTGTTTCCGTGCGGCGGGCCCATGTCTGATGCCGATGGAGACAGAATGGCCAATTCACTCGCCAAAAGATCGCCCAATTACCACCCTTAGAGGGTTGAGCTTTTTCTCATTCGGCTGAAAACATCACCACACCTCCTACGCCAAAACTCCGTTTCTCTGAAAGTTCGCTTGACTCTTTGCCCACACAGAGCGGGAATGTGGACACCGGAGAGGAGGTTCGCACGTGTCCGAGACGCTCGAGAGCGAGATTGCTGCGCTGCCGAAGATGAATCTGGCCCAATTGCAGGCGAAATGGCGGCGGGGCCTCAAACAAGCCCCGCCGTCCCATATTAGGAAGCAGCTCCTCGTTCCCTTGCTCGCGTACAAGCTGCAGGAACAGGCGTATGGAGGGCTAAAGCCTGAAATCAGGCGCAGGCTTCGGGAATTGGCCAACAGCTTCAATCGCAATCCCAAAACCGCAGCAAAACGACTCGCAGACCCAATACATATCAAGTCAGGAACAAGGCTGATTCGCCAGTGGGAAGGGAAAACGCATCAAGTGACAGTTGGTGAGTCGGGCTTCGAATACAACGGAGAAAGCTATAAGAGCCTTTCGGCGATTGCCCGCCTCATTACCGGCACTCGCTGGTCGGGCCCGCTCTTCTTTGGGCTCACGGGGCACCGCCGATGATCACTTCGCAGAAGCGTTCCATCCGCTGCGCCATCTATACTCGCAAGTCATCCGAGGAAGGGCTTGAACAATCCTTCAATTCGCTTGATGCCCAGCGCGAAGCTTGCCAGGCATACATTCTCAGCCAGCGCCAGGAGGGCTGGCGCGCCATCAACGCACAATTCGATGACGGAGGTTATTCGGGTGGTTCGATGGAGCGCCCCGGTCTTAAGCGCCTGTTAGCAGACATCGACGCCCACAAGGTCGACACCGTCGTTGTATATAAGGTAGACAGGCTGACACGGAGTCTGGCTGACTTCGCCAAGATGGTCGAAGCCTTCGATGCTCGCGGCGTGAGTTTCGTCTCCGTCACCCAGCAGTTCAACACCACTTCATCGATGGGCCGGCTGACCCTAAATGTCCTGCTCTCTTTTGCCCAGTTCGAGCGCGAAGTTACAGGAGAGCGTATTCGCGACAAGATTGCGGCGTCCAAGCGAAAGGGAATGTGGATGGGTGGAATGGTTCCGCTCGGTTACGATCTCAAAGACCGCCACCTCATCATCAATGAAAAAGAAGCCGAGAATGTTCGTGAGATCTTCGAACTTTATTTAAAGCTCGGTTGTGTGAAGAAACTGAAAGCGCACCTCGATCAGCGTGGATTGAAGAGCAAGATGCGAACCAGCCGCTCGGGCAGAAGTTCCGGCGGGGCGGAGTACTCAC
Source organism: uncultured Occallatibacter sp. (assembly GCA_964487345.1). GTDB lineage: Bacteria > Acidobacteriota > Terriglobia > Terriglobales > Acidobacteriaceae > Telmatobacter. The sequence continues at coordinate 58,599 of CAZAQN010000022.1, read as the reverse complement.
GGGGCGCGCTCTACAAGATCCTGCAGAACCGGATCTATCTGGGTGAGATTCCGCACAAAGGTCAATCGTATCCAGGAGAGCACTCGCCGATTGTCGATAGGGATCTGTGGGAGAGGGTCCGAACCCTGATGAGTGAAAACGTACGTGCCCGGCGCCACGGTACGAATGCGAAAGCTCCCAGTCTCCTGTGCGGCCTGCTCTACGATGAAGAGGCGAATCGCTTCACTCCATCCCATGCCGTGAAGCGCGGCAAACGATACAGATACTACGTTTCTCAAAAGGTCATCAAGGATGCCGCCTCGGCACCCGGCCAACCTAGTCGAGTTCCTGCGCAGGAGCTCGAAAAAGTGGTCCTGACCGAACTTAAGGGCTTTCTCGCATCTGCAGATCGAGTCGTCACCGCTCTCGCCAACGAGGGCGACGACGTCGCCATCACCAGCTTGTTGATCGAGGGCGCCGCTGTTTGCTCGGAAAGGCTCGAGTCGAATTCTCCTTCCAAGCTGAGCGAGGTTATTGAGCAGATCGTGACGCGCATCCTTGTTCATCAAACGTCGGTTGACATTCAGATCGATAGAAACAAATTGCGGGCGCAGCTCCTCGGATCCGACCCAACAAATCTCCGGCCACCGCAAACTGCAGATGGCCTCAAAGGGCAGCCGATGGTTTTGACGATCGAGACCAGACTGAAGCGATGTGGCCGGGAAATGCGACTGATCGTTCCAGCGCGTTCAACGGATCCGAAGGAAAGAGATGCAGCCCCCGCATTGCTCAAGGCCGTCAGTCGCGCACACGAATGGCTGCGGCTGATCGTGGCCGGGGAATATAAGGATCAGCGGGCGATTGCTGCAGCCCTTGGGCTTAATGAACAGTACGTCAGCAGGATTATTCAGAGCGCATTTCTTGCGCCGGAAATTGTGGAGGCAATCGTCAAGGGATCACAAGGGCCGACAATAACGCTGGCAGTCCTTCTCGACGAAGTTCCACTTAGCTGGGCGGACCAGGCAGCGAAATGCTCGGCAATTTGAACGGCGAACTAGTTTTTTCGATCTGTTGTGGTTGGACGTCCCCGGCGCTCAGTAATTTTTACCAGGACTCACCAGCCGGGAATGTGTTTTTCTCGGCTGGTGAAAAGGGAAGGGGAATGAGCCGCTGATCGTATTCATCTCAAATAGCGTCTTCAACTAGTCACCACGCGACCTCGCTACTCTCCAATCAGGACGAATGGTGCCCAGTAAAAAGGGCTCTTATATCGGCCATTGGAGAGCTTCACGCGCGCCTCGGCCAGTGCCTTATCCTTGCTCTCTCCCGATAGAAGGCGGCGATAGAATTCCTCCATAAGCAGCACGGTGGAGTCGTCCGACACCTCCCAGAGGCTTACGGTCACGCTTGATGCACCGGCAGCGAGGAAAGCTCTTCCTAAACTCATTACGCCTTCAGCCCGGCTGACCTTTCCCGCACCAGTATTACAAGCCGACAGAACCACAGAATCTGCCTTCAGGCGAAGCTGGAGAATCTGGCTCATCGGGAGAAACATCTGTGACGCATTCTCCCCATCAAGAGACAAAACCAGAGCAGGTTCGTCTATCCCGGTGTCCGTTGGAAGAACGCCGTGTGTGGCGAAATGGACATAGCGGTACCTGGTTAGATCGGTCTCCAACAGAGCCTTCTTCGTTGCATCTATCCCTAACCGCGTATCTGCAACCTGTCCCTCGGATTTGAATACCGAGGCAATATCTCGAATTTCGGTTGCAGTACCGGGCAGCCGCTCGAACGAAAAGCCGCGGGATCGAATGCGCTTTAATTGGCCGTCAGAGGTGTTGTCTGCCCGGAGGGCGGGAGATGGCGATTCAGGGAGCGAGATCACATTGTTGGCGATTTTCGTCAAGGGATATCTAGCGTCATCCGGAGAGGTTATCGGGTCTCCAATTCCCAGGAATGCCCCCGGCCAAGGACCGGCGTTGCTGGTCGCTCGAACGAGATTTAACGATGCCGCTGATGGGTAATACCGAGTGGGCAAACCGAGGAGAGGGAACACTCCCTCCGTCGCCTGAGGTGACAGCAATTCCAACGGCAGGACAAAGAGCAGGTCATCGGGAATGAAGATGATCGCCTTCGAATCGAGAAGCTGTGCCGCATGAGGTGCAGGAAAGAGCGCTCGGAAAAGTTCCTCAGCGGCTGACCAGTCTATGCTGCCAAGCGGTGCGGCATGCGGCACGGGATGGAGTGCTCGAGAGGTTTCTTCAGCAGGCGACGAGTCAAGATTGCCGAGCCGCGCTTGGTTAAGTGCATTCCGAAGTGGGATTATCCTCTGTTGAAACCACTCACGTGATTTGTCGACGGAATAAAATGCAATCAGTTTGTCGTGTCCTGATTCTCTTCTAACTATCCAGACGAAGACAGCATCGTTCGTAGCTTTAAATTCGACAAGAGTCTCTCCGTCTCGGAGAAGAAGTGTCTCTAGTTCGACCTGTACGGGATACGCAACGGCGGCATACTGGGGATAGTTCCTTTGCATGCGGCTGGCAAAGGCAGCCTTGTCATTCGCTAATCTATTTGCATCGGCGGCAGAGCCGCCTGCTTGGATCGGCCCCGAACGAGTTTGTGTCCCCGGGTTAGCTGCGGATGCAGCGTTTAAGCGGTCCTGTCGAATGTTGATTAGATGCTCTTCTGCCTGGACCGAGGCAGGAAGCGTCTTTCGCATCTCTTCAACAAATGTTCTACCCCAGGATTGAGCGAATTGACGTGCACGATTTTCCTCCGCATATTTGAAGGCTTCAGTCGCGATTCGATCATCTTCCGGCTTCGAGTTCCGTGTCGACAGAGAATAAAGGGTCGAGATCAATTCGTCGTAGATGAATCCATACGTCTCGGAAACTGCACGCTGATCGCTTGCATCCGATGTTCCCTTGACCCCCTCAAGGAGTGAAATCAGTTTTTCATAGATTGCGATTGCCTCTGCATCTGCCCCTTGAGCTCGCTTCAAGTTCGCTTCACCATATAGATAGCGCCCATGCAGATAGAAATTCGCCGATTGCTCCACCAGGCGCTTAGCCTGCTGCAGTATGGCGGTCGACTCCTGCAAATCGCCTGCGGCTCTCTGAACCTCGGCTAGACTGACTAGGGCATGTGCTTCGCAGTCCGTGTCGTGCGTTCGCTCGCATTCAGAAGCCGCAGCTTTCGCGAGTGGTACCGCCTTTTGATAAAGGCCCTTCTGCAGGTAGATTTCAATTAGGTCAGTCTTTGAGTTTGCCCCGTGCCCTTTTCGCTCCTGTTCTTCATACAGCAAGAGTGCCTTATCAAAATCCTGCACAGGTGAGGTTCGATCACTGAAGATGTTGATGAGCTCGGCGTCGGCTGAGGCCTCGCCAGCCTCGTCTTTCATCTGCTCGAAGATCTTCGAACCATCAGTCGCAACATCCAAAGCATCATCCCATTTTCCCAATAGCTGAAGAACGTTCGAAATCGATAGGTCCGCAAATGCGAGATCCCGTTGATCATTTGCTGCTTTGGCGGTGTCACGTTCCCCTTCGAAAAACTGAACCGCCTTCTCCATCTCTCCCTGTTGAAGGTAGAGGTACCCGAGATCTCGCTGAATGGACAATTGGGTGATAGCAGGGACCGTGGAATCAGCTTTGCTCTCTGCGAGCTGACAAGTGGCAACGGCGCCATCGGGATCATGAAGCGCGTTCTGGTCCTCAGCCTTAGCGAGCAGAACCGAAATCTCGGACGCCCTATCCTTGCTCTGTTGAAAATATCCGACCGCTTGTTCGTGGAATGTAAGAGCGTCGGAGGTCCTGCCTGCGGCCTTCAGAACATCACCCTTCAACCAGGCCGCGCGAGCCTTGAGCTCCGGATCCTGCGCTTCGTTGCCCAGCTCGCTGGCGACGTCGGCCGATCGCTGGGCGCTTTCATAATCTTTTTGCTTTTGGTAGTAGAACCCAATAAAGAGGGTGGCTCTCCCCTCGAGCAATTTGTTGCCCCGTTTGTGATAAATTTCCTTCGCTTTGGTGAATGCCGACAACTGTGCTCTGCTATCTGACGATGTGCTGCTCTCATTCAAAGACGTTCCCATCTGCATGCAGGTGGCTGCGGCCAATTCAGTGAGCTTCTGCTCTTCCGCGAGGGAGATCGCGGCCTGAAACTCCGCCACGGCTTCCTCATAATGATGATTGGCTGCCAGGGCCGCTGCGAACTGGGCATGAAAGGCGGCGTCCTTGGGGTGACTTTCCAAAAAATAGCGTAGGGAAGCTTCTGCATCTCCGGCTTGATTCAAAACAGTGCGAGCAAGGATATTGATCGCGTTGGCGCGGTCTTTGCTTTGTTTCTCGTCCGTAATATCGGCAAGTGCCATGCAGCGATCGAGTTCATCAGAGGCCTGTGTCGATTGTTTCTGGCGCGCAAGAATCCACGCACGATTGCACACGGTATAGATCTTGAGGCCGACAACGAATCGGGAGTCAGTCATCGAATCCAATATGATCTCGGCCCTCTTTGCGTATTTATTGGCGAGTTCGAGGTCGCGAGCGTTGTCCTGGTAGTAGTCGACAAGTGCATTCAAAATGGGTAACCGCGCGAAACCCAGCATTGGCCCCATATCCTGGAGAATGACATCGAGGTCCCGTGGGCCATTTTGCTGCTTCGACAGCGAGAACGGGAGGGTGAGGATACGACTCCAATTGGAATCGGTTGCTGTATTCGAGGGCACTCCTTCGTAGACAAAGATGACTTCAGAATCTGTAAGCGCCTCCATCAGCCGCTGGTCATCAAAGGCGCGTTGTGCCAAATCAAGCAGCTTCATCGAGTCGATCTCGCGGCCAACGGCTGCAGCAAGCTCCTTCTCTTCCTGCGCGTCCTTGATTTCATGCGCGGTATTGACGGCCCTTTCCCGCGCAATCAGCTCATGAACGGAGTCCCCGATGGTCGCGTAGGCAACAGCCAATCGGCTGTAGCACTCTAAGACCATTTTGCCGTCCACTTTGAGAGTGTCTGTCCCGTCTTGGACCAGTGCAGCTGCCCTTTGGAGGATCTCAAGTGCTTGGCTGTTCTGCTTGCTGTTTTGGAAGATCTCTGCCATGACCATGTAGGCAGTGAATTCGAAATCTGGCAAGTGTTGTTGAGCTGCAATCGCCGCGAGACGCTCCTCGAGCGGCAACGCTTCGGATCCTCGTCCGGTGTGGATTAGCAGTAGAGATTTGGATACTAAAGCCTGTCGAACAAAGGCAGAGCTTTGCAGGCCTTCAAATAGATCGATTGAACGAGAATAGAAAGTCAGCGCTTCATCGGCTTGACCCGCTTTTTCCAGCAATTCGGCGGCACGAAACGCAGCTTCTGCTTCAGTAACCGTCATCCCAAGATTTTTGCTGTAATCGAAGAGTTCCTTCCAAATCGTCGTCGCATCGTTGCGTCTTCCCACTATGGCGTAAGCACCGGCCAAATCCTCAAGCGTTATCGCGTGGATCAGAGGAGTCGAAAGAACAGCGCGAATTTGCCCCTCTGTTGCGTCAAGGCCAGCCGAGTCGGCTAATTTCCTTTCGTGTAGTTCCTCGAAGATGTCGACGGCCTTCTGGGGCTCATTGCGCACTCCATGAAGCAGAGCCTCTACTCTATTTGCAAAGAAAAGAGGAAGAATCTCAGAGTGAGCGATTTCGAAATCCCGACCCTCTTTTAGCGCTTTGTCTGCGTCGTCTATCCGGTTTTGTTTCAGCAAGACGTAAGCCAGGTTGATCAGGTGACCGCCTTGGGCACGGTAGCCATTGACCCGGTCGATATCGAGGGCTCTCTCAAGGGATTGCTTGGCATCGTCCGTTTTGCCCAGCAAAAGCTGATCCCATCCAAGCTGGCCCAGAACGTCGGAAAGAATATAAGGGCTCTTGCTTTTTTCTGCGATGTTAAGAGCTTGAGTCAGCGTTGCGATGGCGCCGGGCAGATTCCCCTTGAACTGATCTTCGTCGGAAATAGAGGCGAGGATGTCAGCCTGAAGAACTAGATTGGAGGACTCGGATGCCTTTTCAAGTGCGGAATGAAGAAGTTCCATCGCTTGCGGGAATTCGCCGTCCCGAAATTTGCTCCCCGCGAGCGCAGCCTGTGCAAGAGCAATATCAGGCGCGAATTCCTTCGAGGTCGCGAATTGAAGAGCCTCTCGTTCGTCGTCTGTCGCTTGAACATAATTCCCTTGGTCAACTTGCCTCTGCGCGTCATCCAAGAGTGATCGAGCTTCCGGTATGGTCGCCCGTAGTTCAGGTGGAATATCTCGGTCGGGATCTGGCTTTTGTTGCCCCTCTATGCACACTACGGCTCCGAGAAAACACAGTAGGCCAATGAGCAGATGTATGTGGACGAAGAACCGGCAGGCGGTCATTGTCTTCCTCAGGAACCGATCACACCTACTATTGCACCAATAGCCTGTTCTAAAACGTCAGGGTTCCATGGATCGCATCGCCTGGAGGCCTAGCGTAAGGCACTCGAGAATGACAACGAGTCGGAGGTCGACTTTCCGACAGTAATTACTTCATAAATATCGCTACGTCTGCCGGGAGTTCATCGTTACCCCCGAATGGCATGCCCCGCAGAGGGTAGTGGGGTCCGACAGTGGATATGAGTAGCACAAGCCGAGTGACGGTCGTCATTGACAGCGGAGTGCAGGCTTACGTAAAGTTTCAGTCCATCGGTGAAAGACTGCTTTTATGCCTGCTCCGTCTCCCGCTGCCATTCAGGCTATTGACCGCCTCGATGCGGCATGCCGTGCTTTGGTCTCGTTCCGTCGCCGCGCCGTGCTTGTCATGTATTACCCCGAGAACGCAAACGTCACGGAATTGGACATCAAGGACGCGTACAGGGAACTCCGTAGTGGCGGAGCCAAGAAAGAAAAGCCGCTCTCAACTCTGGACTTGCTGTTGCATACCAACGGTGGCGACCCCGTCGCAGGGTACAGAATTGCACAGACGATCCGATCTCTTTGTCGGACAATGGATGTGCTTGTCCCGGAGTATGCGTACAGCGCAGGAACCCTTATGAGCTTTTCTGGCGATGACATCCGCTTGGGCGACTACGCAGGGCTCTCACCCATTGACATCACGATATCGGAACCGGGTTCTCCTAAACCTGAAGGCGTCCAATTGGCGGGGGTCGATTCGTTCCTAGAATTCGCACAGGGGGCGCGAAAGGATGTCGAGAAGATACTCAAGGAGCTAGATCGCAATAGTGCTTGTTCTTCGGTTGATTCCGATCTACTGGTTCAGATGGTCAAAGAGGTGGGCGCACTGACCGTTGGCAAGTACTACCGAGAGCGTACGGTGACAGGTCACTACGCTCAATTGCTTTTGGAAAACTACATGTTCAAAAGAGAGTCGGATTGTCGATCGCGCGCGGGTGGAGTCATCGGCCATTTCCTTTTTGGTGCGCCGTCACACGACTTTCATGTCGATTACAATCTCTGCAAAGCTTGGCATTTGAAGATAACTCAAATGCCCACGAGTGAATCAGATTTAACGAAAGACGTAGTCGAGCAGTTAAGAGCCTGCACACGCAACAACGTTATCTGTTCGAGGTTAACAGCCAGGGTTAGAATGCCGTTCATACGGTTCTACTCACTAACCCAGAGGAGAAGAAATGCTCGCACAGCGCAGAAAAAATCTCGCCGAACCCGAAACCCTTAGACGGCATCGGGAGATGTACGAAGATCGCCTGCGTTATCTTCGAGTCGCGCAGGACAGAACCGAAAGAGAAGACAGCAGCAATAAGAGCAAAGATGAAAAAGTCTTTCGGAAAGCTTCCGATGCTGCCAAAGAGGATGACGAGCATCCAGTCATCCCCATCTGAACGACAATATCTTTCCCTAATCTGTTGCTTTCTTTTTGGCCCACCGCGCTAGGACTGCCTTGCGCGCAGCCTCGGTTCGCTCTTCCTGCGTCATATTGGCAGCCCTAGCGGAGCCGCCGATCTTCCCGCCCTTGCGCCCCATTTTCACGAAGTACTCGCGTACATCTTCCGGCATTTTCTTCTTGCGATCCATAGCACATATATCGTACGTAACCCCGTCATGAATGTCAACGGCTATTCATGCACGTCGGCGCATTACTTCTCTGTTGACATACTAGAGGGGGTTACGTATAATAAAGATGTTGTTAATTGGATGGGGGCGTAGCTCAGCGGCGTGACCAAGAAAGGTCTAGAATGTAACGATAATTGTCGGCAAAAACCAAATTGCGCGGCTAAATATCGGAGAGTTTGCAGCAGGGAAAGCAGATAGGATTTCGGCCCCTTTGCCTTCCCCGCTGTCCGCTGACCAACGGTGGCCAACGAATTTAAGTCTTTAAGGCTCCCGGCTGGTTGTTGACCATAACGTAGTTCAACGACAAAGGAGCTTTATCATGCCCCAGGTACCAGCGTTTTACTCCGTCAATGAAGAAAAGAAGCAACCGGCTCATCGAGTGCACCACAACAACAGTACGTGCCCTCCAGGCCGGGACATCCCCCAGCATGAGAGAAGGCCCAACACCGGTGGTTATCGGTTGTGCCACGATTGCGCTGAACGCAACCGTCAGGGCAAGTAGTCACCTATTCAATTGCATTACCAGACGCCCGTGAGTGCGAATCACGGGCGTCTCTTTGCGAAGCATACCTCATGGTAGTTTCGCGCTCATCCCACTGAGGCGAATCTTTCGGGGGATAGAAGACTAGTTCCCACCACGGACCATGCACCATTTTTTCAAGCACGCCCCATGACCGCTTCAATTGTTTTACAGGCATTCCATGCGCCAGTGCCACAGAGAGCGCCCTTAACCCCTCTGAGGAGTCGCCCTCGAACCGAATCGTGGGTTCGGCGTAGCAGTGGCCCCGTCCGCCTTCGCAGGATTCAAATGTCTCTACGCCGTTGGCGATCAGGGTTATGACGAACTCTCGAATCCCCTCATCTAGAGGAGGTTCAAAGCAAAGTTCCTTCGCGTTCTGAATGACGGTTGGGTCAGGACGGAATGGCGTGCGCGAGGAGCCAACGGTTGCTGCCATCATATGCACAATTTGTAGCATTTGCAGTCTTGTATGTAAATGCTACAGTTGTAGGCTCCGCATGAAGAAGGAACCCACAACGGTACTAAGCATCAGGCACTTCCCGGTCGCGCTCAAACAGAAATGCAAAGCAAAGGCAGCGCTGGAAGATGAAACACTCGAAAAGTTTGTGGAGAGAGCTTTACGTGAGGCCACGAAGGACATCCCAGAACCGAAGGCCAAATAACCAAACTGCACCACTACCGCCGCGATGAATGAAGCAGTGAATCTGGAACTGCGGCAAGATGGAAGATTCATGGGAAGCTTCAACAAGTAGATGAAGCAGCGGAAGACTTCAGATTACTCGCCCGCGAAATCCTAAAGAGAATGGGTCTCAGCGCAAAGCCGGTTACCGGAGGTTCCTAGGTTGGCTCTGCTTTATCTCCACGCTAAGACCCCACTACCAGCGCCTTCCCTCGTAAGTTTGAAATTCACTTTTGTGCTACGATTGTGCCGTCTTTCTGGAGGAAATGATGCGCTTGTTCCGTCTGGCACTCCTATTGGTGCTTGCGTCATCCACCGCACTGGCGGAAGAGATCCCGGCAACAGAGGCAGCGAAGCACGTCGGAGAAAACGCGACCGTATGCGGCACCATCGCGAGCGAGCACACCGCGACGAGCAGCAAGGGCACGCCGACCTTCATCAATCTCGATCGCCCCTACCCGAGTCAAGTCTTCACGATGCTCATCTGGGGAGACGACCGTGAGCGTGTTGGCAAAGTGCCGGACTCGGGAAAGATCTGTGGCATCGGAGTGATTACGGAGTATCGCGGTGCGCCGGAAATCGTCCTGCGTGACGCGAAGAGCTGGTACGTTCCGAAATAGTCGGAGAATCATGATGCCGGTTGCTTCGGAGAAGCAAGCAGTACCGCGATGAGGGTATGCGGCAACACGAACTCGTCCCATCGGTGTCTCCACTTTTGTGGCGCATTTTTCGCACACCGCCAAGCCGCGACACCGCGAAACTCGCAATCAGAAAGCTTAGGCTGGCTGATGCCGGATCAGTCTACCGAATCACGAGAGGCAGGTCGTTGAAATGAAACTAGGCCACCAGATGCCCGGTGTCTAGGAAGTTTGCGAGGGCCTTTCGCTCATTCGCACGCTTACCGTGTTCCCGAAGAGTTTTGCTTTGCAAGCGTGCGCCCACAAACTGCCCTCTTTCATTGTCAAGGGTTTCTGGCAACAATGTGAAGTTCTGCTCCGCTGAAAAGATTCTTCAGGATAAATACAGCAACGTTCGTCGCTTTGAACACGGCCTCTGTTATCTTGGGCGTAAGTACGACGGTTGCTGATAGGCTCTCCTCTTTGATTGTGACTGGGGGGGCGAGCAGTCTCAAGAATGTAGGATTTTCGAACCGGTGGGTCATCCGCGCGCTCATTTGACCTTCTCGATGCATTTCTTCGTAAAATCCCCCTAAGATTCTCGTTAGGGTAATCAGCTCTTTTCCGTCCTGATCGTAAAACTGGACCGGCTGAGGGACATTGGTCAATGTCATTGGTCCAGACAATGGATCATGTGCTTGGTGCCACTCGCTATCAGCCTTTAGCGCCAGTTGGGAAACTGTGGGAATCATTTGCGCGACGTCGGCAAGCATGCCAAGATGACTACCATCCGGCGCCTGGAGGAATCCTTTGATCCTGATGGTGACAGTTAGGCCGGGGTACCAGCTGAAAGGTGCCGTCGCGAGATTCTCTTCTAGATTGCAAATCATGATCCCGGCGGCTTCCGCTACTTCAACTGCGCCTTTCTGATAACCCGACGACGCAACCATGATTCCTATGGTCCCTGGAAGATCTTCCAGGACACCCTTGAATGTGAGAACGTCTCCCTTACGAATTGGGTTTTTCCATCTTTTAGCTTGGACGGCAACTTTGTGGGTAACTCCGCCGAGGCAAAACTCCCAGTAGACGTCAATCTGATGGCTAGTGGCACGACCCTGCTTTTGAACGTTGTGCTGCACGACGACGTTCTGCGCCTGGTCCTGGTCGAGCATCTGCTGGTAGATTTCGCGCACAAGGAGTTCGTAGCCTTTACTGCTTATAGGAGCCGAGTCCTTGGTGGTCACGGGGATAGAATACGACAGCAATCGAGATGGAGTCCTTAATAGGAACCTACATGCTCACCGAGCCGCTTAGACGGCCCTTTACATCGAAGGCTCCGACAGCTTTGTTACCTCCACTGCCGATTCGATTGTTACCGGGTGGAACGAACCAGTTCCCGGGTGGGACTACCTCCCACTGAAAAGCACCGGCTTTCACGGCGCACGCATTCTTGAGGACTAATCGTCCTTTCGGCGCGTAAACTGTCCTCAATGAGCGCATTGAGGTACTGATAACTGGAGTTCGACCCGAACAGGTGAATGGTGAATGGCCTTGGCGAACGCAAGCGAAGATCGCTGACTGTTCGCACCAGGAATTACGGGCGGAGCAAAGATGGAAGCGATTGTTATTGCACTTCCAGTCCGCTGGACGGATGGTTCTGCACTGGAGCAGAGCCTGCGTGACGGTGTATCGCCCCACGAGACAAACTGTTCTGAGGTGCGTTTCAGTGTGCCCGCAGGTTGTCAGTTGATGACCGACGCTGCAGTTCGCTTTCTGTCACTATGCAATCAACTTGATTCTGCGCTTAGGCGCGTCATCATCGATTTTGAAGACGGTGAGGCGGGGGTCGCCGGCTATCTGAACCGGATAGGCTTCTTCGATTGGCTCTCGCCATCGATTGAGGTTTCTCCCCAGCGCCCACCTTCGTCCGCAAAGGTAAAGTACAAAGGTCGAAATCCAGGAGTTGTGGAAATCGAGAGAATCGACAGAAACCGCAGAGACACATCGCTCCCGGAGCGGCTAAGAATCGCAATCTCACAGGCATGTGGCAAGCGGAACGATGTTGAGGAACTCGCTGGTGCGGCGTGGACGATATTTGCGGAGCTCATTGACAATGTCTTCTCCCACAGTCAAACGCCATTGGATGGGTTTGCTGCGTTGCAGGTCTATCCCCGAGGGAATTGCCTGAAAGTAACAGTTTCTGATAGCGGCCTAGGGCTTTTGCAAACGTTGCGGCCTGCGCTGGCTAGCCAGTTCCCACATTTAGCAAGATTGCCAGACATGGAATTACTTGTCGAGGTGTTTAGCCGTGGCTTGTCTCGACACGGCGGCAATCGTGGGTGCGGGTTGAAGGGGTGCGCGGATCGGGCCATCAAGTTCCGTGCGGAACTAGATGTCCGACTGCCTCAAGTGCGCATACTCCTCGTACCGGGAAGCGAAGGTTATCGGCCGAACAAGGCGTATTGCTACACTGGCCTTCCATTGCTCTGGGGCACACACATTTGTTTCACGATTCCCCTTGACTGATCACGGTGAGTCTGGTTCAATGAACGCAATGAATGAGAATGGGCGCCTGAGGCTGCGGGATTTCATGGCCGAGGACGACGGGTGGGGGCGAGTTGCAGGCCGAGAAACCTACGGCAAGCTAATGCAGTTCATTGAGGGGCATCCTGGGACTCTCGTCTTCCGGGTCACGTTGAAGGGAGTTCGAAGGGTGGATATTTCATTTGCTTCAGAGACGATTGTGGAGCTCGCTCGGCGATACCGAGGTACCAAAGGTTTCTGTTTCGTCGACCTAAAAGATCCCGATCAGCAGGAGAATTGGAATGCTGCCGCAGAACGATCGCGGCAGCCTCTATTCAAGTGGGACGAACATGGAAGGCCCACGATCATGGGTCTGCAGCCTAATCAAGGCGTATCCGATGCACTTCAGTTTGCGCTCCAGAGGGACGAGGCGCGTGCAGCAGAATTTGCTGCATCATTGAGAGTGTCGATCACGAACGCAAGCAACAAGTTCAAACAACTTTGGGAGCAAGGCTTCATATTACGGCGCGAGGCGGCCGCAGAGTCCGGCGGTATGGAGTATGTGTATACGCGAATTCGCTAGCGCCTTTTTATTTATCGCCCGTTCACCCCCTTCACTGAACGAGAACTAGGGCGGAGGTTCTTTCGATGGATAAGCTACCGTTTAGCGTCTACGATTTCTTCGCGTACCTTTCCTCCGGAGCGGTCATCGTTGCAGCCGGCGATTATGTCTTTCGCTTCGGTTTGCTGACCCAGCGGGATATTGCGCCTGTGTTAGCCGTTGAATTGGTTGTTGTCGCGTACGTGTTCGGCCACGTCGTGGCCCATTTCTCATCGTGGTTCTTTGAGCAAGTTGCGGTAGGAAGGTTTTTAGGGAGACCGGCGTCCATCCTTCTGGACGCGACCCCGCAGCAGCGTCTTCTCCGATGGATTTTCCCCAACTATTTCCGGACTCTGCCGGCGTCGACTCGGGAGCGAGTGAATGTTCAGGCACGAAATCGAGGATGTGCGTCGAGTGGTGAGGCTCTCTTTCTGCATGCCTACGCCACGTTGACTGGCTGCAGCGAGAAGGCTCAGGCGCGTTTGGATGACTTCCGAAACCAGTATGGATTTGCTCGGAATATGTCTTTCGCCTTCCTGATTTCGGCGGTGGCGATCGTTGTCGGCCATCGTGTTAACCCGGCGCTTGAAACACGATGGGCAGCCTGCGCCGGCGTGGTCGGCGTGGCGTTGTTTTATCGCTACCTCAAGTTTTTCCGCCAGTATTCCTACAACCTTCTTCTCCGATACGCGGAACTGGCTCAACCCGGCAGTACAAATTCTCCACAGGGAGGTGCATGATCATGCGTAGAGTCCATTTTCTCAATGTCAACAACGGTGATTGCTCGATCATCCAGCACGGCTCGGGACGAGTGACAGTCATCGATGTGTGCAACGCTCGTCCAACAAATGTTTATGCTGAGGCTCTTGTAAAGAAGGCCGCGAGTCTCGAGGTTGGGACACTCGGCAACTTCAACCAGAAGAGGTACCCCGTGAACCCTGTCTCTTACATGCGGGACCGGGGGCTCGCTAGCGTATTTCGCTTCGTATTGACGCATCCTGACATGGATCATCTGGATGGAATCGAGGCCTTCTTCAACGCGTTTTCGCCGGGGAACTTCTGGGACACGGACAACACCTGCGAGAAGGAATTTGGGGCGGATAACAACGGAGGTTACAGCGAGGATGATTGGAAGTTCTACAAAAAGCTGCGGGATGGAAATCCCGATTCTGATCCGAAACGGTTAACGCTTCATTCAGGCGCAAATGGGAAGTACTGGAATGACGACGATAACGGCGGGAGCGGCGATGGTATCACCGTGCTCGCTCCGACACCGGACTTGCTCGCGCAGGCAAATGATTGTGATGGTCACAACGATTCTTCCTATGTGCTGATCTACCGCGCACAGACCAGCAACGGCCGGACGCACAAGATTCTGTTCGCCGGTGACAGCCACGATGCAACCTGGGAGCACATCCTCGAAAGGCATGAGGAGCTCGTATCAAGCGTTGACCTCTTGATCGCTCCCCACCACGGCAGGGATTCCGATCGCGACTGGGAATTCCTTGACGTGTTGAACCCGGCGCTGACGCTGTTTGGCAATGCGAATTCCGGACATCTAGCCTACGCGGCGTGGAGCAATCGCGGGCTGCCCATCATGACCAATAATCAGGCCGGGAACGTCATCATCGATGTGGACTCCGATCCCATGGATGTGTACGTTACGTGTGAGAACTTTGCCAAATCCCGTAACCCATACAGCTTCTATTCTGATGCTTTCAAGGCGTACTACTTACGGCAGATTGTTCGGCAAAAAGTGGCAGCCTAACCGTTGATCTGGTTGATTACCGGGGTCGTCCGAACTCTCCACGTTGTCGCGCTTAATGCCACCTGCCCCGTCGCCTCCTCCTCGAAGCCTGGCAACGAACCCGCCGCTCCCGAGGTAGAGGCTAATGCCGCAGTGGAGTATGAGAAACCTTAATGCTGCTAACCGCGATGTCGCATTTCGAGAGCAGAACATCCAGAGCGGCACGCGACGCGGGTCTGTTGGGCGTTGGACCAATGACGATTTCATCAATCTGGCGCGGATCATCTTCCTTCAACTTCAGTGGCAACTCGAAATAAGGGGTGACCCCGAATCGGCCTGGGCGGAATGCCACCCCGTGGAGCGCCTCGTCGGGATACTGGCTAACCAGCCGCCACTCCTGTTCCTCTTCGAACCCGCGATGCTTCAGAGCCGACATCACCAGGGCGAGTGCTAGGTTCCACTGATAGCGCGTAAAGAACGCCCTCACGCGTGACGGCACATCTTTGTCCGAGGGCCACCAGCTCTGTTTTGTGATCATTCCATCCCGGAAGCTTTGAACCAGGTAGTGGCAGAGCTTCTTCTGTTCGCGAAGATCATATTCACAGCGCACAAGATTGAAGTGGTGATGTTGTGCGGAAGCAAAAAGCGCGTTGGACTGTTTGAAACCTAATGCGTACCCATTGCCCCCAGGGCAGTAGGCCCGCCACTGGCTAAGCTGATCTCCCATTTCAGAAAAGGATAAGACGAAGCATGTCTTCTGGGTCTCCGCAACAAGCCGATCGAAAGCTCGACGATGCTTCTCTTCCAGCCGGTGGCTGCCGAGTTCGTCCTGAAGCAGCTTCGCTCCGATCCGGTACTCCTTGCGATCATTCAGATGTCTGTAGTCCGTTGCCCAGAGTGTTCCACTCTGCGTAATCCCAATCAGGCCAGCGGCGCCTGTGTAGTGGTATAGGTAGCCGGAAGGCTTCTCTCGAATAAACCTGTCGAGCGCATCCATGACCTTTAGGATAGTTCGTATTGCCAGCACGCCCGGCGTCGAAAGCGGATAGAACGACCTCGTGATCGTCATAACCCCACTCGATGCCAGCATGCCGCGATCAGATCTAGCGTTACCGTTCTATTTTCGCCAGTTTCTCGATCAATTTGTTTAGGTTG
This sequence comes from uncultured Occallatibacter sp., assembly GCA_964487345.1. Lineage (GTDB taxonomy): Bacteria > Acidobacteriota > Terriglobia > Terriglobales > Acidobacteriaceae > Telmatobacter. The sequence continues at coordinate 42,707 of CAZAQN010000022.1, read as the reverse complement.
ACACCGAGTCCGAAGAAGTTGGGTTTGAGTTCGAGGACTTCGTTCATGAAGACGAGCATCTTGACGATGGCGCCCTGGCGCTCCGCCTTAGACTTCGCATGTGGTCGATGGACGAAATCCAACATCTGAATCAGAAGTTGGTTTCGTTGTGCTTCCCAGAACGGAGTAGGCGGCGCGAGGGCTCGCAGACCTTCGACGGTTTGCGCGCCCAGCTTGGAATCGTCGGAAGCGATCGCGAGAGAGCCCTGAGCCGCAAAATATTCCAGACGCAGGTTCGGTTCGATCTTCTCCGTCGCCAACGTTGCCAGCGCCGAGCGCGCCTCTTCGATCTGGCCACAGAGTGCCAGTGAATGGATCAGGTGAATCCGACCGACCGACGCGTTGTCGTGTTCCAGAGAGCGCCTGAACGCCGCTGCGGCATCACAGTACCGCTCCTGACCCCGCAACACCCAGCCCAAATCCCTCTGTAAGGCTGCTCTCCCAGCCGGTTTCAGCATGGTCTCGGGAACTCGCAGCAGTGATTCTTCGGCTTTGCGCAGAGCCTTGGCGTTGGAGAAAAGCTCTCCGTAGACTGACCACGCTTTGGCAATCTGCCATTCCGTCGAAAGCTCATCGGAGGTCTGAATGCGCGGCGTGATCTTGACGCTCTCGAGGAGCGCCTCGAATTCCTTGCGTGCCGCGTCCGTTTCACCGATCTGGACAAGGGCAATCGCCTTCAGAGCTGCATACTGCACCCGGACATGCTCGTCCTCATCGGCCTCGGCAATAATGTGTTCAGCGATGGTGATCTTGCGTCGTTCCGTCAGATCGGAGCCGGCGACGTCGAGATAGAGTTCCCACGCCTGGCGCCGCGGGTAGGCGAGAATTATCTCCCAGCTTCTCCAACTCCCGAACCGCCCCCCGCCTGTCCCTCAGTCCGATATGCAACCACAGGGCGCGTAAATAGGCGGCATGTTTTTCGAAGCCTTTCAACGGGACGACGGACTCGACATGATCTAGAAAGCTGGGAATGTCCCTCGCTTTTCCGAGCCCATAAAGGCAATGCGCCACCGCGTCTGCGAGTTCGGTCAGGGCTTCCATATCGACCTGGACGATCTGATGAATCACCGGAATATTCGCTTCGGCAAAAGGCAGCGTGTGCGCGTGAATCCACGAGAGATATTGGACCAGTTCCGCCCTGTAGAGCGATTCAGCCTGAGTAAGATCTTCATCGTTCAGGCATTGGAGAGCGTCTTTGTTCAATGTGTCTCTGTGTCTTGCGATCACCGAACCGCAGCAATCTCGATAGGCTTTCCTGCTTCCACAGGGACAGGTCACCCCCGAGTCGAGAAGCCACGGGGCAGTTCCCGCACGGAGATTGGGTGCCGGCAAGAGTCCTGCGTCGTGAAGAGCCGTCGCCACACCGAAGTAGTCGGTGATCAGACGGGAGGGCTCCCCGCAACACTTCTTAAATTTCTTGCCCGAACCGCAGGGGCATGGGGCGTTGACGGCGGGTTTCTTGCTCATCCGCTGATCTGCCTGTTAGCAGTGTCCTGCCCGACATCCACCTCTGTCATGAATTTGATCGGGACCGCGAGGATTTCGCGAGGAATTGGAACATCGGTTCGTCCACGTGAGCCAACAGATGCATGGTCGCGATCAGAGCCCCCGCCGTTAATTCGACGAAGCCTTTGGCCATCGAGAGCAGGTTCCACCGTTCGCTATATGTGAACGGTGCGAGACGATCGCCGCCTCCGGTGGTCTTCTCTTCGAAAATCCGATCGGGCAACAGGACATTCACGGAAATCGCATTTGGGCCGACCCGGCGGAATTCCGCACGCGCCATCGCCGTGAGAAACGGATCGCCGTCTGCGTCCTTGAGGAGCTCCCCCTTAAGATTCTCATCACGCACGATGGCGTTGTCGCGGTTGGCAAAGGATCGATAGTGAACCAGACAGTTCCTCAAATCCAGCAGGTACGTGAGGAGAGGTTGATCCGATAGCTGCGTGTAGACGGGACAATCGGAGTTTCCCGCGAGCACATCGCGAACGGACTTGGGAAGCTGATGGGAGGAACGCACAAACAGCGGTCTCAGATACACCCGCAGATTGTCGAGGGAGATCCGCGCCAGATTCACCAGAGCATAGAACTCGAACAGCATCTGCTGAAAGGAGGGCGCAAACATGACGATGGCGCTGGCTCCCGCGGAGGCTCGGGCGGAAACCTCGCCCACAAAGGTCGAGTAGTGCTCGTGGCACCGTCGAAGGTGATAGATGAGGCCGCGGACGTGCCATTCTGCCTGGAAGCCGAGCAAGATCTGTCTTGATGGGCTTCTGCAACGGCGTGCCCAAGCCCCTCCGCCTTCGCTTCCAACGCGGCAATCCATTTCACGAACTCGTCGAGGTGCGTCTCATTGCGATTCATGCGTTGCCCATCAACCCCAAATCAGTCCGACGGAATCTCGACATCGCGGATCGAGAGAAGATTCTTCCCTTTGTGCTCTCTGAGAATCGATTCGACCTTTTTTGCCGTATCCGGGTCGGTCAGGAAGAAACTGCACGCAACGGTATTGTTCCCGTACCCGCAGCCGAACCGAACGCAATTTTCCAACACATTCACGATCTCACCAATCGTCACCTGGTCGGCGTGGGTGGGAAGGGTGTCGCCGCGTCCGCGCGATCCCGAGAAATGCGATGGCGGCCACTCGCGCAGGTCCATCATTTTCATAGACAACTGATCCTTGTGACGATCTTACGCCGCCTCGGCTTTACCCGTGGGTCGAGAGCTAAGGCCCGTCGAAAGTCGATCGTACGTAGGGCTGGGCCTGTCCGCTACACCTGAGCCGCGACAGATGGTGTTGGAGGGTGCAGGGGGAGGGGGCGCGTCCCCGCAGGGAAAGCTTCCGGGCGCGCTCATGACTGAGAGAATGAAACCGTGGCACAATCCAAGGAAATCCGATGGATCTCGTTTCCTCTGCGCGAAGACACTCCGCTGGACGAAACCGTGTGGGTCTCTGTCATGAAACTCGATGCCTCGTGGAAGAAGAACCGCTCGCAATACATCGGTCCAGGAGGTTCAGGACATGCGATAGGAGACCGCTACAAGAAGTTCGGTGCCTGGCTCGAGCGCGGTGAAGCGGTCTGGATCCCTTGGGTCGGCTTGCAAAACGGCAAAATCGCTTTCACTGACGGACGCCACAGATACGCATGGCTGCGCGATCACGGCATGGAATCGATGATGATCGATGTTGATCCTGACCTAGCCGAGGAGATGCAAAAGAGATTTGGCACAGTCAGACGTGCGTCGTTTTGCCGGTATGAGAATGGATAGTGCGATGCGCGGCAGTCGCGCGCCGCGATGCCGAGATAAGCGGGCTGTTCGCCGCAGGCTACAAATTGTCACTATCTTCTCGCTAAAGGTGAAAAGAACGCGCTCTAGGGAGGTTCCGCGACCGGGCTCGCCGGTGCTTCAGTAGAGGAAGTCAATGGTCGCACAAAGGACGCGGAAGATAGATCGCCGCACATGCGCGAACTGTTCTCAAATAATCGGCCCGGCTAAATTCACTTCTCGGGCACTGACCGTTTGCAGCCTAGCGAGCCATATTACCCAGCTCAATAGCAAAGCGGCACACTCGTGGCACACATGGCCGCTGCATACGCTTGGTTTTATGGGTGAATCAGGAAAGAGGAGACTGACAGGGTTCAGTGGCACCAGTCGGCGGGGAGACGACATCTCTCAGCCCGGACTCTGGGCCATCCAGAGCGATCTGTCCCCTGAGCGGCCCAAGGGGTTAATCAAAAGTTCCACTGCTCTCTGACCGACCAGAGAAAAGGCGACTCAAAGGGAGATTAACTATTCAGGGAGAAATTCTCTGGTGGAAGAATTGTTCGGAAATAGCCCGGAAATCGGCGGGATTTGCTTCATCTAAGTTATTGATAATAAAGTGTTTGACTCGCTGGCGGAGAGAGGGGGATTCGAACCCCCGATAGAGCTTTTGACCCTATAACGGTTTAGCAAACCGCCGCCTTCAGCCACTCGGCCATCTCTCCGTTAAGTAAAACCGCTTTGTCTTGAATGCTCTGCGAGGAAACGATCCTCTCATTCAGCGACATCCGTCGCATTGGAGTTGCGGAGTCGCTTCCCCAGCGCCTCATCGGCAGCGCGGCTCCATGCCGAGAGTGATTATATATGACTCCGTATTCCTTCGACCGAAAAGACTCGTCGGCGCTCCTACCGCCTGCACAGCGCCGGTAATGAAAGAATGCTGCAACCCAGGACTGTTCCGGAACACCGCTGATGTGCCGCTCGGTGCTGGTTGTCGGGATTCGACGTGCTCTCAGAAGCCGGACGAGTCGGGTTGCGCGGTGAGTCGCGGCTCCGTATCCGCCCGCTACACCAAGATCAGATTGCAGCCGACCGCGCGCAACTTGATCTGAGTCTCCTCGTCGAGTCCCGTGTCGCTGATCACGGTATCGATCTCGGAAAAAGGAACGATGCGCGTCATGCTGCGTTTGGAGAACTTGCTAGCGTCAGCCACCAGAATGATCTCGCGCGAGATTCGCAGCATGGCCCGATTCACCATCGTCTCTTCGAGATTTGCTCCGCTGACGCCGAATTCCAGATCGCATCCGGCTCCACTCAGAAACAGTTTGTCTGCGGAGAACTGGTTGAACATCTCTTCGCTGAAACGTCCGCTGATCGAGGCCGATTCTCCGCGCACCGTTCCTCCGATGATGAAGGTTTGAACGGCTCGCGCATCAAGCAATTCTGCCGCGATGTTGACCCCGTTGGTAATCACGTGCAACTCCTGCTTTTTTTTCAGATGGCGAGCGATTTCCAGGGTTGTCGTGCCTGAATCCAGAATAATGGTCTCGCCATCGTTGATCAGTGTGGCAGCCCGGGCTCCAATGCGCTGCTTTTCGGCGGAATGTTCCTTCAGCCGCTCCAGCACGGGTGGTTCGCGCAGGATAGTGTCTGGCAGCATGGCGCCGCCATGCGAGCGCACCACCAAGCCGCGCTGGTGCAATTCATTGAGGTCGTGGCGGATGGTGACTGCGGAGGCATTGAACAATTGGGATAGCTCATTCACTTTGGCGCGCCCTGCGCTGCGCACGATCTGGAGAATTTGTGTTCGCCGTTCCTCAGCCATCAGACCATCGAGCGGCGGTTCCAGCGTGGAACCAACATTAGCCGCTTCATCGGCAGTCGTCGCAATTACAGGTTCAGGGATTCCACTGCCCTTCGCCATTCTGATTCCTCGTTTTCGTTGCCAATTGTCCAACGATATCAGTTTGTCCCGCGCTATCGTTTTCCCTTTGTCAGTGTGTCGAATGTTGTTAGATTCACGGTATGGGTTTTGGCCTTAGACCAAAACGGCGCAAGCTGCGCATGTTGCCGCTGGTTGCCGCCACTTATTTCATGGTGTCGGGCGGACCCTATGGAATTGAGGACATTCTCGGAGGCGCTGGATTTGCACGCGCCATCGTTATTCTTCTGGTGTTGCCGATTGTCTGGTCGCTGCCCACGGCACTCATGATCGGCGAACTTGCGAGTGCTATTCCTGCGGAGGGAGGCTTTTATGTCTGGGTGCGGCGGGCGCTCGGTCCTTTCTGGGGATATCAGGAGGGATGGCTCTCACTTTCTGCCAGCATCTTCGACATGGCCATTTATCCCTCCATCTTCGTGCTCTATCTCGGGAAATTCAATCCGATGCTTACCGCCGGATGGAACGGGTATCTATGGTCGCTGGCCGTGGTGGTGCTTTGTTGTGCGTGGAATTTGCGGGGTGCTCCCGCGGTTGGCGAAGGCTCGGTCGGAATGTCTGTCCTGCTGCTGACGCCCTTCGCGATTTTCGTGATTTTGGGTGTGTGGCGCGGCATCACTGTGCATCCCGCCGTGCAATGGAGCCAGCCGGTCTCTAGTTCGGCGCTATCGACCGCGATTCTGGTGGCGCTTTGGAATTACATGGGCTGGGACAATGCCTCAACTGTCGCGCAGGAAGTTGAGAATCCGCAGCGCAACTATCCTCGCGCCATGGTCGGAGCTGCCGTCCTCACGGCGTTTACTTACATTCTTCCTCTTGCGGCCATGGCGATGGCTGGGCTCTCACCCGACGGCTTCTCCACTGGCTCCTGGGCTGCCACGGGCGGCGTCCTCGGCGGCCAGGTTCTCACGCTGGCAGTCGTTGCCGGCGGTTTGATTTGCGGCGTCGGCATGTTTAACGCTCTCATGATGAGTTACACTCGCCTTCCGCTCGCCATGGCACAGGATGGACTATTGCCGCGTGTCCTTATGCGACGCAACGCGCGGGGTGTGCCCTGGGTGAGCGTGCTGATCTGCGGCCTGGGATGGGCGCTGGCGCTGCGGCTGCCATTTGAGAGGCTGATCTCCATTGACCTGATTCTCTACGGATCGAGCCTGCTCCTCGAATTCGTTGCGCTGATTGTTTTGCGCATTCGGGAGCCGCAGCTGCCACGGCCTTTCAAGGCGGGTAACCTGGCGTTCGCTTGCGCCCTGGCTGTCGGCCCTACCGCGCTAATCGGCTATGCGCTTTATGCCTCGCGCGGTGAGAAGCTGACTGGTTCCACTTCGGCTCTTGCGTTTGCTTGTGGAGTTGGCTTGCTGGGCCCCGTGCTTTATTGGTTGACCGCTGCGCCGTTGGCTCGGCGGCGGCTTGCTGTTGCGCCGGCTGCGGACTGACGGCATAACTCAACGGCCCGCAATTGTTACTTAAGATTCGGCGTCCAGCCTTACAGCAGCGGGACCGCTCCCTGCCTTTGGACTGTTGGGCTTGTTAGCGGTAACGCCAGCGCCGTCGCCCGGCCCTTCTGGCCTCCGAGTCACTTCATACCTGGCAAATTGCATCGAAAAGTTGGCTCGTCCTCGCGTCATTGAGTGGAGATCTCCCCGGTAACCGAGCATTTCGGCAAGGGGCACGGCGGCCTTGATCACCTTCAATCCGGCTGCGCGCTCCACGCCCTCGATCCGCCCCCGGCGTGCGTTGATATCGCGGTTGATGGTCCCTGTGTGCTCTTCCGGAATCTCGATCTCAACTGCCATTACCGGCTCGAGCAGCACCGGCGAAGCCTTTCTGGCCGCTTCCTTGACGGCAATCGAGCCCGCAAACTTGAATGCCATTTCATTCGAATCGGTATCGTGATAGCTGCCGCCGTACAAGGTTGCCGTCACATTAATGATCGGGTATCCAGATAAGACACCGAGTTCAAGAGCTCCTTGAACACCTTGTTCAATCGGGTCGATGAATTTCTCCGGAATTAAGCCGTCCTTGATTTCGTTTACAAACTCGTAGCCTTCGCCCGCCTCGTTCGGAGTCAAGCGAATTCGGCAGTGCCCATAGTTGCCGGAGCCACCCGTCTGCCGTATGTACTTGCCTTCGCCTTCTGCGGATTTACGAATGGTCTCCAGATAGATCACTTTGGGCTCAGAGATGTCGAGCTGAATTTTGAACTCATGCAAGATTCGGTCGCAGGTTGCCTCCAGATGCAATTCGCTCATCCCGCTGAGCACGGTTTTGCCGCCATTCGTTTTGATCTGGATGGACGGATCGTCGCGAACGAGAACGCTCAATGCTTCTTCAAGCTCTTCGCGGTAAGCGTCGATCTTCGGAGCAATGGCTACAGATAGGATGGGGCGGTTGTGGGCTTTGGAATCGCTCATTGCGTGCTGTTGTTGGCTATTGCGCCTCTTGAGTTCGTGCTTTCCCAGGTCTGAGAATCCAGACCTGGGGCACCCAGGGTTCGTACAAGATCAGGCGATCAGGGACCGGCTACTTTGCGCTCTTCGGTTTCGCCCCGGCTGGCTTCGCTTTGGATTCGTCGAACATTTTCACTGCACGCACTACGCGGTCGCGCGCGTAGGCCGCATCGTGCCAGCCTTTCACTTCAACGCGCTTGCCTTCCAAGTCCTTATAGATAGAAAAGAAATGCGTGATCTCTCTTACCATGTGGGGATAGATGTCGGTGTAATTCCACACGTTGGTGTAGCGCGGATTGTTCTTTCCCACCGCGAGCACCTTTTCGTCCAGAATGCCCTGGTCCAGCATCTCGAGCAAGCCGATGGGACGCACCTCCTGCACGCAACCGGGAAAGCTGGGGGTTGGGACGAGAACCAGAACGTCCAGCGGGTCGCCGTCGTCGCTCAGCGTGGAGGGAATAAATCCGTAGTCGCCCGGATAGTGAACGGGGGAATGTAGATTTCTGTCGAGCTTGAAGACGTGCAGTTGCTTGTCATATTCAAACTTGTTCGTGGCGTCCTTCGGTATTTCAATTACGCAACGAAACACTTCGGGGGAACGGTCGCCAACTGGCAGCTCCAGATAATTAACCATCAATGTTTTTTCTCCTTTATTAGTAGGAAAGAAATCCGGCATGCGGGTTCGGCCGGAAGTCAGGGGATGATTCCGGCTTCAGGCGCCGGAACTTGGGCTTTAGTCGCACCGCCGCCAATCTCATCCGAGGCGCGCGAGCAGACCCTTCTATAATCAGGGATAATGAAGGCGCATGTCTATGTCACTTTGAAGGCGTCGGTCCTCGATCCACAGGGCCAGACCATCCAGAACGCCCTGCGCAAGATCGGCTTTGCGGACGTAACCGCAGTGCGCCAGGGCAAATATTTCGCTCTTTCGCTTGCCGATGGGCTGGACGGCGGCGACGCCCGCGCCCAGGTCGAGCGGATCGCTCGGGAGGTCCTCACCAACCCTGTGATCGAGGAGTTTACGTACCGCATCGAGGAATAGCGCGTTACGCGCCACGCGCCACGCATTTTCGCACATGCACACCGCCGCCGGCCTCTGTCGCGTATTGGATTCCATCTCGCCCGCCCGTCCCTGTTTTCCCATCCGAGTTGCACGATTCGATTCTCTACAATATTTGCGGCCACTATCCGTCTAGCCCATTAGATGGATGAGTCATGAGCGTGATTTCGATGATCGAGCGGGACCCTCAAATCGCCGAAGTCATCGCGAGTGAACGTCCGCGATTGCGCAGCTTTATTCGCAGGCGGATACCGAATCCATCGGATGTAGAGGATCTTCTCCAGGAGGTCTTCTACGAGCTGGTGAAAGCCAATCGCCTGTTGATGCCGATCGATTTCGTGACGGGCTGGCTTTTTCGCGTCGCGCGCAATCGAATCACCGATCTCTTCCGCAAGAAGCGCTCGGAGTCCTTTGCCGACGCGGCGATTCTAGACGAAGAGGGCGAACTGCTGCCGATCGAGGATCTGCTGCCTTCGCGCGATGCAGGTCCGGAGGCTCTCTACCTCCGCCGCGCGCTTTTCGAGGAGCTGGAACTTGCTTTGAGCGAATTGCCGGCCGAGCAGCGTGAAGTATTCGTGGCGCACGAACTGGAGGGGCGCAGCTTCAAAGAGCTGGCGGCGGACAGCGGCGTAAATGTCAACACGCTGCTCGCGCGCAAGCGTTACGCGGTGCTGTACCTCCGCCATCGATTGCAGACGATTCACGACGAGTTTATGAGGGAATGAGGAACACTATGGGAAACGAGTGGTTCAAGAGAAACAAATGGATCTTTTTTGTAGCCCCGCTGGGGATCGCTGCTTTCGTCGCTATCTTCGGCGAATTGGTGATGCATCTGTGGAATTGGCTATTGCCACCGCTCTTTGGATGGAGGCAGGTCACCTTCTGGCAAGCTCTAGGTCTGCTGATCCTCTGCCGGATTCTCTTCGGAGGCTTTGGCGGCGGTCATAGGCAGGATCGCCGCGCCAAATTGCGGCGCAAGTTCGACCGCTGGGAGCAGATGACTCCCGAGGAGCGCGAGAAGTTCCGCGAGACTTGGCGCGGTTGCGGCCCCTTCCAGAAGCCGCAAAGCGAAACCGGCGAGCCGGCCTGACGCTTTCCACATCGCATAGAATCCTTCTATGTGCGGAATTGTCGGGTATGTCGGTCCGAAGAATGTCGTCCAAGTCATCATTGAGGGGCTAAGGCGCCTCGAGTATCGCGGCTATGACTCGGCAGGCATCGCGGTGGGCAGCCCGGGCTCGGCCATTCTCGAGGTGCGCCGTGCTCCGGGAAAGCTGGCCAACCTTGAAGAGGCTCTCGCCGAGCATCCATTGCAGGGCACATTCGGCATCGGCCACACCCGCTGGGCAACGCATGGCCGCCCCACGGAAGAGAATGCGCATCCCCATCGCGACTGCACGGGCCGGATCGTTGTTGTCCACAATGGCATCGTCGAGAACTATCTTGACTTGAAACGTGAGCTGACCGCCCAAGGCCACAAGTTTGTAACGGAGACGGACACCGAGATCATCGCTCACCTCATTGAACAGGTGCAGAAAGATGCTGTGGCCGCGGGTGCTCCCATTCTGCTGGAAGAAGCAGTACGCCGGGCGGTCAAGCGTCTCACCGGAGCCTTTGCTCTAGGCGTGCTTTCCGCGGCTGAGCCGAACAAGATTGTTGCCGCACGCTTTGGGCCTCCGGTCGTCATCGGCGTCGGCGAGGGCGAGTCATTCGTTGCTTCCGATGTGCCGGGCATTCTGCACCACACGCGCAATATCTATTTTCTTGCCGATGGCGACATGGCGATCCTGACTTCGGCGGGCGTCGAACTTACCGATTTCACTGGCAAGCCGATTCAGCGCGAGCTCACGCGCATTCAATGGGACCCCATCCAGGCAGAAAAGGGCGGCTACAAGCATTTCATGCTCAAGGAAATCTGGGAGCAGCCGCGCGCCATTCGTGACACCACGCTGGGACGCGTATCGCTCGATTCAGGGAAGATCTTTTTGGGCGAGATGGAGATCGGCGACGAAGAGCTGGCCATCGCCTCCAGCATCAACATCGCGGCCTGCGGCACGAGCTGGCATGCAGCACTGGCCGGCAAATACATGATTGAGCGCTTGGCGCGCCTCCCCGTCGACGTTGACTACGCCAGTGAGTATCGCTATCGCAATCCGATTCCGGATCGCAATGCTCTCGGCTTGCTGATCACGCAGTCCGGCGAGACCGCCGACACGCTTGCGGCCCAACGCGAAATGAAAAGCCTCGGCTCGAAGACGGTTGCCATCTGCAACGTCGTGGGAGCGATGGTGGCGCGCGAAGCGCACGGCGCGATCTACACTCATGCTGGGCCCGAGATCGGCGTCGCCTCAACGAAAGCCTTCACGGCACAGCTCACAGCGCTCTTTCTGCTTGCACTCAAACTCGGCCAACTGCGCGGCCGCCTCGACAAGGCACAGTCCGTTACGCTTATCGAGGAACTGAGCCGCGTTCCCGCCCGGATTGAAGAGGTTCTTCGCACGCGTTCGGGTCAATGCGAGCAACTGGCAAAAGAATTCGCCAATTCCCGCGACTTTCTCTATCTTGGCCGCGGCATCCATTTCCCCATTGCGCTTGAGGGCGCTCTCAAGCTCAAAGAGATTTCGTATATTCACGCCGAGGGTTACCCTGCCGGAGAAATGAAGCATGGCCCCAACGCACTGATCGATGAAACGCTTCCCGTGGTTGTGCTGACCACGCGCGACGAGTCCGACCCCGCATCCAAATTGCGCTATGAGAAGACACTTTCGAATATTCAGGAAGTGACGGCGCGCTCGGGACGGGTGATTGCCGTTGCCACGGAGGGGGACACCACCATCGCCAACCTTGTTGAGCACGTGATCTATGTCCCGCCGACTTTTGAGTTGCTTTCCCCGCTCATCGAAATTGTCCCGCTGCAACTGCTCGCCTACTATGTCGCAGTCCGCCGCGGGTGCGACGTCGATCAGCCGCGTAACCTCGCCAAATCCGTGACCGTCGAATAGCTTTGTGTGGGCCGCCAGGCGATGTTCTCGAAATCCCCCAGCATCCTGGACGGCTCATCGAGTGCGCACTCCGCAATGGTGCAGGCCACGATCGCCTGAAACCTTGGGCCAGCACTTTGTCATGGAAATGTCGCGGGGCTGTCATTTCATTCGCTGAGCAAGAAATCGTTCAAGCGAATCCCATCGCACTTGCCATCACGAGACTTCTTCTGACTAAGAACGATTTAGGGAATGACAAATTAAAGACATGCGTGTGACAAGCCATCCAGTCGCTTCTTCGTAATCTGACGGCGAGTCACAAATACCACAAAGGTGGCGCATGCAATGATCGACAATTCTCTCCGCCCGCTCTTACGAGTCTCTGCTTTGCTTCTGATCTTCGCCGCGTCCGTCTTCGCGCAAACACCAGGAACCGGCGCGATTCAGGGCACTGTCTTCGATCCATCGGGACGCACGGTGTCGAATGCCAGCGTCGCCATCGAAAATGAAGCTACGCACCTCTCTAGAATTGCCACGACCAATGCAGAGGGCGTGTTCAGTGTGCCTCTCCTTGTACCTGGCTCGTATTCTCTCGTCGTCAAAGTTGCTGGCTTCGAGGAGAAAGACGCCCACTCCGTCGCGGTGGTTGTCAGTGAAACGAGCACGGTTGAATTCCATCTTGTCCTTGCAAAAGTTGGCGAGAGCGTTGAAGTCATCGCGGACGCGGAGATGGCGCAGACGCAAAGTTCCGCTCTCGGACGCGCCGTGGATCAGCAGGCGATCGAAGCCCTCCCCCTGGCCAATCGCAACTACACGCAAATTCTTTCGCTCTCACCCGGTGTTGTGGTTGGCTTGCCGGACGCGACTGAACTGGGCCGAGGAACGCAGGATGTGACGGCCAACGGGCAGAAGACCACTGCGAACAACATTCAGTTCAACGGAGTGGATGCCAACAACCTTTCCCAAAACTCGGCACAAGCCGACGGTGAGGAGGTCGGCGTGGCAGTGCCCGCGCCGGATACCATCCAGGAATTCAAAGTGCAGACTGGCAACTACGATGCTACGTATGGCCGCGGAACGGGCGCCAACGTCGATGTCATCAGTCGTACTGGCACGAATCAATTCCACGGCGCCGCGTGGGAGTTTCTGCGTAACGACGTCTTCAATGCGAACAGTTTCTTTTCGAAACTGACCGACCAGCCGCGCCCTGTGCTCAAGCAGAACCAGTTCGGAGTCACCGTGGGGGGTCCGATCTGGCGCGGTAAGACATTTTTCTTTGGCGCGTATCAGGGACTGCGCTCGAGCAACGGCGAGGGTGATGAGGTAACAGCGACTTTGCCCCAGCTTACCAACGATCGTTCACCTGCCACGCTAGGCGCTGCATTCTGCGCGTACCCGACATATGCTGGCGGAACACAACTCGCCTGCGATGGATCGAACATCAATCCCGTCGCACTTAAGCTGCTGAACTTCAAATTGCCCAACGGTCATTATGCAATTCCCAATCCGCAGATCAACCTCGCCAACTCAGACCCCACCCAGGTTCCCATCGGCGAGTCGACGTATGCCACGCCTGCTACCTATCGCGAAGACCAATACACCGCCAACATCGATCACGCTATTTCACAGAAGAATGAGTTGTCCGGACGCTTCTTCTACTCGCACGCGCCCACGGTAGAGCCATTCTCGCCGAATGCCGCGAATGTGCCGGGATGGGGAACCAGCGAAGTGGACCAGAACGCGATGCTTGTTCTTGCCGATACGCATGTACTGAATCCGAGTCTGGTGAACATCGCTCGTTTCGGCTACATGCGGTTTTCTGGAACCTCCGCCGTTGCGAACCCGATTCTCGCCTCAGACCTTGGCACGGAATCGCCCACCGGGGTTGCGAGTTCGGGAGTCGAAGCCACGGGAATCACCGTGGACGGCCTCTTCACGATCGGCGACGCGGGCACTCCTTTCCAGACGCAGACAACCAACTCTTTCATCTGGCAGGACACGGTATCTCTAACTCGAGGCAGACAATCCATTCGCACCGGCGCTGAAGTGAAGCGTCACGAGGTGATGGTCAATGCGCCGTTCTCGACCAGCGGGCTTCTCGACATTCGCACCTTCGACGACTTTCTACTCGGCCAGAGCGCCGCGCAGAATGGCAGTCCCAACGGCATCAGCAACGTGACGATGAGCGGCGGAAGCTCGGGAGACTTCCGCAAAGACGAACGCTACACCGACTTCGCAACTTTCTTCCAGGACGACATCAAGGTAACGCCCCGCCTCACTCTGAACGCGGGCCTGCGCTATGAGATTTTCAGCCCTCCCTCCGAAATTCACGGCAGGCTCGTCAACTTCGATCCCACCGTCGCCACACTCGCTGCTCCAGCCGCGGGCACGTTCAGCGGCTTCACTGTTTCGTCGAACTTCGAGGGACCGGTCCCTCCCGGTGTCACACAAACCTCTGGGACCGGACTCTGGCCGACCACCTACAACGACCTCTCTCCGCGCCTTGGTTTCTCCTATCGCCTCACCAACAGCCCCACCGCCGTCCTGCGCGGGGGCTACGGCATCTACTTCGATCGGCTCTCCGCCGGACTGGCCGAGAGTCTCCTGAGTAATCCCCCTTTTTCGATCTCGCAGCTCTTCGCTGGAGCGCAGAATGCGGGTGCGACGCTGCAAGCGCCCTTTAGCCCGCTTCTTCCCAACGACTCGAGTTATCCCATCTTCGTCCCGCGCATTCCTGGCGGTGGCCCAACCGTCGTCGGCATGTCCTCGCACTTCACCGAGCCGTACACCGAGGAATACAACTTGAACACGCAGATTCAGCTTGCGCGCGACTACCTGTTTGAGGTGGGCTATGTGGGCACGCGGTCCGTGCACGTCGCCGGATGCGCCGAATTCAACCAGGCATTGCTCGCCAGCCCCACGGCGCCAGTTTATGGAGCGACGAATAACTCGATCGGCAACGTGGTGCAGCGCGCGCCCTATCAAGGTGTAGCTCCCGGTTCCTACAATTGCGCAAGCGAATACAACTCGAATTACAACTCACTGCAGAGCAGTGTGACCAAGCGGTTGAGTCACGGATTCCAGTTCCTCGGCAGCTACACATGGTCGCGCAATCTGGATGAGACCAGCGGCTCGTCGGGGAGCGAGGTTTTTGAGCTATGGCTTCTCACCAATGATCAGCGTAATCCGCGAGGCGACTATGGCCTGACGGATTTTGACCGAACCCATCGCGGGGTATTCAGCCTGACTTACACCACGCCCGCATTCGCGACCATGCCAAGCATGGTGCGCCACGCCGTCACCGGATGGCAAGCCTCCGGCATCTTCGTGGCGCAGTCGGGAACGCCGATCACCATTCTCGATGACAATGCCGGCGCGGTGTACGGCAACTATCCGTTCGAGAATCGCGCACAGCTGAGTGGTACTGCTCGGCCTTCCACTTCCGGGTCGCTCTACTCGCGCGTGATCGGCCAATACTTGAATGCGGCAGCTTTTACCTCTGCCCCGGAGTCGCCGAATGGCACTTCGCCTGCCGACACCGATTTCGGCAACAGCGGCGTGGGCCTGGTTCGTGGACCTGGCCAGCGGAATATCGATATGGCGATCGAGCGAACGATTCCCATCGTCGAATCGCAGAGCCTTCATTTCCGTGCTGAATTTTTCAATCTGACTAACTCGTCGAACTTTGCCAATCCGAACAACACCGTCAGTTCGGGCGCATCGTTCGGGATCATCACGGCGACATCGAATAATCCGCGCATCATTCAGTTGGCGCTCAAATATCAATTCTGATTTATCTCATCCGCAAAGGAAGGATTCGCTTCTGATGGAGAGCACTCTGCCTGCACTGGCGGTACAGACTTTGGATATTCTCACTGTTGAACAAATCAAGGCGGCCTACGCGCGGCGCGAGCCAATCACCTACGCCGATCCGATGCTGGCCCGGACGGAGTTACCCCTGCAACAGACCTTCTATCCGTATGGGTTCCCGTTGCAGGTTTTCACGAACTCGGAGGAAGTGCTCGTTGCCGCGAAAGAATCCTGGCAGGGATTTCGTCAACTTTTCGAAACAGAGCCAATTCGCTTCCACGTAGGAGTGACCGAAGGTGGCTCAGCGGAATGCCCGCCTGCGCCCACGAGCCGAGTGAGAGAGCACCTCTGCTCCCATGTCGCAAACGCAGAGAACTTCGGGGTATCCGATGCGGCGCGGTTCTTCTCTGTCATCTGGCTCGCGCAATCCACGTTGGTCCATCGGAGCTATGTTCGTTACTTCATCCTCGAATCGGCTGCGATGTTTCATCTCGCCGCCCGTCATTCCATCGGCATCCACGCGGCCTGCGTTGAGTTGGAGGGGAATGGAATTCTGTTTTGCGGCGACTCCGGTGCCGGGAAGTCGACGCTAGCCTACGCCTGCGCGCGCGCTGGATGGACCTATGTTACCGACGACGCCAGCTTTCTAGTCAACGGGCGCGACGATAGCCTCGTGGTTGGGAATTGCAGGCAGGTCCGCTTTCGCCCCTCTGCAGAGGATCTGTTTCCTGAGCTGCGGGGTCTGCCAATCCTGCAGCGCGCGGAAATCGGCAAGCCATCTATTGAATGGAACACTGCTCCGCTTGCACGGGTTGCCACATCCTTCTCTTCGCGGATCAAACACATCGTCTTCCTCGACCGCCGCGGAGGGCGCCGCAACGAAATGGTCCCTTTTCCGGCAGAAGTTGCCCGGGCATACATCCTTCAACGGGGAATCGGCGTTCCGGGAATCGCAGCAATGCAAACGGCAGGAGTCGAACGGCTGCTTGATCGCGGCGTCTTCGAATTAAAGTACACAGACCTGGATTGGGCCATCGACCGACTCGCGCAACTCGTGAAAGAAGGTCGATAGTGCAGTCGTTGATTGATGATTCCAGCGCAGAACCGCACCCCGGGGCGACAAGCATGTGGTCAAGACTGCGCTCTTATCCTACCCAGTTCAGCCGCGGCTTCTGGATCTTTTTCGCCGCAGCATTTTTCTTCGACTTTGGGTTCGGACTTTTCTTTTTTCTCTTCAATCTCTATCTCACTGACCTTCACTTCAATGAGAAGATCCTTGGAATTCTCACTGGAACGCTTACGCTCGGTAACGTGGTTGGAACCATCCCCACCACGATTCTGGCCAGACGATTCGGGTTGGAGAAGCTTCTGCTGTTTTGCTTCATCGCGGCGCCTCTCATCTGCATTGTGCGGACCTCTGTTCTTTGGATCCCAGCGCAGATTGGCCTGGCATTTCTCACGGGCATCGCGATGAGCAGTTGGCCCATTTGCTTTTCGCCCGCCATCGCCAAACTTACCAATGAACAGAATCGGCTGTCGGGGTTCAGCATTACCTTTGCCACGGGAATCGGCCTGGGAACATTGGCAGGTCTCGCGGGCGGATATCTGCCGGAGTTCGTGCAGCGCGCTGGGCATCCAGGTTCGCAGGTCGGGAATATTCGCATTGTGCTGCTGCTTGCCTGCGTTGTCGCGTTCATAGGAGTTTGGCCAATTCTCAAACTGCGGCTTGGTACGCCGGACCCGACTGAGCGCCGTCGGATTCGCGTCTTTCATCCAATCCTGCTTTGGTTTCTGCCGCCGTTTGTCATCTGGAATATTGTCACTGGTTCGTTTCCGCCGTTTGCCGCGGTCTACCTGCAGCAACATCTTGGCATGGCGTTGCCTCACGTCGGAGTCATCTTCTCCGTAGCGCAGCTCCTCCAATTCACTGCCGTTTTGCTCTCACCCCTGTTGTATCGAAGATTCGGGAGAATTGTCGGAGTAGGCTTTGCCCAAGCCATGACTGGTGCTGCACTCCTCTGCATGGGCATCACGCATAGCGTTCCCCTTGCCGTCACCTATTATTTCGCCTACTGCGGCATGCAATGGATGACGGGCCCTGGTATTTACAGTTTTCTCATGGACCATATTCCGGACGAAGAACGCAGCACGGCTTCTGCGATTCAAAACATGTCAGGGGCGATTTGCCAGGCTGCCACGGCAGCCATTACCGGCAGCTGCATCGTGCGATTCGGCTATGCCAATGTGCTGTTCGGTAACGCGGGTGCCGCCTTGCTCGCATCGATGCTCTTCATCCTTCTTCTCGGATACGCAACCAGAAGACCCGTGCAAATTGCCTCGTCCGACCCGCAAATGAGCGGCTCTGCACTCTGACCGTTCAAGCAGATTCTCTAATGACAAACCGATGACATTCATCTGACCACCCCCTGACACACATCCTCCCGCGCATCGTTAGCTTAAGAAGCGATGACGTATGTCACCTCATCTTCCTCCGCAAACGGCGTAAAAAGCCTTGCCCATCTGCCCAGCCAGCCGTCGATCGAGGCCCGCCTTCGCTTCTTGCCCAATCACAGGAGTCAACGATGAGGGTACATCTCTCGAACGCAGCCTACGGCGTCCTTGACTATGTTGCCTACCCAATGGGGATGCTTGTCGTCGCCCCGCTCGCTCTCCGCAATTTGGGCGTTGCGCAGTTCGGTGTTTGGATGTTGGCCAATGCGGCGCTGACTGCAGGATCGGTCATCGCGTCCGGGTTCGGCGATGCGAATATCCGCTACGTCTCCGCGAGGCGCGGTGGGAACGACCAGAGCGGTCTTCTTCGCGCTGTGCGCAGCACCATGGGCATTCACATTGCCTTGGGTGCCGCGATTGCTCTCATCGCATGGATTTTCGCGCCTGCCGCTGCTGCTCGCATCGCTTCATCCAGTGCAGAGCTTCGCATTGAATGCCTCTGGTCTCTCCGCATCGCAAGCCTTCTGATCCTTGCTCGGGCCATCGAAACAGTGTGCGTCAGCACGCAGCGCGCATTTGAGCGCTATGGCGCGGCAGTTCGCGTGAGCGTGATGGCACGCCTGCTGGCGCTCGCGGCCGCCGCCGTTTTGCCGTTGGCCAATCAGGGGGTGGTCGGCATCATGATTGCGACTGCGCTCTTTATCGTGGCGAGTCTGGGCTTGCAGCTCGTTCAGCTGAAGCGACTGCTCGGCGCGAACTCGCTGTGGCCTTCGTTCGATCGTGAAGCTACGCGCGCACTTCTTGGTTTCGGCATATTCTCGTGGATTCAAGCAGTCTCGGGGATTCTCTTCGGACAGGTTGACCGCCTCATCACGGGAGTCTATTTGGGCGCTGCCGCGGTGGCCTCCTATGCCCTATGCGCGCAGATGGCGCAGCCAATCTATGGAATTGCCGCGTCGAGCCTACACTTCCTCTTTCCCTATGTGTCGACGAGGAGCACCGAAGACTCCATCGTTCCGCTGCGCCGTGCGGTCGTCCTGGCTTTCGCTGCGAACTTGGCCGTGGTAGCCGCTGGCGCAGCAATTCTCTTTGCGCTCGGTATGCGCTTGCTCACGATGTGGGGCGGGCAAGCGATTGCGGGTCCGGGCAGTTCTGTTTTGCCGCTTCTTGTCTGGAGCACAGCGGCACAAGCGCTCAGCGTTACCGGTTCCTATACGATGCTGGCACTCGGCCGCGTACGTGTGGTGACTCTGCTGAACCTCGCTGGCGGTGCAGCCATGCTGCTCGCGACTCGCTGGCTGCTGCCAAAATACGGCATGCACGGAATGGCCATGGCGCGTCTTTTCTACGGGCCATTCACCCTGCTCGTCTATATTCCGCTGGCTGCGATGCTCTTTCTCAAGGGGCGCGCGCGATCCCACACCCGCGCCGCTGTAGTAATTTGCGAGGAGATATCGCGATGAAATCGCCCACTGCGCTCGCGCCAACTGCAGCCTGTCAGCGCTGCGAAAGCCAGCCCCACAATGCACGCAACTCTTCCGCCGCTTCGCCTTCGATCAATGTCCTGGGTGTGCGGGTCGACGACCTATCGATGAACACCGCCCTTTCGAAGATTGCCCGGATCCTTCGCGCTCGGCAAAAGGGTTATCTTTCCGCCATCTGCGTGTACGGTGTGATGGAGGCTCAGCGCGATGCAGAGTTGGCAGGCGCATACGCCGACGCCGCCATTGCCATCCCAGACGGCATGCCCGTCGCCTGGGTCGGCCGGCTTCAAGGGCACCGTGAGATGGAGCGCGTTGCCGGGCCCGATTTGATGCGCGAAGTATTTGTCCGCAGCGAATTCGCACACTACACGCATTTCTTCTACGGCGGGAAAGAAGGCGTGGCGGAAGAACTCGCCGCCAGTTTCAGAAGGCTTGCCCCGTGGGCAAGAATTGTCGGCACTTACACTCCGCCTTTTCGCGCTCTGACTTCACACGAAGAACGCGAGTTGATCGCTCGCATCAACCATTGCAAGCCGGACATGATCTGGGTCGGTATCGGCACGCCGAAGCAGGACAAATTCATGCGCCGCTATCTTCCCCACTTCGACACGCACGTCATGTTCGGCGTGGGTGCCGCGTTTGATTTTCACACTGGACGCATTCAAGACTGCTCCGATTGGATCAAGCGTGCCGGCCTTCAGTGGCTTCATCGGCTCATCCAAGATCCGAAGCGTCTCTGGTGGCGCTACCTCAGCACCAATCCCGTCTTTCTTTGGCAAATCGCTCTGCAGCTAACGGGGCTGCGCACCTATTCTTCAGGTATGAAGGGGCGGCAAGTAACACGGTTCCCACGTCAATCCACCCGTTAGCCCCTTACAGAGTCGCATGCGCGAAGTATAGAGCCAGCGTTGACGCATCGAAATCAGTATGTGGGTTTGGAATCCCGATCGTACGGCTGGCCAAATTTGTTCAAATGGCCCGCCGGCTTTAGCGGCGCTCCCGATGCTTCGATAACGCCAAGATCGCCGCCTTCTGTCGAAATCTGCACACGCCTCGTTAGTCGATCGAGCGCTGGCTGCGCCAAACCCTCGACCCACACATGCATCTCATATTCGCCAGCCGGCACGCCGCGAATCCAAACAGTACCTCCCGTCCCCGCCGTCGCATAGATGGGCGTGGACAATACAAGAATGACAGCACTCATCTCCGGATGAATATTGCAGAAGATGTACGAGGCGCCTTCGCGAGAAAACAGGACCTCTTTGTCCGTTCCCGTCTCGTAGAGCCCGAGATCGAATCGTTTTCCATTGAATAAGGAGAACACATTGTGAAAGAACGGATCGGCATTGGGAAAATGCACCTCGCTCCCGACGGGCACGACCAGGAGATGCGGCGTGAACATCCGGTTCTTCTGCAGCAATGCGTAATGGCCATTGGGCAAGAAAGGCTGCGCCGGCGTCCCCGGCAATGGTTTCAGCCATAGCACTGCGGGCGGCGCATGCCCGCGCGGCTGCAATTTGGGCAGTTTAATTCCCACATGCACATCGACTGTTGTCTCGCGGCTATCTGTCTGAGCGCAGGCGAGGGTCGCAATAAGTGCAACTACGCAAAGCAGAAAGCACGGCAGATGATTGCGCCTTTTTGCCATCGTCAAAACTTGTATCCTGCGGCCACACCAATGATGTCGCTGGCAGCCGTGGGACCATTCACGGGGGAAGATTCAATCCGCCGGTATTCGAGAGAGAAGAGCAGATAAGCACTGGGACTGAAGATGACGTTGGCCGTGGCCGTTCGATTGCGGGCAGCGTTTTGATACACGGCTGATGCCGCTCCCGCGTAGGGGCGCAGTTCACCTGCGGGAACGTTGTCGATGCCGAGCGCCTCGTTGAATTCGAGCCGCTGGCTGACCCTCTGTTTCCATTGTGTCCAGCCGCCTACATCGTCGAGCGTGCGGAAGTAGAAGCCGCCTCCATCGAGGTCCAGTCGGAACACATAGTCCTTATAGGCACCGCCGCCAAGGCCGCCGAGGGCTGCTCCGCGATAGAAATTTCCGCTCAGTTGCATGCTCCCCGGAAGTGGCAGGCGATAGTCGAGAGTTCCCGCCCACGAGTCGAACCGCGTTCCCCCAATGCTCCGATGCGCTGCGAACAGTCCGCCGACACCAATCTGCGCACCCTCCTCCGATTGCCCGCCAGGCGTGGCGATGCGAGCTTCAACACCGGGCCAACGGCTCGCTTCCGCAGTGGATTGCGTGGGGGTAGATCCATTTTGAGCCGCGAGGCTCGCGGTGTAGGGCGCGTCTGCGATGTCGATAAGTGCTGCCTGCGCGCGCAATCTCGGCACAGAGTCAAAGGAAATGTCTTGTGAGACGCCGAATTGCGGCGTCCAGTTCCACAGGTCTCCCGACCAGGCGAGAGGCGGTTCTGCAACGGCTGTCAGCGAGTCCGGCACGCTTGGACTGATGATTGGCCGGTCCATCGAAAAGAATGCCTCTGTGTGTTCCCAATCCAGCGCAGCATGGGCGGTCCGCAATCGCACCAAATCGATTCCATACCCATTGGTGTACCCGCCCGTTGCGGCCGCGCTCCCGTCAAAATCCACGCGCAGATCGCCATGACTCCGGGCTCCAAAAAGATGCGGCCCGCGCATATCCAAGCCCATGATTGTTTGCCGTACCGAAGCGCCCGCGCTTCCACTTCCGGGAACAGCAAGCGTGGGCGTCGCGGCCATGTCGACATTTCGCGTATTGACGAATCCATTCATGAGAAGCAGGCCGCTTACCTTCACTGGAAATCTCGACTCGCTCTCGACCTTGGTCTGTTCCTGCACAGCGATCTGCGCTTCCTGCAGCGACTGCCGTTCTCTCAGATCTTCAACCTGTGCCGCCAGCTTTGCCGCGTCCGAATCCGCAGTTTGAGATGGTGCCGGATCAGAGGCTTTTCCTGCGCGGATTTGGAGTTCCGCAAGCTGCTGACGCATTTCTTCAAGCTGGCGCTGCGACTCATTCAGTTGCTCCTGAACGCGGCTCATTGCCTGGGTCAGCTGTTTCACTTTCTCTGCCATGTCATCTTGCGCCTGTGCTTTGCCCGAGCTGAGGCATACGGCCAAAGCGCAATACCGCATCAACAAAGCGCTTTTCCCGCGCATTGCACAGTACGAACGATCAAAGGGCATAGAGGTACCTCGACTCACGCAGTTTTCACTCGTGTTCGTTCTTCCGCAGCCTGCCCGGTCTGTTCCGCAAGGCCGCGCGCAATCGACATGCGAAAGATGGTTTCTCCTGGACGGCTGCTTACCAGGATCACGTTGCCGCCATGCTCCGCAGCAATGCACTGTGCGAGCGTCAATCCGAGACCCGATCCCTTTTGTTTCCCTTCGCTCACAAACGGCTCGAAAAGAGTAGAGCGGATGCTCTCTGGAACACCGTCGCCATTATCCAACACGCCCAGGATGATCTCCGCAGGTCGCACGTCGAGACTCACTGCAACGCGGGCAGGCTCGCCATTACTGTGGATTGTCTGGCATGCATTCAGCGCAAGGTTGTAAATGGCCCGCTCGATCTGCTTCCCGTCCACAACCGCCGATGTCTCCGCAGGATTCTGGTTGCGGACCGAAAACTCGGTGTTGGCAGCATCCGGATGCGCTCGCACCATGCCCACGGCGCGATCCACCAATGTTGCGACCAACTGATGCGAGCGTCGAATCCCAGGTCCGCTTCTGCTGAAAATGAGCAAGGACTCGAGCAACTCGGTTGTGCCATCGACGGCAGTACGGATTTCCGTCAGAATCTCCGTGCGTTCTTCGTCAGTGAGATGACCTGACGCGAGAAACTCCGAGTTCGCATAAACCGCGGCAAGGTAGTGGCGCAGGTCGTGGGAAACCGAACTGGCCATCCTGCCGATCGTTGCCAGGCGTTCCGATTCCAGCAGCGCCTGTTGCGTGGTCAGGATCTCCTGACGCATGCCCGCAAATGCCGTACTCAACTCACGCACTTCCATTGTGCCGCCGTAAGGTAGAATGTGCGCGCTATCCCCCGCCGCAAACGCACGTACGCCTGTGGCTAGCTGCTCCAGTGGATGGGTGACAGCACTGGATAGAACCGCCATTAATCCAGCTCCAATCACCAAGGCGAGCAGTCCCGCAATCAAAACCAGGCGGTCGATTTCGCGGATGGACTGTTCTTCTGCATCCAGCGATTTAAGTTCGATCAGCTCGAGCGGTCCCGAAGCGTTCGCGGATAAGTCTCGGCCGACGGCCAAAAACCGTTCGTTCCCAAGCTTCACTGTTACCGCATCCGGACGGTCGTTCGATGCGGGAATTGGATGCGCCGCAAGGATCGATTCCAATGGCGGCGCGAGCGAGCCAGCCAACGCGCGATTTCGACTTACAAACGTTGCGTCGACGCTGGTCGCGTTGCTCAGTTGACCGATTGCCATCCGATCGATCGCGAAGCCGCTGATGACATAACCTAGAATCGTTCCGTTCGTTTCGCTGCCAAAAAAGAGTGGCCGCACCGATGTGGCGAAAAGATTATCTCCGCTGATGACGTAGGTGCGCGGCGACGGGCCCAATGCCGAACTCAGATCGGCACGCAGAGTCGAACCGGCCGACGAGTTTCCCGCGTACGCCGCAACGATTCGCCCATCCCGGTTCGCCAATGCGAACAGGTCATTGCCGCCGACCCTCCAGAATTCGACGGCGCCATCTTCAATGGTGCGATCGTCACTGGTTGTCATCAGAGCTTTCAAGCTGGGCAAATCAGCGAGCAGCGCGTTCTCGCGATCCAGAGCGGTCATGCGCTGCGCCTGCATACTCTCAAAAGTGGCGATCGAACGCATCAGGTCCGAAGACACATTCGCTGTCAAGACACTCTCGAGCCGATGGCGAATGGTGAGCAGGCTTGCGAAGGTCGTTGTCGCGATAATGGCTGCCATCGCGGCGATCAGCAGAACACGCGTACGGATGCCACGATTCTCGCGTCGTTCGAACGTCATGGAACCGGAGTGCGCAGACTTGTTCTCCGCAGCTTTCGCATCATGGGACAAATTTGTATCCTGCACCGTAAATCGTCAACAGATGACGCGGGTTTGACGGGTCAGGTTCCAGCTTCTGCCGCAGTTTCAGAATCTGGTTGTCGACAGTGCGTGTCGTCGGATAGCAGTTATAGCCCCAGACTTCATTCAGCAATTCTTCCCGGCTTAGAACTCGCTCTGCATGTTCGGTAAAGAATTTGAGCAGCCGAAATTCATGCGATGTGAGTGGAATGGGGACTTCGCCACGGCGAGCCGTCATCTTTTGAAAATCAAGTTCGCAGCCCGCGAATCGATAAGTCATCGCCGCAGCAGGGCGGCGCCTCCGCCGGATGGCTGCCTGCACGCGCGCCATCAGCTCCCGCGGGCTGAACGGCTTGGTCACGTAGTCGTCGGCGCCAAGCTCCAGGAGTAATACCTTGTCTACAACCTCGGCGACGGCACTTAGCACGATCACCGGTGTATCGTTTGATATCGCCTTCATGGTTTGGCAAAGTTCGCGGCCCGAAATCTCCGGCAGAATCAGGTCAAGGATGACGGCGGCCGGCCGATGCGTTCGAAATAAGTCCAGGCCCGTTTGCCCATCGCCCGCAGTAACAACCGTGTAGTGCTCAACGGAGAACACTCGCTGCAGCACTTTCTGCATGCGCGGGTCATCTTCCACGACCAGGATCGTGCCCAGCCGCGGCGCAGATGCGCTCTCCTCGTGTTCGCCCACGGAAAGCTCCAATTCCTTTACCATCTATCTATTCTCCACCGAATCGGAATAGGCTTCTGAAAAGCAGGCCTATAAATTACAAAGAGGTGACATTTCACCTTATAAGTCTTCAAAGAAGTAAGATGAAAGCAAGACGCCCAAGGTTACAAGCCATCTTGGCTTCCAATATGCGAAATCCTAATCGCACCATAATCCTGGTTAGCAAGGCGCGTCTGCAGGTACCGGTACAAAATTATATACTTCTCCGCAATTGCCGAGGCAGATAGCCACGGCATCGACATCGGCAAGATGCGCGGCGTGCAGAGTGCCAAGCGGATTGCAGTTGTAAATGCGTCGAGTTCTCCCGGCCCAAGCGGAACAAAATGGCAGCCTTCCATGCCAACCTCGCGAAACGCGGCGATATCGGAACACACGACACGGCATCCAGCCAACAGCGCTTCCACCACGGGTAGGCCAAAACCTTCCACGATCGAAGGCGCCAGGAGGAGCTCGCAGTTGCGATAGCACCATTGAAGCTCCGCATCGCTGATTCCGCAAAGAATGACAACCCTCCGTTCGAGACGTGCCGCCCGGATCTCCCTTCGTATCCGATGAGTCTCCGGCCCCGTAACCCCGACGATCACGAGCTGGGTCTCCGGCGGAATCGCTCCTGTGTGCAGAGATTGCTCGAAGATCCGCACCGCGAGCGGGATGTTCTTGTTGCGTCGATGCTGCGCGACGCACAACACAAAGGGCTGACTTTTGTGAAGCGGTTGCGGTCCGCGTGCGCAATTCGATGCGGGGGGATCCACTGAATTCAAAATTGTGATCGCTTTGTCGTCAAAACTGTTGCCAAGCCAATGACTAAGTTGGTGACGCGTACTCTCTGAAACGCAAGCGATCGCATCCACCGATTTCAGGCACTGACGCACCGCCTGACAATTCAGAATGCTCTTCAGAAGTCCGAAGTTTTCTGGAATGTCAAAAGGGTAAAGATCGTGCAGGCTCACCACGGTCGCGCAGGGGAAATCTCTGGCGAGTGGCATTGGATAGGCAAGATGGACCACATCCGCACCTAGCTGCGCGGCCACTTTGGGAAGCTCCGAGTAGTACCAGAAATTGCGGTAAATGGTCGCCCGGCGAATCGCCACGGGATGAATATGAAGCCGGGCATCGTGCCGCGCGACCGCCTCGGAATAGGTGTTCCGCTGCCATGCACCGGCCAGCAGATGGACCTCTGAAACTTCGGCGCGCGTCAGCAGTCCCCGCACCACGTTGGCCGCATGGCGCGAAACGCCGTTGAGATGTTCGGGCGCTGAAACCGCGGCAACGACGACTTTCATAGAGAGGCTCTCCTCGCTGGCCGTGAGGCAAACTTCGTGACGCCAGGATCCTGGACTCTGCCGACCGCCGTGCCCTCGCGGTTCGCATCGAGCTGAGTCGCGACGATCGAGCTGAGCAGCGTGATTGCCCAAAGAGGCAATAGCAGGTCAAATGGCTCGGCTTCGGCCATTCCGCGGACGACGATGAAGAGCAATATCGTGAAAAAGATGATTTTCGTCGGCCTATGCGGAAGTCTGCGAGTCCCCCAATAGACACTGCCGTAGATTCCGCACAGCATGACCACGCCCGCCACGCCATATGCGAAGAACTGCTGCAAAAGCTCGTTCTCCGCATGTCGTGCCTCAAATTGGTCGGCCCCGAACGGAGGCATCACCTTCCACAGAGCATCGAAGCCATTCCCCAACCACGGTTTTGCGCCCGCTGCATTCAGCGCGTAGGCCCAGATCGCGGTGCGGCCCGTCAGTGTTTCCGCTTGGTTGCTCGCTGTGGTGTATACGTCGTAGTAACTTTCGTAGAGTCCCCAAAACGAAAGGGCAATCAGCGCCGCGGCCGCGACAATCAGTAATTTGGTCCTTCGGCTCATCGATCTGTCTCGGATAAGCAGAACGCCTTC
The DNA here is from genome assembly GCA_964487345.1 of uncultured Occallatibacter sp. Classification (GTDB taxonomy): domain Bacteria; phylum Acidobacteriota; class Terriglobia; order Terriglobales; family Acidobacteriaceae; genus Telmatobacter. The sequence continues at coordinate 15,545 of CAZAQN010000022.1, read as the reverse complement.
ACTCAACGCGAAAGCGACCAGAGTCGTCTTGCTGAGACTTCGAATGAGGGTGACTGTGAGGAACAGAATCGGGATGCCCCACTTCCCGTCCTTGCGGCACATCAAATACTGAGCCAGCAAAATGGCGAATGCACAGAGATTGCCAATCTGATTTGTGTTGAAGAATTCGAGGTCGCCGAGCCGAAGATCCGGCTGCGTCGGCATGATCCAGGCGATCAAAGCGAGAACGCAGGTGCTCCAGATGAATCCCCGCATGAGGGAATGCGCGACTCCCTCAACCGGGCCAGTACGCAGCATAAGAGCAACAATCGCGACATCGGCGACAATCCCACACCAGTAGAGGAATGACGCCGACTTCGACACCGTCCCGCTCCATCCCAGGCTGCATCCTGCGAATATCAGATACGAGATGACCCATCTAAAACTCAGCTGCCGCAACATCCATCGGAGCGAATTTCTAGCCGGTCCCATCGCCTGAAAAGCAACAAATAACAATAGAGCGAAATCAGCAGCCAAGACAGCGGCCGCGCCTGTCTGCGGTTCAAGCAAAAACACGCGCACCGCGATCAACACGATGGCTGCGCGAAAAGAAAAGTAAAAGCCCACAACAGCAGGAGTGAATAGCCAAGGGTCCGCCTCGTCGGCGTGCGTGTGCTCGATGAATCTCGATCGAGGCATCGCCGCGCGCGAGGTCGCCATCGATGGGAAGCGATAGGCAATCATCGCGCCACCCGGCTGGATCGAACAACACGATGCATCCATGCTCTCAAATCGCACAGGATTTCGTCGGCGAGTTGCCGGCGCGGGTCCGTCGCATCGATCCGCGCCCACCGATATTCAAAAAGCATGCCTCCAGCCGTCACGCCAATTACGAACAATGTCAGCAGTAAGGCCAGCAGCAGTCGCGGCGGAAACGATTTCTTCTCTGGGATTCCAGGCGAGTCAATCACGCTGACAACGGGAATGTCTTTCGCCTCCTGAATGCGGGCAATTTCGTATTGTTGCGTCAGCAACTCGAACACAGTCTCCTGAACCTTGACCGCTCGGTAGAGATCCGCGTAAGGGACAGCCAATCGCGGAAGCTGCCGCAGCGGCGGATAAAGCTCATTTACGGCATTTCCTCCTGTCGCACTGGTGGTGCCTGCCACTTCGGAGCCGGTTGGCAGTTGCGCCGAAGTGCCTCCCATTCTTGTGAGAACTCCCTTTAGGCCGGCGATTCGCGCCTCCGCGGCCCGCACGCGCACATTGCTGTCGCCATAAATCTGCCGCAAAGAATCGAGTTCGCCTTGCGTGGCGACGAGTTCACCCTCGACCTTCGCGCCGGCATCCACCATCGCGCGTGTCTGCTCGTGAATATCGATGGTCGCGTGCGTGCTCGAAAAATCACTCAGAGCCTCCTGGGCGTGCTCAAGATCGCTTTTGACCGCAGCGAGCCGTCGCTCAATAAACATGCGCTCGCGATGCGCCGATGAAGTGCTGGTTCGATTCACCAGCATATTCAGTTCGTCGAGATAGCCCTGTGCCAGGTCACGAGCCCGCCGCGGATCTGTATCCGTCACCGTCACGGTAATCACGCCGCTCTTCTTGTCATCCGCAATTGAAGTGTGCCGAAGGAGATACTTCGCTGTGTCGACCCGATAGCGTTTGTGATAGGCCTTTTGCAGTCCAAACCGATCGATCAGATCTCCGGTCACAGTGCCGCTACGTAGCAGATCCTCGAAGAGAGCACTGTTCCCACGCCCTCCGAGCAAGGAGGCAGCAAGCGCACCCAGTCCCTCAAGACCACCGCCACCGCTGCCCAAACCGCGCCCAGCCATCGCCGCGAGCATCGCTGTACCTGAATTGGAGTTTTCCGGGGGCATGATCCGCGCCGTTGATTCGTAACGCTTCGGAATGACGAACGCGATGATCAGGCTTATCCCGAGTGCAACCGCAGCCACACGGACCAGAGTGCGTCGCTGAGCCCAGAGCACTGCGACGTTGGTCACCCAATTCGGCGCGAAGGCATTACCAATGCCGATAGTCGACGCATTTTCGAGCTCCGGTTCTAGCACGACTTGTTCGCGTTCGGCCATGTGCATCACAACCCCGCAACCGCTGCTGTGATAGCGATCGACGCGGCAATTTGAGCCGTGCTCAGCAAGTTGCGCCAAACTTGCGAGGCGCCGATAATTTTCTGCGGAACGACGATCACATCTCCCGGATCGAGCCTTGTGGACAAAACATCGCGGCCGTACCAGTCATCCGAGCGCCGTCCTACTACCGATCCGTTCGCGCGGATGATGAAAATCTGTTTTCGATTTGCGATCTGCGTGGCTCCGCCTGCCCGCTCCAAATACCACCCTGCCGATTTGCCGGGCGCAAACGTGATGGCGGCCGCGTTGTAGACCTGGCCGGTGATGAGAACAAATCCAGGCCTCTTCGGCACGCGCAACACATCGTCGCTTCTCACCTCGACATCGGCTGGGGTTCCGGCCCAACTGTCGATATTCGCGCTGATGTGAATCACAAGCCGTCCGCTCGCCGGCTGGCTGCGCAGTCTCGCCAGCACCTGCTCCTGTTGTTGTTGAATCATCTGCAGCGTAGTGGCTTGATCGTTTCCTCCAACGTTCGGAGAAAGCCGCGCGGCGGCGGAGCTCGTCTCAATCTGGCGAATCAGTTCTTCGCGGCTCTTTTCTTCGAGCGTACGCACTTCGGGGCGCGTGAGCACCGCTCCCTCGGGGTAGGCAGTCTCGCGGAATCCGCCGGCGCGACGCAAAAGATCACTCAAATGCTCGCCTTGTTGAAATCCGTAACTTCCTGGGTGTCCCACTTCTCCCTCAATCGTGATCGAGGCGCCAATATCGTTCCAGCCCGTGATCTGGTGAACCGTCAACACGTCCCCCGGCTTCAAGGGAGCATCTTCTTCCCGATTTTCTTTCAATACTGCGTCGCCGATTCGAAGATCACGCCGCTCTTCGAGAGCCTTCACACCGTTCACCACTTGGTAGCTGATCAAATCGGCTTTGCTCAGCAGTGCGTCGCGCTTGAAGCCTCCCGCCATGCGCACCAGCTGCGCAGCGGTCATGCCTTCTGACAGCGCAAATGAACCCGGCCGTTGCACCTCACCGCGCACGGTCACATTGGGCGCGTCCTGCTCGTAGCGACCGAAGAGACGAATCGTGTCGAAAGGTTGAAGGGCCAAATTGAAGTTGCCGATCAGAGTATCCGGCACGTTGAATTCGATTGTCTCCACATGCAGATCCGGTGGCACAAGGCGGACGATTTCGCCCTGCACAGCCGGCTCCGGAAGCAGGTCCTGATAACTGTGGAGCACGTCACCGAGCCGCAATCCGTCGCGGTAGGACACGCGCCCCGGCCGCACCACATGACCTTCGAGGTAGATCACGCGTTCACTGTAAGGCAGAATCGGCGCCACCCTTACACGGTCGCCATCCTCCACTTCGAAAGCCGCAATCGCCGCCTTCGCGGATTCCGTATCTCCGGCTGAGCCCAGATCGAGTCCTACTGTTTCGCGCTGCTGGTGCGCATCGATGCGTTCGACTGTGATGTGTCCCAATGCTGCGGCCACCGTGACGCCGCCCGCCTCATCGAGCACCGTAGCCAAGTTTTTTTCATCGCGAAGCTCGTAGATTGCCGGACGCTTCACCGCGCCGTACACCGCGACCTGAGGCCCTGCCGCAGGCACAAGAAGCGTATCGCCACCCTCGAGCCGATCGTCATTTTTATGCACGCCACGCAGCAGAAAATCGTACAGATCGATTTCGCCGATCAGCTTGTCGTTGCGTAGATGGCGGAGCACGCGCAGCGAACCCGTCGCGGTTGGACCGCCTGCCGCGTACAGCGCGTTCAATGGCGAAGCGAGCGAACTGATGTCATACGCGCCCGGACGTTGGACATCGCCGACAACGTAAATTCGCACCGTGCGCAGACGAGCGACGGTTACAGCGACATGCGCATTTCTGAACTGCTTTTGCAGCGCAGACTCAATCACGCTTTCCGCGCGGCTCAGTGTCAAACCTGCCACTTGCACGACGCCCGACTCTGGCAGCATGATTCGTCCTTCGCGGTCCACCACACGCGGCAGCGTTTGGGTTACGCCGCCCCAAAGGTTGATGTTGAGGGTATCGCCGGGACCCACAACGTAATCGGGTCCAATCGGGACATCGAGCGGCGATGTGCTCGCAGCCGCGCCAACACTCATTGCGCTTGCCAAGCTTCGATTCACGAAAACCTCCGATCCAAAGCGCCTCAACCGTTCTGGAGAATTCGGAATCTGTGTGTAGAGATCCCGCAGCGACATCAGGTTGTAAGGCGCTGGTCGACGGAGCACTTGCGGCTCATCTGTCGTCGTGTGTGTCCCGTTGATGTTTCGATTTTGCGGTCCCGCTACTCCACTCCGCAGAGGCGAACGCACGGCGGCCGTAGCATCCGAGTCGGATGCATTGCTTGCCGCGAGCGGCGATCCCGCTTGCGTTGATTGAATCTGACTTCCCAGCGGTGAGCCGGTCAGCGGCGAGGCTTGCATTTCGTCCGCGCCAGTCTGCAGGGAGCTTTCTCCGCCCATCAGAGCTGCTCTCTGCAGGTCCTCATCGGAAACAAATCCGCGCGAGCGTAAAAAGACGGTTATGCTCGCGCGTACTTGAGGACTGGAAGAAATCTGGTTGTAGAGCACTTCATCGGTGATTGAGTCGGGTTGGATTTGCGTTCCTTGCTGCTGGAGCATGTCCGCCAAATGCGACTTCAATTCGACCACCACTTCAGGACGTTCCTGCAGGATCGTCAGAATCTGAGCGGCCGACAACACCACGCCGGCACCGTTCACGCCCTGCATCGTCGCTTCGTTCCCCGTAGCGCTGCGGTCGCTCGAGTCGCTTCCACCCGAATCACTCGATGCACTCATCGGTGAATTCGGAGTGGAACTTGCTCCAGTCTGCGCTTCGGATGAGGAACCAGGAGCGCCGGGAACCTGTGCGGTGCTCACAGCCATCACCCCCTGAAAATTGCACAAGATGGCGAAGAACGCGACATAACCCAATCGACGGCCAGCTGCGACGAACGAATTGCGGAAAGATGGACTCATTGAGACGTCTCTGTCACTCGCCGTTGCCAGCGCGAGAGTTCAATTGCGTATTTGAATCCTTCAATGACGTGGAATTGCGCGCGCAAAAGCAGATACGAGGCCTCGGTGCGATAGCGGACCGATCGGGCCATCAGCCCTTCTCCGGTTACGCCGCGGGTAATCGGTGGAGGCAGATGCGCCGGGAAGACGAGGCGGCGAATCGCCGGGCGGCTCGCGGCGCCGTCGCGTAATTCCTGCCGCAATATCAAGTACAGCTTGTTTCCAGGCGAATCCGCGAGGAGGACACGTATTCCGAAGGTCTCGATCCACAAGCGGACTTTGCGAGGCAAACGATCGGCGGTCCACCGTGATAGGCGGTCAGGCACCGTGCCGCCAAACGTCAGCGTCGAAAGCAGCACCGCAGCGGCAAGGGCAATCTCTCCCTGTGGTTCAATGGCTGCAATTCGCTCCACTTCACACCAGAAGCCAGTGTCCTCGCGACGTGCCTGGACATTTCGCCAGAACTCATGCACCCATGAGGCGCGCGTGTGTTCGCCGCAAAGATGTTTGAAGAGATGCGCGCCTTGTTGCACCAGAATGTCCGCGGGCGACAAAGTCGGAATGACCGCCCCATTGAACTTTCGAAGCTGGGTTCGCGCGAGCCGATCGGTTCTTCTTCCATTTTTTCCTGGCGTTGTCGACAGAATGTGCAGTTCAAGCGAACGCTGCGAATGGACTCTGTAGATCTTGCGGATGTCCGGTGGACTGGATTCACCTGCCGTGAACTCCATGGTGTTGCCGCAGACGGCATGCAATCCATAGCCCAAGGTCATTAGCACGTGCCGGGCGGCCGTCGCGTCCGAAGCTGCGACAAGAAAATCGAGATCGATCTGCCAGCGCAGCGAGCTATCCGGCACGGAGTCGGGTGTAAGCGTGATTCCCTTCAGCAATGCGAACGCGATGTGCTGGCGCCTCAATTGCCGGCTAATTGCGGCCGCTTCCCGAAAGAGCGCCGCAGTCCGCTTGCGATTCTCGTCGAGGTTCTGCTGCAGGCGCCGCAAAATCGGCTCGGGCAAGCATCGCTTCAGTCCAAGCTCTGTGAGTCGATCGAGCAGGTAAAGCGCGAGACCGCTAATATCGAGCCAATACAGAATCCTTTGCCAGTCGCTCGCCTCAAAGACGGCGAGGCGCGCTTCTACTTCGGCGGCCGTACTCCGGAAACTGGCCAGCACTGCCTCTTTCAGTCGCGTGGCGCGAGCCGACGCTTTGCTCTCGAATCTGAACATTGGGTTCATATCAATCAATGGCTGTACATCTCGGGTTCACCCAAGCTGCCCGCGGGCGGCAGGTGGCGAAGGTACACAACAATGGACCAGATCTCGTCATCGCTTAACGTGCCCTTTGCACCCGGCATTCCCGAAGGCCAAATCCCATAATCGATCACCCACTTCAATTGGCCATCGCTGTAGTCCTGCACCTCGCGCGAAGCGAGCGAAGGCACCGGCGGAGACATTCGATCGGCAAACGGCACTCCTGTGTTCTGCCCGTCCATTCCGTGACAGGCCATGCAATAGTGCGAAAATGCCTCTCTCCCATCGGCGATTGTGTCCGGCGTCGCCGCAAGCGGGTTCTTCTGCTTTTTGTTTCCGACAAACAAGCTGTGCTTCGCGCTCGAGACGATGCGCGTTTCCATCGGGCTGGGCGGGTTTGCCTTGCACCCGATGGCCGGCAGCAACAGTGCCGCCAAAGCGAAATACGCGGTGCGATCCATTGTCAGTCCACCACGTGCAGCTTCAGGGTCATCGACCCATGACCGGATCCGCAAAACACGGAACAGTGCCCGACGAACGTACCCGTCAGGTTTGGAGTGAAATGGACTTCGCTCGTGCCGCCTTTGCCCACCTTCACGTCAACATTGAGTTCGCGAAATCGCAGGCCGTGCGACACATCTGTGCTTTTCAAGATCAGATCGACCGGTTCGCCTTTTTTCAACGTGATTTCCGCGGGCTCGAAGCCAAAACGCTTCGCCGTGACTTCGATGTGCCGCGGCGCGTTCTCCGCATGAGCCTTCTGCATCATCGCCTGCGACCCTGCCATTGCGAATAAAAGAGCAAATATCAAGTGTTGCTTACGCATGAATTCCCTCTGAAGTGGTTAGAATTTCGCCGACGGAATTGCAGACTACTTTGCGGATGAATCATTGACCTCGCGAACCGTGTTCCAAATCGCGCGACTAATTCCTCGCCGCGCTGACGTCCTTACCCTATCCACCGGTGTGCTTTGGGGTGTCATGCATGTGTCAACAGATTGTCAGGGATTTGTTGTCGTCGGAAATCGGGGTCGAACAAGAAAGTGAGCGACGTGCCAGGCCAGAAGAGTCTGTCTTCGCGTGCGAGCGGCTCGCAGCCAAAATGACAAAACCCTGACAATCGCAAGACAGCGTTCTGACACGCGTTCGCCGCGGCCAGGACAACATGGAGGCATGTCGCATCTATCGCATTGCCCGGCCTTCCATTCAATCCGGCGCATTCCTCTAGCTGTCGCGCTTATTCTCACAGTCGCGCTCCTCGGACAGTACGCAGGAGCGCAAGATACGCCTCTTATCTCAGGTGGAATTGGGTTCTTCTCCAACACCAATGGCGGAAACACAACCTATCTTCCCGTTCTTTCGCCCGTGCTCGCGGCGCCGATCGGTCCTCATCTTCTGGTTGAGAGCCGGGCCACCATTCTCGAAACATTCTTTCCCAAGGGCGGCGGGCAAATTGGATATACCAGCGCTCCGTTTCTTGGTATCGATTATCTGCAGGGCGACTTCCTGGCATCTCCACATCTGACCGTCGTCGCGGGAGAGTTCCTGACGCCGTTTGGCACATACAACGAGCGGCTCACTCCCATCTGGATCGGCAACTTTGAGGATGGTCCGCTCATCTTCGGGCTTGGAACCATGAACACGGCGATGGGTGTTGGAGGAATGCTCCGCGGATCGGCGGTCTCCACGCCCAAATACTCCATCGACTACGCGGCCTACTTCTCGGCAAGAAGCACCAATCAGCAATTCAATGCGCAGCGCTCCAGCGGAGGGCAAGCTTCAATTTACTTTCCTGCGACGGGCCTCGAGGTCGGCGCCTCCTACGGCCGTCGCTTGCAAAACGCGCAGCAAAACTTTTCCGGATTTCTTGTTTGGTGGGAACCAATCGATAGCCCATTTCGGTTTCGCTCCGAGTTTGCGCATGGCGAGCACTCGCAGGGCTACTGGATTGAGACGGACTATCGCCTCTCGCATTTCGGCGGTCCCACCAGCACCATCGGAAGACTCGAGCCAGTCTTCCGTGTGCAGCAGACGTTTCGCAACAGTCCCGATGCCACAGACAGCCTTCCGTCCGCCGACACGCAGCGCGCCGATTTTGGACTCGACTACCACTTCGCTCACGAAGTTCGCATCGACAGCAGCTATTCACGCCAGTTCTCTTCTACAGGCAATCGAAATGTCTGGCAAACCGGCATTGTCTATCGCTTTCTTTTTCCAACATGGAAGGGCAAATAATGCGCACAGGGAAACTTCTTGCATCCTGCCTCTTTGGCGCTTCTCTATGCTTTCTCACTTTGCAGACCCGCAGTCTGGCTGCGCCCGCGTCCGCACAGTCCGAAAAGCAGGACAAAAATGCACGCCCTCAGCCTGTGCGAGATGGCGACCGGGCCTTTCGCCAGAACTGCGCGCGCTGTCATAACGCGCCGGAGAGCTTTCCACCGCAGATCTCCGGCACTATTGTCCGGCACATGCGTGTCCGCGCCTCACTCAGTCGCGAGGATGAACGAGCCATATTGAAATTCCTGAATCCGTAGCCTCCTGGTTTTTGAATGCGACGCACGCTTGCTGCAAGTGGCCTACTGTTTTTGAGCGGCCTGAGCCGTGGCTCGGAGGAACGCGATGATGTCTGAGCGCTCCTCCGGTTTCGGCACATGGAAGGCCATGTCATTGCCGGGGATTAACGCATCGGTATCGGTGAGCCATTTGTCGAGCGTCGCGTCGCCCCATACGATGTGGGCATTCTTTAATGCGTCTGAGTATTCGAAGCTTGCAACCGTGCCTGCTTTCCTGCCGTAGACGCTGCGCAAGCGCGGCCCTTCTTTATCTTGATCAAGAGAGTGGCAACCGGTGCAGCGCTTTTCGAACAATGTCTTGGCTCGCTCGGCGTCTCCGGGTTGATCTGTAGCGCGGCTCATGCGCGGAAGCTCAATGATGCCGATACACGCCATCGCCATTGCAGCTACGACAAAAAGCTTCTGCGTCTTCGGAACAAATTCTTTCATGCCTTCTCCCTGCAAGTTCTATTGCGTCGCCCGCAGACGGGCGCGCTCCACCTTTGTCCAGCTGATAATCGCCGCCCGCTCCGCGTCGGTCAGCCGCGCTTCGGGATGCAAGATCAGATACTGCTTGACTGGCATCTCGCCCCGGCGAACCTCGGCAGCGGTCCGGGACAGCATGCTGATCCGCGTGTCCTTGTCGTAGTCCTGCCACGCGGAAAGATTCATATGGCTGCGCGCTTGCACAATGTCGCGCTCCACCAGCCACGAAGCCGGAGCAACGCGCGCATAGATTGGCCACCGCGTTGCATTGGAATGACAGTCGGCGCACTTGTTGACCAGCGTCTGCCGAACGTCGAAGGGAACCTCGAGGTCCGGCAGAATCGCGGTCTTTGCTTGATCGACTGCGCGCGGGTCACCCCACGGGTGCACGAACGAGAGCGCGCATCCGAGAGCAACAACCGCAGCCGCGGCCAATGCCGCGATTTTCAGTCTCATGCGGCCGAGCCCGGCTGGATCGGCGCTCCTGACAACGATGCATCCACAATGGCGAGTGTGTGCCGGTGGGCAACGAAGCTCACTTCTGTAATGCCGAGGACGTCGCGCAACCTCTCCGCCGGAACTTTCATCGGCCCAGGCGAGGGCGCGGTGCCAGGTGCCGGTTGAGGAAAGGCCGTCGACGTCGCGGTATGGAACGAGACGTTGCCTTCGACCTTTTGCATCACCTGATGGATGTGTCCGTTGAGCACGGTCACTGAGCCGAAGCGGTTCAACATTGCTAAGGCCTGCTCGCTGTCTGAGGTTCCCCATCCCCACGTGGGGTACACGGCCCACAGCGGAATGTGCGCGAAGAGCACGATAGGCACGCTGCTCTTGAGGCCCGCCAAATCCTTCTTCAGCCAATCCAACTGCGGTTGGCCCAGCCGGCCCATTCCTTCGAGCTGAACTACGTTGACGAGTCCGATGAAGTGGACGCCGCGGTGATCGAAGCTGTACCAGCCATTGCCCTGCGAGCCCTTCCCGTAGCGATCGAGATACATCTTGCCGTCGTCCACGGATGTGTCGTGTTCTCCTGGCACATAAAACACCTGGCGTTTCTTGCCGAGCATTTGATCTAGAGTGTCGAACTCGGCAGGCTTCGAGGAGTGCGTGAGATCGCCTGTGTGGATAAGGAAATCGGGTACTTGCGGTAGAGCGTCGGTCTTATCGATTGCCGCTTGCAGCGTCGCCGTCACATCGGGGTTCACGGCTTTGTTGAAGCCGATGTGGCTGTCGCTGATTTGCACGAAGCTGAAGTCGGATTGCTTTGCGCTGTGCATCGGCTGCCCGAAGACGCGCGACACGGGCACGCCTCCGGCAAACGTCCATACCAGACCCGTGCCGGCCCATGCCATGCATCTCAAAAAGCCGCGCCGGTCGATGCCGTCCGGACTAATCTCCGAGTCCGAGCTAACTACGTTGGAATTTGACTTCATGATGGCGTAGGAAGACGTACGGTCGCGTTCTGTCGAACTGCTCATGTTGGCTCCTTGTAGGACAAATGCGGTGCACCTACGAGAACTGAGCCGTTCATTTTTTATTCCAACACGCCCCCGAAAAAATTGATGTCGACGGTCTTTGATGGCCTCAAAGACAAAAATGCGCGGCAATCGGAACTGGCATTGCCGCGCACATGAGACTGCGAAGAATTAGAAGTTGAAGCGGCCGCTGAATTGCAGGGAACGAGCGCCGCCCGTTGGAGAGTAGGAAGGGCCAAAGTTGGTGATGGTGCCCAGGGTGCCGTAGTTAGCGTTGGCGATGTTGGCGTTCGACGTGACGGTGTTGTTGGGCACTCCGCCGTTATTGTTGGTGCCATAGAGAAGAGCATGGTTAAAAACGTTGAAGGCTTCAAAGCGAACTTGGAATTCGCTTTCGCGGTAGAGGTGAAAGGCCCGGAAGACGCTGGCGTTGAAGAGAGATGCGCCCGGTCCGCGGAACTCGTTCCGGTAAGTGTTGGGAAGCGTCGGAGAGGCATTGGTGGGGTTCCCAGCCACAGTGGCTGACGGCTCTGTCGGGTTGGCGAACGAGGAGGGATCGAACCATCCCTTGCCGCCGCTGAGAGCCGCTCCGCCCGCCGCGCCGCGGTTGTGGCCGCTGATCTGATGGTAGGGCTTGGCGAGTTGGGCATATGTGGCGCCCCAGCCCGGTGCAAGATTGCCGATGGTGTTGGTGTTGGCGTTGACGGAGAACGGAGTGCCGCTTGTGTGGCTGAACTGGCCGTTCAATTGAAATCCTCCAACGATCGCGGCTGCCAGCCCGTGGTTTGCGTAAGGCTGACCGTAGCCGAAGGGCAGGTTGTAGAGCCCGTAGACTTGCACATTGTGCTTGATGTCATAGCCGGCGAGGCCACGGTTGAAGTGCCAGTACGCGGGATAGTTGAAAACGGTGCCACCGGAACCGGAACCCGCGCCGTTATCCTCGAAGTCGATCGCCCTGGCGAATGTGTACACGAGGCCCAATGAGCTGTTCTTTCCGGCGCTGCGCGTGAGCTGCGACTGGAGTGCGTCATAGAAGGAGCGGAAGAGCGGCTCATTGAGGTTGATGCCACCGGTGTTGTAACAAGCCAGATTTTTGCCGCCCGTGCACCACTGCTGATTAATGATGGTGTTGTCCTGGAAGCTGCATCCGCCAGTGAGGCCGGTCGAAGGATTGTACTGTCCGTTCGCCATGCAGGGTGTGCTGGCCGAAGGAAATTGCGCCGAATTGTACGGCGTCACTGTAGCGGGCTGGCGGACGTACTCCGTACCGACGTAGCCGACGTTTGCGACCCACTGCGAGGGGAGTTCGCGCTGGAGGAAGAGATTCCAGCTCATGATGTAGCCGCGGTTGTAGCTGAGCGGGACGGTCTGGGTGCTGGCGGCGACGGGCAATGAAACAAAGCCCGAGGCGAAACTTGGATAAACGATCTTGGGAATTCCGTAAGCGAGCGTCATGGGAGCGTTGTTATTGGCCGGATCGACGGCGACTGTGCCCGTGGCGGAACCGCTGTAGCTCACGGTGATGGAGCCCGGATAAGCGTCGCGAATCACGCGATAGCTGTCCGGGTCGGTGGTCATGCCGAAGCCGGTACGGACGACAGTTTTCTGATCGAAGCTATAGATGACACCGAGGCGCGGCACAAAATTGCCGTGCCCTACCTCAAGCCCTGCACTTTCCGGATTGCCATTGACGCCGCCGATCTCCACGTTGCCGGTCTGTGGCAGGTTGGTATGGACGATGTACGGTCCGGTGTGATCCTTGTACGGCGGTGGGTAGTACTCGTAACGGATTCCGTAATCGATGGTGAGTTTCGGAGTGATGCTCCACTGATCCTGCGCGTACCCACCGAGTTCGGTCCAGCGAAGCGAATTCGGATCGCGCGACTGCTCAGCTTTGGAGACGGCTGATCCTGTGCCGTTGTTGGGCAGGCCGAGTAGGAAATCGGCGAGGGCGTTGTAGGCTGTGACGCCGCAGGAGCCGTTGCATGTCATTTGGCCGTCGAACTGGAAACCTCCGCGAGGGTTACTGACGCCGCTGCCGAGATTGGGCTGGAAGTGATTCAGGTCGAAGTGATAGTAGGTGAAACCGTATTTTGTCGAGTGGCGACCCTTCACCCAGCTGAGGTTCACGTCGCCGGTGAACTGGTTGTCGCGAAACTTGAATGGGTTGGCGGTTTGAGCGTTGCCCAGTGTCGAAAAGGTGCTGTTGAAGGAGAAGATGGGCTGGCCGGCGTAGTCGACTCCGTTGCCATTGGTGCCGGGAATGCCGAGGGTATTGAGCCCGAAGTCGCCGTCCTTAAGATCGATCGTGGACTGCGCCCCCGAGAGCTGACGCGTGTATCCAAAATCGGCGTCGAGAACTAGATTTGCTCTGTAGACGTGGCTCACGCCGAGGCCGGCATTCTGAATGCGGCCAGCGGTGGCGCCGGGCTGACCGCCGTCCATGGTAGTTCCGCCGGCTGCACCTAGACCCTGCGGATCGGTGATGGTAAACGGCTCGATCGAGTACTTGCCGAAGATGTGCGTGTTTTCGCTGGGCATGTAGTCGATCTTCGAGTCGGAGGTGTTGCGGTTATACGCGTAGGTGCCCGTCGCGAGATAGTCGTTTGCCATTCCCTGGGATAAGGATGCGGCGGAAGGTGTGGCCAGCTTCTGAGCGGTGGGCGCCAAAAGGCCCAGCATCGTTGCCGCCGCAGAGGATTGCCGTGCGGCAGGAATGCAGTTGCAGCCGTACTCGGACATAAAGGTGGTGGTTCGGGCCGACGGGAGAAGGTAGCCGTTCGCGGTGCCAGGGCCGGTTTGAACTACGCCGCCCGGTTGTGGGTCGTAGAGGGTGACGTAGGGGGCCGCCAGGGTGAAGTCGCCGCCGAGCATCGCCGTCGTCGGTACCGTAAAGGTGCCGCTGATGAGCTTGCGCTGCGTGGTGCGCTCGAAGTTCTGGAAAAAGAAGAGCTTCTTCTTGCCGGTAAGGATGCGCGGGATGTAGACCGGACCGCCGATATTGAATCCAAATTCATCGAAAACATACTTTGGAACCGGGCCGGGGGTGACATACGTGTACGGACGGGCGTTGATAGCGGCATCCTGGTAGTACTCCCAGCCGCTGCCGTGAAATTGCGAACCGCCGCTCTTGGTGCTGATCTTGATAGCGGCGCCCCCTGCCTGCCCCTGCTCTGCGGTGAAGGCGTTGGTGGTGAAGCTGACGTTTTCAATGTCGTCCGCGGGAGGCACGTAGGCAATTAAATAGGGCAGCCAGCCGTAGTAATTGACGGCTCCGTCGATGCGTGTGGTGTTGCCGTTATAGGAATTGCCGTTGATGTTGACGCTCATGGAGCGGGATGGATTGGCGGATGTGGAGTTCTTCTCCTGCACCGCGGAAGCGCCGGGAATGATCGTATAGAGAGCTTGATAGTTGCGTCCCGCGCTCGAGGTGATCGGCAATGCATTGAGTTGCGCCTGGCTGATTTCGGAGTTCACCTCGGCGGTTTCGGTTTGCAATTCGGGCGGAGCTTCGGTGACGGTGATTTGCGTAGTCACCGCGCCGGGCTGCAATCCAATGTCAATGCGGACTTGGCGATTGACTTCGACGCGAACATCCTTCTCGGAGAAAGCTCCGAAATTTCCCTTGGCTCCGACGGAGATGGTGTACGCGCCTGGCAGCACGTCCAGAACTGAATAGCCGCCTGACCCATCGGCTGTGGCGTTTCGCTTTTCCCCGGTTTCTTGGTTTGTGAGCGTGATAGCCGCATTCGGCACCACGGCGCCCGTCTGGTCCGTCACCGTGCCGGTGATTGAGCCGTAGAGCACCTGGGCCCTGGCTACGCCGCAGCACGCCAGCAGTGCGACGAGCGTAAGGAAGACGCAACGAGCCGTGATTTGGACGGGAAATCGACGAACGGATGCCGTGATGCCTGCCATAACTGCCTCCAGAAAGATGAGTCGCTTGCGCGCTGCAATGTCTCGACTCGACGAACCCTGCAACTCTACCGAGCGGACTTCGTGAAGATCGCGGTTTGGACTATCTGCCCGCGTAATTGCGTATCAACGCGGGCTATTTAATTTGCGACACGAACTATAGGATCGCTTCAGGTCTCTTGTCAAGCCGGAAAGCAGTTTATCCCATGATTTGGCGATAACGGATTCGCCCATCCGATGTCCGCCGCTGTGTTCCGGGGCTATCTTCCGCGCTTGCTTTATCTTCTGAAATGTTGCCTCAAAACCAAAGTCCCGCCGAGATGGACAGTCAGCAGGGGCCTATGCCCTGTGTGCTGCAAGGTATTCCTGGTTGGTTTTTTTGCCATTCGATTTTCGCTGGGAAGCTTTGCTCAGCGCACCGGTACTCCGCCTCTGAAAGACAAGCGCGGCGGCTCCGCGCAACCGGGCAACGTCTCCATCGTGCGTGGGCAAAATCCGCGGTGGTGTTCCCACGAGCGTCTGTTCGGCCACCTCTTTTTCAATTAGCGGACCAAAGAGGTGCCAGGCGGAAGTGATATCTCCCGCAATCAGGATCACGGCGGGAGAAAGGCCGGCAATGATCAGCCGTAATCCGCGCCCGATGTAAAGCGCTTGCTCCGCCAGTGCCTCCGCGGCATTTGTGTCGCCCCCTTCGGCGAGATTGAGCAGTTCATTGAAATTGCTCGCGCGGCCTCGCGGCTCGAGCG
>CAZAQN010000021.1:0-73699 GCA_964487345.1 uncultured Occallatibacter sp. | reverse complement strand
CGGCATAAAATCCTCAAGAACAGTTCTAAGTTCGTAGTTCTAAGTTCGTAGTTCTCGATCCGTGCCCGCTATTGCCTTTCCGGCAACTGCGAACTTAGAACTCAGAACTATGAACTCAATTACTTCTTTGCCGGCGCCGCGCCACCCTTGGCGCGCTTGGCTCCATACTTCGACCGGCTCTGCTTGCGATTGGCCACGCCTACCGAATCCAGAGTGCCGCGCACCACGTGATAGCGAACTCCTGGAAGATCTTTCACACGGCCGCCGCGGATGAGCACAATCGAGTGCTCCTGCAGGTTATGGCCGATGCCGGGGATGTAAGTCGTGACCTCGATGCCGTTGGTCAGCCGCACACGAGCCACCTTGCGCAGGGCCGAGTTCGGCTTCTTCGGTGTTTGCGTATATACGCGGGTACACACACCGCGCCGCTGCGGCGAAGCCTGCAATGCGGGAGACGCCGTCTTGTATCTGGGGGCCGTGCGCCCCTTGCGGACCAATTGATTAAACGTAGGCAAACTGAAACTCCTTACCCCAAAACACTCAAAACCCAAGCCTTCACAAACGCGCGCAGTCGCTCCGGGCCTCTTTAGGCTCACGCGCATACTGACGCATGGGCGCAAATGCCCCAAGGTTGCTGCTTCGCGTCTGCCTTCGTTCCACTCCCAGACGAGAACCAGGACGGTGGTCGAGCGTCCGTTACTTAGGAGCCGACTCCGTTTCGCTGATTCCGGCCCGCATAGCCCTCCAAGGTGGAGAAACGCGCGGACACCGATGCGATGATCCCCTGCCCTTCGCAAGATAAGAGCTAATCCGGGGATAGTGGCCGGCTCAACTTCGCGCGGCCTTTGGGTTTCGCCCGGCTCGATGCTTTGGCTGGGTCACCCTTGCGCTTCCCTCGTAGAACACACGACGGGACGCGTTCTTGCGGAACCTATTTACAATAACAAGAAACGGGGGCAGGGTCAACGCTTTCTCGCCCTCTGAGAGGCGCGGAGACCTAAAACAATCTCGCAGAGTTCGCGATTGGCGCCTCTGAAGCGATCAAGGCACAGTGTAAGTGCCGCTGTTTTGAACGGCGTTCGACGTCGCGGTCTGCCCTGTGCCGCTGTGCTGCGAGATCAACGCCGACCATCCGGCCTGGCTTCCTGACTTGGGATTGGCCAAAAATCCCGTTATGCCGGAAAGATCGGGGAGGGCGAGCGTTGTCGCTCCATTCTGATAGTTTGTCGAGGCCGTCACCGTGAGGAAGTTCTCTGAATCGGCCCCCACCGACCACCCAATGCCGGCAACCTCACTGACGCCGCTTTCACCCGCGAATCCCGTGTAGTCGAAATCGAACGTGGGCAGCGCAGCGGGGGTCGGGCCCGCATACGACCACGGCGCGGGAAGTGTGAAAGAAACAGGCCCTCCCGTACCACCGGAAATGAACGACGATACGGCCTGGGAGGCCTGGGAACTGTCGCGGGCCGTCGCCTCCAAAGCGTACGAATCGCCGCTCTGGATTGCCCCCGGAGGAAGGATCGGATACTGATTTGTCGCCGCGCTGGCGATCAGGAAAGCGCCGCCCCCTGCCGTCTCGTAGATGACGATTGTCGAAGGAAGAGAAAATCCCGACGGGACGCCCGAATAAGTGATCGGGGCCTCGGTCGTTTCGTCTGCTGAACCCAGTACCACCGGGCTGCCGCCGTTCAGCCCTCCCGGAACCGCTTGGCTGCTGAAGCTTTTTGCCGCGACAAGGCTGAATCCCCCGCTTTGAGAAACGCTGTTGAAGGCGAGTACCTCCACACGATCGCTTCCCGCTGGGGCACTCAAGGTGAAGTTGGCAACGGGAGTTGTGGAGGAATAAGACGTTCCCGATGTACCGCTCTGCGCATTGACGGTGAGAAAGGACGCAGCCGGAATCGCGCTTGCATCCACGCTTCCCGTCAGCATGCCTGTCTGAAAGGGCTGCGGAGAAACCGCACAGGCTTCGGTCAACGACGTACCGTCGAGCGTACTCTCCTCGATCACAGACTCCTGCGAGGTTTGGCCAATCTGGGTACCCCCGGACAAAATCGTTACAGGAGAACACACGAACGCCACCGCAAAGTTAGTCGTCCCGCTGGGAAGAGAAAGAGTCACGACACCCGAACTGAGCGTCTGCGCGGCAAAGGCCCCGGAGCCGATCTTCGCCGCAACCGCCGTTGGCGTTGTGCCCTGAAACGTGACCGTGACCGCCGTTGAGCTGCCGCCTCCACCGTCCCCATTTGAGCCGCCGGTACCGCCGCTGGGGCTGCCGCCTCCACATCCGGCAATGCCCACGAAGAGCGAAAAAAGGAGGCACAAACGCACGAAGGACATGGCGAATACCTTCCTGAATCTGCCTTTGGTCAACCCAATGTTGCTATCGGGGAGTTGGACGCCATTCAGAGGCTATCGTCACAACAAGGCGTGCGCACCAGCCTCGGCCCACCCCGGCAGGGAGACAAAGAGTCCAATTGGATGGAGCCCCTCACGCGGACAATGAAGAAGCCAAGGGCACGCATTTTGCCCCTCCCCTTCGATTTTTGACGGTCTATTGAACTCCGTGCACGGTCCACGCCCCGTTGACCAGGGCAAAGTCAGCGTGGCGCTTGGCGCTCAGCTTGTTACCGGGGGTGTGCGCCATCTGCTGCAATGCATCAGGCACCCCGGTGAGATCCACGCCTTCGGTATAACTCGCACCCTTGGCGGTGTCGGCGCCCGCGATCATTTCATCCGAGATGTCCCCGAGGTCGTGGGCTCTCAGGTGATTGGCCTGCACGGTGATCACCCTGACGGTGTAGTTCTTGTCATCGAAGCTGTCTGGCCGCCACTGGATCGTGTCCCCACCGGCGGGTAGCTTGACAACCTTCTTCCCCTCGTCCGTCAATTTGAAGTCTGCCCAATACTTATTGGGGTAAATGATCGTACGGTTCCAATACTTCGCCAAGGCGCCCTGCACCATGCCGTCGTTATTCACCTGGATCGAGATTCCCTGCGGCTGCGCGTGATCATAGTTGGCCTGGATCAAAGCCAGTGCCTGTGTTTGGGTCAAATCCGGCGCCGACTTGCACCCCGTGACAGCCATCCCTGCACCCAAAAGCACAATTGCGCCCAAAACCTTCCACTGCAATTTGTTCCTCACATTCCCTCCGTAGACCGTTCGAAACGGTTCGAACTTCGTCGACCCGCCATTTTTCACCTACTTTCTGTTGCTGTCAATGGAGTTGACGGTGATCGCCCGCACACTCAAAGGATTGAGCTGTGGGAAATGCCGCCTGCGGTCCCCCTTCGCCAGAGTTTCCGCCCTATCACTCGGCAATCCGGCCCAGCAGAAGCTCTAGAAAGCCTTGCTCGTCCGATTGCATGCAGACCTGGATGTTTGGGGTGCCCGCAACGTGCCGGGTGTATCCCTTGTCGTCGACTTCGACGCGCATCGGCTTGACGGGGCAAAGGTCGGGGCGAAAGGTGTAGGTCACGGCGACGGGATCGAACAGCGTCGGCGAACTGGCATGTCCCGGGGCTCCCGCCATCCACTGGTGGTAGAGCAACGTCAACTGATCCGTCAAGGGAGAGCCGCGGGCAAAGATCGCCTCGCGCTCCGCGGTTTCCAGGTGAATTTGCGTCGAATCGAGCGGCATCATGAAGATCGGCACCCCCGCCGCAAGCAGCGCCTGCGCTCCTGCTGGATCGCGATTGATGTTCCACTCGGCGTCGGGGGGGCGGCGCTCTCCAGGCTGATTTCCGATAGCGGGGCCGTCGTAGCCTCGCTCAATGCTGCCGCCCATCATGACCACACGTTTGAGCTTGTGAAATGTGGCCGGATCGCGCTCAATTGCCGCCTGTACCGTAAGCAAAGGTCCGATGGCAATCAGAGTGATCTCATTCGGATGCTTCCGGATCTGATCGAGCAGGAAAACCGCCCCGTCCGCATGAACCGTCGCCGGCGCCCGAAGCGCATAGGCCCTTTGCGTGAGCACGTTGTCGGTTTGCGAAGCTGGTCCAGCGGCTACTGGAATGTCATTGCGTCCGACTGCGGCGAGATAGCGATCCAGCAGCCGCGCGCGCATCTCAGTATCGCCAAACGTGGTCGTGACACCCAGAATCTTCAGCTCCGGGCTCCGCAGCGCAAGCGCCAGGGCAAACGCATCATCGATATCGTCGCCGATGTCGGTGTCGATGATGACCAGTTGGGGTGTCGCAGAGGCTTGTCCTGGCTGACCAGCCTCAGCTCCGCATGGCCTTGCAGTTCCCTGAACCAAAACCGCTCCCAGGAATAGAACCAAGGCAAAAGTCAAAGAAGTTGGCGCACATTTCATGGCTGCCATAGTAGCGGCTCTGACCTCGTCTTGCGATCCGAGCGGCGGCGAAACATCCAGTTCCGTGATCGCCTCGCACCGCTAAACCGTGTGACCTGAATCACTGAAAATAAGTCGGACTTAATTTGTCTTATATCTAACGAGGACCGAATTGGTCTTAGTTCGAGGACAGCGTGGGAATCAGCCTTCGCGGTTGAATCCGAAGATCACGCGCTCGGAAAGGATGACATCGTGTCTCGCTGCATCGCAGTCTTCATTTATCTTTTCATTTTCGTTGGGCTTACGTCCTTCATAAGCGCGCAGCAAGCCTCCGTGATAAGCGGCGTTGTGCACGATGAATCAGGAGCCGTCATTCCCGGTGCCCAGGTCACTTTGCATCGCCAAGGCAATGCAGCGGTCCCTAGCGTCAATACCGATGCCGAGGGGAACTTCCACCTCCCCATCAACTCCGATGGACCCTATCGGATCGAGGTTCGCGCCACCGGCTTCAAGTTCTACAGCCAGCTGCTCGAGCTTGGTCCTGATGCCCCCGGCACGAACGTGTCGATCACTCTCGCCGTCGAGGGCAGCACGCAGACCGTCGAGGTCACAGCCGACGCGCTTGCCGCCGAAACCACCAGCACCCAACTCGGCGAGAGTCTCGACGCAAAGAAGATCGAGAGCGTCCCGCTGAATGGACGCAGCTTTACCGACCTGATGGCTGTGCAGCCGGGCATCGTCCCGCAAAATACTGCCCAACCTGGCGCCGTCGTAATGACGGGCGTCGCCTCCACCCCACCTTCCGGTGATGCCAACCCTGGGAACCTCTCGATCAGCGGCCAGCGCGAAGCCTCGAACGGCTTCCGTGTGAACGGCAGCGACGTGGAAGAAGACGTGAACATGGGCACCTCCATCGTGCCCAATCTCGACGCCATCGACAGCTTCCGCGTGCTGACCTCGAACTTCGACGCCGAATACGGCAACTCGAGCGGAGGGCAGATCCTGGTCGTCACCAAATCCGGAGCAGCGCAGATGCACGGCAGCGCCTTTGAATTTCTGCGCAACACCGCGCTCGATGCGCGTAATTACTTCTCGCAGGAGCGGGGAGCCTATCGCCAGAATCAGTTCGGCGGCAGCCTCGGCGGCGCTCCATTTCACAAATCCGTCATGCTCTTTGGCGACTATCAAGGCACGCGTCTCACGGAAGGCATCGACACCGGCGACATTTCTGTTCCGTCGGTTGCGGAGCGAGGCGGCGATTTCAGCCAGAATCCGCTCGCGGGCAGCGTCAGTGGGCCCTATTTGGCTGGATTGCTCTCGGCGCGCCTTGGCCGCATGGTCACCGCGGGCGAACCGTATGCGGATGTCTTCCCTGACGGCATTATTCCGCAGAGCGCGTGGTCTGCTCCGGCGCTTTCTCTTCTGCCCTCCGTTCCTGTTCCGAATGCCGGTGCCGCGCTGTTCGCCACTGCAAACCAGGCGCAGACTCTATCTGACAATAAGGGCGCGCTCCGAGCGGACTGGATGCAAGGCAACGGCACGCTGACCGCCTACTACTTTCTCGATCACTATTCTCTCGACAATCCCTATCCCACTGGGACCGGCGGCGCCAGCGTGCCCGGATTCGACGCCACCTCGAACGGCCTCGCGCAGCTTGCCAGCCTGGCTCACACCGTCACCTTCGGCAGCACAGCGCTCAATGAATTCCATCTCAGCTTCATGCGCAATGCCAACTCTGTCGGCCAACCCAAAGGCGGCGTTGGCCCGTCGCTCGCCTCGCAAGGATTCACCGGAATCATCGCCCTCAAGCCATCCACAGAAGGCATCGAGAATGTCGCCTTCAACGACTTCACCATGGGCGTGGATACAACCGCGCTTGTTCAGATGGAGAACATCTACGAAATCAGCGATGCGTTTTCGCGCATCGTCGGGAAGCACGGACTCAAGGCGGGCGGCGAGATCCACTCGAACCAGATCAACACGCATCCCGATGTGGTCTTCAACGGCAGCTTCGCCTTCAACGGCTCTGAAACCGGCCTCGATTTCGCAGACTTCCTGCTTGGCGCGCCATCGAGCTATACGCAAGGCCAAGCTCGTGATTTCTACAATCGCGATCTCTACCTGGCTGCTTTTGTGCAGGACAGCTGGAAGGTCGTCCCGACCGTTACCCTCAATTACGGCGTCAGGTGGGATAGGATCCGCCCCTGGAGCGAAAAGTTCAATCAGTTGCAGACGCTGGTCAAGGGCGAGCAGTCCCAAGTCTTTCCCGGAGCGCCGCAAGGGCTGGTCTTTCCCGGCGACCCCGGCGTGTCTGATTCGCTTGCTTCCGGGCGCAATGACATTGCCCCGCGCCTCGGCATCGCCTGGAGCCCTGCGGGCGGCGGACTTTTGGACAAGATTGCAGGCAAACCAGGCAGCACCAGCATTCGCTTAGGCTACGGCATGTTCTATACAGCCTACGAAGGTTTGTCTGCGGGCATCATGAGCGCGAATCCGCCCTACGGCTACACCTACACCTCGGCCGCACCGCCGCTCTTCGACAATCCGTTCACCGTGGCCGCGACGGGAGCCGATGCAGGCCAGCGCTTCCCGCTGCAAGCGGTCGCCTATGGTGCGAGCCAGGCGCATCCCAACACATCGGTCGATTGGAGCCAGTTTGAGCCGCTGGTCGGAATCCCGGCCGTCGACCCCAACGACGTGACTCCCTATGCCGAGCATTGGATGGCCAGCTTCGAACGCCAATTCGGCTCCTCCACTTTGGCCACGCTCAGCTACGTCGGCACAGCTTCGCATCACTTGCTGGCGTTGGAGGAAGCCAATCCCGCCGATTCAACGCTGTGCCTTAACCTCGGCGCGGCATGCGGGCCTTTTAATGAACAAGCCGCACGCACGCAATTCGGACCCGCATTCGGCAGCGTCGAATTGCAGCGCACCATTGCCAACGCCGGCTACAACGCGCTTGAGGCGACATTGAACCACAAATCGCACGGCCTCGATTTGCTGGCCAGCTACACATATTCCAAATCCATCGATCAGTCCGCCGGTCTTCCCGAGCCCGTCAATCCCATCGATCCATCGCTCAGCCGCGGTCTCTCGGCCTACGACATGCGCCACAACTTCGTGACAAGTTTGCATTACTCAGTGCCGACACTCAAATCCAAAGGCCTGCTGCATGCTGCGGCTGAGGGCTGGGCCGTTGCAGGCATCGCGCGCTTCACGTCCGGCTTGCCTGTCACGCTCTTCAATAACAACGACACATCCCTGCTCGGCACCATTCCGAATGGCATTAACAACAACGGCGTCGACACGCCTGAATGGACTGGAGCATCGCTGAGCCTCAACACAAATCCACGGAACGGTCGCGCGATCTTTGACGCATCGCAACTCACCTTGCCTGCACTGGGAACCATGGGCAACGCGCGCCGCCGCTTCTTCTCCGGGCCGGGCATGGAGAACCTCGACGCTACGTTGTCGCGGAACTTCCACGTCCACGACGGCCACACACTCGAGTTGCGCGTGGAGGCATTCAACGCGATCAATCATGCGCAGTTTTTTGGTGCGGCGGCTGTAGAGGGCAACATCTCGAGTGGGACCTTCGGACAGGCCGTGAGCGCGATGCCGCCACGCCTGATGCAGCTTGCACTGCGCTACAGCTTCTAACTGGATTCGTGGGTGGCTCGTTCTACGATTTTTTCCAACCGCGCGACTATTCCGGGTGCCCCGTCCTAGCTTTGCTAGGGCGGGAAAGCACAACCTAGCCCCTCTCCAGCCTTTCCACAATCGCATTCGCGTCATAAACGCAGCCGCCCCACACGCCGCCGCTGGCATGCACTAACGCCGCCCAAAGACGCGTGTCATCGGGCAGTGCCGGATGCGGCCGCAGGTCCGGACGCGGTTTGCGCTGCGCCAGCACACGCACGCCCTCATTCGCACTGAAACTGCCGGCGGCGTCGCCAGTCAATTCGACTGTGCCTGTCAGCTTGTCGCGGTCGATGACGATCTCGATTTGATCGCCCTCGATAATTTTGCCGATCGGACCGCCAGCCAGCGCTTCCGGCGAGATGTGTCCCACACACGCGCCCGTTGAAACTCCGCTGAACCGCGCATCGGTGAGCACCGCGACATGTTTGCAATGCGGCAATGCCTTCAGCGCCGACGTCACCTGGTAGATCTCCTGCATCCCCGCACCTTTCGGTCCACTGCAGATCAACACAATTACGTCGCCGTGTCCGATCCCGCCTGACTTGATCGCCTTGATGGCGGCTTCTTCCGTCGTAAACACCCGCGCCGGCCCGCGATGGCGATAGACATTGTGGGCGTCAATGAGCGAGGCATCGATCGCCGTGCACTTGATGACGGACCCTTCCGGCGCCAGGTTCCCGATAGGAAAGCAGACCGTTGAGCCAAGCCCGCGCGAACGCGCGCTATTCGGTGACATGATCACGTCGTCCGCATCGATCCCGTCGAGTTCCTTCAACGTGCGCCGCAGTTCGCGCCGTCGCTCGCTGTCGCGCCACCAATCAAGACATGCATCCAGCGTTTCACCGCTGACCGTCTTCACACTTGAATCGAGCAATCCCGCCGCACGCAGCGAAAGCATCACCTCGGGCACACCACCGGCAAGAAACACCTGCACCGTCGCAAAGCCGCGCGGACCGTTGGGAAGCGCATCGACAAGCCGCGGAACCTGGCGATTCACTTCCGCCCATTCATCCACGCTTGGCCGATTCAATTCGGCCGAAAACGCAATGGCGGGCACGTGCAGCAGCAAATTCGTCGAACCGCCAAAGGCCGCGTGGACAACCATCGCATTCTTGAGCGCCGCCGCCGTCAACACATCTTTCACGCCAGTCTTCATCTGGTGCATGCGCAGCAGCGCCCGCGCCGAGCGCTTCGCTGCATCAAGCCAGATTGGCTGCCCCGAGGGAGCAAGCGCGGTGTGCGGCAGCGCCAGCCCCAACGCTTCGCCGACCACTTGCGAAGTTGCTGCCGTACCAAGAAACTGGCAGCCGCCGCCGGGACTCGCGCATGTCCGGCAGCCCACCTCTGCCGCATATTCCAGCGTGATCTGCTGCTGCGCAAATCGTGCGCCGATCGTCTGCACTTTGCCCGCATCCTCGCCCGACTCGGGCAGCAGCGTCACGCCTCCAGGGACCAGAACAGCGGGCATCGCGCCCGCCGACGCGAGTGCCATCATCATTGCGGGCAGCCCCTTGTCGCAGGTCGCGATGCCCAGCACGCCTTTGCTCGTAGGTAGAGACCGCATCAGCCGCCGCAGCACCATCGCCGCATCATTGCGAAACGGCAGCGAGTCCATCATGCCCGTGGTGCCCTGTGTACGCCCGTCGCAAGGGTCAGTGCACGCGCCGGCAAACGGAATTGCACGCAACGCCTTCAACTCGCGCGCAGCCTCCGCAACAAGCAATCCCACTTCCCAATGTCCTGTATGAAAGCCGAGCGCAATGGCACTTCCATCTTCCGCGCGCAATCCGCCATGTGTACTGAGAATCAAGAATTCAGGGTCAAGAAGGCGAGAAGCCTCCCAGCCCATGCCCGCGTTTTGACTGAGGCCGAATAAATTTCCAGACGGCTCCGTCAGCAGCATCTCCGCCGAAAGAGGCAGCAGACCCGCCGGGCCCGCAGCATGGGTTACCACGCTGCGCAAAGCAGCGGCAGGCGATTCCAGAACCGAAGCAACGGAGATCTCGACGATGTTCCCACCTTTATTCAACTCGGTCAGTATAGAAGCGCCGGCACGCCTTGGCTCGCTCGGCACGCGCATGCAATACTCCGCTTGTCCCAACTAGAACCTGCAAATTCGCTGACAACAGATGCAACCTCTTTACCGCAAAATCGCGATCCGCCTGGTTCCGTTCCTGATCCTGCTCTATCTCGTCGCGTTTCTCGATCGCGTCAATATCAGTTTCGCCGCGCTTACCATGAATCGCGACCTGCATATCGACGAGAGTCTTTTTGGCCTGGCGGCAGGCGTGTTTTTTCTCGGTTACTTTTTCTTTGAAGTCCCTAGCAACCTGATGCTGCTGCGCCTGGGCGCGCGCCGCTGGATCATGGCGCTGATGATCGTCTGGGGATTTGTCTCCGTCGCCACCGCCTTTGTGCCCGGTCCGGGGCTTTACATCGTCCTTCGATTTCTGCTCGGCTCGGCGGAGGCCGGCTTTTATCCCGGCGTCATTCTCTATCTCACCTTCTGGCTGCCGCCCTCGGTGCGCTCCAGCGTCATGGCGATGTTTGTCACCGCGATTCCGCTCTCCAACATCGTTGGCTCTCCTCTCTCGGCACAGATCCTGCAGCTGAATCATTTCGCGGGACTCAACGGTTGGCAGTGGCTCTTCGTGCTCGAGGGATCTCCCGCCATCCTTTTCGGAGCGTGCGTCTACTTTCTCCTCCCCGATCGTCCCCAAGATGTTCACTGGTTATCGCTAGAAGAAAAGGAAACGCTGGCGCGCGACCTGAACACAGCCGCGCCAGCGCACACTGGAAAAGCGCATTCGCTCCTCGACGCCTTCACTGCGCAGCCTGTGGTCTATGGCTGGAGCATCGCTTACTTCTGCCTCATGCTCGGCCTTTATGGTTTGGGATTCTGGATTCCAACCGTGCTCGCTTCGCACGGAATCCCCCTGACCCACCTGGGATGGGCGTCAGCCGTGCCCTATGTCGCTGCCATTGTCGGCATGGTGCTTTGGAGCCGGCACTCCGACCAGCATCGCGAGCGCCGAGTTCATCTAACCACGGCCTATCTCGCCGCCTCTGCCGGATTTCTCATCGCGGCTTACGCGTCCAACGCGACGGTCGCCATCCTCGGCTTCGGCCTAGCCGCCATCGGCATCCTTTCCGCCATGCCGGTCTTTTGGAGCACCTCCACCCTCTCGCTCGCCGGCCCGCTGGTCGCCGCCCACATCGCGGTGATCAACTCCATTGGCAACCTCGGCGGTTTCTTCGGACCTGTGGTCATGGGATGGCTTCGCCAATCTACGCATTCGTACATTACTGGACTCGCGTCCATTGCGATGTGCCTCGCGATCGGAGCGATCTGCACATTCGAGCTCTGCAAACCGAAGTCATCCGGCATCTAAAGGAAAGCGCGCTTTTACGGTTGCTCTCCAACCAGACTCAGCGTGTAGACATGCGGCTTCGGCGCGGCCTCCGCGTAGATCGAGTCCGCGAGCGAATCCTCAAATGCCTGCATCACATCGGGCCCACCCGTCTGCAGTCCCGTATTCGCGTTCCGCACTCGCATGCGCAAATGGATGTAATGCGCCTCGTCGCGATCGCGCACCAGCCAGCTGACGCGCTGCGACTGGTGAAACATCGGCGTTGGGTAGTCGGCCAAGTTGATGCCACTCGCCAATTCTTCCGAAGAAAATGTCCCGATCAAGTCGTCATCGATTCTCAGCGTATATTCCCCGGCATCGAGACCTGTCACGCGCAGCGGCTCCTGATCCAGTTCTTGCTCAATGTCACTCAGATCGAACAACAGCGCCTGCGTTGCGTTGCCGCGCGAAAGCGGCAATGGCAGCGCATTCTCGACCTCATTCCAGCGCAACGAGGCCTGGTTCATTTCAAGATGATCCGCGGTCGCGTTCTGAGCCTCCGTCACTGTTCCTGCATGACCATCAATCGTCACCGCCGACACAAGTGCAGGCGCATTCCATCCCTTCAGCAGCGCTTCAGCCATCACCCAATGCGCCAGCGGATCGGGGTGCACACGGTCCGGCACCAGCAGCTTCGCGATACGCGGATCAAGCGCCTTGGCTTTCTGCAATGCTGCCACCACCGACGGATTGAGATCCACAAACGTGCCGCCGAATTTCTGCGCAAGCGCATGATCCAAGTCGCCAAAGTGCTGCATCACTGGGTTGTAACCACCCGGAAACGTCGGTGCTAAGTTCACGTCGTCGTACGGCGATGGTCCAAGCAGTGTGATGCGCGCCCCCGGTGCAAGATCGCGGATCGACTGCAGCAGATGCTCGTAGCCCTTCGTGTACGACGACTCGATGTCAGGCGTGGTCGCACGATAGCTGCCGTCATTCATCCCCAGCATGACCGTAACAACGGTCGGCTTCTCTGAGAACACATCGCGTTCCAGCCGCTGATCGATCGGTCCGCCGCTACCGCCCGTCACCCGATCGCCGCCCACGCCTGCTCCAAAGAATCGAATCCGCATCGCTGGAAACCGCGTCGCCGTATACAGCTCGACAAACTGGTTGTAGAGGTTCTGCTCCGTGATGCTGTCGCCATAGAACACAACCGTGTCGCCGGCCTTGAGATAAAAGCCTGTTGTTGGTCGCACCTCATTTGTTCGCTGAGGGATTGTGGTTTGCACCTCCGGTGTTGATCGCGCTCCGGGCATGTCGTATTCATGCGATTCGACACTCGGCGCGGCAGGCGCAGTCGCCACAGCCACCAGCGAGTCGGCGCAACCGTAATACAAGAACCACTGTTTGCGGAAGTAGACCAGTCCTTCGGCGAATGTGGTCCCTGCAGCGTACTGGCCTGTTTTCTCGTACGGCAGTTCCGGCTTCAGCACCGGTCCATCCGTCTGTGTCAACAAATGCATCGGATTGATCGGATCGAAAAGCGCTTCACCCGCCGCATAGGCGTTTGGCCCAAGGTTTGGGTCGCCGCCGCTGGCCGCATTCTTGCCGTTATAGAGCATCACGATTCCCGCGTTTGTCACAACCGGCGGCGGCCCGGTCTCGGGAAATGTGCTATCGAAATGCCCCGCACGCGGGTGCAGCAACTCCACCGGCTCGCCGCGTTGATCCTCCACCGGCGTCCAATGAATCAGATCCGCGGACGTAGCGAGATGAACAGCCCCTTCACCCCAGTACATCCAGTACATGCCGTTGATGCGGGCCGCGATCAGACGGTCCTTCACCACGCGCGTCACGATGCCTGCTGACTTGTATTTCAGCTGCGCATACTTGCCGCCCGCCGTTGTCGAAAACGCGGGGCCATATTTCGTCCAGTGCATCAGATCACGCGAAGTGGCGATGCCCACCGAATACGTTGCGCGATTCCACTGCGTATACGTCAGCACGTACGTGCCGTCTTCGCGCTCCACGATCCGCGGATCTTCAACTCCTCCAGGCCACTCGCGCGCTTTCTGCTCATCGTCCCCGGCATTAAAAACCGGCTCGCCCATGCGTGTGAAATGGATTCCATCTGCGCTCTCGGCCAACCCCAAGCGCGATGTGTGCCCACCAATCTCCATCGCGCCTAAGTTATCTTCTGCGCGATAAAGCACGTAGACCTTGCCGTTGCGCACAACCGCCGCGGGGTTGAAGGTGTGCAGCGCCTCCCATTGCACTTGCGTTTGCAAGATGGGGTCGAGAAAGGTTGAATCTGGCTGCGGTGTAATCACAGGATTCCCAGCCACTGGCCTCGTAAACGGTCCAATCAACCAAGGCTGCACGTTTTGCGGGTGCAGCATCGAAACGCACAGCAGCCACACTGCCGAAGACCCAACTAGTCTCTTCTTCATTTGTCTTTGTCCCCGTTCGCATCGCAGGTCCAAGCGCGCGATCCACGGGACTCATCTTAACTGGGTGGCGTCGGGAATGACTCCGCCGGAAGACTCACGGCGACCACGCTCTCTACGAAGCCGGGTCGACCGTATAGAACAGATGGGGCGGCACAGTGCAGCCTTGCGAATTCGGAATCGTTGCATCGGGCTGTGAAGTGAAAATCTGCCCTGCCGGGAGAGTGATGGTGGTGGCTCCCGCAGGCCAATTTGTCGGCGAGTTCTGATTTGCGGCAAAGAGCTCAAACACGATGCGATATGCGCTTGCCGGATCGTCATTTCTCAACTGCACTGTCCAGGCCCGGGTACTGCCCGACGCGCCGATGGGACTGCACCCCTTGCGCGAATTCAGTGAGGTTTCCTTTCCCTTCGCATCCTTCGCAACCAGCCATTGCGACCACTGGGTGTAGTTCGGATCCCCAATCAGCATCGTTCTCTGCGAAACCAGCATCGCCTTTGAGCCAGCCTTATTCGCCCACACCTCGATGTAATAAAGCCCCGGCTTCCAATTGGACGGGGTCGCAATGCGCGCCGCAAACTGCTGCCCGTCCGGAGCGTTGCTCGTTGTCACAGGCGCGGCATTGTCGCCGGGGAAATAGTTGGCTATCGTGTCTTGAGGTACGGTGTATCCGCCTGTCTGATTCAGCTGGTCCACGGTCATCGGTTTCGGCAGATCGTCGTAACGCACAAGAACCGACTGCACGCTGAGACCCTTCGCCAGTTTCCCTTGCACATCGAATCCGTCGCCGGGATTCACCTCCGCCGGCAACGGTGCATAGGCGCCATACTGATCGACAAACTCCTGGGTGCAGGCGAGTCGCCATGAACGGCCCTGAACGCCAAGGCTGATGGCGATGCCAACACGGTTGTGAATCGACCTCACAATATTCTCTCGGTGACCATCGGGAGGCTGTTCATTGAACAAGTTCGACTCGATTTTCTCGATCGTCGCTCGCGAGAAACGCGGGTCGGCGATCAGGGTGAGAGAGCCCGCTCCCGTTGCGGTCTGTGCTTGCGAGCCGCTCGAAGCCGTGTTGGAACACTCCGACGTTCCCCAAGAGCCATCCTCATTCTCGGAATCGTAATCGGCGCCGCCGCCCTCGGTGTAGCGTTCAACCGGCATCTTGCCGTCGAGGCCCCAGTGCCCGGAATAACCGAACTCGACCATCTCGTCGGTATGCCCCTGGGCCGCACCCGACGCGACCAGGTCCAACGTAACAGGCCCGCTGCCCTGCGATTGCCGGTCGCGGTTGATCAGCGTCACCATGTACGCACGGGCCTGCTGCAAACTAAGCGAGTCGGCACTGTTCGTCGTGCATGGAGCCTGCGCACCAGCGGGAATCAGACCCGACAGCAGAAAGACGGCCGGCAGCAGTATTGCTTTCATGAACGCCACCTCATTGGGGATTTCATCTCTGAACGACATTCAGCTTAACGTGAAAGCTCGTGCGAGTCCTTCTCGCGGGCAATCGCATAGAAGCTGAGTGCAGCATCGCCTTGTTCCAGCAGCCGCGTGCGCGCCAGCAAACCATAGCGGTCTTCCAGATTCTCTTTGCGGCGGTGCTCCGCGATGACAAGTGCACCTGCCGATAGAAGGCTCGCCGCCGCGCCGCCTAGCAAACCAAGCGTCGTCGCATATTCCTTCGTCTCATCGTAAGGCGGGTCGAGAAAGACCAGATCGAATCGTTTCGACTCCGTCAGAGCACGCCGCAGATATGCACCCACGTTGCCCGATTGAACGCTGAACCCTCCCGTGAGTTGGAGCCGCGCGAGATTTGCCTGCAACACCTTCAGCGCAGCCTGTGCTCGCTCCACAAACAACACTTTCTCCGCTCCGCGGCTCAACGCCTCAAGGCCTACCGCTCCCGAGCCGGCATATAGATCCAGAAAATGGGCGCTCTCAATGCGCGGGGTCAGTACATTGAAAAGCGTCTCGCGCAATCGGTCGCTGCTGGGCCGAGTGGCCAATCCCGCTGGAGCCTGCAGCGGACGGGAGCGAAACGTTCCGGCAATGATGCGCATCGGCCTTAGGATATCTGAGCCAGAGTTCGGCCTAACCCACTACAATTCGAGTATGCGAGGTTGGTCAATTCCGCTGGGGCGCTGGATGGGCGTTGAGTTGCGCGTCCACACGTTTTTCCTGCTCCTGGCGGTGGTGTGCCTTGGCCTCAGCACTTCGGAAGGTTGGCTGCGCGGCATTGGCCTCTTCTTTGTGCTCGTCGCGTCCGTGCTGGTGCGCGAAATTGCCCGTCTCCTTGTCGCAGCGTGGCTCGGCTTGCGCCTGCGAGCTGTCCTCGTGCTCCCCATCGGCGGCCTCTTCGCCTATGCCAATCCCGAGAGCCAGGAAAACGCGAATTCGGGTGTGGGTCAGTTCGCCATTGCCTTCGCAGGACCGGTTGCCAGCTGCGCTACAGCTGCGGCTTTGGGCATCATGCTTCTCGGTGCTGGAGGAGACGTACGGCTCTTCGATCAACCTTGGATCACGCCTACCTATCTTCTCCGCAGCATGGTCTGGATGCAGGCAGGTCTCGGTCTCCTGCACCTGCTGCCCGCTTACCCGCTGGATGCTGGCCGCCTTCTCCGCGGCAACTTCGCACGCGAACATGGGATTGCTCCGACGGGCCGCGCCGCCACGGGTCTTGGCCAATTGCTGGCACTCGCAGCCATGCTCGGCGGCATGCTCCTGCATAGTCCGTGGCTCATCATCGCAGGATTCTTCATCATGATCGGCGCGCAGATTGAGGACCAGGGCGTCTTCTTTCAATCCGTGGTCGACACGGTGCGCATGCGCGAAGTGATGCTCACGGATTTTGCAACCCTCTCGCCGTCAGACACGCTCGCCGACGCGCTTGGCCGCTGCGTGCACTCGCTGCAAGAAGACTTTCCCGTTGTGCGCGGTCCGGAGTTGGTCGGCATCGTTTCGCGCCAACGCATCGTCGACGCGTTGCGCAACGACGGCAACGGCTACGTGCAGTCCGTCATGTCACGCGCCTTCCAGGTTGCTCGCCCCGAGGATACGCTCGGCGCCACAATTCGCCGCCTCACCGCGGGCCGCGGCCTTTCGCTGATTCCGGTTACTGAGAGTGGGCGCGTTGTCGGCATTGTCAGCGTGCAGAATCTGATGAGTTCGATGACCCTTCTCGCCGAGCAGCGCCGCATCGAGCGCGAAGAAGCGGAATGACAAGACAGTTCTTAGTTCGCAGTTCTTAGTTCGCAGTTCTTAGTTCACAGTTCTTAGTTCACAGTTCTTGGTTCCCAGTTCAGATTCGCACGACCATGGGTGCCCCATCCTAACCGCAGTCCGGGGTCCCCATGGATAGGTCTTCGTCCATGGGGTGGAGTCTCATCGCGGTCAGGATGGGAAACCACGAATGCAAACCAAATTCCGTCATCCTGAGCGAAGGTCGCCGTGGCGACCGAGTCGGGGTCCCCGGCGACAGGTCTTCGTCGCTGGGGTGAAAAGTCGAAGGACCTGCGTTGAAGGATGCGAACGGTGCCAGAGTCTCCCGACACAAATTCATCGAAGGCACAAGAGACTCCCCTCGCCCCCGGCCTCTACCTCGTAGCCACACCCATCGGCAACCTCGGCGACATCACTCTGCGCGCTCTCGATGTGTTGCGACGCGCGGATCGCATCGCCTGCGAAGACACGCGCCAGACACAAAAGCTGCTCAACCATTTCGAGATTCAGACGCCCACCATCAGTTGCCACGAACACAACGAACGCCACCGCGCCGCTGAGTTGATCGAGGCCATCAAGGCCGGCGGCCGCATCGCCGTTGTTTCCGATGCAGGCATGCCGGGCATCAGCGACCCTGGGGCCTGGCTTGCGGCGGAAGCAATTGCGGCAGGCGTTGCGGTGATCCCGATTCCGGGTGCAAACGCAGCGCTTAGCGCTCTCATCGCTTCCGGCCTGCCGGCAAGTGAATTCCACTTCATCGGATTCTTGCCGGAGAAAGCCGGCGCGCGCCGCACGCGACTCGAACAGTTAGCCGCCGAGCCGCGCGAATCCCCGCGAACGCTGATCTTCTATGAAGCGCCGCATCGCATCCTGGATACGCTTGCTGACCTTGAATCTGTCTGGGGACCAACGCTGCGTGTTGTTGCAGCCCGCGAACTGACCAAGCTGCACGAAGAGTTCCTGCGCGGCGCCGTCGCGGATGTGCGGCGCGATCTCGCCGCACGCGATCGCATTCGCGGCGAATTCGTTCTGCTCGTCGATACGCAAGCCAAATCCGCCACAGCCCTGGGTGCCCCAGGTCTCGCTTCTGAGACCTGGGAAAGGCTCTCAGATCGCGTCGCCCGTCTTCAATCCGAATACGGCATCGATGAGAAAGAAGCGCTCAAACGCCTCGCCCGCGAACTCGGCAAATCGAAGAGCGAACTCTATCGCGAACTCCAGCGCGAACGCGCAAGACTCCGATAACCCACGGCCCTCAGACCTCTCCTGCCGTCCACTGTCGTTCGCTCCTTCCACCCCGTGTCATCCTGAGAACCCGTGTGCCTGGGGCCCCGCTGCCGACGCAGTCGGATGCGGGGTAAACGGGGCGAAGGGTCTGCTTTTTAAAACGCTTCCAATCCCACGGCCTTATGGGCCAAGACCTGTCAACATTGCGATCAATTTTCCCCTCCCGGCGCACAATGGAAATCGGAGAACAGCTGACGCGCTGAGACTGAACCCCGCCGCCTATCTCTAACCCCGAGAGATATTTGCCGCCAAGCCATTGATTCTATTTGAGCTACCGTAAGTTATTGATTTCGACAACTTCAACCAAATGAGACATTTAGCGAAAAAGAGAGGGAGGGGGTATGCCGGAGATGCACAATGCGGAGTGCATCACGCGACTTGCAACGCGGTCACTGTCCACCCTTGACGACCCGTCCCACGGCCTCATCCGCATCTTTCGCCACCTCGAGCAGCCACCGATTCTCCGCCTTCAAAAACCCACCCGCAACGGTCGTATCCAGAAACTCCAGCAGCCCATTCCAATAGCCCGCCGTATTGATCAGGATGCATGGCTTGGCGTGCAGCCGCAGCTGCTTCCACGTGACGATCTCCATCAACTCATCCAGCGTCCCGTAGCCGCCCGGCAGAATCAGAAACGCATTGGCCAGACGCACCATCCGCGCCTTGCGCGCGTGCATCGTCTTCACCACTTCGAGACGCGTCAGCCCGCTGTGCGCGATCTCGCTGCCCGACAGAATCTCCGGCAATACGCCGACGACCTCGGCCCCGCCGGCCAGAGCGGCATCGGCCACCGCGCCCATCAGACCCACGCTAGCCCCGCCATAGACCATTCCGAGACCGGCAGCAGCGATCGCAGCACCGAGCGTCTTCGCCTCGGCAAGGAAGGCAGGATTCGATCCGCTCGCAGACCCGCAGTACACAGCTACCCGCCGCTGCCCGGCATGCGCTGATACGTTCATGATGAAACCAGAATATCGCTCGTCCCGTGGCGTTCCCGTCAATTCGGTGTGAAGAGTGGCCTTGTACGATTCGACTGATTCTCGCGGCCGGACGGAACTATCTCGACGCTATCCGCGTAACTTGATGGAGCGCAGTCATGTTCCGAACCGAACATTCCCCTGTCGCAAGGAGAACCCTCATGCGTAAGACCTTCGTGGCCGCTGGCCTGGCCGCACTCTCTCTTTCAGCCCTCCCCACAAGTTTTGCCAAAACACCCCAAGCCAACAAGGAAACGGGAAGCTCTATCGTCCTTGTCTTCAAAGACGGCCATCGCCAGACCTTCAACCTGGCCGACATCTCCCGCGTCGAGTTCACCGGCTCAGGGACCGCAACCGCCAGTTCAAACTCAGATTCGCCAGCGCGCGGCCGTTTTGTCGGCAAGTGGGTTGTCGGAGATGGCAACGGAAACACCTTCATCATCACGTTGAATGAAGACGGCAATGCGGAGCGCTCACTCCGCGAGATTCACGGCACCTGGACCTACATCAACGGCGATGCCCTCATCACCTGGGATGACGGCGCCAAGGACGCCATCCGCAAGGCTGGCTCCGGGTTTGAGAAGTACGCCTACGGCGGAGGTAAGTCGTTCAACGACGACCCCGACAACGTAACCAAGGCGCAGAACACCACGCCGCACCCCATCTAGCGAGATCACCCGGGTAGACTCGTCCCTAGCGAACTTTCGCGGCGAGCACGGCACACAACTCGGACGGAAGGTAAACTGGAAGAGGACCCTTCCCGCCTCAGCGATGCGAGTCCAGGATCACGCCGTGCAGCCGCTCCTCTCCAATCTGAATCCCGAACAGCGCGCTGCTGTCGAAGCTACCGAAGGCCCGCTGCTGATCCTCGCCGGCGCCGGTTCGGGCAAAACTCGCGTGATTACAAGCCGCATCGCCTGGCTCATCCAGGAAAAGGGCGTTGCCCCAGACTCCATTCTGGCTGTCACCTTTACCAACAAAGCCGCAGCCGAAATGGGCGAGCGCGTCGATCGAATCCTCGGTCACAGCTCCCTCGCTAAGCCACTGATCTCGACTTTTCATTCGCTCTGCGTTCGGATTTTGCGCCGAGACATCGAAGCCCTGAAAGTGGGCAACGACGGCCTCACGCGTGCTTTCGCCATCTACGACGAGAGCGACCAGCAAGGCATCGTAAAACAGATCATGCGGCGCATGGGACTCGACACCAAGCAGCTCACGCCGCGCACCGTGCTGGGCCGCATCTCCTGGGCCAAAAGCCACATGATCGATCCGCAGGAGTATTACCTGGGGTCGAAGGATCCAAACAGCGAGCGGATTGCGCACATCTACCAGAGCTATAAGGCGGAACTGAAAAAGAACAACGCGCTCGACTTCGACGACCTTCTGCTCGAAGCGGTTCGCTTGCTGAGAGTCTCGAGCGAAGTTCGCGAGCGTTATCAACATCGCTACCGCTATCTGCTCGTCGACGAATACCAGGACACCAACCGACCGCAGTACGAACTGATGAAATTGCTGGCGGGCGAGCGAAAGAATGTCTGCGCTGTAGGCGACGAAGACCAGAGCATCTACTCATGGCGCGGCGCCGACATTCGCAACATTCTTGAATTCGAAAAAGACTTTCCGAACGCCCACATTATCCGCCTGGAGCAGAACTACCGCTCCACGCAGATCATTCTCGAGGCCGCCGGAGCCGTAGTCGCGAACAATCTTCGCCGCAAAGGCAAGAAGCTCTGGACGGATCGCCAGGGAGGCTCGCTGATCGGCTACTACGAGGCGCCTGACGGTGAGAATGAGGCGCTCTTCATTGCCGATCGTATTCAGGCTTTCCTACGCGACTCGCACTCATCGGAGAGCCAAAGCACCGCGTCGGGATGTGCGGTGCTGTATCGCACCAACTCCCAGTCGCGCCTGGTGGAGGAAGCTTTGCGCCGGTACGGCATCAGCTACACCATGGTGGGGGGCTTCAGTTTCTACGAGCGCGCGGAGATCAAAGATCTGTTGGGCTATCTGCGCCTTGTCCGCAATCCGCACGACTCGATGGCGCTGCAACGCGTAATCAACACGCCAGCTCGGGGCATTGGCGCTACTACGCTGGCGACACTCGAGCGGATCGCTCTCGAAACCGGCGCTTCGACCTGGGATGCGATCGCTTCTGCTCTCACCAACCGCTTGATTCCAACCCGCGCGTCGATTGCACTCGAGTCGTTCCGACAGCTCATTCTGGATGCACAGGCCATGATGGATCCCGATTTTGCCGGCAAGCTTTCCGCCGATATCGCGGAATCCTCAGCCGAGCCTGCCGATACAGATTTCAGCTTCGGCGCCGCAGAACCGTCGCTGGTAGAGAAAGCCGAAACCGTACATGCGCTGGAAGCGGCCATCGACTTTGCGTTCGGGGAGAATAGCGATCAGATCCCTCTGCTCGACGCGAGCCATTTTTCACCGTTTGCAGCCGAACCGAAGCGGCCATTTCTGAAGATGCCAAAGCAGGCAACGAAGCCGGATCGGCCGGTCCCCGAAGCTATGTCTTCCACTGAACCCGAGTCGGCCGAAGAAGAGGAGCGCGGAAGCGCCTTCAGGGCACCTGGCGACGCGGCAACACTGCCTGAACTGATCCGATTTCTCATCGACCGCACTGGGTACATCAAGGCGCTTGAGGCCGAAGCATCGCCGGAGGCATTCAGCCGGATTGAAAACCTGAAGGAACTTGCCAACGCTGCGCACGATGCCGAGGAGCGCGGCGAAACGCTTGCCGAATTCCTCGACCATGCCGCCCTTGCTTCCGACACCGATCAATACGATCCTGAATCGCGGGTCACGCTGATGAGTTTGCATGCCGCCAAGGGACTCGAATTTCCTCTCGTGTTTCTTGCCGGCCTTGAAGAGGGACTGTTCCCTCATTCGCGCACGCTGCTCAATCCCGAGGAACTCGAGGAGGAGCGCCGCCTCTGCTACGTAGGGATGACTCGGGCGATGAATACGCTCGTGTTGACCCGCGCTCACTATCGCCGTCGCTATGGGAATGATGCGCCGGAGTCCACCGTTCCTTCACGCTTCCTGTCGGAAGTACCCACCCAGTTGATCGAGAATCTTGGAGGCCGCTCACCCGCGTGGTCAACGCCCGCTTACAGCTACGGAGTGCGCGCGCGAGGCAGCTTCGGCCGCGGCAGTGCGCCTGCCGGCGAATTCGACGGCCGCCACTACAACTACGAAGATGAGAGTCAGGACGCGCCGCGAATTACCGGACACCCAAGTCCAAAGAGTAAGACCGCAGCACCGCCGGAATCAATCGATAACATCGCGCGTTTCTTCGGGGGCAAATCCGGCAATGGGAAGCCGAGCTATTTCGCCCGCCCCACGATGGATATTCCCGAACCGTCAGGAGCGAACGGCTTGAAAAAGGGCCAGCGCGTGCGCCACGCAAAATATGGCGAAGGCACAGTCCTCATTCGTGAAGGCGACGGGGAAGACGCGAAGCTGACCGTGATGTTCAATCGTCACGGGATGAAGAAGCTAGTGGAAAAGTTCGCCAACTTGCAAAAGATCTAGTTTTTTACGCCGCTGGATCGCTCATCGCGAAAGCCCTCGGCGCGACTCTCGCAGGCGCCTTTTCGCCGCTATGTTTCTCGAGTTCCAGCTGCAAGCGGGCTCGATCCGGCAATTGGCGTGAGAAAACAATCTTTGTGCCGTTCGTGCCCTTAATCTTCAGTTCGCCGCGTTTCTCGTCTGTGGTCACCTTTGAGATTTCATGCCAGGCGACGCGCTTTCGGCCTCGCAGCCAATACTTCTGCTCGATCCCATTCTTGTCGACCAGGATCGATCCAGGAAAAGCGGAAAGCAGCAAAATCACAAAGGCTGCGCAGAAAGCCGGCGCGGCAAGATCGGCACTTGACCTGATCCCAGCAACGAAATTCGCAACCGCTCCATACGCCAGGCCAGCCAGAAACAAATAAACACCCCAATAACTGCGCCGATTGGGGGTGAATTCAAGCTGTCCCCCCTCTGTCTCAATCGCTTGCCTGTCCTCGTCCGCTCCGCTGACGATTAACTTCGCGAGCACCAAGAGCACCGCAACCGCGAAGAAAAGCGGAATAAACAATCCCATCAGATTCATGGGCATATCGTATCGCGACTCCGACCCAATTACCTTTACATCTTTCGTGGGAATGGTTACAAAAGTCCGGGTCGATAAGTGGACTGGGGTTCCATTTCAACACAAGACATTCAGTTCGCGTGACTTACTTCCCAACTCGCAGCCACCTCCGTTTTGTTGTCTCGCCGGACCGGCTTGCCGCCTGCCTATCCGCACCGCACCAAACCGGTTAGTTCGCGCCCCTTTTGCCCACTAAATTTGGTCTGGAGAGCTCCCAAATGACCACTGCTGCGTTCTCAGTGACTCCCCAAAGAGACAACCTGCTTCGCCCCATCCTGGTCGGCGGTGCGGTGGCGGGCACGTTCGACCTGACGTCCGCTTTCTTCACTTTTGGCGGTGGGGCGCCTCGCGGCGTTGCCGGTGGCTTGCTCGGCCGGCAGGCCGTTCAAGAAGGCATTGTTCCCTGGATCTTGGGAGTCGTACTGCACTACTTCATCGCAATCTCGGCAGCCGCCATATACTGCATTGCGAGCCGCAAGCTAGAGTTCCTCAAGGACCACTGGCTGGTTTGCGGCATCTTTTACGGAATTGCGATCTTCCTGGTGATGAACCTGGTCGTTCTCCCGTTATGTGCGTATCACTTTACCGGTCCTTACCAGTTCCGGAGCTTGTTGCAGGGCCTATTGGTGCATATGTTCATCATTGGATTGCCGATCTCGTTCAGCCTTCACAAGCTTTCCCGGTGAACACGCCAATATTCTCTATTTGCCTGAATTCCAGCGCAAAGCATAGGATTTGTCCGTCCTTCCGCGGAGGCTTTCCGAATGCGCCCTTTTGCGCTTGCAGCGTTCCTGGTAGTGTCAGTGTTTTCCGTCTCAGCTGCACCCAAAACACCTGGCCCGGAGAAAATCGCCGTCAGCCAGTTGCAGCAGACCATGGCAGCGGCTCCAGGCGAGAATGACGCGGAGCTCGCACAGCAACTTTCCTCACTGGAACTTTCTCAACGGCTGAGCCCATCCCTGTTGGCCCAATTCAATGCCAGCGCTCCCGGCGAGAAGTCGCGGCAGGCGCTGCTTCTTCTGGCAGACAAGTCCGTCTTCCTCGACCCTCCCGCCACAGAGATTCCCGCCGACCCTAATCCAGATCCCGCTGCCACGCGCCAGATGCTGGTCAAAATCGTGAACTACGTCAACACCACTCTGCGCCAGCTTCCCAACCTGATTGCTTCGCGCGAGACCACCGGCTTCGAAGACAGACCGCAAGAGGATGCTCTGGAAGCGACAGGCATTGTGAGTTATAGCTACCAGCCGCTGCATTTCGTTGGAAAATCGCTCGCCACGGTTACCTATCGCGACCGCAAGGAAGTAGTGGAAGCTGACGTCGCCAAGCCGGCGAAACAGGGATCGAAAGTTGGTGGCCTCACGACGACGGGCGAATTTGGGCCGATCCTGAGTACGACTCTTGCCGATGCGCTGAAGGGCAAGATTACCTGGGCGCGCTGGGAACAGAGTGCCAACGGGAAAGTGGCTGTCTTCCATTACACGGTGCCCAATGAAAAGTCGAACTACAGGGTGCAGTTCTGCTGTGTCTTGAATGGGTTCAATTCGGACAATACGCCGGAGTTGCAGATCTTCGATGAAAAGTCTGGCTATCATGGCGAAATTGCTTTCGATCCCGCCGACGGAACTATTTTTCGCGTGACGTTGCAGGCCGAGATGCCTCCTCATGAGCTGGTTTCGAATGCTGGCCTGGTTGTGGAGTATGCACCGGTCGAGATTGCGGGCAAGAGCTACTTCTGCCCTGCCAGGAGCATCTCCGTTCTGGCAGCGCACACTGCCCAGCCCCATGGAATGTATTCGAAGGCAAACTTTCAGGGTCCGTCGAAGACGTTCTTGAACGACGTTGCGTTCGGGCAATACCGCCGCTTCGGATCGGAAGCACGCATTGTCGCGGTGGAAAGCCAAACACCATAAATGCAGCCTACTGCACCCCCCCGCGGATCGCTGACGGTCTGAGAGGGCAGCCTTACAGCGTCTGTCCCAGCCGTTTCTCCAACAGCGCGCGGTAGGTTCGGCTCACGCGCGCTCGCGAGCCGTTCTTAATCACGGCTTCGAATTCGCCGTGGGACATTGGCTCCAGTTGAATGATGCTTTCAATATTCACCAGCGCCGACCGGTGCACACGCACGAACCGGCGCGGGTCGAGCCGGTCCGCCAGATCGTTCAAGGCCGCGCGATACAACAGCTCCTTACCGGCAACGTGCAGAGTGACATAAACGCCTGCTGCTTCGATCCAATCGATGTCGATTACGCGAATGAACCGCGTAGTGCCACCCGACTTCACCACCAGCCGGTCCAGCCTGCGCTCAGCTCCCGGTGGAGCGCCAGCCACCATCTTCATCACACGCTGCCCAAACTCGCCGATGCTGCGCTCATCGAGGCGTGCTTTGGCGCGGGCCATCGTGGCCTCGAAGCGCTCATCGCTGAAGGGTTTCAGCAAGTAGTCGAGCGCATTTGCTTCGAAGGCCCGAATCGCGTGCTGATCGTAGGCGGTGACAAACACCGTGAGCGGCATCTCTGCAGCGCCGATCGCGTCGATCACACCAAGGCCGTCCAACTCGGGCATCTGGACATCCAGAAAAACCAAGTCCGGCCGCTTTTTCTCGATCGCTTCAACAGCAGCCTCGCCGTCTGCCGCTTCGGCCACAGCTTCCACCTGCGTGTCCTTCGCCAGCAAATCGATGAGGCGCTGCCGTGCAGGCGCTTCGTCGTCTGCCACCAGGACGTGAATCGGTTCAGGCGAGCGCGCGCCCATTGTCGGCCTCTCCATCTAACTTCAGTGGCAGCGAAATCTCGACCTCGGTACCGCCTTCTTCGCGATTGTGCACCACAAAACGACTGTCACCGTTGGGATGCAATCCCGCGATGCGCTCCCGCGTAATCGACAATCCCAACCCTCCCGAATTCTCCATCGACCAGCCAACTGGCAGGCCCTGTCCATCGTCGAGCACTCGAATCTCAAGTCGTCCGTTCACCGGCGCAGCTTGCACGGTGACGGTCCCGCCTGCGGCTCTGCGCGAGATTCCATGACGGATCGCATTCTCGACCAGCGGCTGGATGAAGAGCGAAGGAACGGAGGCGAAGCGCACTTCGGGCGCAATCTGCATCTTGATTTTCAACTGATTGCCGAAACGGATTTTCTGGATGGCGAGATAGTGGTCCAGAAACGCCAGCTCTTCGGCCAGCGGAACTTCCTGCTTGTCCTTTGACTCGAGCGAAAGGCGGAGCAGATCGCCGAGGTGTTCGATCATGCGTCGCGTCAGCTTGGGGTCGCGCTCCACATGCGACGAGATGGTATTCAGCGCATTAAACAGAAAATGCGGATCGAGTTGCATGCGCAGCGAATTCAGCCGGGCCTCAGCGAAGCTGTGTTCCAGCCGCTCAAGGCGGAGTTCACTGCTCATGTACCGCTCGTAGTAGCCGTATGCCTGCAGAGCGCCGGCAATAATCCAGTAGACCAGCCAACACCAGATCTGCCATCCCAGCACCGAGGCACTGGTCAGATTCGCGATGCGCAACGAACTCCACGGCGTCACTCCGAAAGCCGCGCGCATGGCGGTAAATAGGTAGAAATAGACCTCGGTGAAAACCAAGCTGAGTGCCAGGTGCATGGCCACACGCCGCCCCAGCTCCTTCCCTGAAAACGGCAGACGCCGATCGACGACCATGATGACAGGAGTCAAAAGTCCCCAGGTCCAAAATTGCGCGAGATAGATGCGCAATTCATCGGGCCATCTGCTGGTTCCGAGGCTGGGCAGCGCGAAGATCACGCCGACCGCTGTCCATCCAACGGCGGCGAGCGAGGCCTGAACAATCCAGAGATTCAGCAGGCGGCCTGTAAGGGTCGCGCGGGCAGCCGATTCTGTCGGAGCGATCCATTCGCCGGTTTGTGCGCTTGAGGCGACCACTTGTCTTCTCCAAATTAGCTCGGGGGCTCACCAGATTTTTGCCGCTTGATCTATTTGAGCGAAACGATCGCGTCTAATCCAAACTAGTCCTTTGCAGCGGGCCGGGTCTATGTGGATGTCGCCATCGGGATTGCCCGCCTTGCGGGGCGGTTCGTCGGCTTCCTCAATGGGTGGGGCTGGAGCTGGGTTCGCCGGTTGATTCGAAAGCGGCGATTCAGCTCCGCCAGTCTTAATCCGGGGGTTCCGGCAGGTTTCGTGCTATACTCTATAGCAGATCGTAGAATTCGATTAGAAGTCATTGCCTGTTCCGAGTTACCGCTCTGCACGCAACACTTCCACATTGCGTTCGCGGTAAATCAGTAGCAAAGGAACAAAACACACAATGGAAACAGGCACAGTCAAGTGGTTTAACGACGCCAAGGGATTTGGATTTTTGAGCCGTGAAAACGGCGAGGACGTCTTCGTCCATCACACCGCCATTCAGTCGAACGGCTTCCGTTCGCTGCAAGAAGGCCAGAAGGTCCAGTTCAACGTGACCAAGGGCCCCAAAGGCTGGCAGGCTGAGAACGTCCAGGTTGTCTAACTAGACGCCCGGTTCGGAATCGATAAATAGAAAGAGGACGGCAACCGCCGTCCTCTTTTTATTTGCCTGAAAATCCGGTGCATTTAATTAAGAAAGCCAGTTCGTCGGCGTTGAGTCCAAAACGAATGTGAACCATGGACTGATCACTGACAACTGTTTTTCAGGCTGCAGGTTCGAGCGATTTCAGAGGAACTTTTACCGGTACCGGGTGCAGCGTGTCATGGTCTGTATCGTGGTTGCCCAGATACTCCAGCGCATCGTTGATGGTGTCTTCGAACCGCCCACCTGTCTTGTGCGTGGCCTTCACACCCTTGGCGACAAGCTGGCAAACCTCGAACCGGTTCATTCCCCGCGCGAGCGCGCGATGTATTTGATCAGAACGCATGACTGACTCCGTTCAACATGGATCTGTTAACGGGGTCGTCCGTTAACACCAGTGATTGTTGCGTGGACTACGGAGCTCGTCGTAAGCGATGGTATCTGTGGCCAAAGCCGAGCAGGCTGGATCCTTCCAGATCGCGTCTTGTCTTAATTCTACGCCATAAACTCTTCGTATCGCGGGAATTCGCGGCAATCGAGTAACACGATGGGCATACTCTCTTCGATTGCGAGTAATGAAACAGGAAGGTCTGCCGAGCGCATTCTTCAACCGGTGGCGGCTTTCATCGTCTATCGATCCCTGCTACCATAAAACTCGCATCGCCCCACGCCCGGGGCACATCGATGATTTCCGTGAAAGAGGCTCTGGAGTGGCAGACACAACCAAGATCGAGGACAAGACAGAACGCAAGAAACTGAAACGGGCAGCCCGCAAAAAGGCCGCGCCCAAAGCCAAGCGCACCACGCCGCGCGGCTCCAACAAAAAGAAGGTCAAGAAGCTGGCGCGCGGACAGTCGAAGCGATAACGCACGTCTTCGCGAAAAGCACCGACTCCGGGCCGGCCTCCAAATGCTGGTCCGGAGTTTTCATTTTCCCGCCATCCTTTTCGACCAGCAATCTGTCTCAATTCCCGACACATCTCCGCACTCGTAATTCGCTCGCCTCCAGTTCAAACCACATCATGTACACTGCGGCATAAGCCTTCCCACACTCAGGGAAAACATCCTCGTCGGGAATGCTCATCTTCTTTCTGAAGACGTTGCACCTGGACCTTGCACCCGTATCCTAAGCCGTGACC
Organism: uncultured Occallatibacter sp.; assembly: GCA_964487345.1. GTDB lineage: Bacteria > Acidobacteriota > Terriglobia > Terriglobales > Acidobacteriaceae > Telmatobacter. Next base: position 44,592 of record CAZAQN010000021.1, on the reverse strand, counting down.
GGGAGAACTGCGCTGCCAAGCCAACTGCTTGCCTGCAAATCCATCGACAAGCTGATCCGCGACTCGGAAGAACCCGAGCATGCTCTGAAAAAGACCCTCGGGCCGTGGTCGCTCACCGCTCTGGGCATTGGCGCAGTGATCGGTTCGGGCATTTTCACCGTCATCGGCACCGCCATCTCCGGTGAACAGTTCGATACCTCCAGCGTGCTCAACACACCGCTGGGCGACTACCTGATCCACCACACCGCCATGGCCGGGCGCCCCGGCGCCGGGCCCGCCATTGCCATCTCACTTATCCTCGTTGCGTTTGTTTGCGCGCTGACCGGCCTTTGTTATGCCGAACTCGCTTCCATGATCCCCATCGCCGGCTCGGCCTACACCTACACCTATGCGACCATGGGCGAGCTGATCGCCTGGATCATCGGCTGGGACCTGATCCTGGAGTACGCCGGCTCCAACATGACCGTTAGCGTCGGTTTTGCCGCCCATATCGTCGATCTTCTCGACTGGTTCGGCTTCCATCCACCCGCCACATGGATTTCGCCTGCCTATTTACCGGAGGGCTTGCAGGATTTGGCCGGCAACTGGCTCTATCAGCCTGGCTGGCACTTCGGCTTCAATATTCCCGCATTTCTCGTCGTCCTCATCCTCACCGTTATTCTCGTGCGCGGCATTCGCGAGTCGGCCGAGACCAACAACATGATGGTGGGGATCAAACTCATCGCCATCTTGATCTTCGTCTTCGCCGCCATCAGCTTCATCCATCCCGGCAACTACCATCCCTTCGTGCCCAACGGGTTCAGCGGCATTCTGACCGGCGGCTCCATCATCTTTTTCACCTACATTGGCTTTGACTCGGTCTCGACGGCCGCCGAAGAGTGCCGCAACCCGCAACGCGACTTGCCCATCGGCATCATCGCCACGCTCATTGTGTGTACGGTCCTGTACGTCGCCGTCGCGGTCTGTCTCACCGGCCTGGTGCCTTGGAAGTCGATGATCGGCGACGCCGCTCCGGTGGTGAACGCCCTCAAGAAGCTCTCCCTGCTTCCAGGCGGCCACTCGCTCCACTGGGTCAGGCTCGTCGTTCTCTTCGGCGCGCTCATGGGCATGCTTTCCAGCCTGCTCGTCTACCAGCTCGGCCAGTCCCGCGTCTGGTTCTCCATGTCCCGCGATGGCCTGTTGCCGAAGATCTTTTCGAGCATCCATCCACGCTTCCGGACGCCCGCCTTTTCCACCTGGGTGGCTGGCTTCGTAGTTGCCATCCCTTCGGGCCTGTTCGACATCGGCACCCTCGCCAACCTCTCCAACATCGGCACCCTGTTTGCCTTCATCCTGGTTTCCATCGGCGTCATCGTGTTGCGCTATCGGGACCCCGGGCGCAAACGGGGGTTCCGGGTTCCTTTCGGACCCGTCATTCCAACGCTCAGCGTGATCTTCTGCTTCCTGCTCATGGCCGGCCTGGACATCCTCACCTGGTGGCGATTTGTCATCTGGCTGGCTCTGGGCCTCATCATCTATTTCTTCTACAGCCGCCATCGGACGGAATTCGCGGGGATGCGATAAGCCGCCCGCCGTCGTAGGTCGAGAACACAAGAGCAAGAGGTGGGTTGACCCCTCTTAGTCCTGCTCGCCAAGCGTTTGAGCATAGGTCTTGCCATAGGGATAGAAGAGCTCTTTACGGCCTTCCTTCCACGCAGCCCTCATTTCCGGCATTGTGCTCGGCGCGAGTAGCGTGGCCCCAACGGAAACACCGGCCACTGTGAAATGACGTCGTGTCATTCCAATCGATTCTGCCTGGTTCATGATTCATTCTCCTTTCACATTCGAATCTTGGTTTTGATCACGACGTTGCGAGGTTTCCCGGAGTGGATCGCCGAATCTTTCGCTCCGTTGAGCGACACCTTCATCTGCCATCGGCGCGGTTGCTCCAGGCACCGGCTCCGCTCCGAAAAAAACGAGGGGGCGGGTTGGGGCGACAAGAGTAACCCGATTTTCCATAATTTCGTATGAGTTCCTGAAGTTCTTTCTGAACATTTCGGCGAGCACAGCACGATCTTCGAGCTCCGCTCCCGAGGACGAGCCAACCAATCTTCGCCTGGCTCGTCCGTCCTGCATTATCTCTCCACGGCTTCGGACTCAATGAAGATTCCGTCAACTGGCAAGCGATAACTGAAACTAACTTCGAAGAGTGCCGATAGTGACTCGTTCTTGTCCTATCCTCAATTCCCATTCTGTAGAAGTGCTCGACAAAAGAGCTGAAGTCGAAATGCCCAATAACAGAGGCTACGAGCCTCATGGGGACATTCAAATGAGTCACTTCAGTCGGATTCAAGACCTCAAGCAGAAAGAGTGCATTGCCAATCCTTCCGCGCGCTTCCTGCTCAGCAAGATTTATAGCGAGTCGAGTGTGAACCCGGTTGAAAGGAGTCGGGTTTACGGCCTTGACAGCAAAGAAGAAGCGCTCCGCGAGGCTATCAACCTCATCGGCGATTACGATCTGTCCACAACCAAGTTCTGCCAGGAGAGCTTTCTCGAAGCCGAGGAAGGCAATCCCGCCATGGATGCGGCGATTACAGATCTTGCCAGACGTTGCCGAATCACGCTTGGCGATTTCACTATTGAAATCGACGAGCTTTAAAGCTAGTCTTCGCGGCGCCGTCCTCTCTTCGTCGAAGCTCTGGTGCTCCGATTGCGACAGTGATCGGGCTTTTGGTTGAGGTTCCGCGAGTGAGAGCGAACTCGGCAACCGCCGCGAGTAAACTCACAGTTGCTCACGCTTCGCGCCGCCGAGATTCGCCTCGTACACTCTATAGATGGACGACATCACCGCGTTCATCCGGCGCCTGCCCAAAGCCGAGTTGCATCTGCATCTCGAAGGCACTATCACGCCCGCCACACTGGTTGAGCTGAGCGCACGCCACGATGCGCAGCCCTTCACGCTGGCAGAGGCTGAGGCTCTCTATCGCTTCACGGATTTCACCGAATTTATCAACGCGTTCAAAGCCGTCACACGCCGCCTCATCAGTCCGGAAGACTACGAACTTGCCGCTTGGCGTATGATCGAGGCTCTTGCCGAACAGGGAGTAGTGCACGCCGAGGTCTACATCTCTGTTGGCGTCGTGTATCTGTGGCGCAATCATGACCCCGCGTGCTTTGAACCCATCTTCGAGGGCCTCGAACGTGCCCGCGAGCGCGGGCAACGCGAACTCGGGCTCTCACTTTACTGGATCTTCGATGCCGTACGCCATTTCACTGTCGATGAGGCGGAGCGCGTGTTTCGCAAAGCCGCCGAACTCCGGCGAATTTATCCTTCAATCATCGGCATCGGACTGGGAGGAGATGAGCGCGTCGCCGGCTCCGAGCCATTTCGCAAGCTGTATGCACGTGCCCAAAGGGCGGGCCTGCGCCTCACCAACCACGCGGGAGAAACCACCGGACCAGAGGCAATCTGGGAGGCGCTCTCGATCGGTTCGGAACGCATTGGTCATGCGCTGTCGGCCATTGCCGACCCGGATCTAATCCAAGAGTTAAAGGTGCGGAGCACACCGTTGGAGTTGAATCCTACGTCCAACGTCCGCACCGGGGTTTGTTCGTCATTCGCCGACCATCCGCTGCGTCGCTACTTCGATGCCGGCCTGCTGGTCACTCTCAACTCCGACGACCCCGCTTTTTTCGGGTCGGATGTGGCCAACGAATATTTGCTCGCACACACCGAGCAGGGATTTTCCCGAAATGAACTGCGGCAGCTCGCAGCCAATTCCATTTCGGCAAGCTTCTTACCCGAGTCAGAGAAAAACTCGTGGCTCGCAAAGGTCCCACCGCTAGAATGAACACAGCACAGCATCCAACCAAAGTTGTAGCTCTCACTTTTTCTATGTGAGACGAGTCAAAAAGAAACTGGGTTATTATTCGAAGCAGGAGGCTATGGATCATGTCCTCAGAAGCCGATTTCGTCACAACGCTGGAAGAACCAAGTGAGGGCAGCGCTCTTCGTCTGCTTGGCTGGTTCTCGGTGGGCATGGCCGTCGCAGCACTCAGCTTCTTTGTGGGCCGCGAACTGCGCAGCCGTTATAGATTCAAGAAGCGCACGCCTTACGACTTCTACTCAAGTGCCGGCGAGTCTCAGTCCGCCGAGTTTGGCATGGGAATTTAAGACAGCACCCTAAGCATGAAAAGAAAAGAGCCCGCCTGAGCGCGGGCTTTTTTGCGTGCGAACCGGCATCTCCCCACACCTGGCCCGTCCGCGCAGAAAGCTCCTTTTTGCCGCGCGCATCGGGCCCACCGGTGGCGCGGCACTCGTCAAGACGAAAGTTCGCCGCGTAGTCTAGCAACCTTTCTTAACTCCACGGCTTCCTAAGCCTAATACCGGACACAGGCAGCCGGCCCTCCTTTTCTCTTCGCCTGCTGAAGCAAGACACCTGGCCAGCGGAGGCGCTTCCCTCCAGCCTCGAGATGCCAATTTCATGGCACCCTCACCAGCGAAAGGGGGTATGCGCCATGAGCCAGCTCATCGAAGACAACGATCCAAAGTGGTTTGGGATTCAGGAGACTCTGCGCAAAAGCCAAAACCTCGCGGTTGCAGGGCAGTTTGCGGCCACGATCATGCACGAAATCAACAATCCCCTCGAGGCGATCTCAAACCTGAATTTTTTGTTGCACGATGATGCTGACAATGCCAGCGCAGTGAGGCTATACAGCAAACAGATTGACGAGCAGCTCGCGGTGCTGATTCGCATTGCCCGCCAGACCCTCAGCTTCTATCGAACGGCAGCGGAAAAGACCCCGGTAGCGGCCGCCTCCCTGACTGAAGCGGCTCTTCGCATTCACCGAAAGAGCATCGCCGCAAAGCGCATCCGCCTCAATATTCGCCTAACGGGCGAAGTGACCATGGATGTGCACCCAGGCGAAATGCTCCAGGTAATCTCGAACCTGATCTCGAATGCAGTGGATGCACTGCCCGTCGAGGGCGTCCTCTATCTCAGGTGCCGCCGCACATGCCGGGGGGTTCACATCCTGGTCGCCGACGCAGGGCCCGGCATTCCCGAATCGATCGCGAATAAAGTATTCGATCCCTTCTTCACGACCAAGCAGGACAAGGGAACAGGCCTTGGGCTTGCCATCTCAAAAGCGATTGTTGAGAAACATGAGGGCAGGATTCGAACCCGGAGCAGCACCAGGCCGGGCCGCAGCGGAACCGCCTTTCGCATCTCCCTGCCCCTACCCCGCTAGATCGTCGCTAGCTAACCCCGACCTATGTGCGTTAATCGCCGCTGGCTAATCCGACTTGTGTGCGCTATTGGACATAATTCCCGCAGGTTAAAGCATATAGTGGCTGCAAAGTCAGAACACAGTTTTTTAGGTCAGAAGCGCAATTTTCCTCGCCACATTTTTGGGCGGCTATTCCTTGCGAACTGATGCAGGATGGCACAGCTCATGGCGGATAAGCCTTCTAATTTGCTGCTCGATTCACTGCCGGCAACCCAGCGGAAAGCGCTTCTTGCGCGCATGGAGCCGGTCTCACTTCCCATCGGAACAGTACTCTACCGTTCGGGAGAACAACCGGAATACGCTCATTTCATGACCACAGGGATCGCCTCGATCGTCACCTTCATGGCCGACGGAGCGGGCGCGGAGGTGGGGCTGGTCGGTAGAGAAGGATTGGTCGAGGCAATCAATCTGCTCGGCTCGGCAAGTCCTCCCACAACAGCGTTCATCCAGGTGGAAGGCTCGGCGCTTCGAGTCCGTTACGCGGAGTTGCAAAAGGATTTGTTCGCGTCCGGAGCGCTGATCCGGCGCATCCTGCAATTCGTGCAGTGTCACGGCTTCATTCTGAGCCAGCTTGCGGCCTGCAATGGACTCCACGAGATTGAAGAACGGTTGGCCCGTTGGCTGCTCATGGTCGCAGACAGAGTTGAAAGCAACAAATTTTATCTGACGCAGGAGTTTCTCTCCGAAATGCTCGGCATCCGGCGCACCAGCGTCTCTGCAGCTGCAGGCAGCCTGCAGAAGAGCGGGCTGATCGCCTACCGGCGTGGCAATATTCAAGTGCTCAATCGCAAGGGACTCGAAGAAGCGGCCTGCGAATGCTACCCGGTTGTGAGAGACTTGGCCGCGCACATCACCCATTAAATAGCGGCGCGGGCTGCGGAGTTGTCTCGCGTGCCGGATTGTCCTATGAGCCGCCCTAAGCTCGAGACCCACCTTCCTTTCTTGATCCTGGTCGCCGCCAGTGATGCTCCTTGTGTGCCGATGGCCACGAGACCTATATTGGCCATGTCTTTGCTGCATTCTCACAGAGATGGTTTTCCCGAAAAGCACGAGCGGCTGCCTTCTTCCTTCTTGCGGTTTTCCTCACGCAGGAACAACGTGCGCAGGAACCCGTGGTTCCGTCGAAGAATATCGACGCCTTGTTCAGGTGTCCTGACCCGAGGCTGCAAGCCAACAAGATGGTTGTATACGGCATCTACCGGGACCTGTTGTAAGCCGGCCACTGGGAACTCGCCGACAAGTATCTGACAGATCGCTACATTCAACACAACCCGAATGCGGCGTCGGGTCGCGAAGGCTGACGAGCATTGGGATTGCGCCACCCGGCAGTAGGCCTCGCACGCAGCATTCAGATCCTTCTCCTCCCGACGCGCTACCCTAGGTACTTATGGGGCGCATCCACGTACTTCCCGATCAGGTGGCCAACCAGATCGCTGCCGGCGAGGTGGTTGATCGGCCTGCGTCGGTGGTGAAAGAGCTACTGGAGAACGCACTCGATGCCGGCGCCTCTCGTATTCGCATAGAAATCGAAGCGGGCGGTCGCCGGCTGATTCGCGTCGCCGACGATGGCCATGGGATGAACCGCGACGACGCGTTGCTGGCGTTCGAGCGCCACGCCACTTCCAAGCTGCGCACCGCCAATGACCTGCTTTCGATCGCCACGCTCGGCTTCCGCGGCGAGGCCTTGCCTTCCATCGCCTCGGTGGCCCGCGTGACCCTGGAAACGAAAGCGGGAGAGACAAAAGCAGGGGAAACCGCGACCGAAGAAGAGACCGCGGGGACTGTCCTGGAGATTGCGGGCGGAAAGATTCTGCGCGTGGATGAAGCCGCATTGCCGCGCGGAACCACAATCGCAGTCGCGGATCTCTTCTTCAACACGCCGGCTCGACGCAAATTCCTTCGCGCAGAATCAACCGAGCTGGCGCATGTGACGGCGCTGGTCACGCACTACGCACTCGCACATCCGGAGAAGCACTTCGAGCTTCTCTCGGCCTCCCACACGCTCCTTTCAGCTCCGCCCGTTTCCCGGACTGCCGAGCGGATTTACCAGATCTTCGGAAAAGACACTCTTGCGCAGCTGCTTCCCATTGCTGCTGAAATTCCCCTGAAACATGCCGGTCTGCCGGAACCGCCGCCGTGGAAGAAGGATCCGGACGAGCCAACCCGCGATCCCGGCTCCCTCAGAATCACTGGCTTCTATTCCAAACCAGAACTGCAGAAGCTGAACCGCAATTCGATCTACATCTTTGTGAACAAACGCCTCATTCGAGATCGTCTTCTGCTGCACGCGATCACCGAGGCCTATCGCAACATCATTCCGCCGACCAGCTTTCCTGTCGTACTGCTTTTCCTCGAAATGCCTCCCGAAGAAGTAGATGTGAATGTCCATCCAGCCAAGACCGAAGTCCGCTTTCGCCAGCAGTCGCTTGTTCATGATTTCGTTCGGGATGGCATTCGGACTTCTTTGATTCAGGCGCGTCCGGCGGCTGGTTTTCTGGCGGCGCTCGATTCTGCAGCCGTTGCCAGCCCTTCCCTGATGCCGCCTGCCCTATCGCCGTTACCTGGTTCTTCTGAAAGTGCGTCGGTTCCGTCTTCAGTGAGTGAACCCGCGGGTCTAGAACCCGACGCGGCCGTTACGAGGCCCTTCGAACTCACGCCGAAGATACCGCCCCCGGAACCCGGCAGATTCACCTTCGATCCCGCACCCTTAAGCAGCGGTGGCGCCGGCCCGCAGTTGCTGGCGACTGCCGCGACGATTCTCCTCGAAGCCGCGAGTGAATCCCTTGTCCATGGCTGTTCATCAAGCGCTGCGGATTCTGCGGCGAATGCAACCAATGGCGCTCTCGAAACGGCGCAGGTTGAAGCCGAGCGAGCTGCATCGAATCTGAACCATCTCGGCTCCTTGCGCCCTCTCGGACAATTGCGAGAGTCTTTCATCCTGGCCACCGGAGAGGACGGCCTGTGGATAATCGACCAGCACGTCGCCCACGAGCGAGTGCTCTTCGAAAGGATTTTGCGCGACCGTCAAGTTGAAAAAGTCCAGCGGCAACGAATGCTCATGCCGATGCTTCTGGAGCTGCAACCATGGCAAATCGTGGTCTTTTCCCAAATTGCCGACGAGCTGGAGCAAAACGGCTTCGAGGTCGAGCCCTTTGGTCCGCAAACACTTGCAATTAAAGCAGCTCCGGTTGGTTTGGAGGGTGCTGAGCTGGAACGAGCCCTGACAGAAATGATCGAACAATCGGGCGCGGATGAACGTCCGCAGAATCAGCCTCTTACCGCGCTTCGCACGAGAATTGCCGCTTCCATCGCCTGCCACTCCGCAATCAAGATCAACACGCCCCTTGACCCCGCACGTATGGAATGGCTATTGTTGGAGCTTTCAAAGACTGAACACCCAACAAGTTGCCCCCATGGACGTCCAATAGCATTGCTCTATTCCTGGAAGGATATTCAGCGGGCTTTCCATCGCATCTAGTTCGGATTTAGAATCGATTTAGGGATCACTCTCTCCAGAGAGGGTGGCCATCGGGGCCAGCACGAGCCTGGAAGCGAGGATTTTTCTTTGACAGCGGAACAATTAGAAGCTGCGCGCGCCGAACGGATGCGCCACAACGGTGTTGGAACACTTACTTTCGAGGATGCCCGGACTTGGATTGAAGAGACCGGACTTTGCCTTTTTTTGCCCCGGAAGCAGTTCATTTCCTCGATTGCGCCTTCCTTTGTTGAGGCGATTGGAGGGCGACGCGATGCCGCCCCGGATCCACGTCAAATTGCGGGTGCCGAGGAACTGCTGATTCGCCTTGAAAATGAAGGAGTTGCAGTCAGACTGAACCTCGGAGGCCAACCCGGCGAGCAGCCGGATTTTGTGGTAGCCAGCTGGGTTTTGCCTTACGTCTATGCTCTGCGCGGCGACCGCGACTGGCGGCGCAACCCCCAGCTCACCGGCTCGCGAGCCGTGTCGCAATTGGCGGTGCAAGCCTACAAATTCCTTGAAGCAAATGACTTGACCATTTCTCAGCTGAAACATGCGCTGGGCCGCGAGGTCACGGAAGCGGCCGTGGTGCGCGCCATTACCGAGCTGTGGCAGCAGCTTCGCATCATTCCCACGATTTCAGCCTCAGGCCAGCCGGCCAGGTGGCAACTGCTTCGCACGAGGTATCAGAAGGCTATCGCCGAGGGCGCATCGACATCCCAGGTGACTGCGATTTCTGTACTTGCCTCGATTTATCTCCAGGCTGTGATCGCCGCGAGCATGGAAGAAGTCGAGCTCTTTCTTGTCCCGTTAACCGCGCGGAGCAAAGTACGCGAGGTGCTACGCGGGCTGGTAGCCACACGCCAGGTCCATACCATCTCAATGGGACACGCGCCTCACTTCTATGTGGCAGGCACATTGCCGGAGTTCGCTCCTGCGCCCATCGTATACACAAACACTACGATTCCTGTCTCCATGTACTACATGCGAAACAGTGAACTGCGCGGTAGCGATCGCGAGGAAACTCGCACGGAACTGCCGTTCCCGACTTCGCCTGCATTTAGTTCGCCGGTACCGGCTCTCGCGCCCAAGGCGCCTGAGGCGCAAGTTCCCCAGGCACCGGCGCCTCCCTCTATCCAAGTGGACAAGCCCCAGGCGAGCAAGCCCACCGCGCCTCGCACACATTTCAGCCGGCCCGCTCCCCACACCCGGAGCCGCAAGCCGGGCGCTCTGAGCAGGCCAGGACAATCCGTTAACGGGTCGCGAATCGTTCGACGCGGCGCTGACGCACGGCCTTCTGCTTCCCGCGCCTCGAATGGATCTCGTCCTTCAAACGGATCGCGCCCGACGAATGGGTCACACGTTGCGAATGGATCACGGACCGCGCGAGACGCTCGTTGGAGCCAGAATGGGCACAAAACCTCCAACGGCAAAACGAACGGCCATTCTCCAGCGAAAAAGCTCGCCGGTCCCGCTCGATCGAATGGGACCGCAGCGCGCCCCAACGGCACGCACTCCAACGGAAATGGGAGCGCAAAGAGAAATGGAAAATCCGCGGCGCCAGCCTGGACCAAGCGCAACGGCCATGCCAAGATCGCCAAGACCTCTGCGAAGCCCGCGGCTATCAAGCGCAAGACGAGTCTTGCTCGTAAGGATTCCCGAATTGATTCCAGGATCGATGCTCGCGGAACACGTGGAAACCGTAAGCCCGCGCTAGCTGCTGGGGCCAAGGCGGGAAATAGCAAGCGCTTTGGTTTCACCGCTCGTCCCGATAAAGGGACGAAAAAGCGCGGATGAGCGCGGTTGAGAGCCTATCGCACCCCGTAAATCCGGCTCGGAAGATTATCGTCGCTATCGATGGACCCGCAGGGGCGGGTAAGAGTACGGTAGCGCGTCATCTCGCGCGGCATTTTGGGCTGCTCAATCTCGAAACCGGCGCCATGTACCGCGCCTTCGCCCTCAAGGCCCTTCGGCAGCATCTGCCTTTGGACGAAAGCTCAGGCCTGGAAGAACTGGCCGGCATCACGCAGATCCGTCTCGAGGCAGGCGACGATGAAAATCGAGTTCTGCTCGACGACGAAGACGTCACTGGCTTGATCCGAAATCAGACCGTGACCGACGGTGCGTCGCGCGTGAGTGTCTTTCCGGTAATTCGCGCCTGGATGGTTCGCCTCCAGCAGGAAATGGGCGCCGGGGGCGGCGTTGTGATGGAGGGGCGTGACATTGGCACCGTGGTCTTTCCGCATGCAGACGCAAAGATATTCCTGGATGCCGCTCCCGAGGTGCGCGGAATGCGCCGTTTCGATCAGCTCGGCGAGAAACCGGCAGTTCAGCCGGAAGATGTCATCCGCGACCTGCATGCACGCGACGAACGGGATAGAAACCGCGCGGACTCGCCCTTGAAACCCGCTCCCGACGCAGTTCTGCTGGACTCGACGAACTTATCTCTGGAAGAAGTCGTGACGGCAGCCGAAGAAATCGTCGCTGCGAAGCTCGCCCACGAAAACAGCCCGACTGGACAAAAGAAATAACCCGTTTCTTTGTTGACCGCGCCGCAAACACGGTATCGCAGTCGGACTCCAGTTGTCCGTTACGGAAATACGATTGAATGACCATATTCTGTTTCCGAAGCATAAAATCGTCCTAGGTGTTCGGAAGTATGGAAATCACTTGCAAGCGCTGCCATCAAGCCGTACTGGCTGAGAATTGCTTCTGCCCCACGTGTGGATTGCCGCAGCTGGTCTACGCGCCAGACTCGGCCGATGGCCAGGTGCCGGCAGAGCGATGGACAGAAGCGGTGCGCGACGCGAGCATGGTGGATTGGAAGCCAGCCATGCGTGCAGCGCTGTTGCTCGCGGTGCCGGCGGGATTGCTTTCTAGCGGACTTTCTCCGGTGGGCTTCTTTGGCCTGTTCTGGATGGCAGCAGCGGCCGCCTGGGCCGTGGCACTTTATGTGCGCGGTCAGGCCCCGGCTTGGATCACAACGGGCGCAGGAGCTCGCATCGGCCTCGTTACCGGACTGTTAGCTGCCTGGCTGGCCTTCACTATCAGCGGTGGTGTGTTGTTTGTAGAACGATTTGTACTCCATCAGTCCAGTCAGATCGATACCGAGTGGAAGAGCCGCGTCGAAGTGAGCCAGCAGATGACCCAAAACTGGGCCTCCGAATTAGAGCCCTCCGACGCGGCAGAAGCGGTGGCTCTGCGGTCGCAGGTGCAGGCGTGGATGTTGTCTCCTTGGGGGCACGCGGGTATCGAGGTCTTCAGCCTTGCGTTCAACTCCATCTTCCTCCTCTTCTTTGCGGCCGGCGGTGGCGCATTAGGCGCGCGCCTGCTCGTTCGCACACGACGGCCGCAGGTTTAGATATCGCTGCAACCCGTCCGCTTCGATTTCAAGCTTTGGATGTGGCAGCTCTTGGTTCCACTTCTCCACAACTTGCCGCATCGAGCCAAGCCTCGTATCATCCGGCGAGAGAGAATCCATGAGCGAAGAGCCAAACCACCCAAGCCTGCGCACCAAGGGCAGGCTGATGTCAGCCTCTGAAATTGAACGTACTTTGGTTCGCCTTGCCCATCAAATTGTCGAAAAAAGCAACGGCAGTGAAGATCTGGCCTTGATCGGTATTAAGCGGCGCGGAGTTCCGCTGGCGGAACGGCTGGCCAAGCTCATCGCCGGCATTGAAAAGCGGCCAGTGGATACAGGCACACTCGACATTCAGTTCTACCGTGACGACCTGTCGACCGCCGGCATTCGTCCCGTGGTCACTCCCGGAGCCATCGGCTTCGACGTGGCAGGACGCGATGTGGTGCTCTGCGATGATGTACTTTACACGGGCCGCACCATCCGCGCCGCGCTTGACGCTCTCTTCGATCATGGCCGTCCGCGTCGCGTGCAACTTGCCGTATTGATCGACCGCGGCCACCGAGAGCTGCCCATCGAGGCCACCTATGTCGGCAAACATGTTCCCACGAGCAACCGCGAGATTATCGAAGTGAAGTTCCACGAGGTCGATAACGACGAGCAGGTTTTGCTTGTCGAACGTACAGATTAGATTTCTCGTCAGCCGGCGCCGGTCCTGCGCCGCTCCACAGGAGTTGCGAGTGAAGACTCTATGACCGCAGCCGCAACCGCGCCACCCGTCCGCCGCCACCTTCATCCCCCGCCGGTTCCCGCTTCGCCTTTCCCTTACAATCCGGGCTCGTTGCTTTCGGTGCAGGATCTCACTCTCGAGGCAGTAAGCCATCTGCTCGCTCGTGCTTCGCTGCTCGAAAATCTAGATCCGCTGCTGCGCGACCGCATCCTTCTCAAGCGCCGCGTGGCCCTCTTGTTTTACGAGTCCTCCACCCGCACCCGCACCAGCTTTGAGCTGGCTGCAAAGGGCCTCGGGGCCGACACAACGTTGGTTTCAAATCTTTCGTCGAGTATTGAAAAAGGCGAGACGCTCAAAGACACCGGCCTGACGCTGCGCGCCCTCGGAGCCGAGACCATCATTCTGCGCCATAATTCTTCCGGCGCTCCGTGGCTGCTCGAGGAGGCAACTCGCCTTCCAGTACTCAACGCAGGCGACGGCATGCATGAGCACCCGACCCAAGCTCTGCTCGATCTGCGCACAATTCTTGCGCATCTGCATCCGAGAATTGAAGCCATCAGCGCGGACACACTTGCGGGAGTTACGGTCACCATCACCGGTGACATTCTGCACAGCCGGGTAGCCCGCTCGAACATGCTGCTTCTCCCAAGATTAGGTGCGCGCGTGGTGCTCTGTGGCCCGGCACAATTCCTGCCTGAGCTCGCAACCGGAGCAGGGCCCGGCATTTCGATTGAGCGCGATTTTGACGCGGCGCTACAGCAGTCGCAGGTCGTGATGATGTTGCGCATTCAGGCGGAGCGACTCGCCGGGCAGCAGATCGACCTCGAGCAATACAAGGCCAGCTATCAACTCACCGGCCAGCGCCTCGCAGCCCATGCGCCTTCCGCGTTGGTCATGCATCCGGGCCCCATCATTCGTGGGCTTGAGCTGACGGCGGGTGTGGCTGATGGTTCGCAATCCGTCATCCTCGAACAAGTGCGGCATGGCGTCGCTATCCGTATGGCTGTGGTGGAGCGCGCGCTCGCAGATAGCTCCACGAAAGCAGGTTGCGCATGAGCGCTCTTCTGATTCGCAACGGCCACCTGATCGATCCTGCTGCGGGCGTTGACGGCCATCGCGACATCTTGCTCAAGGACGGCCGCGTAGCTGAAATCGCAGCCGCAGGCAAACTGAAACCAACCAACGGCACAGAATCTCTCGACGCCGCCGGCCTCACCGTCGCACCGGGCCTCATCGACATTCACGTTCACTTGCGCGAGCCAGGCCAAGGCTATAAAGAGACCATCGCCACCGGAACTGCTGCCGCCGCCGCGGGAGGCTTTACCGCCGTCGCTGCGATGCCGAACACCTCGCCCGTGAATGACTCGGCCGAGGTCACGCGTTGGATGCTTGCCCCGGAGCGAGGTGCGCACGTGCGCGTCTATCCCATCGCGGCTGCAACCCGCGGATCGAAGGGCGAGTCCATTAACGATTTTGCCGCGCTCAAGTCCGCGGGAGCCGTTGCCGTGACCGACGACGGTCATCCCATCCTAAAAGACAGCGTGATGCGCGAAACACTGACAGCAGCGGCCCGCGTGGGCCTCAGTGTGATTCAACATGCGGAAGATACGCGGTTGACCCAGGGAGCAAGCATGAATGCCGGACCGATGGCGTTCAAACTGGGACTGCGCGGAATGCCGCCCGAAGCAGAATCCAGCCTCGTCGAGCGCGATATCCGCCTCGTGACCGAGCTACGCGACGCGCGCTCCCATTTGCATGTCGCGCACACGTCAACGGCGGGCGCAATGGCCGCCGTCCGGCAGGCTCGCCGCAATGGACTGCGCGTGACCTGCGAAGTTGCGCCCCATCATTTCCTGCTTACCGAAGAGCACGTGGGCTTCTACAACACCAATGCCAAAATGAATCCGCCGCTGCGCTCGGCTGCCGATCGCGACGCGATGATTGAAGGCATCCTCGACGGCATCGTTGACGCCATCGCCACCGATCACGCGCCGCACGCCACGCACGAAAAAGAAGTGGAGTTTGAGAACGCGCCGAACGGCATCACGGGCCTTGAAACCGCACTGGGGCTCTGCCTGCTCTGGTTGCACAAGGAGTGGAAGTTGCCGCTCGGCCGCGTGTTGAGTCTGCTGAGCGCGCAGCCCGCGGCTCTGCTTGGATTGAAAGGCCGCGGCACACTCGCCGTTGGCAGCTTCGCCGATGTCGTGGTCTTCGACCCAAAAGCCGAGTGGATCTATCGCGCCAAAGAAACTCGCTCCAAAGCGCACAACACGCCCTTTGATGGTTGGACCATGCAGGGCAAAGTCCGCTGGACAATCAGTGAGGGCCGCGTGGCGTACGCGAGCGCGTAACACTGGCCGCAAGCGGACAGTGAGCCCGAATCAGCTGGCTTTGCCCAGTAGTTCCTGTTCTGCCCGGTACCAATCTTCTTCGTGATGCCCGTGTTGATGTCCACGCTCGGCCCAGTATTTATGAGCAAGGCGCGCAATCTCTTCTTGCGAAGCATTACTCATCTGCGTCAGGTTCGATTTTGCCGTTCTATTCTTTTTTGGGGCTGCTTCCTTTGAGGCGGTCGTGCGGGCTTTCTTCGGTGTCGCTGCTTTCTTCACTTTTTCCATAATCAAGATCTCCTCGTCGTGTGTAGGGCCATAGCGGTTCTTCGGCTGCGGTAGAGAGAACCCCTGCTCTGAGTGTCTTTGTCGCTGAAACAAAAGCACATTACACGGGGCAAAAACTCCACCTGAACTGGAGAACTACTCAACGAGCTACCAACAGCCATAGGATACAAAAGCGATAACTTATCTTGAAGCGCATAGACGCGGGAAGAATCCGCGTCGTCAGTAACAAGTATTGGACACATGACTCGGTTCTTTCTGTACTGCATCTAAATGCAGTCAGGTTCAGGAGAGGCTGCTAGGTTCTCGATCCTGAGCGCAACACAGTATGTGGACTGGAGTTTGCTTCTTCTTCGATTGACGCTGGCCCTCGTCTTTGGGACTACCGAGTCAGCCATCTGAAATCGGCACGCCAGCGGGCTGAAAGCCTTGGAATGAGCATCACAATGTTCCTCGGAGCATCCGAGGTTGCGGGCGCGCTGGGCCTCGCTTTCGGTGTATTCACGCAATGGGCTGCCGCGGGGCTGATCATCATCATGTTCGGCGTAATCTGCGGGAAGGTTGTAAAGTGGAAGACTGGATTCTGGGTTGAGAAAGCGTCGGGTTGGCGCTACGGCTCGATGTTCGTCGTGATGAACCTGACGATTCTTTGCACCGGAGGCGGGCACATTGCGCTTTTGCCAATGCCGTCCCAGTTAGTTCGAGGTCATCAACAGAAATGGACAAACGCGAGTTCCTCAAAGCTTCAGGAGCGATAGTGGCAGGCTCGATGTTATCGAAGTTATCTCCCAGCCAGCAGCAGCCCGCACCACGCGAAAACTGGGCCGGTAACATCACCTACAGCACCGATTACGTTCATACTCCCGCGTCCATGGACGAAGTACGCGAGGTGGTCAAGAGCTGTACCAAACTTCGCGCTCTCGGTTCGCGCCACTCGTTCAACACCATCGCCGACAGCACCCAGAATCAGATTTCGCTCACTCACTTAGATCAAATCGACATCGACGACAAGGCGCGCACGGTCACCATTGGCGCAGGAATCAAATACGGCCAGCTTGCGCCAGTCATCGATGCGCGCGGTTACGCGCTGCATAACCTGGCCTCTCTTCCGCACATTTCGGTCGCGGGCGCTATCGCCACGGCCACGCACGGCTCGGGTATTCACAATGGCAACCTTGCCACAGCCGTCGAAGCGCTCGAACTTGTGAACGCCAGCGGCGAGATTCTTCACCTCTCACGCGCGAAGGATGGAGATCGATTCCTCGGCGCGGTCGTCGGCCTCGGCGCGCTGGGCATCGTCACGCGCGCCACACTCAATCTCCAGCCGACTTATCAGGTGGCCCAATCCGTCTATCGCAATCTCTCTTTCGACCACCTGGAGCATCATCTCGACGAGATCTTCGGCAGCGGCTACAGCGTCAGCCTGTTTACGGACTGGCAGAATCATCGCGCAACTCAAGTTTGGATCAAGCGCCGCCTCGTGCCCGGTGTCACCAACGATTGGCAACCGGAATTCTTCGGCGCCAGACTCGCCACCGAGAAACTTCATCCCATCGACGGCCACCCCGCGGAAAGCTGCACGGAGCAGCAAGGGATTTCTGGCCCCTGGTACGAACGGCTCCCGCACTTCAAGATGAACTTCACACCTTCGAGCGGCCGCGAGTTGCAAACCGAATATTTCGTCCCGCGCGAGCGCGGCTACGAAGCGATTCTCGCCGTCGAGAAGTTGCGGGATCGCATCACGCCTCACCTCTTTGTCACTGAGCTGCGCACCATCGCTGCCGACGATTTGTGGATGAGCACGGCCTACCAGCGCCCCTCGATGGCTATTCACTTCACGTGGAAACCCGAGTGGCCCGAGGTCCGCCAGATCCTCCCCCTCATCGAAGCGCAACTGGAGCCCTTCGGCCCGCGCCCGCATTGGGCCAAGCTCTTCACGATCCCGCCCGCGCGCATCCAAACGCAGTACGCTCGGCTCGCGGAGTTCAAAACTTCGCTCAGCCACTACGATCCCACCGGCAAATTCCGCAATGAGTTCATCCACGCGAATCTTTATTCAGGCTGAAGAAGGGGAGCGCTGAGTTTTCTATCCCTTACGCCGATAGTGAATCTGGAATTCGTAATTATGATTAGCGGGGAACAGATTCGCAACATGACGCAGGCGCTCGGCCAAGGCAGGCGCGGCCAGCAGCGGATATTCGCGCTCGCGCAAGTCGTGATAGTCGAAATCAACAGCAAGAGAAAGCATATAAACCGCCAGCGCGTCGGAAAAAGCCGCTTCGAAGAAGCTATTCCTCGCGCGCTCATCAATAGCCTTTCCGCTGCGTGGGTCCTGGGCCCGTCGGCGTGTCTCCCACGCATCTTGGCTCGATTCGCCGCGCACCTGCGCCTCCGCCTGCGACCAGACTAATGACGAAAACGTATCTGGCACACCCGCAACCGCAACGAAATTGTGGGCCACGTTGATGAAGAATTCGAAGGCCAAGCCGAAGCGGTCCTCAACCAGCCGTGTCGATATGAAAACAGCCTCGGTCGTCCCGAAAGCCGCGTTGCGGTGGCAGATCGCGCGATCCCCGAGCTCGACCGAGTAGGACGGAGCAACCATGGTCTCGCCGGTATCAGCGATGGCCAGAGGAACAAAATAATAGGCGCGGTTCGCGAGCGCTGCGGACATGGTGGCGGGTACAGCCCCGACCAGATGTTCTAAATCTGCCTCGGGAACTCGCGTCTCCCCCCAAGCCGCGAATCGAATTCCATTCGGAGCCTGCCCCGCGGTCGACTGAGTTGCGACCTTTTCCGCATGCCACAACTCGATTTGCACATTGCTAGCCATCGAACTGTATTCTATCTACACGAGGGAGGTCGCGAAAGTGATGTCGCAAACAGCCCACTCTTCGCGCACCGCCGGCGGCAGCTTTCTTGGCTTTCACCTGGAAGGCTTCAGCCTCTTCCAGAGCCTGCTGCTTTCCGTCGCCGCTGCGTTCTTCACCTTTTTTGCCTGCACATTTCTCGCCATCGTATCGCTTCTGGTCTGGAACGGCCTCGGCCGCCATTCAGTGAACTACGCAGACACCTATCTGTACGTCGGCTTTCCTGCAGGGCTCATTGTACTGATCGTCGCTCTTCCTTTCTTCGGCACGCTGTGGGTACGGGCCAGGCTTCGGAGTTAGGTCCCCTTCATGGCGATACAGACAATCCAGCTTGATGCCCTACAAAACGGCTCATCGCAAACAAACGAGCAGACCGGTGCGTGGTGTGCGCATCTGGAAGCTGGTGGCATCCTCTACTTTCCACAAACGCCCATTCCGATTCCCGCTTCCGACCTGCAATTCCTCTTAGGCCAGCAGCAAACCGGCAGCCGCCTGCATAAGAACATTGCCTACAAGCCGGATCGCGACCAGCTGAGTGGGGTCGACAAAAAAACGGCGACACCTGCTGATCTGGAACAGCTGCACGCCGTGATGCGCCGCTACTCCGCGAGCGTCGACAATTTTCTGGCTGGATTTTTGGCGCCCTATCAGCGACGTTGGCGTCTGGATTATGCGAGTTTCCGTCCGCTCGAGGAAGAAGGCCGGGACCTGCCGGTGCGGCGGCGCAACGACCTGTTGCACACCGACGCTTTTCCAACGCGTCCCACGCGCGGATGGCGGATTCTGCGTTTCTTTCACAATATTCATCCCACGCGTACGCGCGATTGGGTCGTGGGCGATCCCTTTTCGAGGGTGGTCCAGGTTTTTGCACCGGGCAAGCTGGCGACGCCGAAGCCCGATAGCACGGCTACTCGCATCGCCAAGCAGCTTGCGCAATCTTCCGGACTAGCCAGCCTGGTTCCGCAGTGGAAGCGGACTCCCTATGATGAGTTCATGATGCAGCTGCACAACGCGATGAAGGAAGACAGCGCCTTCCAGGCGAGCTGCAACCGCGAAAACGTAGAGTTTGTGCCGGGTTCAAGCTGGATGGTCTACACCGAGACTGTGCCCCATGCCGTGCTCGGCGGCCAATACGCACTGGAGCAGACATTTCTCGTCGACCCCGCAGCGATGGTCACGCCAGAGTCGGCCCCTATCGCAATCCTGGAAAAAATGGCGGGCGCGCGCCTGGTGTAGCCGATCTGTTGACCTAACGGATCGAGCTCAAAGCCCAGCCGGCTTGGGATTTTCGGGATCGTACTTGGCCACGCGAATCTTGCGTGCCAATCCAAGTTTTGACATCAGCCAGATGCCGTAGAAGTTAGGGTCGATCTCATACCACCGCAGGCCATGGCGCGCGGAAACGGGGTGCGCGTGGTGGTTATTGTGCCAGCCTTCGCCGCCCGACACGAGGGCCACCCACCAGCTGTTGCGCGAGTCATCGCGCGTCTCAAACCGTCGGCTGCCCCACAGGTGAGTCGCCGAATTGACCAGCCACGTAGCGTGCAGTCCGAGAGTCACACGCAGCAAAACGCCCCACAACACCATGGCAACGCCGTTGACCCATCCGCCCCACAACCACCCGCCACCGAGCAACAGTAGCCCGCTCACCACCAGCGGCAGCCAATGATATTTGCTCAGCCAGACGTGGAACTTGTCCTTGCTTAGATCGGGCGAGTAGCGCGCCAGCACATCGGTCTGTGCATGCAGCGCCTTGCCGAAAAGCAGCCAGCCGGCGTGCGCCCACCAGCCGCCTTCGCGCGGGGTGTGCGGATCACCTTCGTGGTCGCTGAGCTGGTGATGCACGCGATGTGTCGACACCCAGAAGATCGGGCCGCCCTCAAGCGACAAAGTGGCACAGATGCTCATCAGGTACTCAACCCACTTTGGCGTCTGGTAACCGCGATGCGTCAGCAGGCGGTGGTAGCACATGCCGATCCCGACATTGATGGCCAGCACGTACAAGATCACCATCACTGCGAGCCGCTGCCAGCTGAAGAAGAAGAACGCTGCTAGCGCGCCTACATGAAAAAGGATGATAGTCGTCAGCGTGACCCAGTTGACGCCCTCTCCCACGGTTGCAGCCTTGCCCATGCGCACCAGATCGCGCGCGGCCACGCTGTGGCCCGTTGAGCTTGCAGCCGCGAGCATCGTTGTATTGGAGCCGGATTGTGCTTCGCCGGTGCCGGCGGGGGAAGGTGCGGTGATAACTGACGCCATGCTTCGATAAGTCCTTCAAAAGTGGTTCAAATCCCACTCTTGCTGTCTCAATTCTATAAGAGATAACGCCAGTATACCTGCCTGATGGAGAGTTTGTTTTGTCCCAGGAGTCACCTATCACAAAAGGAAAAGCTCATCGGCGATTGAACTGGAGGCTCCGTCTTGTATTAACCTTCTCGATTGCCGATCATCAATCGAATCATCGCCCAAGGACCGCTGTGAGGCTCCTGGCCCAGGCTATGATCGATCGGAATCCGGCGAGAGCTCTGGCGATTAATCCCGCTCCGCTACCGCCGAGGAACCCCCGCCCGTGACGAAAAGCTCTTTCGCCGTGCCGCGCAGCACCCGATAGAGAGCGAATTGGCGCTGCGTCTGCCCACGCAATTCAAACAGCAGCTCTCCACGGTTGTCAGCCAACGCATCCACCGCGTCAACCAAGCGCATCCTTGGCGTATCGTCCAAATGCGCACCATCGGTCACGCTCTTGAAGAGCACGAGCAAGCTGCCGTACAGGTCCGGCTGCGCAATCAAAGTGACGTACTTCTGTTGGCCCTGAGCCCCATCGGTGTGTGCCGTCAGTACCAGCGTCGCACCTGATCCGTAGGCCAGCTCAAAGACGCGAAACTCTTCGTCGGCGAGCGGGGGCGGCGGCGCTGGAGAAACCGGCTTCGTCTTTGCTCTTGCAGTCGTTGTCCTCTTCGGCGCGGGCGCCGGTTTTGGCTGAATGCCCAATGCGGTGCGGGCGATGTCTTCGAGGGCGGCCTTCATCTTCACTTCGTCCGCGGGATCGGCCCAGGAATAGTCCCACGGATGTTCGGGCCTGTTTTTGGGATCGGAAACAGCAACGGCCTGCTCCATGTCCGACGGCAATCCCATCAAGGTCGGCGTCACTTCTGGTCCGCCGCCGGTGGACTTGCCGCGCATCAGGTGAGGCCGGTCAGGATCCGTGGTATTCAGGGACTCGACGTAGCCCTCGTCCGCTGCTTGTTTCTGCTTGCCTCGCTTCAACTGCGGCCGATCGGGATCGGATGCAGGAGCGGAAGAATTGCTGGTATCCGTGCCTGAAGTCTGACTCGCATTCGGAGCCTTGTGCAGCGTGGGTCTGTCTGGATCGGAAGCAGAAGTCGAGCCCGATGTAGAACTCGGAGTCGAGCTGGAATTGGTGTTCGCAGAGTCGTCATCTGACGATTTCTTGTGTAACGTAGGCCGATCCGGGTCAGGCGCGGGAGCCGGACCACCGGAGCTCGATCCCGAATCGCCGCCGTTCGACGGCGAGTTTCCCGGATGCTTCCTGTGCAGAGTAGGCTTATCGCTCGCTTCCTCGTCGACTTTGCCCTGGTCCATCACCGGCGCGGGCTTGGGCTTAGCAACCGGTGTTGGCTTCCAAGTCCCAAAGCCGACCCACGAACCCTGCTCCTGCCCCGCATTCTGTACATCGAAGAGCCCCAGCTTCGCGCCGTTCTTCTGCAGCATGTACTCCACACCAGCGCCCACCGCCAGCGGCTGCGGCCGCGCTAAATAAACTCCGCCATCCTGCAATTGCTCCCCATCGAACACGGTGATGGGTACGAGGCGGCTCGTCTTCGGCTTGCTTAAATCTCCCGTCCATTCCAGTACGGCCACCGCACGCAACTCGGGCGCGTCTTTGTCCTTTTTCGTGATCTGACCGGGGTATTGCGCGCTCGCGCCAGCCGTGACGAACAGCCCGAGCGCAACCGCCAGGGTCGGCGTGATCCAAAAAACACTTTTCCTTTGCAATGACGCTCTGCGCTCCGCTCGGCCATAATGAAAGTTGATGGACAATTGACTCGACATACGAGGGAAATCCCCATGGAACTCAATTCCAAAGTCGCCGATTTTACGCTTGAAACCGACGAAGAGAAAAAAGTAAGCCTCTCTGATTTTAGAGGCAAACCCGTTGTTCTTTTCTTTTATCCCAGAGCCGATACTCCTGGCTGCACGATTGAAGCCTGCGGTTTCCGCGATACGTTCAAGAAGCTGCAGGCGGCCGGCGCCGTGGTCCTCGGCATCTCGCGCGACACGCCCAAAGCCCAGGCCAAATTCCGCGCAAAATACGACCTTCCCTATACACTCCTTGCTGATGTAGACGAGAAAGTTTGCAATCAGTTTGGCGTGATGAAGGAAAAGAACATGTACGGCAAGAAGGTGATGGGTATCGAGCGCACAACGTTTTTGATCGGACCCGACCAGACCCTCATCCACATCTTTCCCAAAGTTACGCCGGAAGGCCATGCAGAGGAAGTGCTTAAGCAACTGAAGGAATGGCAAAAGGCGCACAAATAAAACAAAAGAGGGCCGATCAGACCTTCTCACTGGGTGCCCCAGGTCCGAGGTCCCCGCGGACAGGTCTTCGTCCGTGGGGTGGAGATCTCGATTCTGAGACCTGGGAAAGCAGAGCGCCCGCCGGCCGGTTGCTGCCACGCAGTTTTTTTGAGGACTCGCCCGAGCTTATCGGCCCCCGCTTGCTTGGAAAGTTGCTGGTGCACCGAAGCGGTGACGGCGTCATGGCGGGCAGAATCGTCGAGGTCGAGGCCTATCTCGGCCCACATAACGACCCGCCCGACCCGGCCGCGCATGCGCATCGCGGACCCACTCCGAGGAACGAGGTGCTCTTTGGATCTGCCGGCCACGCCTACGTGTATGCGATTTACGGCCGCTACTTTTGCATGAACATCAGTTGCGAGGCTGAGGGTCTGGCGGGATGCGTGTTGCTGCGGGCCCTCGAACCCGTAGCTGGCGCTGACCTGATGGCGGCAAACCGTGGCTTGTCTGCGGGCGCAGCACCCCGTCTGCTTACAACTGGACCGAGTCGTTTGTGCCAGGCATTGGGCCTGACGCGGAAAACACACAACGGCCTCGACGTCACCAGTGCCGCTTCTATTTTGCAGGTTCGCGACGACGGTTGCAGCATCCCGGAAGTGCTCGTCACCGTGCGCATCGGCATCAAGCATGCTGTCGATTGGCCTCTTCGGTTCGCTCTTCCGGAACACGCTTGCGTCTCCGGTTCACGAAAATTAACGGGCAGCCGAGTCCATCTAACCTAGGATTCCGTCGAACAAGCATCGTCTGTTAATTTGAATTGGTTCTGCGACTCCATCTCAATCAGCGAGGAATCCTCCGCGTGAAGATCGCTTCCCTTTGCCTTGCAGCCGCGCTGGCCCTGGTTTTTTCCGTCGCCACAAGTCTCTCAGCCCAGCAACCCGCCGGTAGCCCCCCGGCCCACGAACATGCTCACGGTCCCGCGCCTGCGCCGACCAACCTGCAGGTCCTGCCCAAAACCATGACTGGCGATCAGGTCCACGAATTGATGCACAAGTGGGAGGCCTCGCTCGGCACCGAGTGCAGCACCTGCCATGCCGCCGACCCAAAGAACATTGGCCCCAACGGGCGCCCGCGCCTCAACTTCGCCGACGACTCCAAGCCTGAGAAAGCCACCGCCCGCTTGATGGTGAGAATGGTTGAGGAAATCAACACGCAATACATCGGCAAGATCGATGACCATGGCCAACCACCACCGCCAGTCTCGTGCGGCACTTGTCATCGCGGCCACCTCGATCCCGGGCCGTTCGTACCCCCTCCGGATCATGATCATGACCACCCCGAGCACGCGGCTCCGCCGGCAGCAGGCGCAAGTCCAGGTTCGGGGCAATAGGTCTCGGACGCGCGGACTGCAAATCCGCAAGTAAGTCGAGATCAGGGCGCCGGCGCGCTCGATTCTGCACGCACAAACTCGCCGCTCTTGCCACCGCTCTTCGCCTCAAGCTGCACGTTGCGAATCACAACACCCTTGTCGAGCGCCTTGGTCATGTCGTAGACGGTCAATGCGGCGACGGCTGCAGCAGTCAGAGCTTCCATCTCCACGCCCGTCGGTCCCACCGTTGCCGCAGTGGCTGTGATACGCACCCCGCCCTCGATTACCTCCGCCTGCACGTCCACATGCGTCAGCGCGAGCGGATGGCACATGGGAATCAATTCGGACGTACGCTTCGCCGCCTGAATCCCAGCAATCCGCGCAACCTCCAGCGGATTGCCCTTGGGATTCGCAGGCAGCGCAGCCAACACCGCTGCCGACAACTCCACAAACGCGGAAGCAGAGGCCGTCCGCCGCGTGGCCTGCTTGGCGCTCACGTCGACCATGGCTGCGTTCCCGGATTTGTCGAAATGTGAAAGGATCGGCTTTCCGGAATCGGTCATCACAAGCACCTTACAACATCAGTATTCGGGCCATCGTTCCAGCATCGAGACAGATCGCGTCTTCCGGAACAACGACGAAGCAATTCGACCGCGCAAATGCCGGCAAGTCGCCGCTTCCGTGCCAGGGAACCGTAGCCACCTGCGGAAGCCCACCGCCCTCTGGATTGAAAGCGCACAGTCCCGGCAAAAAGCGCGCAAGCCCGCGTTTCGCGTTTCGATCCGTGGCTCGCGAGAGCAGCGCCGAGACAAACCGAGGCCCAACCTCCGTCGCGCCCGCCAACGCCGCCAACACAGGCGCCGCAAACAACAGAAACGTAGCTGCCGATGAGATCGGATTCCCTGGTAACCCAAAAAACGGCAGCGGCCTTTCTTTTCTGCGCGGCACCTCTCCGAAGACTAGCGGCTTGCCCGGCTGAATGCGCACTCCGGTGAAATGAAAGTTGGCGCCCATGCGCGCCAGGGCCGACTCAACCAAGTCGAACTTGCCTGCCGAAACGCCACCCGAGATCAAAAGCAGATCCGCATCCATCGCATCGCGCAGCGCAGCGTCCAGGGCCTCCGCCGTATCGGCGGCCGTGGGCAACACACGAGGCTCGCCACCCGCCGCCGCTACCAGCGCAGCCAGCATCGGCGCATTCGAATTGCGAATCTGCCCCGGACCGGTTTCCTGGTCCACCGGAACTAGTTCGTCCCCGGTCGTCAGGATCGCCACGCGTGGCCGTTTGTAGACCGCAAGCTCCGCAAATCCGCATGCGGCAGCAAGCGCAATTTGCGCCGAACCGACTACGGCTCCTGTTGAAACCAGCTCGTCACCTTGACGAGCCTGTGCGCCTTGCACCACGACGTTGTCTCCAGCCGCAATCGACCGCTTCGGAAGCAAGCGGACCCGCTCGGCCTCCCGCTGCACATGCTCGATCATCACTACGGCATCCGCGCCTGCAGGCACAGGAGCGCCGGTCATGATCTCCCACACAGCACCGACCGGTAACGGCCCGGCGGGGGCTTCCCCGGCATGTGTCGCACCGGCAACCGGCAAGAAGCCATGCGCCGAAGCCTCGGCCGCCCGGCATGCAAAGCCATCCCGCGTTGAACGAGCGAAGGCCGGCTGGTCCTGATCGGCCACGATCGATTCGGCCAGCACGCGGCCCGTCGAGTTTAAGAGCCCGACTCGCTCCACCACAAGGCCGGACCGGCTCAATCTCCGCTCAAACGAAGCGACGATTGTGGCGGCTTCCGAATAGCTCAGCAACTCCGGACTCATGCCATGGATTGTAGATGGGAGTGGCCGTGGGCAGGTGTCGCGGATCCTTCAACAAATCTCGCCTGCAAACAAAATGAGCGCCTCCAACCTGCGGAGACGCCCATTTCTCTGGATGCAACACCAGACTATTTCTTGCCCGCCTTGTAGGTGGAGTTGATCTTCTGACCGGCTTGCGCAAGGATTGCCTGCACCTCGGCCGCGTAGGGACCTGTTGGAGCCAGGTCGAGGTATTTCTGGTACGCCTCGGCACACCCCTCCGGCAAAACAATCCGCTGTGTCTTCGGATCGACAGTGGCCTTTGATACGAGCCCCTGCCCTTTGAGGTAGTACACGAGGGCGTCGTTCGGGTCGTTTTTAAGGGCCATTTCTGCGGCCGCCACCTGCGCATCGGCATTACCGGCCTGGAAGAAAATCACTGCCTGGTTGCGTAGATACGTTTCGGCCGCCGTCGGATTGGCCTTGGCAGCCGCGTCATAGGCGGCATTCGCTTCGGGCACCTTCCCTGAGCGCGCGTAAATCTCGCCCAGACCGGCATTCGCCATGCCCTCGATCGCGGGATTCGGCTTCTTCGCTGTGGCATCCACTTCCAAAGCCTTTTTGTAAGCAGTCTCCGCATCGTCGTATTTCTTGAGCCCAGACTCTGCCTGTCCCAGATAGGACCAGAGGACTGGCTCCGTCGGCCTCATTTCCGTGTCCTTCTTCATCAACGTTTCAATGTCTGTGTACTTTGCCGTCTTGATCTCCGTGGTCTTTGCGTCCACGTCGGCCCTCGCGGCGGTTGCACCCAGCTGCTGTGCGGCCGCAGCATGCGCACCGTCCGCATCTTTCAGATCCTGGGCCACAACCTTGAGATCGGCGTTGAGGTTCTTGATCACCTCATTGGCCTTCAGCGCGTCCTGGTTCTTTTTGCGGAGTTCCTCCAGTTGCTTCTTCTGGTCTTCCGGTAGCTTCTCGATGTAATCCGGGCGCGACATGTCAATGTCTGCGGCCACGTCCTGGCCTGCGACAACCTTGATGTTTGCAAGCATGTCTGCCTGCTTGTCCTTTTCCATTCCGGGCGATCGGTAAATGACGGTGTAGGAGCCGGCAGGCACCTCGCCGCTAAAATCGCCGTTTGCGTCGACAGTCAGAATTCCCCGATCTTCCGTCGTTGCCGAGAGTCCGGGCCCCGAAGCCGCACGTGTGGTTTCAACCAGTGAAACCGTGCCGCCATTCTGGGGCGCGCCGGTCGGGTTCGTCACATGACCATGCACTTTTCCCGTTGGAACGCCGTTCGGTGCCGCAGCCGGCTGCTGCGCAACTAAAGGAACAAGGGCGAATGTCAGCACGCCCAGCAAAAGTGAAATGTTGCGTTTCATTTTCTTCTCCTTGGGAGCTCGAGCGAATGTCGCCACGCGCGGACTCCATCAACTAAATTTCGATCTCGACGATTTACGTCGCACCAAAGCTGCTGTTACCGCATTCGCACACAGGGGACAAACGGCAAGCATACAGCACGCTGAACGCCCGCCGAAGCCGTCACTGACTTGTTAGGGCCCAGACGGACGCCTACTTCTCTTGGCAGGACCCAAGTTAAATCCAATGGACTATCGAAGACAAGGCCATCCGCCGCGGAAGCCTTCCTTCAGCCTCCACATCGCCTCATTCTGCTCCCAACATTGGCGCCCTGAGACCTCGCCAAGTGTTTCAGTGAAACCCGCAGGGAGCTTGCGCGCTTGCGTTTCCTTTCCAATGTAGTGTCCGACCTACAGCGGCAATTGTGGCCCACATCACACCCTACAATGGATGCATGGCAATAACGATCCGGCCAGCAACTGCGGAGGATGTTCCACAGATTCTAGCGTTCATTCAGGCCCTCGCCGCCTATGAACGGGAACCGGACGCGGTTACCGCTACCGAAGCCGACTTGCTTCGCGATGGTTTCGGCCCAAACCCCTTCTATTTCTGCCTGATAGCGGAAGCCGACAACGTACCCGCAGGCTTCGCCCTCTATTTCTTCAATTATTCAACGTGGCTTGGTCGACCGGGACTCTACCTCGAAGACCTCTTTGTCCCTCCCGAATATCGCGGCCTGGGCATCGGCAAGGCTCTGCTGCAACGAGTCGCCGCCATCGCGGTCGAGAAAGCATGCCAGCGTCTCCAGTGGGAAGTCCTCGATTGGAACACTCCTGCCATCGACTTTTATCGGGCCATGGGCGCCGAGTTCCTGGACACCTGGCGCAATGTACGCATGACTGGCGACGCACTCTTGAAGTTGGCCGGAGTCGATGCCGAAGTAGGAGCGGCAATACAGCCCGCGACGCCGGACTGGAACGGCTCCAAATGAAAGACCGCTCGCATTGAAACTACGAGTCATTGGCGGAGGTCTTGCCGGGCCCGAGGCCGCGCTGACCGCGGCGCGCCACGGCTGCCAGGTGGACCTCTACGAGATGCGCGCCATGATCGATGGCCAGCCGCGCCTCACCCCCGCGCACCAGACCGTAGATTTTGGCGAGTTGGTCTGTTCCAACTCGCTCAAAAGCGAATCGCCCAACACTGCGCCCTGGCTTCTGAAACAGGAGATGCGTCGCGCAGGTTCCGCTCTTTTGCGAATTGCCGATGAAACTGCCGTGCCCGCAGGCCACGCGCTCGCCGTCGATCGTGTCGAGTTCTCCCGCCGCATCGCCGCAGCCATTGCCGCCGAGCCCAACATTCGCGTTTTCCGGCGTGAGGTCACAACTCTCGTCCAAAACGAGGACGGCGCGAAGTGCACGATCATTGCGACGGGGCCGCTTACTTCCTCCGCGCTCAGTGCAGAAATTCAGCGCATCACCGGCGCAGAACATCTTGCCTTCTACGATTCCATCTCACCCATCGTCGATGCCGAGACCATCGACATGGAGCGTGTCTACTTTGCCGCTCGCTGGGACAAGGGCACAGCCGACTACATCAACTGCCCGATCAATCGCGAGGAATACGACCGCTTCCTCGACGCACTGCTCGCCGCCGAAGCCGCCGAATCGAAAGACTGGGAAAAGCTCGACTACTTCGAAGGCTGCCTGCCCATCGAAATTCTTGCCCGCCGAGGCCGGGACACCTTGCGCTTCGGACCCATGAAGCCAGTGGGCCTGCGCGATCCACGCACCGGCCAGACTCCGTGGGCCGTGGTCCAACTTCGCAAAGAAAACCTGCGTGCCGATAGCTACAACCTCGTCGGATTCCAAAATCATTTGAAGTGGGGCGACCAGGCCCGCGTCCTGCGTCTCATTCCTGGACTTGAAAACGCACGATTCCTGCGCTACGGCCAGATTCACCGCAACACCTACATCTGCGCTCCCGCGTTGCTCGATGAAACATTGCGCCTGAAGATTGAACCGCGTACGATCCTCTTCGCCGGCCAGCTCTCCGGCGTCGAAGGCTACACAGAATCCATCGCGACTGGCCTTCTCGCCGGTCTTTACGCGGCAGAGCTTGTACGCGGCGAAGAACCTACTCCCATTCCACGTACCACCGCTCTCGGTTCATTGGTCCACTACATCACCCACGCCGACGCCAAAGACTTCCAGCCCGCCAACATCACCTTCGACCTGCTCGAGCCTCTCGACGAAGAGACGCGCAAGAAGGTCCGGGACAAAAAAGAGCGCCATCGCATCCAGTGCGACCGCGCCCTCGCCGCCTTCGATGCATGGTGGGCCGCCTATGACCAAAGAGTGACCGCGCATTCCTGAAAATCCGAATTTCATGCGATAGTTTTCCAAGGTCGCACCATGCACATCGCGCGCCAATCGCCGACAGAACTGGTCTGCAAAGACAGCCTCCTGTGGCTCTCGATTCCATTCAGCCTTGTAGCATTGGCGTTTGCATGGTTTGCGATCATGGAGGCCAAACTGCTAAAGTTTGTCGGCACTGGCGTCTTTCTCCTCCTCGCGGCGAGTACAGCGGTCAGCACCACCTTTGTTTTTGATTCCGTGCGAAGAACTGTTCTCTGGAATGGACGCAAGTTCCTCAAGGTCGACTCCGGCGAAATTCCCTTCGACGACATCACTGGCATCGGAGTCGAAGCGTTGTCGAGCGAAGACGGCGGGGCAACATATCGCCTTTCGATCCTCACCGCGCAGGGTTCTGTCCCCATGGCGTATGCCTACACCAATGGCGAGGACCGCCATGCCCGCATGCGCGAGGCAATCCTCGCGTTCCTCAACCCCGGCGCGCAGAGCCTGCCGTCCGTCTCCGCCGCGACTGCCAGCGGAGTTCCTTTAGCGGACGAGGCTTCGATTCGCTCTTTGCTTCGCCAAGGCCGCAAGATCGATGCCGTCGTTCTGTTACGCTCCACCGAACGCCTCGGGCTCACCGAGGCAATGAAGCGCATCAATGCAATCGATGCTGCGATGAAAGCCGGCGGGGTAGACCGGCGCTGACCGCCGCCGCCAAGCGCCGCAGCTGATTCGCCGCGGGAACCAGCAGCATCCAAAATGCGTAATCCTGTGGTACGCTGTCCCGTCGTGGAAAGGCCTTCATGCAAGCCATTTCTGCAGTAGATGCCGTTTCGGCTGCCATTCAACGCACCAGGGAGTTCCTCTTCAGGCCATTCCGTTGGGGAACCTTTCTGAAGCTTGGCCTGGTCGCGATCGTCACGGAAGGTCTTGGGAACAACTTCCATTCGTCAGCGCACCACACCCATTCGTCGGAACACGGACCGATGATCAATGCGCCATTCAACCTTCCACCAGTCGAGGTCGCTGCGATTGTGGCAGCGGTGCTGCTCGCGATTTTTTTGTCGATTGTGATTTTCTATCTGATCACTCGACTGCGGTTTGCCTTTTTTCATTGCCTGATCCACAACACGAAGGAGATTCGGCCGGGTTGGTGGCTCTATGGCGCGCAGGCAATGCGCTTCTTCTGGCTGAACATAGTGGTTGGATTTTCCTTTTTGCTGCTCGTGGTGCTGATCGCGTTGCCGTTCGCAGCCGGGTTCGTGCGGCTGTTTCACGACACCCAACGCGGCGGGCCTTTCCCTTTCGGCCTGCTGCTGTCGCTCGTTCTCCCCTTGATTCCGATCATCATTCTGCTCGCGCTGGCTGGAATTGTGACCGACCTGATTTTGCGCGATTGGATGCTGCCGCATTTCGCGCTGGAAGATGCAACAGCCGGCGAAGCGTGGTCGCAAGTGTGGGCTCGCATCATCGCCGAGAAAAGGCAGTTCATTGCGTATGCGCTGCTGCGCTTGGTGCTGCCGACAATTGCAATGATCGCTGTGTTCATCGTGTTGATCATTCCAGGGCTTGCCGTGGCCGGTTCATTAGGCGCGATGGAGTACGGAATCCACTCGGCCTTTGCCGACGCAACGGGCGGAGCCGCAGCCGCCGGCATTGCGATCCAGGTCTTCTTTGGAGTGGTTGCGTTCTTCTACGCCGTGTTGGCGAGCATCTGCCTTGGAGGGCCGCTTAGCACAGGAACACGCGAGTACGCGCTGATTTTCTATGGCGGCCGTTACCAGGCGCTAGGAAACATACTCTACCCACCGGCTCCCTAAACTCCGACTGAAACCTGGGGTCGCAGCAGCTGACATCCTTGAGAACCTGAGACAGGAACCTTTCTATCCCTGCCAGTGTCCAATGAGTAAGGCGAGGAGAATCGTAGGATGGCCGTTGAAGCCAGGACGCTACACCGGCCTCTGCCATGGGAATCTCCGAGAGCTACAGCAGACCTGTCTTCCCGCCGAGGCCGTTGGCTTGAGCCTTTAAGTAGTAGTCTTGTCATTGGAGCGGGAATCTTGCAGCGCTGGATCGCCATCCTGGTTTGTTCGGCAGCCCTCTCGCCGAGCTGTGCTCACGCGACTGCGCAAGCTGCTCCCCCAAAGTCTGCTCCGGTGAAAGTTGAGTTACCTCCACCGCCCAAGCCGCTGCTGCCCGATGCATTCGCTGGATGGATCGCCGCCGAACCGGCCAAGATCGTCATAGACCCAGCACAGGTCGACAGCGCCAGCACATCCACCCTCCAGGAGTACGGCTTCACTCACGCTGCGCTCGCCTCGTATAAGCGCGATGGCGAAACGCTCACCGTGCATGCGCTAAGCTTTTTCGACTCCAGCGGCTCTTACGGCGCCTACACCTTCTACCGCCAGAATGGCTGGCCGCAGGAAGATATAGGAACTGGTGCAACCTCGAACCATAACCGCGTGCTCTTTTGGCAAGGCACCACGGTAGTCGACGCTACTTTCTCGAACATCGGACCTATGTCCGCTGCCGAACTGCGCGAGCTAGCGAAGCACCTGCCCATCGCGGAGGGCAACAAGACCATTGCGCCGCCAATTCTGGCCAACCTGCCGCGGGCCTCACTCGACAAGCAAACCACGCACTATGCATTGGGGTCCGGTGGCTACGCAGGGGCCGGAGGCGTGCTTCCGCCCGAGCTTGTCGGCTTCGACCGCGGCGCTGAGGCGGTAACTGCCAACTACTCGCTGTCCTCCAATCCCGCCACGCTGACCATTATCGACTACCCCACACCGCAGATGGCCGCCGCGCAGGAAACAAAGATTCGCGACTACATCAAAGCCGGCGCGCATGCGCAGCCCGCGTTTCCCAAGCCGCTCGCCGATTCCGATCAGGCGTCGCTGGAGGTGCGCCGCAGCGGACCACTCGTTATTCTCGTCAGCGGCGACGCCATTCCCGACGAAAGCCACAAGCTGCTTGAGTCGGTCCATTTCCAGGAAGAGCTGGTCTCGATCCCTCAGCCGACCGAATCCGAAGTCAACAAGACCGGCAAACTCCTTCTGGGCATCGCCGAACTGGTGATTGTCGGATCAGCTGCTGCAATTCTTTTGGGTCTATTCCTCGGCGGCGGTCGAGCCATGTACCGCGTTGCCCGAGGAAAGCCGGCATCTTCTGTCTACGAAACGGAATTCATAAGTCTGAATCTGGAGAAATGACCTTCGGCTTTCGACAGCCGAAATTCGGAAGGTGACGGACGTTCCCGGTCGCTCGTAAGTCTGTGGAAAACAAGGCGAAAACCCTAGAAAACTCCCCTAAATGACGGCAAGAAGGCTAGGCTAAATGGCCAAAATACGGCACTTTTCGAACCATTTTCAGGAAATCCACAGCATCTGTAAATTACAGTAAATAATAGGTTTATTTCGTGTCGGATTTATTCTTGACACCCCGCCCCCCCGCCCCTAGTATGCAGCCAGAAAGTTCTGATGGCTTTGCCTCCGTTGGAACTATTCTCCCTAAGGAAGGAGCTGCCCTGTTGCCGGGCGGCTCTTTCCGCTTCTGACGGCCTCCAATCCTTCTCCCGAAGCGATCTAGTCAAAAGGGGCTCTCCAGTTGCACTGAAGGGACATGTCCGCACGCGCGCCCCCAAGATTGCCCCCTGAGAACCGACCGCAAACGTTTCGTTGCCCCACCCGGCTCGTCACATTTTCCTTTTCCGCCACTCCTGATTCATGCGAACCTCGACGCGTTCCTGCAGCCCCTCCTCCAACAGAGGCTGGAGCACTCTCGACCAGGTGCAAATCAGAAAATCTCTCTGGAGGTAGGTAAGCCATGCTCCCTCTGAAAATCGGAACGAATCGCCTGCGGGTTTTCTTCTTACTTCTTCTCGCCGCACCTGCGGGAACCGGCGCCGCAAACGTTCAGAACTTTCCTCTAGTCAATCCGTCGGGCCTGGATTTGCGTGGCGTCAAGGCGGAGCCGATTGAATATCTCGGACGCAAAGCAGTCCGACTCACAATCGAGTCGCAGAGCTTGGACGATGGCCTCGCGTTCCTGCCCGGCGCAGATTTTCAGGATGGAACCATCGAAGCCGACATTGCGGTGAAGATCACGACACCGCCTGGCGTCAGAATGCCGGGATTCACCGGCATTGCATTCCGCGCCAGGGCCGATGGCAAAGAATACGAAATGTTCTACCTTCGGCCAAAGAACGCTCTCTCCGACGATCAAGCCATGCGCAATCACGCTGTTCAATATTGTGAAGAACCCGACTTCAGCTGGTATAAGCTGCGCCGTGAGTGGCCCTTCGTGTATGAAAGCTATGCGGACATCCAGCCTGAATCGTGGATTCACATCAGGATCGACGTGGCAGGTCGCTCCGCCCGCATCTTTCTCGATGGCTCCCCGAATCCGAGCCTTGTTGTCGATGGCTTGAAAAGTTCAATGCTGCATGGAGGAATCGCACTCTGGACAAGTCCGGGAGAAGAATCTTACTTCTCCAACGTTCGCGTCACTGCCGCGCCCGCTCTCCCCATCAAGAACGGTTCAGACGCCACGGGTGAATGGTCGGTACAAAACTCAACGGACGCAGGCAAATTCGACGGCACAATGAAACTCGCGCGCGACGGCAACAAATTGACCGGCACATGGTCAGGCGCTCTCGGCGACAATAGGCCAATCACAGGTACTTGGCGCGACGGTTATGTGGAGTTCACATTCGCGGCCGACTGGCCTCAAAGCGGGCTTGGCGCACCGGGTACAGTCACGGCCGTTCTCGCAGGTTGGATCGACGGCAACTCAGCCAAGGGTCGAATGCGCATTGAAGCTCGCGCTGATGGGCAGTGGACTGCTCAACGAAGGTCGCCCTAGAAAACTGCTTTCCTGAGCGGGTACATGGTAGAACTCAGATCCCCCCGGAGTCTCCGCCTTGTCACTCCTCAAGGTGTCACCCTGCAGACGAAGCAGCTTAGCGGTGACTCAGCATCCGTCCTTGTAGAAAAACGATCGAGAACGAATCGGACTCTTCGTTCCCACAACGGACTAGTTGATGACCGAGCAGCGGCCCGCTCATGGACCCACTCAATTTTTTGCTGTTTAGTCCGATAAAGACACTACCGCTAGATTTCGGTAGGAGATTGCACATGGCGCTCATGACGTGGGACAAAAAATATTCCGTGGGGGTTAAGGCGATTGATAGCCAACATTCAGTTTTGTTTAAACTCATCAACGATCTTCACGACGCAATGTTGAAGGGCGAGGCGAAAAGCATGACCGGCACGCTTCTGAAAAAGCTTGCGGATTACACGCAAACACATTTCGTCGAGGAAGAGAAAATGATGGAAGCCGCGAACTACGCAGGTCTGGCCGCACACCAGGCCATGCATCGCGAGCTCATCAAGAAGGTAGAGGGCTACTCCGCCCGCTTCGAGCGGGGTGAAGCCACGTTGAATCTCCATCTTATGAACTTCCTACGCGACTGGCTCACCAAACACATTCTGGATGTGGACCATCAGTATGGCCCATGTCTGAACAATCACGGCATCAAATAGGAATGCGGTCGCAGCAAGGGCAGGGGCCATCGGCCCCAAAAGTGGGCGCTAGCGAAAATTGCCCCACCCGATGTCGGCGAGCAGTGCGCGGCCAACCACCAGCGCTGTGACCGTGAGGGCCGCCAGAAGACACGTCCAAAAGCCGATCCGGCTAAATGGGATAAACAGGGTTCCTTCGTGCCCCGTCAGCGTGAAACCATTCTGCTCTGGAAGCACCGCACGCACGGCGACCGCCAGAAGAAAGCCCGCCGCCCAAACAATCGCGATTCGATACGCTAGCTGGATAGTCTGATCCATTGAGTTGTCCCCTGCCATTCGATTGCTGCAATTCCGCCGGCAGCTGGTGTGACTGCTCAACTTTACCGAAGCCCGGCACAACGATACAATCTTTCAGGAGCACGCCGACGTAGCTCAGTTGGTAGAGCAGCTGATTCGTAATCAGCAGGTCATCGGTTCAAGTCCGATCGTCGGCTCCATTTTGACCATTCCAGGCAAATCAACCCCGTTTGATGCGACCATTCCGAATCGCCGTTCAGCCCGATGGGATCGTTCGAAGCGGCGCGCGGTTAAGCTCATGGCCCTCATGAGAATGGCGTTTTTGCGCAATTGGGTGCCGGTCGCAGATTGGCCGAGTCTAACTTTGCAAGCTGCAACGGCCGGAGCAAGGCTTCGGGGGCCAGAGTTTCGGGTTCCCGCACGTTCCTGAGGTGTTGGTGAAATTCACTCTTATAGTCAGCATTTCTCTCTTGCTGGTAACGGGATCCTTCTCAGGCGCCCGGGCGCAAACTCCGAATCAATCACCGCCCTCCGTCGATGCCGAATCCGATTCGGACAACGACACGCAAGGTTCAACCTACGTGCCCGTCGACAGCTGGATTTACCCAGCGCTTGACCGTTTGCATGCTCTGGGATACCTAGATAGTGCTTTTCTGGGCCTGCGGCCCTGGACACGCCTGAGCATCGCTCACATGCTGCAGCTGAGCGCGGACCCGATTGAGTCAGACGCGAATGACGACGAAGCGAAGGCGATTTACCTGGCCGTGCTCCATGAGGTCAAACCCGACCTCGACCGAACCACGACGCTCCAGCGCCCCGGCGCCGAGCTTGAAAGCGTGTATACCGACGTTCGTGGGATCGGTGGCACGCCGCTTCGCGATAGCTTCCATCTAGGCCAGACCATCATTAACGATTACGGACGCCCCTACGAAAGCGGGTTCAACAACTCGACGGGCTTCAGCGCGCGTGCCGAGGCTGGGCGCTTTTCTCTTTATTTCCGCGGTGAAGTTCAACATGCCCCGTCCGCGACGGGCTATTCCCCCACGCTCGCAGCGTTCCTTTCAAACACAGTTGACAATATCCCCTTCGCGACCAACCCGCAGCAGGACACGATTCCCGAGGGTCCGATCGCTGTTACAAACGACGCACGCGTTATGGAGGCCAACCTCTCCTATCATTTGCTCGGTCACGAAGTTTCCTTCGGCAAAGACGACCACTGGCTCGGTCCGGATAAGGGCGCTTCGATGCTATGGAGCAACAACGCAGAAAACATCTACGACTTTGAGATCAATCGCGTCGAACCGCTGCGCATCCCGTTCTTATCCACCGTCACGGGGCCTTTCCGGTATGACTTCTTTGTCGGAAGCCTGAAGGGTCATACCTATCCCAATGATCCATGGGTCCACATGGAGAAGATCAGTTTCAAGCCCACGCGTGACCTGGAAATCGGCT
This sequence comes from uncultured Occallatibacter sp., assembly GCA_964487345.1. Taxonomy (GTDB): domain Bacteria; phylum Acidobacteriota; class Terriglobia; order Terriglobales; family Acidobacteriaceae; genus Telmatobacter. The sequence goes on along the minus strand of CAZAQN010000021.1, from coordinate 7,575 downwards.
TCGATCGTTTGACCATCTGGGGTGGCAAGGGACACGAGCCCATTACGCTACACACATTCCTGCACAGTTTCTTTAGTTTTCAGAACGTGACCGGCGCGGAAAAGCTCTCAGTCAACGACCCTGGGGCGCGCTTCGGGACTTTCGACTTCAGCTATCGGCTCCCGTTCCTGAACAGGTGGATAACGCTCTATACCGATTCTCTGGTGCATGACGATGTCAGTCCGGTCGCCGCGCCGCGCCGTGCGGGATACCATCCCGGCATCTACTTGGCCAGGTTCCCTGGCTTGGAGCACCTCGATCTTCGAGTGGAGGGCGCCAGCACGGATACGGTCAGCGCGTCCATCGAAAGCGGCCAGTTCCTCTACTACGAATCTGTCCAAAGACAGGGGCCGACGAATAAGGGCTTCCTCGTCGGCGATTGGGTAGGCCGGCAAGGCAAGGGAGGTCAGGCCTGGTTGACCTATCACCTGTCGCCACAGGAAGAAGTGCATATCATGTACAGAAATGCCAAGGCGTCGAACGAGTTCATTCCGGGCGGTACCACACAAAATGATTTCGAATTCTACGCCTGCAAACGAGTTCTTAAAGACTTCGAGATACGCGGTTCCTTGCAATACGAGAATTGGAAGGCGCCGATCTACCAGACCGGCGCCCAGAGCGATGCCGTCGGCACGCTCCAGATCACATGGTTTCCGCGCGACATATGGAAGTAGGAGATATTCGAAGGGGCCGTCGCAGACTCACTCAAGCGCTCGGAGACAAAGCGGACCCATGCGCAGCCCTATTCCGGAACGGCGCCTTACGCTGTTACGATTCCCAACCGAAGGGTGTGGAATTGAGGGTTTCCAGGCGTAGAGATGAGTCTAGGCTTCTGTAAACTGCTGCTCGCCAGATAAATCGCCGTCCCCAGTCAGAATCGAGACATGGGTGTGAGTGATCACTGGAACATGCGGGTTGCTGTCCTCTGAAAGAATCGCTACACTCATGAGGTTTTCCATCACAGATGTATCCCAACGCCGCATCACGGTGTCGACAAGGAGCTTGAAATCCGAGAAGAATGTCGCGCGCGCCATGTACTCGGCATCGATCTGATGCTTTGCGGGAAGGATTTTCTCGCAGTAGTAATCGTTGAGATCGTGCTTGGGCAAACGGGCAAGAAAATTCTCTTCGCGAGCGAAGGCAATTGTCGCAGCACCGGTGATTCCGGGCCGACACTGCAATTCGCCAATCTGATGCTCCGGAAGCTTGGGACGGGCGCCTACCAGGCTCATATCGCCTTTGAGCACGTTCCAAAGCTGGGGCAACTCATCCAGCTTCCAGCGGCGCAAAAATGGGCCCACGGGCGTGAACCGCTGGTTGTCTGCGGTTGTCACGCTGTGATGCGCCCGGTCCTCGCAATGCTCTAAAGTCCGGAACTTCACAATCGTGAACGTGCGTCCGTTGCGACCCATGCGCTTCTGCATAAACAAAACCGGACCGGTCGAAGTCAAGCGGACGGCGAAACCAATCAGCAGAAATACCGGAATTAACAAAGGCGTTAGAGGGATAATGCACGCGCAGTCAAAGAAACGCTTGGCGCCGGATCGTGACCACGCGCTGACTCGCGTCCGCACCAGATGAATTGAGGAGCGGGGATTCGTCGACGTTTTTCGAACCGGAGCCTGCTTCTCCAACGCATCAGCACCCTCTGAGATTCTAAACTGCGCGGTTTGTTCCGGGGCGGCGTCAAGAGCTGCAGGCAGAAGAGACTTCGGACTCAATTCACCCTCCACAGAGTGACAAACTTCAATATCGGTATCAATAGTCAGAAACTAGGACTCGCTCGATGCGATTTCGGTAGTTGGGTCGTTCAGTTACCGTCGCTCCATCCCGGAGTCAAATCACAGATTCTCTTGCACGCCACAAACTGCTTTCCGCAGTTGGAAGATTTGGCGCCCGACAACTGGTCACGTTTTTCATTGGCAGAGGTCTCGCAGTTATTCAGACCTTGCGCGTGGCATCACTCAAAGCCATCTGAAATTTAGTGACTAGCTTTGGTATTTCATGCCAACAGGATAGCAGACATCAAATCGTCAAAATTTACAAAATTGATAAAAACCTTATGGGCCTAGGTTCTGCTCCCAAATTTCCGGGTACCTTTAAATGCTCGCCCAATAGGGCAATTAGCGCCACATAAAACCTAATGACGCGAACTCCTCCTGTACTGTGACGTAAGTCACACTGACTAAGCAACCCTAGAAGTTCAATAAAGTTGCGTCTTGCAGCGCGATTTTCTTTTCGAGCGGCACGACAATCACCATCATTGAGATGCAGAAAAGGAGATCGGCGGTCTTAGGAAGTTGATTATCTTATCCATTATTACCTTTTTGGTTAATATGAGCCGAGGAACGATGCGCCTCGCGCAGATGCCTCAGTCCTCGATTTCTGCCGATACCATGCAACCTCTCCGCCTTGCGCGGCCACTCCGACTTCTGAACTTCTGCCAACTCTGGATGTTGAAAAAGATAGGTGGAACCATCCTGCTCACCCAACCTGCCATGGGACCCCGAAGTGACCCACCACAGGCATGTTAAACTCGAACAATATGAGCTTTCTGCATCTGCGCAGAGGCCACAGAACCGGTTATTCCGCGCCTGTTTTCCTTTCAGTTCCGATGCGCACCCACATGATCAAGCAAATCGCTCCCCTCGCCACTGCGTTCTGTTTTGCCACCGCCTTATTCGCTCAGCAACAACAGAACAATCCTTCTGACGGATCCCAGAACACGAACACCTGGGACTGTTCGGACCCCCTTTTGGCCAGCACATCCCAGTGCACAGGAGGGTCGTCAGAAGATGGGAGTGGGATGCTGGGCTCGCAAATGCGGTTGCCCTCGTCGGGAAGCTCTTCGAACCAGCCTCAGGTGCAAAGCAGGTCGTATTCCGACGCAGAGTCTCCAACAACACGTCAGGCCGCCGCTCGAAACCAGACACAGACGCAGCCCCTTCGCCCGGAACCGTTAACGGAATTTCAGAAATTCACCGCCTCCACATCGGGCCAGGTCCTCCCGATCTTCGGAGCCAGTCTCTTTCAGAATGTACCCTCGACCTTCGCGCCACTGGATATGGCGCCGGTTCCTCCCAATTACGTCATAGGGCCCGGCGACGAGCTGCGCATCCGGGTTTGGGGACAAGTGAATTTCCAGGCCAACGTTCGAGTGGATCGATCAGGCGAGATTTATATCCCTGTCACCCAGGTCGGACCAATCCATGTCGCAGGAATGTCCTATTCCGAGCTTGAGGCGCATCTGCGGGAGGCCATAGGCCACGTTTATCGCAATTTTGACCTCCAAGCGGATATAGGCCAAATCCGCGCGATTCAGATCTATGTGGCAGGAGAAGCGCGGCGCCCAGGTGTTTATACGATCAGTTCCCTGAGCACGCTCATCGATGCTCTGTTTGCCAGCGGAGGCCCCTCTGTCCAAGGCTCCTTTCGTCAGATCCAGTTACGTCGCGGAAGTGACGTGGTGACGAATTTCGACCTCTATACGTTCCTGATTCGAGGCGACAAGTCGAGCGATATCCGGCTCGTCTCCGGCGACGTTATCTTCATTCCTCCGGCAGGGCCGCAAGCCGCAGTTACCGGAAGCGTCCGAAATCCAGCAATTTACGAACTTCGACCCAACGAATCGCTGAACGATCTCATCACTGACGCCGGCGGCCCTTCGACAGTGGCAGCCGAGGCGCGAGTCTCAATCGAACGCATCGAAGACCACAACGAACGCCATGCCATGGAGGTCGCCTATGATCCAACGGGTTTGGCGACTCCAGTCGCCGAGGGCGATCTTGTCCGGGTGTTTTCCATCGTGCCCAAGTACAAACAAACCGTCACTCTTCGTGGCAACATCGCCAACCCAGGTCGCTTTGCCTGGCGTCCTGGAATGCATATCAGCGACTTGATTCCAGACAAGGAGTCACTCATCACACGCAATTACTGGTGGAAGCGCGCACAACTGGGATTGCCGGCACCGGAATTTGAGCCGGTACCAGGATTTGCTCAGATGCGCCAACCTTCCGAGAATCACCCGTGCACATTGCCGCCCCCGCAGCCGGAAAGAAATACTTCGAATCCGACGCCATCGGATATGCCAGGTTCAACGCAGGACCAGAACCTCCAGCCACAGTATCAAAATCAATATCCATATAATCCAAACAGTCAGCCGCAGAATCAATACGCATACACACCGCAGCAGAATCAATACACTTACACACCGCTGCTGGACCAATACGGCTGTCCGCAGCAACAGATTCCCCAACAAGCATTGCAGGAAAACCAATATCTATCCGCACAACAGCGTGGATCGAGTTCTTCTCTCGCTGCGCAGGAGCAATCGGAGTCTTCTTCTCGTTTTGCACGTAACTTTCAAAAGACAACCATCACCCAAACGGCGCCAGAGGTAGATTGGGACTACGCCGTCATCCAGCGACTCGATCCTAATAATCTGAAAACCGTCTTGCTTTCTTTTGACCTGGGCAAGCTGGTCCTGGGACATGACGAAGCTCAAAACCTGGAACTGCAGCCCGGGGACATTGTCTCGATTCTCTCCGAAGCCGATATCCGGGTCCCGATCGCGCAGCAAACAAAGATAGTGACACTCGAAGGGGAGTTCGCCCACGCCGGCTCGTATACGGTGCAACCCGGGGAGACGCTGCGGAATATAGTCGATCGCGCCGGGGGACTTACCCCGAATGCCTATCTTTACGGCTCGGAGCTCACTCGCGAATCCACCCGCGCAGTCCAGCAGGCAAGAATCGATGAGTACGTCCAAAGCCTGGACATGCGGATCCAACGAAGCAATCTTTCGATTGCCGCGAATTCAACCAACCCCACGGACTTGGCCAGCGGCAGTTCGGCTCAAAACAGCGAACGGGAACTCATCTGGCGGCTGCGCCAGATTCGGGCTACGGGACGCATTGTTCTAAACTTCAAAGCGAACAGCACAGGTACCAACGGCTTGCCCGATATCGCTCTCGAAGATGGAGACCGTTTTGTGATTCCCCACGTTCCAGCCAGTATCAATGTTGTGGGCGCGGTCAACGACCAGAATTCCTTCCTCTATGCACAGGGGCGCCGGGTTGGCTCTTACCTTCGAATCGCTGGTGGTCCCACAAAGGATGCCGATCGGAAACGCTCCTTTGTCATCCGCGCGGACGGCGAGGTCGAGAGCTATGAATCTCGAAAGGGACTATGGGGGAATCAGTTCGACGACTTACCCATATATCCGGGGGACACAATCGTGGTCCCGGAAAAGACGTTCAAGCCGTCAGCTTTGCGCGGGTTTATGGACTGGTCCTCGATGTTTTCCCAGTTTGCGCTGGGCGCTGCATACCTCAGCGTGATTCAATAACTGGCGCCGAAGACCGCCCGGTTGAGCAAAGCAGATTCGATCTATTGGGAGATTGCATGCAACACACCTCGGAGATATTTGCGAAGGCCATTGCCGAACATATTAGGGTCGTGCAGGCCATTCACGACGACCACTCCGTTCTCGATCGCATCGCGTCAAAGATGAGCGCAGCGATGCTGAGCGGGAAGAAGATCCTCTGGTGCGGAAACGGCGGAAGTGCGGCAGATTCGCAGCACATGGCGGCGGAACTTGTGGGCCGGTTTCTTCGCGAGCGCCGCGGATTGCCCTCCATCGCGCTCACGACCAACACTTCGATTCTTACAGCAATCGGAAACGACTACGGATATGAACTCGTCTTCCGGCGCCAGGTGGAGGCGCTTTGCGTATCCGGCGATGTGGTAGTTGGCATTTCGACTTCGGGAAACAGCAAAAATGTTTGTCTCGCTCTTGAGAAAGCGCGAGAGATTGGCGCTTATACAGTTGCCTTCACCGGTAAGAATGGCGGAGGATTGGCGCGCATCGCCGACGAGACCCTGCAGATCCCTTCGACTGAGACTCCGCGCATCCAGGAGGGGCACATCCTCTGCGGTCATATGCTTTGCGACTACATTGAACAAAGTCTCGACCAATCGGATCGCAGTTGAATGTAAGTCGAACTTCCTGGCTCGCCTGGTTTCACAGGATATAGTCGTCATAGTCTCCATCCTTGGGCCGAACCGAGGCTGAGTGGATTTGAGCGATTTCTTGAAAGGAAGAATTAGGTGAAAGCGGTCATTCTTGCCGGCGGGCGCGGGAGTCGACTCAGCGAAGAAACGGCACTCAAGCCCAAGCCGATGGTCGAAATCGGGGGCAAGCCGATTCTGTGGCACATCATGAAGATTTATTCCGCGCACGGCGTAAACGACTTCATCATTTGCCTTGGCTATAAGGGCTTCCTGATTAAAGAGTTCTTCGCAAATTATTTCATGCACACTTCCGATGTCACCTTCGATTTAGCCAACAACAAAGTCGAAGTGCATCGTAACTTCTCTGAGCCGTGGCGGGTCACGCTCATCGATACCGGAGACGCCACAATGACTGGCGGGCGGCTGAAGCGAGCCGAAGAGTACCTAAAGGATGAACAAGATTTCTGTTTCACCTACGGCGATGGTGTTTCCGATATTAATATCACTAAAGCCATCGAGTTCCACCGGGCCAAGGGTACGGCTGCCACAGTAACGGCAACCCAGTTAAGTGGCCGGTTCGGCGCTCTGAAAATCGAGCAGGACAAGGTCATCGACTTTAAGGAGAAACCCGCTGGGGATGGCGCTTGGGTCAACGGCGGTTTTTTTGTCCTTACTCCAAAGGTGTTCTCGTATATCGCCGGCGATGACACCGCTTGGGAACAGGAGCCGCTCGAGCGTCTCGCACACGAAGGACAGGTTTCAGCTTATCGACATAAGGGATTTTGGCAACCCATGGACACCATTTACGACCGCACGGTCTTGGAAGGCTTTTGGGCGAGCGGAAAAGCACCATGGAAAGTCTGGTAGAGATGAATTGGCATGGCAAGCGCGTATTGATTACAGGTCACACCGGCTTTAAGGGAGGATGGCTGTCGCTCGACCTTGCCTCTCAGGGAGCCAATCTCTTCGGTGTGGCCCTCGATCCTGAGTCCAATCCAAATCTCTTTTCCGCAGCACGGATCGAATCGATCATGAATTCCAGGATCGTAGACATTCGAGACTTCCCTTCCTTGTTGAAAGCCGTCGACGAAATCAAACCTGAGGTCGTGTTTCATCTTGCCGCGCAGCCGTTGGTACGCCGTTCTTATGCGCAGCCTCTCGAAACCTTCGCCGTCAATACCATGGGCACGGCAAATGTCCTTGAGGCGGTGCGGCGCGTCGGATCAGCGCGCGTAATCGTCGCTGTGACAACCGACAAATGCTATGAAAATCATGAGTCCCCTTTCGGATACAAGGAAACCGATCGCCTCGGCGGACATGATCCGTATAGCGCCAGCAAAGCGGGAGCGGAGATCGTCGCCGCAGCCTACCGTTCTTCTTATTTTCATCCGCAAGAATTTGCAAAACACGTCGTTGCGCTCGCGACGGCCCGAGCCGGCAACGTGATCGGCGGCGGCGACTGGTCGGAAGACCGCCTCATTCCCGACATGGTTCGCGCATTCTCATCCAATCGCCCGGTTGCGA
>CAZAQN010000020.1:0-77540 GCA_964487345.1 uncultured Occallatibacter sp. | reverse complement strand
AGAGGTGCGAATAGGTGTCGTGGATGGCCTGGGCGCGGCGCTGCTCGCGGCGCGCGCGGATGCGGGCCTGCACGCTCAACTGCCCCTGGCTCTCAGCGGCTGTGGGCTGCTGGGACTGGTCCGGATTCGCCGCTTGGGGATTCGCCGGTTGAGGGGCTTCGGGTTGCTGGGGCGCGGAGGTGCTGCTCGAAGGTGAGTCCTGACTCGAGTTTTGGGCCTGAAGGACGTGCAGGGCCGGCAAAGTTAGCGCCAGCAAAAGAGCAAGACGGCGGAAAGAATACATTGCTTTCGGGATACCTCCACGACTATACGGAAGCACCCGTTCAGAAAGCGCTCCCCTTAGGTATTAAACCATCCGGAGGTGGCGTTGTGGGTGGACCCGCTGGGGTTTGGACGCGCGGCGAGGCTATTGGGTTCGAATCGCACTGCTTCTCGTGACTGCCTGTTCGGAAGCAAATGCACTAGGATGGAGGGCACGGGGGCCGAATCGAATGGTTCGCATTTTCTTTGGCATCATTCTGGGCATTTTGCTGGTACCGCTGGCCGGTCTGCTGTGGCTCTACTACGGCAAAGTACCGGTGGCGGTTGCCGACCCGCCATTGCCGGACGAGAGAGAGATCACAGGCCTTGCCCTGAGCGCGCGGATCGACCGCGAGCTGATTCCCCACCCTCCGATCGACGCAGACGAGCACACGTTTATCGCCGGAGCGCACATTTACAGCGAGAAGTGCGCGGTGTGCCATGGCTATCATGGCAAGCCGTCGTCCATCGGCGAGAACATGTTTCCGGCTGCGCCGCCGCTCTGGGAGAAGCACCATTCCGGCAGCGTGGTTGGCGTGAGCGACGACCCTCCCGGCGAAACCTATTGGAAGGTCGCTAACGGAATCCGCTTGACGGGAATGCCAGACTTCAAAACACAGTTGACCGATACGGAGATTTGGCAGGTGAGCGTGCTGTTGGCAAACGCCGACAAGCCGTTGCCACCGGCGGCACTCAGCATTTTGCGAGGGGAAGCCGCTTCAACGGGCCCTGCATTGGGCGGACACGCAACCGCACCCTGATTCGCGCGCGCAAACAAAGGCCGTCGATCAACAGCCCAGCTGACGAAAGAGATCGCGATATATGAGTGTGGTGAGTTCATTGCGTAAGGGGTTAAAGTTTTTCCTCATGAGCCTGGGTGTATCGAGCCCGGAGAAATCGAGCCCCGGCAAATCGAGCTTGAAGAGTTCGAGTCCAGAGAAGAATCCGCGCACCGCGAACGAGCCCACACCCAAGGGCGATTCAAGCAAGTAGAGCGGTTCCACAATTTATATGCCCTTGCCAGTTGCATTCAAGGTGGCATTTTCTTAAAGAAAAATGCCACTTGGGGGCGGTGCTTTTGGGGACATAGCGATTGTGGAACCGCTATAGTGGCTGCGAATGGGTGAATGCTGGTAACTTTCCCAGTGCTGATATTTCGGCTGAATCGACTGGAGCCAGTGGATGAGGAAAGCTTTTTTTGCAGCGATTAAATTTGCGGCGCTAGCGATCGCCGCGACTGCGCCGATTGTTGCGCAGGATAACGATGTCTTCACCAATTGGCCCCGAGGCGCCTCGCCGCAAGAGGTGGGTAAGAGCCTCGCGGAGCATTTTGTCACCAGCCCGCATCAGTACTCGAAGACGATCCATTACTCCGAAGCGGATAGCTGGTACGGTGCGTTGACCTTCGCGCAGCTCACCCACGACGATGCGCTGCGGACTGAACTCATTCGGAAGTTCGAGCCTTTGCTTCCGGGCGGAGCAGAAGCGGACCGCAGACCGCAGCGTCATCATGTCGACGATTCGGTGTTCGGGATCGTTCCGCTTGAGATCGCGGTTCAGACGAAGGACCCGAAGTACCTGGCAGAGGGCAAATACTGGGCGGATCGGCAATGGGAGAATCCGCAGCCAGATGGGCTTTCCGCTGAGACGCGTTTCTGGGTCGATGATATGTACATGCTGACGATGCTGCAGCTGGAGGCGTACCGGGCCACCGGCGATCGGATGTATCTCGATCGCGATGCGAAGGAGATGGTTGCATATCTCGACAAATTGCAGCAGCCGAATGGGCTGTTTTTTCACGCGCCGGATGTGCCGTTTTTCTGGGGCCGCGGCGATGGCTGGTTCGCGGCTGGGATGGCGGAAATCCTGCGCGATTTGCCGAGCGATCATCCACAGCAGGCGCGCATTCTGGAGGGATATCGCCTGATGATGGCGGGGCTGTTGAAGTACCAGGGCAAGGATGGCATGTGGCGCGAATTGATCGACCATGAAGAGGCGTGGCCGGAGACCTCGAGCTCCGCCATGTTCACGTTTGCAATGATCACTGGAGTGAAAAATGGCTGGCTCGACGCGGCGACGTATGGCCCGGCGGCGCGGCGGGCGTGGATCGCCGTGGTCGGCTACATCGACCAGAACAACGATGTGACGAATGTTTGCGAAGGCACGGGAAAGAAAAACGACCTGGCGTATTATCTGGCTCGGCATCGACGGACCGGGGATTTTCACGGGCAGGCTCCGGTGCTGTGGGCGGCTTCTGCGCTTCTGCGATGACCGCAACCATGATCGGGGTCGCGGGCACGTCGCCAAGAATTGCGCAACTTTCGACCCCGATGAACTCTCGAATGAAGTGGCGATTTCCGTTCGGGCGCGGCTTTCATGAGGATTCTCGGGGTGGAAGTGAAAAGTTTCAAAGATGGCCTTCGCTCGTTTTGGGATTTCCTGATTCTCTTCAGCGGCATCTCCACCGCTCGTAATCTCTCCCGTACCCGCAAGGATCCGGTCTTCTACCGGGGATGGTTCCTCTTCAGAAAACCGCGCTCTGGGAATCGCTCTGACTCGCATGATCCTCGGTAAATCAACAAAAAAAGCGCTCGCCCGGGCTTCCGATCATTTTGCGGGACGCCAAGGAACTGCCTCATTCGGGTGATAGACCCGCTCGAGCCCGCGCGCTAGCCTGTCAACTTACTGTTCTTGTTGAGCAGTCAGCTCATTTACTTGGAGTCCGGTCGGTAGTTTCTGAATATCACGAAGAGGACGTGCTCATGTTGGCTGAACCCGCGTTATCATCTGAGCGAGACACGGCATGAGCGGATCCTCTTCCACCAAGCACACCGAGGGACGGCTGCGCGAACTGGATGGCTGGCGCGCCATTAGCGTGCTGCTTGTAATTGCGCATCATTTGGGCGCATACCAGTATGGCCGCATTGTTGCTCCTCATGTACGTGCGGTGAGGGTATTCCACAACATCGGCGCCCTCGGCGTAATGGTCTTCTTTGTCATCAGCGGCTTCGTGATCTGCCGATTACTGATCCTGGAAGAGCAACGGTACAGCAACGTTTCATTGAAGGGCTTCTATATTCGGAGAGTCTTTCGGATTCTCCCGCCGCTCTACCTTTACCTGGCACTTCTTGGGCTTTTGCTTACATTCGGACTGATCCATGAAACGTGGAGCGGGATTCTCAGCGGTGCTTTCTTCCTGTATGACTTTGCACCGGCACAGCTAGGAAAGTGGACTGTGGGGCACACCTGGAGTCTGGCGGTGGAAGAACAGTTCTATCTCACTTTCCCGCTCCTCTGGGTGCTGACACGCAAATTCGGAAGAGGCAAGGCTTTCTTTGGCATCTTCTGTCTTCTCGCAGCGTGGAACCTATGGGCCTCATCGGCTAACTGGAATCAGATCACTGTCCCCAACCTACGTGCCGGCTATGCGTGCATCTGCTGGGGCGTCGTGCTGGCGAGCTTTGAAAGCCGTGCTCGGGCATTCGGACGTAAAATTCCGTCGTTGGTAGCAGCAGCGATTGCGCTAATTCTCCTTTGGCATCCGGTGGGTTTCAGCAACTGGAGAACAGCTCTCTACGACAGCGTCTTTATGCCCTTGGCAATAGGCACTCTGCTCGTTTTCAGTCTGGAGTGCAGGCATTGGTTACGCGCCGTCCTGTGCCTGAAACCGGTGCAGGCCATTGGCCTCAGTTCTTATGGCATCTACTTGTGGCAGCAGTTGTTTACAGCGCCAGCCAAGTTCTATACCGCTGCCGGAATGCCAATACAATTCCTTCTGCCGCTTTTGCTCGTGATCGTTCCCTTATCCTATTTCTTCATGGAGAGGCCGCTGATGCGACTGGGACGGCGCCTGGCTAACCGAGTGCGACAGGACCGGGTCCGCGAAATGGCCCACGGATAGGATGGCCCAATTTGCCGTAAAATCATGATATGACGCTGACACGCCAACAGGCGCTTGACTACTTTGAATCTCCTGACCTGATCGGGTTAGGCTTTGAGGCCGATGCCGTGCGGCAACGCATGCATCCCGAGGGCGTGGTCACTTACATCATCGACCGCAACATCAACTACACCAATTTCTGCACGGAGTACTGCACGTTTTGCGCTTTCTATCGGCCGCTGCCAAGAGCCGGAAAGCCGGACCCGCGCGCCGCGGAAGGTTACATCCTCGACTTCGAAAAGATTTACGAGAAGATTGCAGAGACCGTGGAAATGGGTGGCACCGGGGTGCTGATGCAGGGAGGTCTCCATCCGGATTTGAAAATCGACTGGTTCGAGCGGTTGTTTACCGGGATCAAGCAGCGGTTTCCGCAAATCTGGTTGCACTGTTTGTCGGCCTCTGAGGTGTTGGCGATCGCCGAATACTCGGGGTTGAGTCTGCGCGATACGATTGCCCGTTTGCGCGATGCGGGTCTCGATTCCATTCCCGGCGGGGGCGCGGAGATTCTCGATGACGATGTGCGATTCCGGATCGCGCGGCTCAAGTGCCGCACCGAGGATTGGGTGAGCGTGCACCGCACCGCGCACCATCTTGGAATGCGCACCACGGCGACAATGATGTTCGGCGTGGGCGAGACATTCAATCAGCGCATCAACCATTTTGAAGTCGTGCGCAAGCTGCAGGAAGAGACGGGCGGGTTCACTGCATTTATCCCATGGAGCTTTCAGCCGGGAAACACGGCGCTGGGCGGACGCGGCTGGGACGAAGCGACGAGTGTTGAGTATTTGAAGGTGCTGGCGATTGCGCGGCTCTATCTCGATAACATTGAGAACGTTCAGGCAAGTTGGGTGACGCAGGGGCTGAAGGTGCTTGAGTTGGGATTGCATTTCGGCGGCAACGATGTCGGCTCGGTGATGCTGGAAGAGAACGTGGTGAAGGCTGCGGGCACTTCGAACTGCACGACCGAGGAAGAACTGCGGCGGATCATTCGCGATGCGGGGTTCAAGCCTGTGCAACGGGATACGCTGTATCGGACTATGTTTTTGAATTGAGTTGGTGGTGAAGAAACCTGCGGATATTTACGATGGCTTGCCTGACGAACATCCGCGTACTCTGCATCAAAATCCGCCGTCTGTGGCGTAGATCTCTTGCAAGAGCCCCCTGACCTCGGTTAGGACCTCCCAAGCTCCATCGCGATCCGTCGGCATCTCGTGCAACACTAGGTCCGCTCTTTTTGCGGTGTCTCGAACCTGTCTTGCAGCTGTTGCATCGAGAATCTTCCATTTCTTTGCTTCTTCGACTAAATCTTGAAACTGAATAAAACAGCCATCGCCTTGCCTCCCAAGCCTCCCCTTGAGGGCCTGTTCGAGAGCTGCCCGGCTAATCGCAACGGAGGCCTGGGGGAACCCGTAAATGTACGTTCGAACGGCTTCTTGGATGTAGACAGCAGTTGTATGCGAAGGCCGGGCGGATGCATCAAGACGCGACAACTTGATCACCCTTCCAACTATCCCTGCAACGTCCCCCAGGAACAGACGTGTAAGAAAGTCGTCGAGCTGGTCCGAAATAAAATCTGGAGATTTCTTGACCAGTTCTTCAATTGCGTCGAACCCTGCGCCCGTAAACCCTTCTCTCGACGCGAGAATCAACTTTGTTGCCTCGCGAAATAAATCCAGCATTTCTTGATCTTCGACCGATGGATAGTCTCGCGCATACTCCATATCCAGCTGATTGATAAAGCTGACACACTCTCCCGAAAGCGATAGCGGCTTCATGCTCATCCCTCCTCACTGGCCAAATTGAAATCCACTTGAATTGCTTGCGGAGAATTCAAAGTCTAAGCATACACGTCTATTTGTAGCTTTTATGCTACACTTACAGCCGTGATAGAACTGGGCTACTACCAGGAAGAAGGTGGGCGTTGTCCGTTCACAGAGTGGCTCGCGGGGCTTCGCGACAAAATGGCAAAAGCCCGGATCGCTACCAGGTTGCGCCAGATTCAATCGGGCAATTTTGGCGACGCGAAGCCCGTAGGTGAGGGTGTCACGGAATTGCGGATTCATGTCGGCGCCGGGTACAGAGTCTATTGCGGGATTCAAGGCAAGCATTGGGTCATTCTCCTTTGTGGAGGAGATAAGAGTACCCAGCCAAAAGACATAGTCCGGGCGAAAGCGTTTTGGGCGGATTGGAAAAGGAGGCAATCATGAGCAAACCTGTTGGGGTCCGTTCGTATGACGATTGGGAAATTCAAGAATTGCGAAAGGACCGCGAATTTGCTGTCGAATATCTTATAGCTGCCATGGAAGCGCTCGACAATCCCGATGAACGGGCAGGAGGGTTGCTTGCGCTGCGCTCCGTGGCCGAAGCTTTCGGTGGATTGGGCGCGGTGGCGGCTCAGGCGGGCATTAGCCGTGAGTCTCTCTATCGCGCACTTTCGCCTAAAGGCAATCCGACGCTCAAGACCCTGATTGCCGTCCTCAAGACCCTCGGCCTGCGCCTCTCCATCGCGGAGAAACTACCAGTGCGAGCGGCCAAGAAAAGATCACGAAGTACTCGCGCCGCTGCCTGATGCCCATCCGGGAAGCGCGTCTCATCTCGCATTGCTTCATCCGGCGAACGGCCATTGGCGCAGGCGCTTCGCGCGGATGAGATAGATCAGCGTGCCGGAGATACCAATTCCCGCGGCGACCGCCAGTCCTTCGGTAGCGTTGCTGCGGTTCACGAGGATGAAGAGAAAGCCGGCTATGGCCGCGAGCGGCGGCAGCGGATACAGCGGAATACGGAAGGGCCTCGGGAGTTCTGGGCGTTGCACGCGCAGCAGCATCACGCCGATCTGCTGGAGAAAAAACTGCAAAAGGATGCGCGTAATAACTAACATCGTGATGACTTGTTGCAGCGAGAAGAAACAAAATGCTGAGGCAACCAGTCCCAGCGCGACAAGCGAGCGATGCGGAATTCCATGGCGCGGGTGCACGGCGGATAGCACTCGGAAATAGTTCCCATCGCGAGCGGCGGCAAAAGGCACGCGCGAATAGCCAAGCAGAAGTGAAAACACCGAAGCGAAGGCGGTCCACATGATGAGCGCGGCCATCAGGCGGCCCGCCCAGACGCCGAAGGCAGAGCCTGCGAGGTCGGCGACCAACTGCAAGTGGAGCGGCGCCGCGGATTGGGCCGCAGTCTTCGCCGCATCGCGGACGGCGGGCAACGCGGCCAGGTTCATGGCGACGTAGAGCGCGGAGACGAACAGAACAGAAAGCAGAATGGCGCGCGGGATTGTGCGCTCCGGCTGGCGCACTTCGCTGCCTAAAAATGTGATGTTGTAGTAGCCCCAGTAGTCGTAGGTGGCAATCAGCGTGGCCTGCGCCAATCCGCCCACGGCCAATCCCATAGACTGCGCCGGCGACGCGGGCATGTGCCAGTTTCCCGATGTGACCGTATGCGCGACACCCGATGCGATGACTCCCGCCATTGCCGCCATGACGCCGGCGAACAGGACCCATGCGAGCCTCGTGACAGAACTGAGATTGCGATAGAGCAGCGCCGTGACGAGAAGACAGGCGCCTGCTGCCGCGAAGCTCGAATCATGGAGGGCTGGAAGAGCCGCGATGGGTGCGGTGTCGAGGCCCGGCCAGAACCAGGCCAGAAAGCTCGACAGGCCGATGCAGCCGGAGGCAATTGAAAGCGGAGCGGAAAAGCTCAATTGCCAGACATAGAGAAAGCTGAGCCAGTTGCCGGCACGGTCGGGTCCATAGATCTCGCGTAGAAACGCGTACGATCCGCCTGCACGCGGAAAGGCCGCGCCCAACTCTGCCCAGACTAAGCCATCGGCCACAGCAATGCCTGCGCCCAAGAGCCAGGCGCCCACCGAAAGCCGGTAACCCGCAGCAGCGATCACCAGCGGCAGTGTGATAAACGGGCCTACGCCGATCATCTCGAGCATGTTGAAGAGGACTGCTGAGCGCAGACCAATGCGCCGCTCGAGAGACGGTGTTGCGTCGGTGCTGGTTGATGAGGGGATCACTGGCGGGTTCGATTTCGGACGCTACTCTGGCGGATTGTACACTGGCGAGGACCATGTCTTTTGCCGAGCGAGTTCATCGCACAGCCATCCTGAGCGTCGTCGCGAGTCTGATTTCTTTAGGGGCCGAGCCGCTTTGCGTCCTGGCTCAACAAGACGGTGCTCAACAAGACGGCGGGAAACGAGACAGCGTAGCTGCTCAAGAGCTCCCTGCCGCTGAGCCGAGTTCAATCGCACTGCCGCTTGCCGAGGATCGCGGCGCAGCAGCGTTGGAGCAGGTGCTGAAGCGGCTCGGCACGACGGCCAGCCTGATGATGATTGTGGCTCACCCTGACGATGAGGATGGCGCGTTGCTGACCTATCTGTCGCGTGGGCTTGGTGTGCGGGCGACGTTGTTCACGCTGACTCGTGGCGAGGGTGGACAGAATGCGATGTCGGCCGACACTTACGACGCGCTGGGGATCATCCGGACGAATGAATTGCTCAAGGCCGATGAATATTATGGTGCAAAACAGCTGTGGGGCACCGAAGCGGACTTTGGTTTCTCGAAGACGCAGGAGGAATCGTTCGCGCGCTGGGGCCATGATCGCGTGCTGTATGACGCGGTGCTGGCAGTGAGGACCGAGCGGCCGCAGATCATCGTATCCACGTTTGTTGGCGGCATTACAGACGGCCACGGGCAGCACCAGGTCTCCGGTGAGATTGCGCAAGAGGTATTTAGAGCAGCAGCGGATCCCAATGTGTTTCCCGAACAACTGAAGGCGGGTTTGCAGCCGTGGCAACCGCTGGCCGTGTACTCGATGGTTCCTTTCGCGCCAGTAACAGAGAAGGGGATGTTCGACTACGCGACGGGAAAGTGGGCGCCTGCGAAGTTTCGCAATTACGTGACGGGCGAATGGATTTCCGGCGTTCCTTCTAGCGATGTGACACTACCGGTCGGCAAACTCGATTCGGCTCTTGGCCGCAGCTATGTGCAGATTGCGCGCGAAGGATGGGGCGAACAGAAGTCACAGAATGGCGGTGCGAACCCGGCATTAAGTGGGCCATCGAGTACTAGCTACCATTTGTGGGCCGTCGCGCCTTCAGTGAAACCGTCAGGTGCAGGACAGGCAAGTGATGACGATTTGTTCCACAACAGCAAGGTCAACATCGATACGAGCGTTATGGGTTTGGCGCATCTTGCGCCGCGCAACGCGCCGGAATGGTTGACCAGCGGTCTTGCGGCGATTGACGGATCGCTAAAGCAGTTTGAATCCGTCTGTCCCTGCAAGAGCAACGCATCTGTCGCTCACAAAGTGGCAGCAATTTATCGGCAGACGCTCGAGCTGAGAGGAAAAGTCGCGGGTAGTGAGCTGAATGCACAGGCGAAAGCGAGTCTGCTGTTTGAACTCGACACGAAGATCGGGCAATTTCAAGCCGCGCTGGCGGAACTTCTCGGACTGAATTTCGCCGCGTATCGGACCAATGAATCTACTGCGCAGGTAAATGGATTCCGTGGCAGCTCGGCCGATGAAACGCCGCGCAGCGTTTCTGCCGGCGAGCAGTTCAAGGTTCATCTGCATACGTCGAGCGCTGCAACAGACGCGCGCTTGCTGAAGACGTGGTTCGAAAGCCAGACAGGTGAGCCGTGGGTCTATGGGGAGGCGATCAGCACTGCGAGGAAGGGTCAGGTCTCCGATGCCATTTTCAGCCTCAGGGTTCCTGAAGATGCCGCATCGACACAGCCTTTTTTCACACGGCCGTCGATCGAGCAGCCCTACTACGACATTGCGAATCCGGCCTGGCGTGAGCGGTCGTTTGCGCCCTGGCCATTGGCGGCCTGGGCGGAATTCTCGTACGACGGTGTGCCCATCCGTCTCGGCCAAGTGGTGCAGACGCTCGAGCGTGTTACGGGTCCAGGCGGAGTTTATCAGCCGCTTGTTGTGACGCCGGCCGTTGGAGTGCGGGTGGAACCGGAGGCTCGGATTTTGCCGCTTGACCGGAGCGCGTTGCCGGTGCGGGTCACGGTTCATACCCAGGCGGCAGCCGATGGGATTGTCGCACTCAATCTGCCCGCGGGTTGGCGAGCGGAACCATCCGAAGCGAAGTTTCATCGCGCAAGTGCGGGAGATACGGAGCCGATTTTGTTTTCTGTCACACCTTCCGCAGCGGAGGCAGGCGGATTTTCCATCAACGCTGTGGCGCACAGCGGCGGTCGAACCTATGAGACAGGGTGGCAGAGTGTGGGGTATGCGGGACTACGGCCGTATAACCAATACCAACCTGTCGTGTTGCGGACGCGAAAAGTGGATGTGAAGCTGGCGCCGGGATTGCGCGTCGCTTACGTGATGGGCACCGGCGACCTGGTGCCGGACGCAATTGAAGGGTTAGGCGTAACCCCGCACTTACTTAGCTCCGAGGAAGTTGCGAGCGGAGACTTATCCGCGTGGAATGTGATTGTGATCGGCATTCGGGCCTATTCGGTCCGTCCGGAACTTGCGGCTGCACAACCGCGACTCGATCAATTTGTACGACAGGGCGGAACGCTGATTGTTCAGTACCAGAGCGGCAACTTCCCTGCTCCGCTGCCGATGGCCATGGGTCGGATGCCGGAGCGCGTGGTCGACGAACAGGCCCCGGTGAAGCTGCTCGATCCTGCAAATCGGCTGCTCACCTGGCCTAATGCGATCAAGCCGGCAGACTTCGATGGATGGGTTGAAGAGCGCGGCCACTCCTTTTTGGATACATGGGACCCCGGTTACACCGCGCTGACGGAGACCGCCGATGCGGGGCAGGATCCTCAGCGCGGGGGGCTACTCGTTACTCGTCCCGGCAAGGGCACTTATATCTATGTCGCCTATGCCTTATATCGCCAGCTTCCCGAGTTAGTCCCGGGGGCGTACCGAATCCTCGCGAATCTACTCAGTGCCGGCAGCGCAGAGTAGTTCGGACAGTTGGATCTGGGCTGCGAAGTCTGGGCTTGAATGAGGCCTACGGAAGGGCATGCATGGCGACCCAGAAAATAGTGTAAATGGAAGATGAATTCAACGGCGATTTACTTCGCTTTGTTGAAGAAGCAGCTCTGTTAAAAATATGTGAATTAGTCAAATATTCATCAAAATCTGCGAGCCTTTCAAACAGATATGGCCCGGGAAAGCTTCCGTTGTTATTGCTGCTTCTCGCGGCCGTTTGGATTCCTTTCGCAAGTCTGTTGGGACGACGCACTCATGTAACCGGAGCTTCCCGGACGCGGAAGATAGTGCGCTCGCATAGTGGGTGAGCGCATGCACGAATCAACCTGTTTAAGAGGAAAAAGAGAGGCCCAATGAAATTGAAATTTAATGCTGTTGCCGCCGCAATCCTGGCAGCCAGTCTTGTCGGTTCGAATGCATATGCCGGCGATCCCCCTGCGCCCCCAAAGAAGCATGTCACCAAGAAGCCACCGAAGCCAACAGTGGAAGATCAGATTCAGGCTCTGCGCCAGGAATTTCAAGGTCAGATCGACGGCCTGAAGGGCGACCTGGCTGCAAAGGATCAGCAATTGAGGCAGGCTCAGCAGACTGCGGCGGATGCGCAGGCTGCAGCGGCCAAGGCGGAAGCAGAAGCTACCGCACAACAACAGGCAACGACGGACAACTCGGCAGCGGTATCAACGTTGCAGACCACGGTGACCGACCTGAAGGACAATGCCGTTTCTCTGGCCACAACGGTCTCGGACGAGAACGCGGCAATGAAGAAGGCGATTGCGAATCCTACTACGCTTCACTACAAGGGAATAACCCTCACACCGGGTGGCTATGCGGCGGGTGAAACTGTGTATCGCACCAAGGCAACGGGCGGCGATATTCCGACGGCCTTCAGTGCCATTCCTTACGAACACGCCGATGCTTATTCACTGAGCGAGTTTTACGGAAGCGCGCGGCAGTCCCGCGTGACTCTGATGGCCGAAGGCAAGACCAACTGGGGCACGCTGCGCGGCTACTATGAGGCTGACTGGCTGGGCACCGGCATCACCTCCAACAACAACCAGTCGAACAGCTACGTGCTTCGTCAGCGCGTCATCTGGGGCCAGGCCGAAACAAACAACCACTGGGCCTTTACCGGTGGCCAATTGTGGTCTCTCGCGACCGAAGACAAGAAAGGTATCTCAAACTTGTCCGGCGACATCATGACACCGCAGACGATAGACCCGAACTACGTCACGGGTTTTGTGTGGACGCGGCAGTATGGCTTCCGTGTGACGAAAACCTTCAAGAATGTGGCCTTCGGCATTGCGGCTGAGAATCCGCAGATCCTCTACACCGCGTCGATCGCAGGCAACACGCCTTATGCTGTGCTGGGCAGCGCCGGCGCCAACGGCGGCAACTACAACGCCGCTATCAGTGCTAGCGGCACCACAACCTACATTCAGAACTACACCACAGAGACCGGGACGAGCAAAACGACTCTGGCTCCAGTAGAGCTTCCCGTCTACAACACGATCGTGGCCAATACCAACATTGCCAACATCTCCTTCAATCAGGCCCCCGATCTTATCGTCAAAGTAGCAATCGATCCCGGCTGGGGACACTATGAAGTCTTCGGCATCGGACGCTTCGCCCATGAGACCGTGTATCCCAACGTCACCACGGACCGAGTGAAATATGGCGGACAGGCAGATATCGAAGGCTACAATGGCGGGGCTCTGGGTTCTAGTGTGGTGGCTGCTGCCAGCACCGCCGGGGCGTTTTCAGACAGCATTCTGCTGGGCGGTATCGGCGGCAGCCTGCGCGTGCCGATTATCGGCGACAAGCTCAGCTTCGGCGCCAAGGGCCTGTACGGACCCGGAGTGGGCCGCTATGGTGACACGACGCTGGCTGATGTCACAGCCAACTCCTGGGGCGGACTTGGCCCCATCCACAACCTCTCCGGCTTGTTGACCGTCGAGGCCAATCCTACCCCGCGTCTTGCAATCTACCTGAATTATGGCGGCGATTTTGCCGGCCGCGCGGATTACTCAACTCCGACTTCCACAACGTTGGGTTCGCCGACAGCAACCTTCTGCCCAACAGGCTTCACGAAGGCCTCTCAATGCACGGCTTCCCCTACTGCTGCTCAGCTCGCTGCCGGCGGAGCCTGGGGCGGTCACTGGGCCACTCAAACTACGCAACAAGCGGTCGGGTACGGGTCGTACTACCCACAGTCCACCAGCAACTCGGGCTGCAATACCACAACGAACCCGGGTTACAACACCGGCAGTTCAACGGGCTTCTTGCCTGGCGGCTCCTGCGGCGCGCAAACACGCGACGTGCAAGAGATGACCGGCGGCTACTGGTATGACATCTACAAGGGCGATCGCGGCCGCCTGCGCCAGAGCATTCAGTACGGCTATGCGGTACGCGAGGGCTGGTCGACAGGAATTACAGGCCTCGGCGCCAAGGGCATCGACAATATGTTCTGGACTTCGTTCCGCTACTACTTGCCGTAATTGGCAGAATAGAATCCGGGGCATAACTCAAAAGGGCGGCTCCGCTAGGGAGCTGCCCTTCTTGTTTGAAATGGATTTTGGAGAATATCTACGGGGCGCGCGAATCTCTATGGAGCCTTCGGCTCGCCTGTCGAGACGAACGCGAGACCGAGGAATTCGTTGCCGGAGGCCAGCGCATCGCGCAGCCGCTCTGGATTCGGGCCGCTTCGCTCGACGGCTTCTTGAACGAGTTGCAACGCAGCTGCGGGCCTGGTATTCGACGGAAGGCGGAAAATCCACGGAACGTTGGTGGAGGTGAGCGCTTTGTCGTCGCTCAAGGCGAGCACTGGGACAAATGCCTTCAGAGCAAATTGCTCCGACAGGTGCGAAGCATTGCGATCCAACGCGATGATCGCGAGAGCGTGTTCTTCCCATAGTGCGTGCACCAGCTGGGTGGAAGCGGCGCCCCAGTTTTGGTCACTCGCAATGGGTAGGATCTCCCATGGCCGGCCGTTTTGAGCTTTCGCTGCAATCGCAGCTTGAATGGGAGGCGACGTTGCGATCCGGTCTGCTTGTGGTCCGAACAAAACGATGCGCAATGTACCCTGCGGCACATCGGGACGCGCTGGACCGGAGTAACTCACCTCACCTTCACCTACGCGCGCGTACGGTACAGGTTGCGCTTCGGCCGCTTGAGCCGGAGCCGGTTCTTTGTCCATCTTTGCCACCCGGTAGGTGATCGCGCCGTTGTGGACGGTACCGAGGAACAACGGCGCAGTGTTCTTCTGATTGGGATCGAAAACCATGTGCCCGGTCACGCCGTCGTATTCTTCGATATCCGCCAGCGCGTCGTGAATGCGCGCGCGATTCAGGCCTGCCTTGCATATCGAATCCAGCAGCATATTCATGGTGTCGTAGGCCATCGAAGCGAACTGCTCCGGCTTTTCGTGGAAGCGGTCCTCGAAGCGCTT
The DNA here is from genome assembly GCA_964487345.1 of uncultured Occallatibacter sp. GTDB lineage: Bacteria > Acidobacteriota > Terriglobia > Terriglobales > Acidobacteriaceae > Telmatobacter. Next base: position 62,886 of record CAZAQN010000020.1, on the reverse strand, counting down.
GTTGAAATCCAACCAGCGCGGGTTATTGCGGGTGGGATCGTAGGGATACACAGCCTCGAAACCTTCGGCGGCATCGCCAGCCTCTTTCAGCAGCGTGTCGCCCAGGGTGCGATAGGCGCCAAAGACGCGCTGCTTCATCCCCGCGCCCCGCATCTGCTTCAGAATGGCCGCTGCCTCCAACTCATCTCCCACCAGAAAGACGGCGTCCGGGCGCGAGTTACGGATCACCCTCAGTTGCTTGGTGTAGTCCGTGTCACCGGGCTGAAAGATCTGCTCCATCACCACCGGATGGCCAAGCCGGCGCGAGGCATCGAGGAATTTGGGAAGGCCATAACGGCCGTATCGGCTGCTTGCCCTGAGAACCGCCACGCGCTTCAAGCCAAGCTCGGTATAGATGTGGCGAGCCAGCGTCAGATATTGTTGCCGGTCATCCTGCATGGAGCCGAAGTACCAGGGAATGGTGGTCTCGGGAACGGTGGGATCGCTGTTCGCCGAGCTTACGACCGAAAGCTCCGCGCGCAGAGCCACGCGCAGAGCGATGTGCGTCGACTCGGAGCTGATGGAGCCGAAGATCGCCCAGACGTTTTCGTCGTAGGCCATCTTGACAGCTTCATCCGAGGCCGAGCCCCAAATCGCCGGATCGGTGGGCCGGACATCGCCATAGACCGCCTTCGCCTGCCAGTTGTTGTAGTCATTGTGCGGCATCAGCTTGAAGGGCTTGCCACCATAGCCACCGTCGGCATTCGCCTCTTCCACCGCCAACTGCGCACCGTGCAGCATGCGCAATCCAAGAACCGATTCCGAATTCTGCTCGATCGGACCGAAGAAGCCGATGCGCACCTCGGTCACGTCCTTCGGTTCGGGAATATCGCGCGCCGCGCCGACGTAGATGTTGGGACGGGTGTAGTTGGTGTCATAAGGCTCGGCAAACTTGGCATAAGGCCGCATGTCGGCCGGTTCGCCCGCATAGGGCACAACCTCGCGATCGCGCGGCGGCCCCGGTGGATGCTTGCCGCATTCGCACACTCTCTTGGTCGCGTCCTTATTTGCATTTGCCGCAGGCGTTTGGCCCGCAACATTCGATGCAGCGAACGTGACCAAAATGCATACCCCGGCCCAAAAACATCCCTTGCGCATGGCGATTACTCCTTGCTGTCTTCTGCCTTATCCGTGCGGAACATCGCGATCGCTTCGATCTCCACCAGCAGTTCCGGCCTGCAGAGATGCGCCTGAATACCGGTGGACGCGGGCAGCGGATCGAGCCCCTGCTCCTTGAAAAACGCTGTGCGCCCTGCATTGAATACGTCGTAGTCGCGATCGATATCGCGGAGGTAGCAACTTGTGCGCACAATGTCGTGCCAAGTGGCGCCTTCGGCCTCAAGCAATCCTGTGATGTTGTCGAAGGTGCGCCGCAACTGGGCGGGAAAATCGCCGATGTGCACACTTACGCCGTGCTCATCGATCGACGCTGTACCCGATATCAGCAGGATGACGACCCCGCCGATATCGATCCGCATGCCGCGCGAGAACGAGCTTGGCTTGGCATAGGCGTAGGCCTCGTTGAGCACCCCGTGATTGGTGATGGCGCGCTTCTCGATCGGCGCGTGTGCGATGGCTTCCAGAATATCTGCGAATGCATTCATGATTGCTTGGTCTCCTATGTTCTTTATTCCTTTTGACGAATTCCGTGACTTAGACCCTTGGCGGTCGCGACCCATATGTCTTCGCCCTGAAAGTCGATCCCGAGAATGTAGTTGTGCGCCGGCGCGGTTGTCACGGCGACCGGCGTTACTTTGCCCGCAGCGTCGCGCACCGTCATCTGCGGCTTGCCGTCCTCCAACGACGGGGTGTAAACAGCCCAGTTCACGCCGTCGTAGTAGGCCAGCCCCTTGTCGGTGCAGAACCAGGCGCGAGTCGCGTCCACGCCTTTGACCTGATTGGTGAAGTTCGAGGGAAGTCCGCTGTCCTTCTTCAGAAAGTTGTGCCAGTACCGGCCGTCGTACCGGCTGTCACCGAAGTAAGTCGCCGCCCAAAGAATGTTTTCCACGTAGCTGACAGAGGTGACTATCTCGTGGATCAGGCCCTGATCCTTGAAGAGCACCATCTCGTTTTCACCGTCGGGATCGTCGTACCTGTCCCACTTTCCGGTCTTCTGATCTAGCTCGAGAACGCCGCTGCCCCATATTCCGTAGTACACCTTGGTGGGAGTGGCTGAAACCGCATACGTCCAAATCTCGCCCATGGGCGTGTTGCGCTCGTTGTAGAGCGACCACTGGTTGGTGCGCAAGTTCAGACGACAGGCGCCGGCGGCCGTGGCGATCCACACGTTCTCGTCTTCTATCGAGATGCCGTAGACCACATCGTTGCTCAGCCCGGAGTTTAGCTGCGTGAAGCTGTCGATGCGGCCGCCCGAGATGCGGCTTAGGCCACCCATGGTGCCGGCCCATACATCGCCGGTGCGCTTGTCCAGAGCCAGCGAGAGCACGGCGCGATGCGCTAATCCGTCGGCGGTGGTGTAGACCTTCCACGCACGATTCTCGTAGAGGGCCAGACCGTTGTCCGTCCCCGCCCAGATGCGGTCTCCATCCACCAGCACCGCAAACACGTGATCGTTAGGCAGACCGTTGGCGGTGGTGAAATTTTCAAAGCGGAAATGCGGCAGCCCCTGCGGCCCCTGCGGTGGGGCCACACGCGCTGCCGCGACCTTCGTGCTTGCACTGGAGGCGCCTGTCGGAGCGGGCATCGATGGCGACGATGCTGCCACTCTCGAGAGCGGAACCGCGAGGAGCGCGGCCGTACAGATTGCGAAAGCAGGAATTATTTTCATCGCGTCCTCAAATACTCGATCAGGTCGTTGAGTTCATCCTTGGCGAGGTCGTTGGTGCGGCCGTGTTTGTCGTCGGGGTTGAAGATTGTCCAAATCTCTTCCAGCGAGCGCGCCGAGCCGTCGTGAAGATATGGGGCGGTAAGCGCGATATTGGTCAACATTGGCGCCTTCAGAAGGCCCGTATTGTCGTTGGGCTTGCGCGTTCCTACGTCGACAATCTTCTGGTTCGTGCCCTTGGGCCCGCTGTGGCAATAGGAGCAGCGGTTGTATTCGGGAATCGGCTTCTTGAATTTGTCCACGGAACGGGCAAAGATGGCCTGGCCGCGCTCCTGCGCCGGCGTGAGTTCGCCGTTTGCCAGCCGCCAGCGATTGGGCCGAGGCGGAAGGCTGCGAATGTAGACGGCCAGATCGGCAAGAGTCAGATTGTCGTAGTTTTCGGAGCGCCAGAAATACTTTTCTGTCCGTGGTCCGCACTCGGTGGGGATGTCGGGATTTGTGCCCGTCCACTTGTAGGGCTCGGTATCCTTGATGCCCTCGAGTAATTTGTTGTCCACAGTGTTGCGTCCAAAGCCGTCCGGTTCCAGGTTCCATTGAAGGCCGTCGAAGGTGGAATCGATGTGGCAACTGGAGCAACCGATCTGCCCTTGAAACGAATAGCGCGCGGTGTAGAAGGTTTGCTCCCCGCGGCGCAGCGCAGTGATGGTCTTCGGTCCGGCCAGTGTAATGGTGGACGCCACGCGGTTGGTGCGCGTGTCGATCACGCTGATCGTGTCGTCAAGCCGGTTGGCCACAAACAGCCGTCGCCCATCGCGCGTCAGCGTGAGACCCCGCGGATTGAGTCCAACCGGAATCCGCGCGACCACGTAGTTTGCGCTGGCGGAGAGGTCCTGCGTGTACGGGCCAGGATGCACGCGGATGAACCGCAGCAGCCGCCGCACCTCCACCACCGTCACAACCTCCGAGCCGCCGATGGTGACGTAAATGCGCGATTTGTCCGGAGCAATTGCCACGCCAAACGGCTGCGAAGTGTAACGCTCCAACTCGTCCAGCGGCAATTCGACGGGAGCTTTCCCCACGTCCGCGCCAAACAACTCGAGAGAATAGGTGAAGGCCCCGCCGTGTTCAATATGCGCCAACGGAATAAGATTTTTCGGGTGGTACTCCGCCGCCACTCCCAGGCGTCCGTCCGCGGAGAACGCCACGTGAAAGACTCCGGCAATCTCGTGCAACGGAATACGATCCACCACCACGGCTCGCGCAACATCGATCACCGTGATCTCCGACTCCGGGGGGATTCGATTCTCCACCCCAGTCCCGCGCGTCAGCGTGTTCGGATACACATGCGTTGCGTAAATTCTTGTTCCATCCGGAGAGAGCGCCAAGTAACTCGACCCACGCCCGGCCAGCAGCCGCTTCTCTTCCGCGCCGGTCTGCGCATCCAGCACCGCCAGGTCGTTTGAAATCCTATTGGCAACAAACAGGTGCTTGCCCTGCCGGTCCTCCACAACGCTCGAAGGCTCCGCGCCCACCGGCCACGTCGCCACGACCGCAAGCGTCTTTGTATCGATCACCGACAGCGTGTCGTCCCATGAGTTGGTCACGAATAGCCGCGCGCCGTCAGTCGAAAGCGAAATCCCGCGCGGCACTCGCCCGACCGCGATGTTCTTGATGACTGCATAGCTGACCGCATCCAGCACACGCACCTCTTCGCTCTGCTGGCACAGAACGTAAAGCCGCGAGCCATCGGGCGAAAGCAGAACCTCGAGCGGTGAAGCGTAAGCCTCTGACGAATCCGCATCCGGCTGGGCGGCTGCGCGAACAGGCCGACTGGTCAACGGTGCTACCGAAGCTGTCGCTACGGCCAAGGCCACCAGCATCGCACCAACTCCAAACCGCATTCGGATCTGATTGCGCCGGCTCATTTCGGCTCCGCTCCCGTTGGTTCCTGAACCCTGAGCACGCGATCCACGCTGAGCTTTTCCTGCGTCTGCTCGCGCCCGCTTGGCCAGTGGACAATCAGCTTGTCGACGGTCGTCGCCGCGCCCAGTCCGAAGTGCAAGCGCCCATCGTTCTGCGAAAGATAACCCGAGCCTGCTACACGCTCCGCCGTCTGCCGCTTGCCCGCCGCATAGACTTCAACCCGCGCGCCAATCCCGTCCCGATTGCTCTTTGTGCCCACCAGTTTGATCTCGATCCAGTGCCCCGTATTGGTTGAAACATTGTGCAGCAGCGTTCCCTTCGCGCCCAGGTTCACCAGGAATGCGTCGACTTTGCCATCGTTGTCGTAATCGGCGAAACACGCGCCACGCGCTGTGGTGCGCTCACTCAGCACCGGCCCGGCATCGCGCGAAACGTCGGCGAACTTGTCGTTGCCAAGCCCGCGAAAAAGCGTGTGCTCCTGCGGAATCAGATGAATCAACCCGCCGTGGAAGATAAGGATGTCGAGCAGCCCATCGTTGTCGAAGTCGTAGACACCGGTACCCCAGCTCACGTATTGGGCGTTGGCTTGCGAGACACCGTTGCTTGCGCCGATGTCGTCGAAGCCTAGCTGGCCGGAGTTCGACCCCACTGACGAGGACCTGTCAGCAGGGACCCCCGTGTTCGATCCCACTGACGAAGACTTGTCAGCGGGGATCGAGGTGTTGCGCAGGAACCGGTTGTAATGACCATCGGTGACCCACAGATCAAGCACTCCCCTGCCCTCGAAATCGGCGAATACCGGACCCATCGAAGAGGTCGATTCGCCGTTTTGCCCGAATGCCGTGCCCGTATCGTTCCCGATTTCTTCAAAGGTTCCGTCGTGTTTGTTGTGAAACAAAAAATTCTCGGTGCGATCGTTGGCCACGTAGATGTCGTCCCAGCCATCGTTGTCGAAATCCGCCGCTGTGACTCCCATGGTGCGACCGACGTAGGCGCCGATGCCCGACTTCTCCGTCACATCGGTAAACGTACCGTCGCAGTTGTTATGGAAGAGCTTGTTGGTCTCGCCTTCGTAATCGAGTGGCCCCGGGTAATTGGTCGGCGCATAGAAGGCCCGATAGTTGGGATCGAATTTGACGTAGCGGCCAACGAAGAGATCGAGGCAGCCGTCCTTGTCGTAGTCCAACCACGTTGAACTGATAGCCCATCCGTCGACCTTGATGCCGGCCTTTGCGGTGACGTCGGTGAAATGGCCGTTGCCGTCATTGTGGTAGAGGATTGTTTTGCCATAGCCGGTCACGAGCAGATCGACATGCCCGTCGTTGTCGTAGTCGGCCGCGGTCATGGCCATGCCGTACATGTCGGGATTGAAACCGGCTTTATCCGTCACATCGGTGAAGTGGCCGTTGCCCTCGTTGCGATAGAGATGATTGTGAGGCGCCGGATTCGGCTTGACCTTGAGTGGATGCGGGTGCATTGAGTCGTCGAGCGGGCGGCCGTTGACGACGTAGAGCGAGGGCAGGCCGGAGTTGTTGTAGTCGAACCAGACGCAACCTGCGCCGGTGCCTTCGAGGAGCGATCCGAGTTGGGCCGATCCGAAGCTGTGAACATAATCGATGCCGGACGGGTCGGTAGCGTCTTCAAAACGAATGACCGGCGCTTGTGGGGTGATCGGTATTTGTGCGGGGACTTGAGTTGCGGGCGCGCTTTGGGCTGCTGGCTGAGCCTGTGCGCGCAATGCGATGGGCGCTGCGATCGATCCCGAAGCTATTCCTACAAAAGCGCAAAGCAAAGCTATGCGATTCATCTTCAGCGGCCTCCTGCGGAATGTGGCGCCGCTTGTGGCTGATGGGTTGCGGTCAAGTCAACGGGTGTGGTGGTACGCAACAGCACAGTGGGGATGCGATTCTCCGAAGCGCGTTCCGGGCCGGTGTGGCAGCCGACGCAGATGCGCTGCTCCCCGCCGCGCGCCCAGAACCAACCGTGTTCCTGACGCAAGACAGCGCCGTGCGCATCGAGAAGGGCGAAGCGGATGGGACGGTCGCCGGGTACCTGTACGAAATAGGAGCCATCCTGTTCTACAGGCGCCGTTCCGAGCGTAGTGGCATGGCCATTGGCGTCTTCGGTCTCGAGGCGCACGGAAACCGGAGTGCCTTTCAGAGTTCCGTCGCGCGAAAGGCGCGCATCGAGAGCCAGCAGATTTGCGTAGTCCCAGGGATGAAGGCCCGATGGATGACGCTTTGGCTTGTCGTGCGGAGCAACGAGTACCGGTTCGACAAGATCATTCGAGGATTCGGCGAGGACGGATTGCATCGTTACGGCGCCGGGCTTCCACAGCTTGATTGCATAATGCTTTTCCGACGCGGCCCGCGCGCTTATGAGCCATGCGTGCGATTCGGTCTCGGCGATCGCGCCGGTGAATTCGGCTCGCGGCGAGAGAATGCGCTCTTCGTGCGCGAGGGGTGAAGTGAATCGCGCCAGCGAGGAGCCATGGGTGAAGATGACGTCGCCAGAAGCTAATTGCTTTCCGCCCCAGCGGGCTGCGCCATGATCGCAGCGGTACGACTCCACGCCTGATCCGTCGGAGTAGACGAGGAACAATTCCGGGATAGCGCCGGAACCCAGCGGAAACCCGGATTCAAACAGGATGCGGCCGTCGGCCAATACGTCGGTTGGAATTGAACTGGCGTTTGCGTAGGTCAGGGGCAGGACTTGCTGGTTCGCGGGCTGGGCGAAAGCAGGAGTCGGATCGAGCGAGGCTGAATTCAATTGAAAGCCGTTCGGAGTGCGTTGAGCATAAACGAATCGCGAACCGGGCAGATAGAGTGGGCGGATTGTGTCGGCTGTTCCCGACGTGAGTTGCCGTGTAGATCGATCGGTAAGCGCGAGTTCCCATACCCGCCAGGGATCGCTTGCATTCCTTTTGCCCGCGAACAGGACGCTCTTGCCGTCGAAGGAGACATTGGCATCGGCGGTCTCCGCAAAGCCGGCAACGAGCGGCTCGGCCTTGCCTCCATGTACCAATAACAACTGCGCGCCGCGGGGAAAACGCTCCAGCCCCCGCAACGCTGCGAGGGGTTCGTAAGCAGGGGCCGCAGTAACGATGAAGTCCGCGCCGGTCTTGTCCGCACGGTCAGGACCAAATCCGCATAGGAGGAAAAGCATCGTAAAGGAGACTGAAATTTGAAATGCCGCGGCCCGGGATCTCATCCAACTGCCTCCATCGGCCGGACGTCGGCGGCCCTGCGGAGTGCATTGCCGCGCAACGCGATGTAGGGCTCGAGTGAAGCCATGGTGTCGTCGAATCCGGCGAAGTCGAGGGACTGCTCTCCGTCGCTCCAGGCCTTGTCGGGATTGGGGTGAACCTCGATTAGCAGGCCGTCGGCGCCAGCGACTACTGCAATGCGGGCCAGCGCCGGTACCAAGTCGCGATGCCCAGCAGCGTGGCTTGGATCGGCGATGACGGGAAGATGCGAGATGTGCTTCAAGAGAGCAATTGCCGTGACATCGAATGTGTTACGAGTTGCCGTTTCGAAGGTGCGGATGCCGCGCTCGCAGAGAATGATGTTGGGATTTCCGTTGTCGAGAATGACCTGGGCCGAACGAAGCAAATCAGCGACCGTTGCCACCATGCCGCGCTTCAGCAGGATCGGACGGCCCGATCTCGCCGCGGCTTCGAGCAGCGTGTAATTCTCCATGCTGCGCGAGCCGATTTGGAGGATGTCGGCATACTCGGCAACCAACGGCACGTCAGATTCCGACATCACCTCGGTCACGATCGCGAGGCCAGTCGCTGCACGGGCGCGGTCCAGCAGCTTGAGGCCTTCGAGGCCGTGACCTTGAAATGCGTAGGGAGAACTGCGGGGTTTAAAAGCGCCGCCGCGAAGGATTTGAGCACCCGCGTCACGAACGTTCAATGCGGTGTCCATCAGCTGGGCTTCGGTCTCGACCGAGCAAGGCCCTGCCATGGTGATGAAATCGTCCCCACCGACTTCGAAATCCCTTACCGGCACAACTGTTTGGCTGTGCTGCGGACTCTTCAGGACATCAGGGGTTTCGGCAAATCGAGCTTGCCAACTTTCGCGCACCCGCGCGCTCCAGTCCGCCTCCACTAATTGGGGAAGCGTCAGACTACCGCGGTCGTTCATCGCACGCCTCCATCCAAGGGTGGAGATGCGGTGTGTGTTGCGTGCCGCACCTGTCACTGCGTTTTTAGCGGCGGAATAAACATTTGTCTGTGATGGATGAACTTGACTTGGTGGGGTCTAGATTGAAATTGCCAACGGCGGCGGACGGTAGCCAAATGCAGCATCGACGATAGCCGCGATGGCAAGGGCAACCTCATCTTCAAAGGGCCGCGCGACAATCTGAACGCCGACTGGCAGGCCCTCGGGCGAGCGGCCTACTGGAACCACAGCTGCCGGCGCGGCAAGCGTGTTGAACCACTGCGTGTGGCGCACTGCGTCCAAATATTCGAGAGGCCGGCCTTCGATGGTCCAATTGCGTTCGCCATGGCGGAATGCAGGGATGCTGGCTACCGGACAGAGCAGGACTGGGTACGCGGAAATTTCTTCGAGGGTTTTCGCGCGGAGCAGGTCGAGTTCAGCCCAGGCGTTGAGCAACTCCGTCGCTGTCAATGGTGGAAGAGACTCGGCGATTTGAAGGAACTCGGCAAAAATCGGACTGAGTTGGTTGCGCTTGCCGGCAATTGTCGGCCCGTAGAACATGGCTCCGCATTGCACAAAGAACTTCGACCAGAGTTTGCGTAGTTGCTCGAGGGTGCGAGGCCGAAAAGGTTCGACGTGGAAGCCGGCTTCGCGCAAAGCCTGAGCCGCGGAATTCACGGCGGCGCCGGTCTCCGGCGTCACGGGAACCAGACCGTCGTCTTCAAAGAATCCGATGGTTTGTGCGCGTAGGTCTTCGAGCTTTGTCGTGCGCAATTCGATGGACGGGCTGATTGGGTCGTGGGGATCCTGGCCACAGAGTGTGCGGAACGCCAAGGTGACATCTTGGATGGTTCGCGCCATCGGACCGATTGCGCCAAGAACAGCAAATGGCCCTACGCACGGAGGCAGATGCCCGGCGCCTGGAATGCGGCCCGGTGTGGGTTTCAGCGAGCAGATTCCTGTGAAGTGCGCGGGCACACGGACCGAGCCGCCGCTGTCCGAGCCAAGTCCCAACGCGGACATTCCCGCAGAAATGGCAGCTGATTCTCCTCCGCTGGAGCCGCCTGGCGTGCGCTCGAGATCCCACGGGTTCGACGTGCGCCCGTGGAGCAGGTTGTCGGTCTCGTAGGCCATCAGAAACTCGGGGCAATTGGTTGTGCCGAGAATCAGTGCTCCCGCGGCGCGCAGGCGATTGACCACGACCGCGTCCTCGCGCGGCACGTTGCCTTTGTTGAGCAGACTACCGATTTCGCACTTATAGCCCGCGGTGGCGATCGACGACTTTACCGTGACGGGCAGCCCGTGCAATGGACCGCTGCGATCTTTCGAAGCGCCGAGTCGTCGAGCTTGATTGCGGACACGCTCTGCGTCGAAGTCGGCGAAGGCATTGAGTTGCGGGTTGAGGCGCTCGATCTGTGCGATGTGCGCCTCAGCCAACTCGAGAATGGAAATATCGCCGGCACGCAGCAGTTTGAGATGCTGCACTGCCGGCTGCAGCACGATGTCGGTCATGGTTTGACGGCCGGAATTGCCGGCGATGCGTCGACTGCGGGTGTGGACGGCAGGGCCTGATAATTGAACCGGTACGAACGCACGGGGTCGCCCGAATCGAAACGATCATTCCACTTCAGCTGATACTCGAACACGTCCGCGTCGTCCGGAAACTTTTCGTTCGGGGGATAAGGGTATTGGCTCATGTGATGGAACGGCAGTTGCGCTACGGTGAACGGCGACGCGTCCCACCAATCCATATCTTTGACGTAGCCATTTGCGTAAAAGAAGTAATCGCGTTTCCAATGTGCGTGGAGAGGCGGCAACTTCGTCGCGTCGAACTCCGTTGCGATTTCTTCGCCGCTGCCGAAGATGGCATAGCGATCGTCGATCCCTTTGACGAGCGCGGTCACGTCGCCGAAGTGAGTGTAATTACCGCGCTGGTGCTGGAATGGGCCGGTGAGGCTGACGCGGTCGTAATCGTAATCGAGATCGCCGGGGCTTGCCCCCTCAATCTGCGTCGGGTAGCCGCGGAAATGTTCGGTTGCGTGGGACAGTGGGATTTCCGTGGTGCGCGATTCAGCTTCAGGAGCATTGTCGATGAGTACCTGGTCCCAGTAGATTTCGAGATTCGTGACGAGGCGGATGCGGCGTGTGGCCGCTGGCAGTTTGCCGGTCAGATCAACCACGATGGTGCGCTCCTGCCCTGCAGGAAATCCTGCTTCGCCTGGAATGCGTTGCCAGCTTCCGTTTGGAAGTTGAACTTCGACATACGGTGAGATCGGCTTCACACCCGCTTGCCATGCGGCGTAGAGCGAGGTCGCGCTGAAGTAGTTCACGTAGCCGGTCATCAAAAGCTTCAGCGGGACCGCTGTGTCGACGTGACCGAGGTCGAGGGTCAGATTGTGCAGGTTGGCAAAGCCGTCGTAGGGCTGCGGCGTGAACCCGCTGGCAAATTGATGATCGCGCCGACTCAACGCGTCGAGAACATCGCGGCCGTTTCCGTCCCATGCAGCAACGGGCAGGTGCGCGCCTTGCGATGCGACCACGCGCCCTGAGGCAAACGGCGGATCGTCGAGGAAGCGCTCGTCGGGATTGACTTCGACGTTGTCGGGGTGATCGACGGCAACGAGGCGCAATTGGTCGATGTAATTCACTTCTTCCATCGGTTCGATGAAGCGCAGGCTCAGCTTCCCATTGACCGATGCGAGCCGGTCGCCGTCCACCTTGATCCATTCGCCGGGATTCGGAATGTTGCGACGCGTGGGAGTGAACCAGTGGCCCACGACACCGGCACCAATTACGTCGGTGACCATTCTGTATTTGTGGCCATCCCAGGCAAACAGAACCGGGCAGGAGCTACCGCGGCGATCGGCCTCTTTCATCGCGATCACCTGCGCGTGGGGCAGATCGATCTCGTCCTGAAGCACTCCGGTGGGCCAAAGAATTCTGAGCAGATCGATATTCTCCGCTTTGCCAAGGCCGACGAGAATCTGCGGGGCTGACTGGGTCTGATAGCCGGACGCCCCGGCCAATTCCCACTTCTGCCATTGGCCGTCGGCGAAGATCTCTACCTTGGCGCCGATTGCGGTCTTGTTGTCGGCATAGCCGGTGAGGTCAATCCGCACGAAGTGATTCTTGTTCGCGCCAATGTTGCGAAGCAAGACGGGCGGCGCGTTTAGTTGGGTCACGAGCAGACCCGGGGCCCCGTCGCCATTAATGTCGGCAGCGATGAGGCCGCGCGGCGCAGTCAGCTTGATTGCGTCGAGCCCGAGAGCGTGGCTCACGTCTTCGAAGCTGCCATCGCCACGATTGCGGAAGACGCGTATTTGCTTGCCGGAGGCTTTTTCGAGAATCGCTGCGAGGTCAACCCAGCCGTCGTTATCAATATCGATGGGAGTCACTCCCCAACCGCGGAGTGCGTCGTGAAGGGGGAGATCGACACGCTCGAAACGGCGGCCGGTATCGTCTGGGGCGGCAACATTGCGCCATAACGTGAGCCCCGGCGCGCTCGCGTGGGTGACGGCGATATCCATCCAGCCATCCTTGTTGTAGTCGAGGACGGCGATTCCTTCGGTCGGCGGCAACTTCTCGTCATACAGCGGCTGGGTAGGATACTTCCCTTCGCGTGGGTTCACGAACAGGACCGGAGCAGCGCCATCGCCCGTGACTGCGAGGTCGACGGCTCGGTCGTTGTTGAAGTCGGTCAGGATGGCGGCCGCCGTTTTGCCTTGGCCACCTAAGCCTGTTGGATCGGTCCATTCGGTAAAGGTCTTGTTGCCATTGTTGCGCCACAGCACATTGGGCGCGTCTCCGGTTTTCAACGGTTCGCCAGTGAGAAGCAGGTCGAGATCCCCGTCATGGTCGTAGTCGACGAACGTGATGCCGCTGGGATGATTGCGCGGCGCGAGGCCGGCTTCGGCTGTCACATCCTGAAACTTGCCTTTGCCTAGATTGCGGAAGAGCAGGATTTTGTCATCGAGTGCCACGGCGAGATCGTTCAGGGCGTCGCCGTCGTAATCGCCAACCGCGCAGGCGACGGCATGTCCCGAAGCCTTCAGACCCGCTGCCGCGGCGTCTACATCTTCAAAAGCGCCGTCAGCGCGGCGATGGAGCACGCGGATGGCCTGCGGACCCGACTGCAACAGCACTAGATCCATTTGGCTGGAGCCAGTGACATCCATCATGCAGGCGCCGCCGGTTTCTGTGCCATTGCTTTCGTTCGCGACCATGGGTTGCAACTCGAGGTGCACGGGGATCATACTCTGCTCACGGGCCTGCGGTTCTTCGACCGGGGTGACCGTGGAATAGTGCCCCTGCTCGCCGTATGCCAGTCCGATGGCGGCAGAGATCTTGGTGCTGGTGAGGTGTTGAAAGACTTTGAAGTGCTCCTTGGCTTCGGGTGTATGACCGGTGCGCTGGAGTGCGCGCGCCATTGCAAATTCAGACGAAGCGTGCAGGGGCGTGATGGCGAGGGCTTGTTTGAGAATTTCGATTTCCTTGTCGAACTGCTTCAGCTCGCCATAGCAGACGCCTTCGAAATAGTACGAGTCCGCGTCCCTCGGATCGAACTTGACGGCTTGCTGAAAGCTGGCAAGCGCCGCGTCGATCTCGTTGTCGGCGTGCTGCGCAAGACCGAGGTTGTACCAAGCCTGCGAATTGCTTGGATCGAGCACAAGCGCCGCCTTGAATACCTTCTTCGCGTCGTCGAGCTTTTGTAGCGTCATCAAGGCGATGCCCTCGTTGATGGCTGCCTGCGCCAGTTTTGGGTCGCGCTTGAAAGCGTCGGCGAAGCTAGTGGCTGCGCGGTCGGTGAATTGCTGGCCCATGAGGGCGACGCCCTTGTTGTTCAGGCGAATCGCTTGCGGGTCGAAGCGGGTTTCGGCCACCGAAACCGCGCCAACCGCAGCGACCAGGACCATGGCTGCGAGCCTGCTTATTTGGATATGTATCTTCTGCAATATTCTTCTCCGAGGCTCCGACGGGTTGGGCTTTCGCAGCCTCATGGTTTACCAGAACCATCCAGTGTATGCGAGCTAGCGCTTCGTTCGCGCTTGGCTGAGTGACCGGGTCTTCGGTCTTGCAAGGGTATCCGGGAGATGCGCGAGCAATCGCCAATTTATACTTTGCTTGTGATCCCTTCGCTGGATGCCATCGATTGGCACATCTTTTTGGGGCGGCCTCACTTGGTTCAGCCCACATCTCAAATGATCGATGGCCTTCGGGAAGAGCGCGTTCTTGTGACGGGCGCGGGCGGGTCCATTGGGTCTGCGCTTGCGTTGCGATTGGCTGGGATCGCGCCGAAACGGCTCGTTTTGCTTGAATCGTCCGAGAGTGCTCTGTTCGCGCTCCAGAGTGCGTTGGCCGAGGCAGCGCCGCAGCAATTTCCTCAGTGCATTCTCGGCAGAGTCCTCGATTCCAATCTGGTCAAGGAAGTTTTCGAGAACCACGCGCCGAGCATTGTTTTTCACGCGGCCGCATTCAAGCATGTGCCGCTTCTCGAGGAGCACCCCCTTGCGGCGATCGAAAACAATGTCTTCGGCACCCAAGCGATCGTGGCGACCGCGGTAGCGCACGGAGCGCGTGTCGTACTGCTTTCGACAGACAAGACTGTTGAACCGGCGTCAATCATGGGTGCTACGAAGCGAGTTGCCGAGTGCATTGTCTTTGGAGCCGGTGGCACGGTGTTACGGCTTGGCAATGTGCTCGCATCGAGCAACAGCGTTGCTGAATTATTCGCGCAGCAAGTTGCCTCCGGAGGTCCGCTCACGATCACCGACCCCGCGGCGCGCCGCTATTTTCTCACGATTAAGGAAGCCGTGGACCTGTTGATTGCTGCGTCCGCGGAGGCGGATCGGCCTGTACTGCTTGCACCGGATCTGCGGTCGCCGCAATACATCACAGATTTGGCGCAATTCATGGCCCGAGTACTTGCTCCTGGGCGGGATGTTTCGATCGAATTCACCGAGCCTCGACCGGGGGACAAGGAACTGGAAAAGCTTTGGTCGCCGGACGAAACTGCGATACCAGCAATGGCACAGGGTCTGTTGTCGGTCCAATCGAATTTGATGACCGCAGCGGCATTGGATTGTGGGCTCGATGCCCTCCTGCAAGCCGTGCATGCGCGCGATCTGCCTGCAGCCATTGGCTGCCTGCGGTCCCTGGTTCCCGATTTCACTCCGAGTAGCGCTTTACTGGCTCTTGCACAGCGAAGCGCATCGCGAGTGGCCCCATGAGCGAATCGACGAAGCGCCGACGCATCGGTGTGGTCACCACGTCCCGCGCCGACTATAGCCATCTCTACTGGCCGCTGCGCGAGCTTCAGGCGCGACCGGAAATCGAATTAGGAGTTTTTGCGCTGGGGCCGCATCTCTCGCCGGAATTCGGAACCACGGTTCAGGAGATCGAACGGGATGGATTCCCTCTTCAAGCGCGGATCGAATGCCTGCTCAGTTCGGATACCGATACGGGCATGGCGAAGACGATTGGTCTCGCGATTTTGAGCCTGGCGGACGCTCTGACGGCGTGGAGACCGGATCTCTTGCTGCTGATTGCCGACCGCTACGAAATGCTGGCTCCGGCTGCGACGGCTTTAGCGATGCGTATTCCCATCGCTCATATCGAAGGCGGCGAAGTGAGCCAGGGCGCCATCGATGACCAGGTGCGCAATGCCCTGACGAAGATGGCCCACGTGCATTTCACGTCGACTGAAACTGCGCGGCGCCGCGTGATCGCCATGGGGGAAGAGTCGTGGCGTATTCATCGCGCCGGTGCGCCTTCGCTCGATCATTTGTGCCGGTCGAAACTGCTCGATCGCTGGTCGCTTGAGGAGCGCCTTGGGTTGCAACTCACTTCACCGTCGCTGATCGCGGCCTGGCATCCAGTCACGATTCTGCGCGATACCAATGTGGAAGCCGATTCCTTGTTTGCCGCGCTTGTTCAACATCGAGGACAGATTCTGTTCGTCTATCCCAATGCGGATGCAGGGAGTCATGCACTGATCGAGAGCACGCGCGCTTTGGCGGAGACGCGTGCGGAGACTCATATTTTCGTCAATCTGGATGCTGTAACGTATTGGAGTTTGCTTGGCCAAGTGGATGGCATGGTCGGCAACTCATCGAGCGGAATTATGGAGGCGGCTTCGTTCGCACTGCCCGTGGTGAATGTGGGCATGCGCCAACAGGGACGTGAACGTGCGCGCAACATCATCGATGCACCCGCCGAGACGAGTGCGATTTGCGCGGCTTTAACTGAGGCGCTGGATCCCGCATTTCGGACGGGGCTGCGTGGGATGTCCAATCCCTATGGGGACGGCACGGCCGCCGTCAGGATCGCCAATGTTCTTGCGACTGTCCCACTGGAGGGTTTACTAATCAAGCAGCCTGCTCCTATTCCCGACTGCCCGGAGTGCGCATGACGATCCGTATTCCGCTCTCCGCACCGGACATTAGAGACGCGGAGATCGACGCCGTGACGGCGGTGCTTCGCACGGACCGGTTGAGCCTAGGGCCGGAACTCGAGGCGTTTGAGCAGGCTGTTGCCGCTTATCACTCGATTCCCGATGCGGTTGCGGTCAGTTCGGGCACGGCGGGACTGCATTTGGCCCTGCTTGCTCTTGGCGTAGGTGAAGGCGCCGAGGTTATCGTGCCTTCCTTTGCTTTTGTTGCGGTGGCGAACGCGGTGGTTCAGGTGCGCGCGACGCCAGTGTTTGTGGACATTGACCCTGTCACCCTCAACCTTGACCCGGCGCTCGTCGAAGAGGCGATTACTCCGCGGACGCGCGCAATTCTAGTTGTGCACACCTTCGGCGTCCCAGCGGAAATGGGTCGGCTTCAGGAAATCGCTCGTCGTCACAATCTGGCGCTCATTGAGGACGCTTGCGAGGCGATTGGAGCCGAATACGATTCGCGCAAAGCGGGCAGCTTCGGGGACTTGGCGGTGCTTGGCTTCTATCCCAATAAGCAGATCACGACTGGGGAAGGCGGCTGTGTGCTGGTCCGCAATCCGGAGTTGGCCGATCGCCTGCGCAGTCTTCGCAACCAGGGACGGGCCTCGAAGCACCGGGACGACGACGTCAAAGAGTTTGAGAAGGGGGATCTTGTAGCAAGCTGGTTTGAACATGCTGAAATAGGCTACAACTATCGTCTGTCTGAGCTGGCGGCGGCGCTGGGGCGCGTGCAGCTTGGCCGGATCGATGAGATTCTCGCGATGCGTCGAGCCGCTGCCGAGCGCTACCAATCGCTCCTTGAAACAATTTCCGATCTGGAACTGCCGCCCCTCGCGCTGCCGCGGCGTTCTATTAGCTGGTTCGTTTATGTTGTTCGGCTGCCCGACGGTCCAGCCGACGCAACGGGGGATTCCAGCTTCCGGGATCGGGTGCAGGTTCAGCTCGCGCGGCGCGGCATCGCAACGGGCCGGTATTTCGCCCCCATTCACCAGCAACCCGCGTGGTACGGTCACCCCAGCGCCGTGGCCGCCAAGGTCCCAATTACCGAGACGATCGCTCGGCGCACACTGGCTCTACCCTTCTTCAACCGGATCATGCCGGCTCAGCAGGAAGAGGTAGCCGCCGCACTTAGTTTGACAATCCAGGAATGTAAACGTTATTAACTCTCGCTCGACCAAACCTTGGGACAAGTTATATGCGTAGCTTTCTAGATCCTGCCTGACCTTCAAAGTTTTTGGTAATTACAGCAAACTAATTTTTGAGGCGTAGCATCTCAAGCAAGGTACATCAATTTTATCGGAATTATCGGGATGATCCTTGACACGGGACGCAAAGCAGCGCACGATCAAGCCAAGTCGGTATTCCGGTTCTGCAAGATTCACAACAGGAAATGCTGTAGCGGAATGGGAATGCAAAGTTCCGCATTGGCTTCAGGCTACCCGAGTCCACAAACTCACAATCATCCCTCGTTGAGAGCAGGCATATGGTAGTCAAAACACAAAGCAAAGGCCGCGGAGTTACCGGCTTGAACGTGGGCAGCAGTAACGTTCAGCGCTATTTTCCGCGAGGCGTTTCGTTTGTCGAACTGCAGCTGGATCATCTGCAGATCCAATGTGATCTGTCGCCCGATTTCTGGCAGGATCAACCGGAGATCTTCGATCCTCGGCTTTGCGCATGGCTTGAATCCAAGCACCTGAGTACGAGCCCCAGTCGGGGCCCCATTCCCTTGGCGATGATTCCATCGGGCAAAAATTCATTCCGGATTCGACTCGTGCCTCCAGGCGTTCAAGCAACGCCAAGCACGCACGCGAAGGGAAAGTTGCACCCGCAACCGGCGGCATAGCGATCGCAGGATCAAATAACAAGTTACAAATAGATACTCGCCTTCTAGAAATCCGCGCCGGTAAACGATTACCGAAGAACTATCTTGAGGGAAACTTCCAAACATCTTCGATCCTGCTTCCCCCAGCGCTCTATCTCCCGGGGTAACTAAATCGACTTACTGAGTTAGAAGGGGAGGCCCCCCCGCTGAGTCTGTGCGACGAAGCGATCCGGTTCGCACCTTCGCCGTGGTGTCATGTAACTGGCCCGGACCTGAGCTGGGAGAACCAGTTGATAAACTCAGGATGAAATGACGATCAAAGAATTGCAGAAGTCGATCCCTCAGCATTTTGCTGCTGGACCGTCGGCCATTGGGGACAAGTCAGCGATGGGGGCTTTCCTCGAATTCCGCGCCGCGCTGGAGCGAGGGGAGATTCGGGCTGCTTCGCCCAATCCGTCACTCCCCCTTGGCTGGACTGTCAACACCTGGGTAAAGCAAGGGATTCTGCTCGGCTTTCGTATTGGGGCGCTGGAAGATCGATCGGTATCTGTTTTTTCCTACGTCGACAAGGACACTTACCCGGTTCGACATTTCGCAGTTGCAGACGGAGTGCGCATGGTTCCGGGAGGGTCTTCGGTGCGTGCAGGCGCGTACGTGGCACGCGGTGTTGTATGCATGCCCCCCATGTACATCAATACCGGGGCGTGGGTGGACGAAGGCACCATGGTCGATTCGCATGCCCTGGTTGGATCTTGCGCGCAGATCGGCAAGCGCGTGCACCTGAGTGCGGCGGCACAGATCGGAGGGGTGCTGGAGCCGATCAATGCAAGTCCCGTGGTGATTGAGGATGACGTGCTGGTGGGCGGGAATGCAGGGGTCTACGAAGGCACCATCGTGCGAAAAGGGGCCGTTCTCGCGGCGGGGACGATTCTGACGCGCGGCACACCCGTGTTCGACCTGGTCAACGGCACGATTCTGCGCGCCAACGAGGCACAGCCGCTCGTCATTCCTGAGAACGCGGTTGTGGTTCCGGGGTCGCGTGCGGTTTCAAAAGGCAAGGGCCAGGAGTGGGGACTCAGCCTGTATGCCCCGGTGATCGTTAAGTATCGGGATGAGAAGACCGACCTGAGCACGACCCTTGAGGAGTTGTTACGGTAGACCTCATGGTTCAGCGTACTCCACGTTGCGAATCCAGCGTGACCGAACACTTTGCTCAGTGAGCCTGCCAGTGGATCACCTCGAATCCGAAGCAAAACTGCAAATCATCCGTTGGGGCGTTGCCGGGCCAGGCCGGGCCGCAGCACGCTTTGTAGAGGGCCTGGATGCCGTTGTCGGGGCGTGCTTGACTTCGGTTTGGGGACGGAATCCCGATAAAACCCAGGCGTTCGCACAGCGCTTCCGAGTCGATACGATTTGCGACACATTTGACCAGCTGTTAGCCACGGACGTTGACGCAGTTTATGTGGCCACCCATCCCGATACCCACGCCGAGCTGTGCATGCGCGCTTTGGCCGCCGGAAAGCATGTAATGTGCGAAAAGCCTGCTGCGCTCAACGAACGGCAGTTAAAGAAAGTTCTCAAGACGGCGGCTCGATACGACCAGTTGTTGATGGAAGCGATGAAACCGCCGTTCTTTCCGCTGTACACCCAACTCCAGGCCCATCTCAGAAGCGATCCGGTGGGAAATATCGGTTTTGTTCGCGCCGGTCATGCGGATGCCACGCTGGCTCCGTACTACCCGCTGCATTTTCGCGAACTAGGCGGTGGAGGCATCATGGGAATCGGCCCGTACGAGGCGTTTCTTGCGCTCGACTGGCTAGGGCCGCTGAAGCGCGTGCAAACGATGGGGAGGCTGAGCGCGGGCGGCGTCGACAACTTCGCAATCTTCCAAACAGAACATGAGCGCGGGATGGCGCAGCTTCATACCGGTCTCGACCTGCTGAGCAGGGGAGATGCGCTGCTGTGCGGCGAGCGTGGGTATGTCACTATCCACGAAAACTGGTGGAACCCTGTGCGGGCAACGATTCGATATATCGACGGACGAATCGTCGAACTTGACGTGCCGTTCCAGTCGACGGGATTCAACTACGAGACCGATCACTTTTGCGAGCTTATTCGCCGGCAGCGGCGGGAGAGCCCGGTAATCACGCATGCGCTTTCTCTGGGAATGGCGCGGCTGCTTGAGGCGGCGCGGAAAGCGATCGGCGTTCGATTTCCCAACGAATAATCAGAACAATCCGAGGCTGCGGGGCTTGAGAGATTTCGCCGGATCGAAGTCGTCGAGCTGCGTCGGCGCGGGATGGGGCGTGCAGTGGCCCTTCGGCGCAAATGGAGTTGCGAAGGATCGGGTTACGTGCAACCGGTCCATCACAATGTACCGCGTCCGGAGCCCGCCCACGGTTTGTGCAAGCTCTGCGGGGACCCGTTTGCGATCGACATAGATGACAAGAGCTGCTTCTCGCGGATTGTCGAGGCTCTGCCCCACTCCAACACCGAAGAATTCCGGGTGTTGTTGCATCAGCCCGTGCGCGAGTTGCTGCTTGATGGACACTGCCTGATTGAGGATCACGGGCGGCAGAGTGGGAGCGTCGGAGAGTGAGACCACGGTCGGAGCGGATCCAAACGCCACTGCGTGCGGGGTAGTGGGGATGACAAGGGTCCGCACTCCGCCAACCGTTGCCGGTATCGCTATCCGCGCATTGTCAGAGACGTAAACAATCACAGCCGCCTCGCCCGGATGGTCGCTGCTCTTCCCAACTGCGACTCCCAGAATTCCGGCGGTTGGATTCACCAGCGGGCGCGCTGCATTCAAACCGCGTTGGGCGCGCGTAATTTCTTCATCGTTCAGCGGGCGCGATTGTGCAGCGGATACAGTGCTTTCGCCATAGCTGAGACAGCTCACCGGATGATCTGCGCCGCCCACAAACGTATAGTTTGCGCGATCGCCGACTTGCGCGCTGAGCTCGCTCAAAACATCGTTCACCGGATTCGCCATTCCCTGCCCCACGCCGGAAGCGTCGGTTCCGCCGGCGAAATAGAGCCCGACAGGTTCGGCGTTGTCTGCGTCGACCAGAACTGCGCCTGAATCGCCCGCATCACTCAGGCGGTTGCCGCTCACGCCTACTTGATTGGTGAAAGTCTTCGTCAGGTAGGGCCGTGTCTCGGCGCAGTCCTTGTAGTAATCCACCAACACATCCACGTCGACAGCAGAGACGCCGCCGCAGGTGAGACCGGTTGTCCGTCCGCTCTTCGCCACGCGCAGAGCCAGTGTCGCGGTTTCGCCCTTGCCGTCCGTCGACGAGATGCCGAGGGGTGCGGCTGCGAGGGTGCCGTCAGCCTGCCGAGCGCCTAGCTCCTGAATGCTGCCCGACGGATCGACGGTATGGGAGCCGACTTCTGCGATGGCTGCGTCCGCATTTGTCGATTTTGCACTCAGCGGCAACCATCCCGTGAGCGCCGCAACGGGCTGTGTGCCTCCGCCCTCGCCACTCGGCGTACAGTTGTTGTCGATCAGGCCCGGTTGGACGATGGCGTCACCTACTGCGGCATGATCGCTGCGCGCCAGCACATGGTTATTGCTGAGCAAGTATTGTTTGCCGCTGTCGTCCTGGATGAGCGAGCCCAACGTTCCGCTGCAGCAATCGACAATGGTGTTGCCGCGCGCATCGAAATCATTGTTGTTGCCGCCGGAGCTGCCTAGCAACATCGGAGTCGCGAATTGAATCTGATGGCCGGCGGGATTGCTTGTCACGGCGGCGGTATTGAGAAGGATCGCGGCCTCGGTTTTCGCGGGCGAGTCACCGGCTGTCGCCACAACGTAGGTAACGCCTGTGGACTGCACGGTCGAAGGCGCGGTGTAGGTGATTGAGCAGGAGGTGAAGGCGCGCTCAATTCGCTGGCAAGTCGCCTGGCCTAATGAGCCCATCCCACTGCCTGATCCTGTGGGTGAATCCGCCAAAGCGAAATGGATTCCGGTGCCGCCGCCCGCCTCGGCGAGTACGCCGGTGATGGTCACGGAATCGTTGGCTGCCAGGGCTACGTTCTCCGGCGTGAGCGGCTGGAGAAAGCCGGGCGTCAATGTCAGCATGGAAGTTGCTTTGACGGCAGGATTGCTGTTGAGACTGGCGGTGACCACAACCTGGGCACGATCGGCAGTCAAATAGCCTGGGGGGGAATACTGTCCGGTTTTTGTGATCGCGCCCGCACCAGCGTGCAGATCGCCATCGGATACTGACCATGTGACGTCCGCTGAACCACCGCTGTTCAGGGTCGCGGTGAACTGATGAACGGGATTGCCGCGGGTATCCGTCGCGTTGCAGCCTGTGCAATTGGTGTCGATTTGGGTTGTGGCGGGGCTGAGGGCAAAAACGTCATTCGTTGGGTTCGCGGTTACAGCGACGCCGCCGCACCCGGCTAGAGACACCAGCGCGCCTGCCAATGTGGGGGCGGCGAATCGCATGAGCGGGCCGCGCGGATTGCCACGGCTCATATCTGCAATCCGCTGATTCTTCAAGATTTGCCTTGAAATACTCAAAACCTTCCGCTCGATTCAACTCGGGAATACTCTTTCGACGGGCTGCACACTGAAGGGTAAACGATGGGCGATTAAGTCCGGATGAATTGCCCGCCCGAAGTCCCCATGCGCCATCATCGCTCCATTACGCCAAGTTGCAGGGATCGGGGACATTCGATTTCCAAACCTAAGTGCGCTTGACAGCCATTCCGGAAAAACGGCGGGCGGTAGATTCCTGGTGTATATCGTCCAAGAAGCCATCGCGCGACAGCGCTAGCAGCCTCGCGTGCGCGATTATCGCTCTGCGGAAGGAGAGGGGTCGCGTTCGCGGCTTCAGGTTGTATTCTCAATCCGAGATCGAGGGCATTGGGTCGATGGGACAAATGGTTGTGGGTGAAGGGGACATTACCAAGTTTGAAGTCGACGCAATTGTCAACGCTGCCAATGCTTCGCTCCTGGGCGGCGGGGGCGTCGATGGCGCCATTCACCGGGCCGCAGGACCAGAGCTGCTCGCCGCTTGCGAGAAACTCAACGGCTGCGCGACGGGAGACGCCAAAGCTACGCCGGGGTTCCGATTGCCGGCGAAATGGGTCTTCCACGCGGTCGGCCCTGTGTGGCACGGCGGAGGCCGCGGCGAAGAGGAACTGCTCGCAAGCTGCTATCGGCGTTGCATGGAATTGGCGAGCCAGCACAAGGCCACTTCGATCGCCTTTCCGGCCATCAGTACGGGTATCTATCGCTTCCCGGCAGAATCCGCGGCGCGGATCGCCGTTCGCACGGTGGCCGATCACCTGGAGCGCAGCGGAGTTTCCGTCGTGCATTTCGTCTGCTTCAATCCAGAGACTCTCGCAATTTATACCCGCCTTTTGTACCCGCCTTCTCGCAAGTTGAACTAGGGCAGGCGCTTCATGCCTAGACCCTAAACCTTTCCGGCAATCCTTGCCGGCCCAGACATCCGCGATGGCTGCCGGGGCGTCCTATCTATAGAGAACGCCGCAAAAGCGGAGGTCGGTCAAACATGAAGATTCTTATGGTTGGGGCCACGGGAAAATATGCCGGTTTGGTGCTTCCCGAATTGAAGCAGCGGGGTGCGACGGTGCGCGCCCTGGTGCGAAACGCGGATGGCGCGCGCCTTGCGATCGAACTTGGCGCAGACGAGACGGCGATCGGCGACCTGGAAGACGCGAGCACTCTGAACGCTGCAGCCGCCGGGACCGACGGCGTTTTCCATATCAATCCAGCGTTTGCGCCGAAGGAGGCAGATCTCGGTCTCGCGATGGTCAAAGCCGCGCAAGATGCCGGGGTCACGAAGTTTGTGTTCTCGGGAGTGCTTCATCCGTCTCTCTCGAAGCTTTCGAACCATGCCGCGAAGTTGCCCGTCGAAGAAGCGATCTACGAGTCCGGGATGATCTTCACTGTTCTACAGCCCACGATGTTCATGCAGACAATCGAGAATGGCTGGGATGAAGTGATCAACGAAGGGAAATTCTCTGTGCCCTATTCGAAGCAAATGCGAGTTTCCTATGTGGATTATCGCGACGTGGCGGAGGCAGCCGCGTTGGCCCTCACGAGCGACCGACTTGACTACGGCACTTATGAGTTATCGGCTCCTGGCATGATCAACCGGATTGAACTTACCCTTCTGATGACGAAGATTCTCGGCCATGCTGTGGAGCCCTGTGACCCTTTTTTCGATGATTGGGCGAATAAGTCGCAAATTCCGGCGGGACCTGTGCGCGAGGGGCTGAAGCAGATGTTCATCGACTATAACGAATACGGATTGCCGGGTGGAAATTCTCTTGTGCTTGAGGCAATCCTTGGGCGAGAGCCGCGAAGTTTGGAACAATTCTTCCAGGAACTCGCCGGACGAGAGAGAGCAGCCGCATAAGCGGACCGGACTTGATGAGTTGGAGCGACAGGATGGAATGGGTTGACCAACGCCTCGACGCTTATTAATCGACTGTCACCGCCAATTTTCCGAAGTGAGCCCCGGACTCCATTTTCTTTAGGACGTCACGCACCTGCAGCCAGGAAGCGCTTTCGACGACGGGTCGCAAGCCAGCAAGATTGATGCAAGAATTCATCTCTTCGAAGTCACGCCGCGAGCCTACATAGATTCCCCGTATGCGTGCCTGCTTGTGGAGGATGAGCGGCAACGGGAGCTGTTCCCCCGGACCTGAAAGAATGCCGATTTGGGCGATGGCGCCGCCCATCCGCAAAGCGCGAAGGGAAAGAGGCAATGTGCCGACGCCACCGACTTCCACCACCAGATCGGCCCCCTCGCCGCTGGTTTGATCCAACACCCATCGATCCCATTCCGGCATTTGGCGGTAATTCAGTCCGGCGTGAAGTCCGAGCAACCGGGCGCGTTCGAGCTTCTCGTCGCTGCTCGAAATACCCAGCACTCTCATCCCCATCAATCGCGCAAATTGAAGCGCAAAGATGGAGACGCCTCCGGTTCCCTGGATGAGCACGGTTGCTCCCGGCTTAAGGCCAGCGGTTGCGAGAGCGTTCCACGCGGTAACGGCGGCGCAGGGCAGCGTCGCGGCTTCCTCAAAACTCAAGTGTGCGGGCACGGCAACCAGCCCTGCTTCGCTCAGAACCACAGATTCAGCCAGAACCCCGTCGATGTCGCCGCCTAAAGCTCCTTTGGTTTTGGCTGGAGTCGGGGGGCCATCCGCCCAATTTTGCATAAAGATTCCGGCAACGCGATCGCCCAGTTTCCACGCGGTTACGCCCTCGCCGACGGCGGTCACTTCGCCAGCGCCGTCAGAGCAGGGAATGCGAGGCAGTTTCATTTTGGGGTTATAGAAGCCCTTCACCATCATCAGATCGCGATAATTGAAAGAAACAGCGCGAATTCGGATCTGCACTTCGCCGGGCCCAGGCTCGTGTCCCGATCGCTCTGCAAACTCTAATGAATCAATACCGAATGCCGAAATCTGCCATGCACGCATCGATGGACTCCAGGAAGAGAAATTGTTCGCAGGCCAAGTTTTGGGACGCAAAAGATGCGCTCCGCCCGTAGAATGAAGATATGGCTCGTGGATGGGAAAGTAAATCGGTGGAGGAACAGATGGCAATTGCCTCAGAGCAGAGGTCGGCGAAGGCTGAACCAGGGTTCGTCACGGAAGATCAACGACGACTCGCCGAGCAGGTACGCGCGCAACGCGAGCGGCGCAAACAGTCGCTCGACTTGCAGCGGGAGAGCATCCTTTCGCAGCGCACCTCGAATCCGGGACGCCGATCTGCTCTGGAGGCGGCTCTCAAACAGATCGAATCTCAACTCGCTACTTTGGGATAGCTCAACTCGGTTCCGGGATCGGCGCGACGCTACTCGTCGCGGTGAAACAGAATCGAATTGGCCTGCTGCACCGGAGTAAGAGTTACGCGCGCGATGTTTACGTGCGCACGGCGGCTCGCAGCCCAGACTATGACGTCAGCGACATCTTCTGCCGTAAGGGGCTTTACCCCCTTGTAAACCTTTTCTGCCCGTTGGCTGTCGCCATGAAAACGTACCAGGCTGAAGTCGGTCTCCACCATTCCGGGATCGACGCTTGTCACGCGCACAGGCGTTCCCAACACATCCATACGCAGCCCATCGTTGATCGCTCGCTCGGCCGCCTTGGTTGCACAATAAACCGCGCCGTTTGGATAAGTAAGTTCCCCAGCCGTGGATCCCATGTTGATGACGTGGCCACGACCGCGAACCACCATGCCAGGCACCACGGCGCGGGTTACGTAGAGCAGCCCCTTCACATTGGTGTCGATCATCTCCTCCCAATCCTGAATCCTGCCCATGTAGAGTTTTTCCAAGCCGCGGCTCAATCCGGCGTTGTTTACGAGGATGTCTATCTCGGCCCACTCGGCAGGCAGATCGTCGATGGTCTGCTGGACGGCACGATGGTCCCGCACATCCAGGTCGATGGAGTGGACAGCAAGGGCGCCGCGCTCCAGCGCTTTTGACGCGACCTCCGCCAACTTTCCCGCGCGCCGGGCGGCGAGCAGCAAGCGCGCGCCTTCGGCGGCAAGAGCCAATGCTGTAGCCGCGCCAATGCCGGCGCTGGCTCCGGTAACGAAGACAATCTTTCCCTTCAGACTCATGGCACCATCCTAACGAAGTGTCGAATCCCGCAAAGTGACCGCTGGTACGAACGCTCAACGAACTGCGAACGGATCTGTACAGAATCAGGACAACGAGCCTCGGCGCTGGGCCATGCGATATTGACCGACCGCCCAATCCTCATTTCCCAAACCTGTCTCCTGGGCGCGCGCAAAGATCTCGGCAAGAGTGTCGGCCAGGCTCAGGCGCGTCTTCCGGCTGGCGGCCGCTTCTCGTAACAGGCGCATATCTTTTGTCCCCAAGGCAATTGTTGCACCGGCATTCTTGGGCGGGTTTAGCATCACGTTGCCGTATGCCGCATAGAAGGGCGATTGAAAAAGTGCACTGTTCACCGCTTCCAGAAAAGTTGAGGGCTCAATGCCCTGCGCCTCCGCGTAGACAAAGGCCTCGCTGAGGGAATGGATCATCGCGCTGATCAGAAAGTTCCCTCCCAGCTTGAGGGCATGTGCTTGACGCGGTTCTTTGCCGATCACTGAAATTCCGCGAGACAGTGGCTCCAGCACCGGCCGCGCACGCTGGACCGCGGCGTCACTGCCTGCCACGACGATCCAAAGACGGCCCTCGGCGGCCACATTGGGACGACCGAAGACAGGAGCGGCGACAAAGTCGATGCCGCGCCGCGCGTGTTCAGCCGTGAGGCGCTCGCTTAGAGCCACACTGATGGTGCTCGAGGAGATGTGAAGCGCGCCAGGCTCCAGCGCGTCCAGCAGCCCGTTGGGGCCGAAGAGCACCTGTTCGTAGGCTGCGTCATCAAAGAGCATGGTAATGACCGCGTCGGCGCCGAGTTCAGCCTCTGCGGGCGTAGCGGCGGCAATTGCGCCTTCGCGCAGCAAAGGCTTGGTGCGTCCCTCCGTCCGGTTCCATACCGACAATTCGTGGCCTGCAGCGATGAGGCGCAGAGCCATGGGCGTGCCCATCGCTCCCAGGCCCAGAAATCCAATTTTCATCAAGTAAACTCCCCGCAGTTAGATTATGCGAGGCCGGCGGCGGATGCGCGCTATTGCCTTGCGGCGCCTTTGAGCAAATCTCCCAACGCTCGGACTTCGGTCGGGCCAGCATCGCTCACGATGACATAGCGAAGGCCATCCTGGTTCCAGCTTTCCAGGGTGAAACCTTTCTCGCGAACGTCGGCTTTGCCCATTCGTGAAAAAGCGGACTGCTGGCTGTCCTGCGTTATGAAGACGGAAAGCTCGTGTTTGCGCAGTTCGAACAGAAGTTGCGCAGCAGGGCTCTGATGGACGTAGACGAGCTTGCCGCCGAGGAGCTTGTACGGCGAGTTTTCGAGTTCAGGGAGGTTGAATGTAAACGGCAGCTTGCCTTGAAACCACGGCTTGACGGTGTGGCGATCCGTCGAGACAACATCGACAGGATTGGGGCTGGCCAGCGTGGCTATATGCATGTCGAGCAATTGGGCAACCGCCTCTTGATGTGTAGCATGTCGAGTCCAGATCAGGGCGGAAATGGCTACCAGGAGAATCAGTGCTGCAGCACCAGCAAAATTGGGTATCCACGTCCAGCCCCATGTGGGCTTGCGCTCGGCCTGAATGCTTTTTTCTATGCGGCGGCGAAAGGCTGGCGGCGGAACATAGCGCGAGGCTGCGGCCCGCGTTGCACGCTTCAGTTGCATGCGGGACAAAATCTCTGCGGCGCACGAAGGACAGGACCGAAGGTGTTCTTCCAGCGTCGCGAACTCATCCGGCCCCCGACCGGTGCTCGCGTCATCTAGATAGGCATCGAACTGCTCTTGCCACAGTTCGCAGATCATTGCCGTGACCCCTCCTTTCCTGCGGTTAGCAGAGTTCGCATCGCTTTGCGCGCACGCGACAAACGGGACATCACAGTGCCGGCCGGTATCCCAAGTGCCTGTCCGATCTCCTGGTAACTCATCTCTTCCAGATCGCAAAGCAGAATGATCTCGCGAAAATGCACCGGCAATGCCCCGAGCGCTTGCTGAATGGTTTCTATTTCCATGCGCGCCAGCAGAATCGACTCTGGAGTTAGTTTGTCCGCTGGCTCCGGTGATCTTTCATCGTCGAGATCAATCGTGGCGACAGCCTTCAGCCCGGTCTGCGAAGTCAGGAATGTATTGCGCAGGATTCTGTATATCCAGGCGCGGAAGTTCGTCCCCTGCTGAAAGGAGGAGAAGCCTCGCAGCGCCTTCACGTACGTTTCCTGCACCAGATCTTCGGCCGCGACGGTGTCGTGGGTAAGCCAGCAAGCAAGGTTATAAAGCCTGGCGAAGTGCGGCATCGCGAGATCTTCGAATGACCCGGAATCGCCAAGATGGTCGGTCACAACCTGAACAGTGTATCTCAGGAGCAGACAGCGACTCGATCGCTGCGATCGATGAGCAACAGCATCATTTAATTCCGCCAGGCCGGTGGAGTCGGCGACTCCTATCGCAACGGCTCTCATTCGATTCGCGGACTGGAATTCATCGAAAGCCCGCTCATCCGTTGATCCTCCACAACACCTAACTGGAGAAACGGGGAATTATTCCCGAGGCGAGAAAGATTTTTCGCTGGATCAATGCGACTTGGGAATGCGGGGCTGTTTATTTACTGAGGAGTAACTAAATGGTGAGCGATGGCGAAAAGCGCCAGCTCGAGGCGCGTGGAGACGCCAGTCTTGTCGAAGATGTTCGACAAATGACGCTTGACCGTCTCTTCGCTTAGAGTGAACTGCTTGGCGATATCGCGATTGCTGCAGCCTTCGACGATGCAGCCAACCACTTCGAGTTCGCGCGGAGTCAGTCCGTAGGTCTTTTGCTGCGGGGGCGTCGCCTGCTGCATGAGGTCGTGGAGAGCAGATACGAGATTTACGACACGCTTGCCGCCAATCCAATAGTCGCCTGAGCATACCGTGCGGATGGCGGTCTTGAGGTGACCTGCCAAGGCATCCTTCAACACAATGCCACGGGCGCCAATGTGGAGCGCCTCGATAATCTGTTGCGTCGTGATCGTGGAAGTCAGGAGCAGAATCTTAACCGAAGGCGAGCCCTTCATGATGGCGCGCATGGCTTCGAGACCAGGCAACCTCGGCATGGCCACGTCGAGAAGCAGAATGTCCGGCTGCAGTTCAAGAGTCTGTGTAATGGCCTCATCGCCGTCATCGGCCTCGCCGACAACGTCGAATCCTTCTTCCGCGGTGAGCATGTTGCGCACACCGATCCTGACCACAGGATGGTCGTCCGCCAATATGATTCGTGTTAATGCGTCCACTCTAGCGGAACCCTCCCAGGGATTTTAACGGTGACCAGTCGTGCAGGAACCAATCTACACGAATAAGGCCCTTGTTTGTTCCGTTACTACAGTGCAATCCTGTTACTTATGTCGGAAATTCTACTTCCAGCATACGCTCCAGGTTTTCTTGAGCTAACTTCAATTCAACCTGGATCGCCGCGGAGTTACTCAATTCGTCACTCTCCGTCTCAAGCAGAGCGCCTAGCCGGGCAGCTTGCCGCGCCCCCGCCATTCCACATCCGCCCTTGATGGTGTGACCGATTCGTCGAACTTCGACAGCATTTCCCTCGGCAATCGCTGCGTCCAAAGCTGCGTTCCGCTTCTTCAGGTCGGCTACCACGGCGACGTATACTTCGCGCACCGTTGGTTCAGGCATCATCTGCCGGAATTGGCTCAGGATTTTCGCACTCACCACCGGTTCGCCGGAGGTGAGTTCCTGCGGTGACGGCTTGAGATGGTGTTCGTCAAGGAGCTTCTGCAACGCCTCCGGACCGAAGGGCTTCAACAGAAAGCCGTCGACCACAGTCTCCAGCTCTTTGGGAAGACCGCTTCCGCTGATGGCGTAGATATCGGCATCGCTACGGGCCCGCAACTCCTCGACCAACTGCACCCCATTGAGCCCTTGCATTTGCACGTCGACGAGAATGACCTGCGGCACGAATTTCGCGCTGTCCAGCATCTTCAAGGATGTGGCGCCGTCTTCGGCCGTGTGCAGCGAATATCCATTCAGAGTGAGAATGGTCGCGATTACTTCGCGGCTGATCATGTCGTCGTCGATCAGCAACACTGTCGGATAATTGCGATCCTTTCCTATACCGAGCATCGCATTTGTCCTTCCCGATCGTGACTCATTATGACTTATTCATCGGACATCGAGACCTCGTGCAGCCATCCTGGCGCCTTGAGCAATTCGCGCGGCCGTGAACCGTCTGCCGGGCCAACCAGACCATCCCGCTCCATCAAATCGATCAAGTGGGCTGCGCGCCCGTAGCCGATGCGCAGACGGCGTTGCAGCAGCGATGTGGATGCCTTGCCAAACTCGAAGACCAGCCGCACGGCGTCGTCAAACATGGGATCGTTTTCTTCGGGGTCGCTGTTCGATCCATCCACGTTCGGGCGGTCGTCTTTGGGAGACTCGAGGAACCCTTCGGCGTATTGGGCAGCACCTTGTTCCTTCCAGAAACTGACCACCGCTGCTGTCTCTTTTTCACTTACGTAAGGAGCGTGAAGCCGCATCAACCGGCTGGTGCCGGGCGGCAAAAAGAGCATGTCGCCGCGCCCTAGAAGCGCCTCTGCCCCGTTGGTGTCCAGAATCGTGCGCGAATCGACCTTGGTGGCCAGCCTGAAGCTGATGCGCGTGGGGACGTTGGCCTTGATGAGGCCGGTGATCACGTCGACGCTGGGCCGCTGGGTCGCTAGGATCAGATGGATGCCCACGGCGCGCGCCATCTGGGCCAGCCGTGTGATCGATTCCTCAACGTTGGCGCGGTCGAGCATCATCAGGTCGGCTAATTCGTCGATGATGATGACAATAAAGGGTAGCGGTTCTTCGTCTTCGGCCTCGTCGAATAGCGACGGCATCGTGCCTTCAAAAAGCTTGTTGTATTGATCGATATTGCGCACGCTGCGGCTGGCCAGCAACTTCAAGCGCCGTTCCATCTCGCGTACCGCGTTGCGCAGAGCGTTCGCCGCCAGCTTGGGCTCGGTGATGATAGGCGTAAAGAGATGCGGGATGCCCTCGTACATGCCGAGT
This sequence comes from uncultured Occallatibacter sp., assembly GCA_964487345.1. GTDB lineage: Bacteria > Acidobacteriota > Terriglobia > Terriglobales > Acidobacteriaceae > Telmatobacter. The sequence goes on along the minus strand of CAZAQN010000020.1, from coordinate 31,082 downwards.
TCCACGCGCTTGGGGTCCACCAGGATGAGCCGGACGCTATTGGGCGTGGTGCGGAAGAGCAGGCTCATGATCATGGCGTTGATGGCCACCGACTTGCCCGATCCGGTGGAACCCGCGATAAGTACATGGGGCATCGAAGCCAGATCTGCAGTCACGATGCGGCCGTTGATGTCTTTGCCCATCGCCAGAGTGAGCCTCGATCTGGCTTTTGAGAATGTCTCCGACTCCATAACGTCGCGCAGGTGGATCGTCTCGCGCTCGTGGTTCGGCACTTGGATGCCGACGGTGCTCTTGCCTGCCATGCGTTCGATCAAGATACTCTCGGCTCGCATCGCGAGGCAGAGGTCCTCAGCGAGGCCGGTGACGCGGCTATATTTCACACCCGCCTCGGGCTTGAACTCGTAGGTCGTGACCATGGGACCGGGGTTGATCTGGACCACCTGGCCGCGGACATCGAATTCGGCGCATTTCTCGACGAGGACGCGCGCTTCTTCGCGCAACACATCTTCACGCACCACCTGGGGGCCGGCTCCGGCATTCAAAAGGGTGCTGGCTGGGAGCTTAAAACCGCTCACGTTCTTCGGCGGTACGGTTACGGTGCGCACGTCGGCATCGGCGCGCTCGTGGATGGCAATGACACCTGGAGCTTCTTCAACTGCGGTGCGAGGCTGCGGCTCCTGAACTGTGCGGGCGGCGGGTTTCGCCTCCACTGGCTTTGCCGCAACTGCAGGCGCGGGTGTTGGAATGGGGATGGGGCGCGCTGCTGCAGACGCCGATTCGGTTGCAGACCTTTCCGATACAGTCCGCTCCCAGATGCTTCCCTTGCGCAGGGGGGTCACATTGGGCGCCTCGATAGGTTGTGCTGCGGCCCTTTGGAAGGTCGGGATCTCGTCTATCGGATCTGGAGTCTCAGTTTTGTCTCGCCGCCCGAAGAGGAATCCAAGACGGAAGGGTCGCTTGGCGGGCGGCCGCTCAGCTTCGCTCGCGGGATCCGAGATCGACCCCGAGAAAAGCCTCTGGTTCGGGCCCGGCGACTGCTGTTCCTCGAGCGCCGCTTCCTTTTCAGCCTTCGCGTCGGCACGTGCCTCGCGCCAGTTTCTCCATCGGTCATTCCAGGCCATCAGGCGGATCCAATTGTCCTCTGCCATCTGTTTGATCGCCCAGAAGCTGACTGCGAAGGCGAAGTAAATGCCGGCGCCAGCGAGAGCCGCGGCCACCAGCCACGCTCCCTGGATATTGAGGTAAACCACGAGAGAGCCGGCGATCAATCGGCCGATGACGCCTTCGACCGGCAACGCATGCATCCAGTGCCAGCGCCACGGCAGCAATCCAAAAATGGCGGGGGTAAATGCGACAGCCAGGACGCTTCCCAGGCAGCGCAGCCAAACTGCACCGCCGGAGCGCGAGCGCATCCAGCCCCATCCAAGGCTTCCCATCCACAAAGGCACCAGGAACGCAGTGAGTCCGAGGAATTGAAGCGCGAGATCGCTGAGCCCCGCGCCGAACAGTCCGATCCAGTTCTGCACGCCAGGCGCCAGGGCCGCATCGGCGGACGTATTCAACGACGGGTCGGCAGGATGGTACGTCACCAGGGAGAGGAGAAGGAGGATCGACGCCAGCGTCAACACCAGCCCCAAAAACATATTCAGGGCGCGGCTACGCGTCGGCGAAAGGGAAATCGGTATGGCCTTCATGAAGGGATGGTCTCCGGTCTGCCGAGCGCTGCCTGAAGCCGGCGGGTTCGGTCAGCCCGGATGGATGAATCCCAGAGCAGTTTTCATTATCCGGGCCGTGAAGGACGATTCCGGGCAAAACAACGTGGGGGGAACCACGAAGCCCACCCCCGCCGGGCGCGTTGCTGGACCGCTCGCTACACTCCGAGGAGCCTGCTGCCCCAAATCAGCAGAATCGTTCCCACGATAATGCGGTAGATGGCAAAGACAGCGAAACCATGCTTGCGCACCCACGCCAGGAACCACTCGACCACACCGAGAGCGACGATGAACGAAATGACAAAGCCGATTGCCAGTACAATCCAATGCTCGCCGGTCATGGTCACGTGCGCGGCAGCGTCTCCAACGGCACCTGCCACTTTGCTCGCATGCAGTTCCTTGATCAGGTCGTATCCGGTGGCGGCGAGCATCGTTGGGATCGAGAGCAGGAAGCTGAATTCGAGTGCGGTCGGCCGGCTGAGCCCTGCCATCTGGCCCGAAGCAATCGTCGACATGGAGCGTGAAACGCCGGGAAAGATTGCCGACAGTGCCTGGCAAAGTCCTATCCAGATTGCTTGCCCAAGGCCCATCTCTTCCACGTGATTTGTCGTGGGCTCGAAGCGGCTGGCCCACACATCGATCACCCACATCACGATGCCTCCGGCAAGCATGGCGATGGCAATTACGGTCAGGCTGCCGAGGTTCTTGTCGCTCCACTTTTTGAACAAGAGCGCCGGAATTGAAGTGCAGACGAAAGCGAAGAATGTGAGCGAAATGGGATGCGTGAACCAGGTCTTGTCGCCGCTCTCGCCTTTCGGGAACGAATGCAGGAATTCCGCGATGCGCTCCAGATAGAGCAGCAGCAGCGCAAAAATGGCGCCCGCCTGAATCACGATGGTGTACATCTTCCAGTAAGCGTCGTCGAGCGGGATGTGCATCAGCGCCTCCGTGATGCGGAGGTGCGCCGTCGAACTCACCGGCAAGAATTCGGTCAAGCCTTCGACAATGCCAAGCAATACTGACTGAATGTAGACGTTCAAAAAGCCTCCGGTGCCCAGCTTTCGATTGCCTCTCTTGAGGCTCTAACTCGGCTGAGCTTAGTCGCGGTCGATGCCGTAAACGGGTACGCCCTGGTCAAGTTTGTAGACGAGAGCCGCCGCCCGCCACGTGTAATCCGATTGCGGAAACTTGTCCTCCAACTTTGCCGTCAGGTCGCGCGCATGATTGTGCGCCTCTTCCTGCTTCTTGTCGCTGCTGTCGGCGCCATACATGTCCGAGAGCACCGCCTGACGATAGGCAGCTTCGTAGAGTGCCTTCGCTGCACGCGGGCTATCGGGATGTTCTGACGCGTATTTCTCGAAGATTTCCGCTTCCTTTTCAGGACACTTTGTCGAACCCTGCCAATCGCCGCAGAGTTTGTTATCGATCAGGTCATAATCGGCCAGGTCGGCCTGCCGCGTATGAGGATAAAGTTTGATGACTTTCTTTAGACTATCTTCGTCCATCTGGTTGCGCATGTAAGGATCGCGTTCCTTGGCCGATGGCAGAGCACTGAAGTCACTTTTTTGAATTTGCCAGAGGATATCCGCTGCGCGCCATGCGGCCTCGGGGGCCAATGGCGAATTGGGAAACATCTCGGCAAGCCTTCGATAGAGCAGGTGAGCGCTTCTGGCCGCGTTGGCCGGACCGCGAGGGTCGTTGGCTTCGGCCTCCTGGTTGGCCGCCGCACCCATCAAGACGAGGTCGCCGTTGGGCGTGTCCTCGATGACGACTCCTTTGGCTTCCATCCAGCCGGAGATCGGTGGAGGCGTTTCGCTGGCGCCGAAGACCGGCTGATCGCTGGTGTGTTCTTCCTCGATGTCGGTGTTCGCGTAGGCCCTGATCCAGGGGCCGCTCTTTTCGGCGACCACCATTTCGCGGCCTATTTGCACGCGATCTACTTTTTGGGCTTGTTTGTCGGGCGTGATGTAGAGCCAGGTCACGCGCAGGGCCGTGGCGCGGGGTCCGGCCATCGGCTTTACGAGCTGGTCCTTCTTTTTGTCGGCCGAGAGACCCGCGGCCGCGCAGAGGAGAACGGCGGCGGCCACTACTGTTTTGAAGGTGAGGCTCCGAAACTTCATCGCTGAAAAGATCATAGTGCAACGACGTTACGGGGCAGTTTCAGTAAGCACCTGGGCCAGTTGCTCCGGCGCGAGGTTGCCGCCACTGATGATGGCCACTGCTTTGCGATATCGAGGCAGCTTGTCGGCGTGAAACAGCAGCGCCGCGATGGCGACAGCGCCGCTGGGCTCGGGAACCAGGCGTGCTGTGGCGACGATGGCGCGCATGGCGGCGCGAATCTCCGCTTCGGTGACGGTGATGATCCCGTCAACGAAGGCCTGGATGTGCGCGAAGTTGTGGACCCCGACGCTCTGCGTGCGCAGGCCATCGGCGATGGTGCGGCTGGTCAGCTCGGCGGGCCACTCGACGATGTTGCCGCTGCGGAAACTCTCTGCCGTATCGCCGGCGAGTTCGGGTTCGACGCCAAAGACTTTCGTGGTGGGGCACAACTGCTTCACGGCTGCGGCGACTCCGCTCAGCAATCCGCCTCCCGAGACGGGCGACAACACCAGATCCACATCGGGTAACTGCTCGACGATTTCCAGGCCGCAAGTCGCTTGGCCGGCGATGATCTGTTCGTCGTCGTAGGGCGGAACGACTATGTAGCCGTGTTCGCGGACGAGTTGTTCGGCGACAGCCAGCCGTTCGCTCGAAGCGTTGCCCACATCGACGACTTCAGCGCCGAGAGCCAGCGTGGCTGCGCGCTTAATCGCTGGGGCATTCGACGGCATCACGATAACCGCTTTTGCTCCCACGGCCCGCGCCGCATACGCGACGCCTTGCGCGTGGTTGCCGCTCGAATAGGTGATGACTCCGCGTGCGATTTCTTCCGGAGTGAGTTGCAGGATCTTGTTGGCTGCACCGCGAATTTTGAATGCGCCGATGGGCTGGAGGCTCTCGGCTTTGAGCCAGACTTCGCCTGCTGCGCCGGGAAATGGCGCGCGTACCAGCGGCGTCCTGACGGCGATGCCCGCGATGCGGGCTGCGGCGTCGCGAATGGTGTCGAGAGAGACGAGAGAATCAGTAGCTGTGGTCATGGCAGATACTTCTCCGGCACCGGACCGGCAGTTGTGTTTGGCTCCCATAGCACCGAGAGGACGCGCCAGCGGGTTCCGTCAAACACCGCCTGCACGCTATTGATACCAACCACGGTGGCCTTGCCGTCGGGCGTGGGACGAATCTCGTAGGTGCTCCACAGGTGCGCGAAGTGGCCGTAGGTCTCCGACTTCACTTTCACTTGTACCTCATACATCGGCGCGCTGCCGCGCTTGGCGACGGCGTCGATCCAATCATCGACGGTGAGAATGCGCGGTGCAAAGCTGCCGTCCGGAGTCTTGGCGATTGGGGTTAGGCGCGCCTGCGGCATCAAGACCTGGCGCAGGCAGGTGCGGTCTTTGTTCTGCGGACCACTGACCGCATCGTCGAGCGCCTCGGTCAGGTCGTCTAGTGTTGCCGTGGAGAGACACCCCGGAGCTGCTTCTTTAAGTTTGGATCCCTCTGGCTGCGCAAGAATTGCTGGTGCCAACAGCACAATTAGGGTCAGGATGCTAAGAGAGCGATGCATGATCGATCCTCCGAGCCGGTTACGAAGAGAACTCGATGGAGAGTTCTCCGAGCACGCCAGTTGGGTCAAATCTCCAGAATCACGGGCATGATCAGCGGTCTGCGACCGGTGGTCTTCTGGATCAGTCGCTTCAATTCCACGCGTACCTTTTCCTTCACCATGCCGTAGTCGGATTTCTCTTCCGTGGTGAGAGCCTCGAGCGTCTTGATTACCACGGCGCTGGCGTCTTCGCTGATATCCGCGCCACCAAAGCCGCGGACAATCAACTCCGGCGCGCGCTCCACTTTGCCGGTGCGCTTGTTGATGGCAACCACGGCCAGCACGATGCCGTCCTCGCTCAGGATGCGGCGATCGCGAATGACCAAATCCTCGACCACATCGATCGACGAGCCGGAATCAATGAGAACGCGGCCGGCTGTGACTTTATCGTTTTTGCGGGCATCGCTCTTGTCCAACTCCAGTACGTCGCCATCTTCCATCACGATGGCGTGCTCGACGGCGCCGGTTTCCATCGCGATCTGCGCATGGCGGACCAGAAACCGGTAGTCGCCATGCACCGGCACGAAGAACTTGGGCCGGACGAGATTGATCAGCAGGCGCATCTCTTCCTGGCTGCCGTGCCCGCTCACGTGGATCAGGCCATGCTCCCCATCGTCGTAGATGACGTTCGCATCGCGGCGAAAGAGATGATCGATCACGCGAAAGATGCCCTTTTCATTTCCAGGAATGATGCGCGAACTGAGCACCACTGTGTCTCCGGGATCGATGCGGGCATGCTTATGGTTGTCGACAGCGGCGCGGCTCAGCGCGCTCATGGGCTCGCCTTGCGTTCCGCTGATGAGCAACATCAACTGGTCGGGTGGATAGTCGCGCATCTGGCCGGGGTTGATCACCAGGCCGGGCGGCAGATCGAGATAGCCCAAGTCCTGCGCGACCTCGGTGCTCTCCATCATGGAGCGGCCGATCACCGCGACCTTACGTCCATGGGCGCGCGCCAGTTCCATTGCGATCCGGATGCGATAGATGGAGGAAGAAAAACAACTGAAGAAAAGCTTCTTCTTGGTGCGCGAAAAAATCTCATCGAGACGCGGACGCACAGCTGCTTCACTGGGCGTGTAGCCGGAGCGCTCCACGTTGGTCGAATCCTGCAAAAGCGCAAGGACGCCGCGCTTGCCGTATTCGGCAAATGTATGGAGGTCGAACGGCTTCCCGTCCAGCGGCGAAAGATCGATCTTGAAGTCGCCTGTGTGAATCACGATTCCGACCGGCGTCTCCACCGCGAGAGCTACGCAATCCACCAACGAGTGCGTCACGCGAATGGGCTCGATGGTAAACGGCCCGATCGTGAATTTTTCTTTAGGAATAATTTCGACCAGCTCGGTTTCGTCGAGCAGTTGATGCTCTTCGAGCTTGCCTTCGACGTAGGCTAGAGTGAACTCGGTTGCGTAGACCGGAACCTTGAGCTCGCTCAGAATCCATGGCAGTCCGCCAATGTGATCCTCGTGTCCGTGGGTGAGGATAATGGCGCGGACGTGCGCCTTGTTCTCAATCAGGTAGGAAATGTCGGGCACGACAATGTCCACGCCCAGCAGCTCCGACTCCGGAAACATCAGCCCTGCGTCGATTACGATGATGTCGTCTTCCCAGCGAAGCGCGAGGCAATTCATGCCGAACTCGCCCAGCCCGCCGAGGGGGATAATTTTCAGTTTTTTGGTTTGCATCTGTCATGTTCGATGCTAACACCGGGGGCATGCGGAGAAGCGGTCAAGAGTGGGCAGCGCGCCCGAGTTCGGCGATGTCGAGTTTTTCATTTACATCACGTTGCGGGGCTCGTTGTAATGGGGTGCTTGCCGAGCATTGTTGGAAGGACGCAGGCACAAACGCTTATCAGATTTTCGGCCAGCGCGGCGAGATACGGATGAGGTCGAGTCCCCCGAGATCGAGCACCGCGAAGATGGGCGACATTGCGGGCACAGCGACGATCCCACGCGGAGGCAAATCGATAGGGCTGAAGCTCGGGCTGGTGAGGCAACCTGAACCCGCCGCGGCGAAAAGGTACGAGAGACCCGGCGTTGGCTCGTCTATGCCGGGTAGAGTGGTGCTCGCCCTGCTGGCCGTGAACGGAATTCGTTCCACGCAGAAGTAGGACTCATCGATAAGGACGGTTCGATCCGCAAGGACTCGGGGCAGGACCTTGCCGGCGCGCGTAACGAGACGTATGGCTTCGAGCGACTTCTCGATATGCAATTCACGCGGGCGGCCATAGTCGTACATGCGGTAGGTCAGGTCGCAGTTCTGTTGGGTCTCGAGCAGGACCGCTCCCGGCCAGATCGAGTGGACGGTTCCGGCATCGACGAAAATCATTTCGCCCGGCTCGGTAGACAAGAGCTGGAGGCTGTTTTCCAGCGTTCCATCGTGAATGCCGGATCGCACCTGGTCCAGGGTCACGCCGGGTTTGAGCCCGGCAGCAACCTTTGCTCCCGGCTCGGCAGCCAGCACATACCAGCACTCCGTTTTGCCCCGAGGCTGCCCATACTTCTGCGCCAGCCGGTCGTCAGGATGCACCTGAACACTGAGCTTCTCGTGGGCAAAAATCACTTTAATCAGCAGCGGCGAGGCCGGCGACGGGACCCCTTTGCCGAGCAACGCTTCCGGCTCTTCTTCGAAGAGCCTTGCCAGCGCTTTGCCGGCGTGCGGACCCGACGCGACCAGACACATATCACCCGTGAGCCACACTTCACCGATTGGTACTTTACTGATGTAACCCGAACCGGTCGCATGCGACTCCTGCCCCTCGTCGACGATGCAATCGAACCAGGGGCGCAGGTCGCGGGAACCCCAAACGCGCGGGTCAAAGTGCGGTTCCACGCGAAAAGGAGAAAGCGCGGCGAATACGGAATCCGCTGAGGGGAGCTGGGGGCTTGCTGCTGCTTTCCGAAAAAGTCCGAATTTCGCCATTTCGTGCACGCATTGCAGGCGGTCTTCGATCGGTCGCGGACCTGGCCAGCAAGTCCCACTTTACCAGAGTGCTGGCTCTTTCGAGAGGAGCGCAAGCGGCGGTGTTGAGCGGTGAGTGGGCGAGAAGACGAAGCAAGCGTTTCTACAAGCCGATTGTCGAGTGTTGCGTGCCCTGTGTAAAGTTTCCTGTGCAAGTCCCGTGCCCTTGCGGCGGTTCGCGAGGTCAAACGTGTAAGCGGGCATTTTTTGAGAATTTCGTCGTCATTCGGGCTGCGGCCTACGTCATTCCATGCAGTGCATCCGGAAACAGATCGGATTGATCAAGATGCGAAGGCTGATTCCTGCTTATTCGATCCCGGCTTACTCGATTGTGGCTCGTTCGTTTGCCTTCTTTCTGATCGCGTCCATGGCGTTGTCCGCTGCGGGAGCGCGGCGGGTGACGGTGGTACAGCTTGAGGAAGCTGTGACCACAGGCGAGGCCGAACATCGCGCCGACCTCGATTTTGCGCGGCAGATCGGCGAATTGGAGATGTCTGAGCAGCTGACGGTACGGACACTCGTTCACTTTGCCGCAAACCATAAGCTTGGGCCGAGGACGGCTCTCGCCCTGCAGCTTCTTTCGGATCAATCGGTCTTTCTGGCCCCGCCCGCCGACGAGTTGCCTGCCACAGCGCCTCCCGACGCGGCCTTGCAGCAGCAAATGCTCGATGCTGCGCGAGCGTACTCGGTGGAAACCTGGGCGCACCTGCCCAACTTCTTTGTGACACGAATAACCCATCGGTTTGACGATAGTCCTCATGTGCTGATCAAAGGGGACTGGCCTGTCCGTGCGGGCCTCCAGCCGGTAGGGATGTCGAGCCGCCAAGTCACGTTTCAAGGCGGAAAAGAAGTCCAGGACCCCACTTCGCAATCGGCCGCGGCGAACTCGAATTCTTCGCAGGAACTTGGCTTGCGTAGCTGGGGCGAATTCGGTCCAGAGCTGACGGTTGTGCTGGCCGACTTGGCCAAACACAAAGTCGATTTCAAGCATTGGGAGCAGATCGGTACGCGGCTGGCGGCCGTGTTTCAGTACCAGGTGCCGCGAGAGGCGTCGCACTACGCTGTGAGTTTCTGCTGTATCCGCAACGCCAAATCCATTGGAGGCCCCCGCGTCTCCTACGGAAATCGCGGGCAGAGCCAAGGGCCCTCTCCATACCAGGCAAATTCCGTTGATCTCGGCACGTATGTCGAAACGCCTGGGTATCACGGGACCATCGCAATCGATCCCGCCACCGGAGCCGTTTTGCGGATCACGATTCAGGCGGAATTGAGCCATGGCGACCCGCTGTTGCGCGCTGAAACCATGGTGGAATACAGCTCTGTCGGCATTGGCGATCGGCAGTTCATTTGCCCCGTTCGAAGCATTGCCATTTCCATGGAGCAGGCGTCGATGGGCGGGGCAGGCAATACGAAAACCATGACAGTGAACGGGGTCGGCGATGACGGAGCCTGGCAGAGCCCCTTGAATAAGGGCTCCAACGAGCCGATCCTGCTGATCAACGAAACGAGCTTTGTCGATTACCACCGGTTGGGGTCAACCGCGCGCATTCTTACCGATGCGGCCGCAGCGGGAGCAACGAGCCCGTCTGCGGCGAGTTCCCCCGGAGCACCATCGAATCCGATGGCTACGGGAACGTCTTCGAGCCCCGCGGCTGAAACAGCAGCGAGCCAAGAGATCGGCACAGCGAACACTGTGGTTTCGCCTGCCGGATCAGGGACAACTGAAGCGGAGACGGCCAGTGCCACACCGGCAAGCCCGCCGGTTCTTCGGGCCACAGCGCCGCCTGCAGCTCCGGCAGAGCCGGCGATTCCAGAAGTGAGCATGAGCGCCGCGACGGGCGTGCCGGATCAACCAACCAACACGCCGGAACCGGCTGGAGATGGCTATTCGCTCAAAGTCACTTCGCGCCTGGTGGATGTGGGCCTGGTGGCCTATGACAAAAAGGGTCACCCGGTGACCGATCTGAAAGCAGGCGACCTCGAGATCTATGACAACGGCCGCAAGGAGGAGATTCGTTCGTTCGGACTGTCGGCCAATCCTGTCCCTGTATCGACGACGGGAGTATCTGATCCAGCCTCATCGACGACGAAGGGAACGACGCCGGAGGCGCAGGAAGTGAGCTTCGCGAACCGCGTTCCGAATGTTTCCGAAACGTCCGCGGCGCCCCTTGCATCCGAGACCGGATCAACGATTCTGGTGATCGATGAAAGCCACATCGCCTGGAACGACTTGAGCTATGCGCGTGGACAAATTCTCAAATTTCTTAACTCTCTCACGCCAGGCGAGCGGGTTGGCCTTTATACGATGAATGGCCTCGGTTTCCACGTGCTCACGGAAGTGACGGTGGATCATGCGGCGCTGATCGCACGCATGCAGAAGTTTATGCCGGCGGCGCAATCCATCGCCGAGGCGCAGGATGAGGAGACGCGCAATCGGCAGCATTTCGACGAAGTACACAACGCCGCCGACTTGAACTCGGTAAACGGGAACCATTCCGATGTGCCGGACGCAGAACAGCCGGTCGATCCGCAGCTACTGACGATGGGCGACAACCCGGCGCGCTCCTCCTTCATCATCCTTGTTCAGGTTGCACGACATCTTTCAGCGATTCCCGGGCCGAAGAAACTGGTCTGGGTGTCAAGCGACAACGTTCTCGCCGATTGGCGGGACCAGGCCGTGGGCATCGACAAGAGTCCGAAGGACATTGCGGGATTCGCTCTTCGTGCGCAAGAGGCCATGAATGAAGCGCACGCGGCCGTCTATCCCTTCGATGTGTCGCAGTTAGAAAGCAGCGCGATTAGCGCCGATTTGCAACACCAGAATGTGCAGTTGACCCAGGCCGCGGGTGACGAAGCCAGCCTACCCGGTGCACCATCGACAACGGCGACATCGAGAAGCTCCGGCCCCGGGCGCATCGACGCGGCGATGAGCCAGGATCTACATCCCGTGCAAGGGCCGGTGCGGCAAGTGGCAGCGGCGACAGGCGGCCGCGTCATCCGGCGCTCAGGAGACCTTGCCGCGCAACTGAACGGCATTGTGGCGGACGGCCACGCCACGTACATGCTGAGTTTTTCACCGCAAGGACCCGCCGACGGCCAGTACCACACCATCAATCTCAAGCTGACGGGAAGACGTGGACTCACAATGAGCTACCGCACTGGATATTTGTTTGAGAAAGAACCGGCCACTTTGAAGGAACGATTTCAGCAGGCGGTGTGGCGGCCGGTGGATGTGGGCGAGATTGCCGTCACGGCCAGCGTTTCCCGCGAAACCGGCGGCGCGAATGTGAGAATCAACATCGCGGCGGGCGACCTTGGTCTGCAACAACAGGCAGGCCGCTGGATGGACAAACTGGACATCTTTTTCATTCAGCGGGACGACGCGGGACTGCATGCTCGCGTGGAGGGACAAACTCTCGGGTTGAGGCTCAAGTCGGCCACGTACGAAAAGCTGATGCCGGCGGGTGTCCCGTTCGAGCACTTTGTCGGAGCGAAACCGGGCATGGCCTCGCTGCGCGTGCTCGTCGTGGATGAGAATTCGGGGCGTATGGGTTCAATCACCATTCCAGCCTCCGCGATGGGCAGCGGGCAATGACGATCGGCTGGGAATTTCGGTATCACATGAACACGAGCGATCTTCGCCGTAGAATGAGTGCGCCGAAGAGTTACTGAGGGAGGAATCGATGAAGCAGTTGGGATTGGTTTTGGTCTTGGCCCTGGCGGCAACGCCAGCCTGGTGCGCCAAGAAAGTTACTGTGGCGGAACTGAAAGACACTCTGGCTTCGATGCATCGCGACAATAAGGGCGACGCAGACGTCGCCAATGCGCTGAAGCAGTTGGAACTGAGCGAGGAACTCACGCGCAGCGTGATGAACGACGTGGTTGCCGATGTGCCGGGACCGCTTTCTACGGAGCAGATCTATGTGCTCGAAGCACGAAGTGCGATGCTAGCGCCACCGCCCTCCGATATACCCACCGCCGCTGCGCCCGACGCTGCGGCACAAAAGGCCATTCTCGACAAAACCGCCGATTACGTGAGCAAGAGTTACGGTGCGTTGCCCGGTTTGGCCGCAACAAAAACCACCATACGCTTCCAGGACAATGTGGAAGCTGCGGCTCCAAGTTCAGGCATACATGGAAGTGCGTCGGACGTGTCGACCGGATCGAGCTTCGTGAGTCCCTACCAGTTCATTCACTACATCAATTCGACCGACGCGCAGGTTGTGAGCGACCACGGGGCGGAGAGGTTGCCTGCCGGAAAAGACAAGACCCCGTGGGGTGCAAACAAGATGATCGCCCTGCAGGAGCCGGACCCGAGTCTGGGCGCCGTTTTCGCAGAGGCGCAGGGAGCCGGAGATTTCAAGTGGCTGCGTTGGGAAACAGTCAACGGCAAGCAAGCGGCTGTCTATTCCTTTGACGTTCCCAAGAAGAAGGCCCATTTTCCCGTGAACGTCTGCTGCTTCCCGGATGTCAGCCAAACCGGCGTTGCAAGCTTTTCGTCGGCTTCGGCCTCCTCGGCGCGCGGTAGCGGAGGTGGTGGAGCAAAGGGCAATTTCCAGACGAATACCAACTGGAATGACTACAAAACATCGGTGCCCTACCACGGCGAGCTCTTTATCGATCCGGACTCCGGCATCGTGGTGCGGATGATTACAGAGGCGGAATTGAAGCCTTCCGAAGTCGTCCACCAGGTAGACGAACGCATCGATTATGGCCCGGTGACCGTGGGCGGCAAGATGTTGGTGCTGCCGATTAAGACTATCGTCGATACCGAAGTTGTGCCGAATGGCGATTCGGGCGCGGCGGGTCGATATTCGGTGCGGCGGACGCTGTTCACCTCGGAATACAAGGACTATCAAGTCGCCGGGGGAAACTAGGACTGAAGGCGCGGCGGCTGAGAGGAACTGCCGCGCCCGTCTCATGAAAGAATTACGAGATGAAATGGCTAGTCTTAACTTTTGCTTTCATTTTTGCGGCTTCGAACGGTTGGTGCGCGAGAAAGATCTCGATTGGGGAATTGGAAGACATGCTGCGCTCGATGCAGCAGGAGAAGAAGTCTGACGTAGAAATCGCAACTGCGCTCAAGCAGTTGGAGCTTAGCCAGGAACTAACACGCGGAACGATGAACAGCGTGGTCAGTTACGTGCCTGGTCCGCTCTCGATAGAGCAGATTTATGTGCTTGAGGCTCGAAGCGCCGACCTGGCTCCCCCGGATTCAGATTTGCCCTCAACCCCGGCCCCGGATGCGGCTGTTCAGAAGGCCATCCTTGAGAAGGTCGCGGGCTACGTTGGCGAGACCTATGCTCAACTTGCCAGCCTTACCGCAACTAAAACAACCTTGCGCTTTCAGGACAACGTCGAGGCGATTGCGGCGAGTTCCGGCGTGCAGGGCGGCGCCACCGATGTCGTGGTCTCCGCAGGTTTCTCCAATCCCGCCACATACGTTCACTACATAAACTCCTCTAAAGCTCAGATCACCAGCGTTCATGGAGCCGAGAAGTGGCCGTTGGAGAGAGACAGGACACCCTGGGGTGCAAACAAGATGATCGCCCTGGAAGCTCCGGACGCCAGCGTGGTTGACGTTCTGAAGGAAGCGCAGAGCGCTGAGAGTCTCCAATGGCTGCGGTGGGAGCTAATCAATGGCAAGCCTGCGGCGGTCTTTGCATTCACGGTGCCGCAAAAGAAATCCCATCTGGATGTGAACGTCTGCTGCTTTCCGAACATCACTCAGGCTGGGATTGCGACCTTCTATACCGGTACGACAGCAGCCACGCTCGGGGGAGGGGCGAGCGGCGGGGGCGGTGTTGCGGGTAACTTTCAAACCAGCACAGACTGGCATAATTTTCGGACCACCGCCGCCTACCATGGAGAGCTTTTCATCAACCCGGATTCCGGAATTGTGCTGCGCATGATTACCGAGGCCGAATTGAAACCGTCTGAGGTAGTACACGAGTTAGACACTCGTGTCGATTTCGGACCCGTCAAAGTGAACAACCAGTTGGTCGTTGTACCCGTGAAGACGTTCGTGAACACACTCGTCGTTCCCTACGGCGATTCAGGTGCGGCAACTTATACCACGCGGCGCACGCTGTTTACCTCGGAATACAAAGACTATGCGCAGGCTGGCGCCAAATGATGCGACTGTCGCAATTCACAAGGCCCGCCAAAATCCGATCGGGCCTGGAAAGAAGGAAGCAGGCGAAACATGAGATCGTTTGTCTGGACTCTGATGTTGCTGTTCCTGACTCCCGCGATGGCTGCCACCAAGATGACTGTGGATCAGTTGAAGCAGACGCTTTCCGAAATGAAGCAAGCGGGCAAGCCGGACGAAGATGTGGCCACACGGCTGAAACAAGTTGAGCTGACCGAGGAGTTAACTCGTCCCGCAAAGGCGGACTTGCTGCAGTATCTGCCTGGGGACCTTTCTACAGAGCAGATGCTTATTCTCCAGGGGCGCAGCGCCTTCCTGCCGCCTCCTGCAAATAACGTACGAGCCACTCCCGCTCCCGACGCTGCGACGCAGAAGGCAATTCTGGCTAAAGCATCCGACTATCTATCCAAAACTCTCAATCAGCTGCCCGCATTTACTGCGTCCAAGATGATTTCCCGGTACCAGGATGACTTAATCAACTCGAGCAGTTCTCCAGGGCTCACAGTGAACGGCCCCAATTCCTACGCGCGGCTTTCCGATGCGGACACGCTGAGAGTCGAAACCGAAAAAGGCGTGGAGAAACCTGCGGAAAAGGAGAAGACATCCTGGGGACAAAACGGCCAGATTTCGCCTCCGGGGCCTCTTCCGCCGCTTGGCGCGCTGTTTCAAGAGGCATCGGACGGCGGCAAACTCAGCTTTGAACGCTGGCAGATCGTCGAAGGCAAAGATGCGGCAGTCTTCACCTTCGCAGTGGATAAGAAGAAGTCGCGCTACGACGTGACTTATTGCTGCTTCCCGAAAACCGATACGGCAACCGGAGTTGCCACCATGGGAACATTTGCGCCTGTGCCCGGCGAGATTCAGTCGGTGACCAGTTATCGGCCCTTCAAAAAGACCGTCAGCTACCATGGTGAGTTTTATGTCGATCCTGACGAAGGAACAATTCTGCGGGTGATTACCTACGCGGAGTTGAAGCCCACGGACTACGCCCATCAGGAAGCGGTGCGCACCGACTACAGCCCTATTGTCGTCGACGGCAAGGAATATGTGCTGCCGCTGGATAGTTTCACTGTGAATGAAGTTGTTCCGGGCGGCGAAAGCAATTCAATTGCCTACTCCGTGCGCCATACACTGTTCAGTGTGACTTATGCGAACTATCAATTGCGCAAGTAGGTGCCAATTTAAGAATCGTGGGACCACTGCAAGCTTACTTTGGTCTGAAGGACGGCCACGAATTTCGTTGGTGCGCATCTTCGCTTTGCTAATCTGAGCCCACGATGCAACGCACCTTTGCCTTGTCCGCGGTCGTCCTCTCGCTCGTCTGCGCGGCGTTGCCGGTTGCGAGCCAAAGCTTCCAGCCCAAATCGATCCGGTTCACTGGAACATCGGAATACTCCGACACAGAACTGCTGAGCGCCACGGATTTGAAATCCGGTGCAGAGCTCACCTATGTGGAGACAAACAACCGGGCGCAGAAGCTTCTTGACTCGGGCGTTTTCTCAGCGGTGGCCTTCAAGTTCGATGGGCAGGACTTGATTTTTCAACTGACGCCTGGAACCGGGCGACTTCCGATCCGGCTCCAGAATCTGCCAATTGCCGGCGGCAAAGATCTGGATGAGAAACTGCACCGGCAACTCCCTCTTTATCACGGGCTGGTTCCGGAGCAGGGCGGACTTACGGAAAGCGTACGCAGCGCTTTGGAGCAGCTGCTCGCATCGCAGGGCATCGAAGCCACGATCGCGGCAACGCCCTTCGGCGGAGCCACAAACAAGGCTGTGGCCGTGAATTTCTCCATCACCGCGCCAGCCGTTCTCGTCGGGGAAATCAAGACCGAAGGAACGATTGTGATGCTCGATCCCAAGGCTTCCGCGATCCTCGCAAAGTTTCCCGGAACTCCATATGACGCCGAAGGAAGCATCAGCCAGATTGAAACCAACCTGAGCGACTACTACAAAGACCAGGGCTATCTGGAGCCCGCGATCCACGCAAACGCCGGTGTGAAGCCGGCAATTTCCGGCGGCGCGATTCGCGTCCCCTTGCGCGTGTCGATCCTTCCGGGCGCGCAATTCAAACTGACCGGCATCCAGCTGGCTCCTGGGCTCCTAATCACGCCGGCGGAATTCGATCATCAGTCTCGTGTGCACGCCGGCGACTTTGCAGACGGCTCATCTCTTCGTGAAAACTGGAAATTCATCGAGCGCCAATATCACGACCGGGGTTACATTAAAGCGAAAGTGGAGGCGACTCCTACATTCGATCGCGCTGGCAAGACGGTCAGCTTTGTCGTTTCGGTGGACCCTGGACCTGTCTACACAATGGGCGCCCTCACAATCGACAATGTCACTGACGATCTGCGTGCCTCGATACTGGCTGCGTGGAAGATACCGGCCGGAGCGGTCTTTAATGAGGGCTCGATTCCCGCATTCTTCGCAACGCACGGCGTCAATCCCGCCCTGGAGCAGGTATTTTCCGGCGTCAATTGCAGATACTTCCTGCACCCGAATGACAACACGCATGTAGTCGACCTGACATTGGCACTAGAGCAAAAACGCTGATCCGGCTATCCTCGGGGTCATGGATCTTTCGCACGTCTTCGACCACATGTTTCAGTTGCCGCTTCCCATTCTGGAGAAGCTGCTTCGCCCTGTCGTCGTCTACCTCGTATTGGTTCTGCTGCTGCGCCTCTTTGGCAAACGCGAACTGGCGCAGCTGAATCCATTCGATCTCGTTGTTTTGCTGTCGCTCTCGAATACGGTGCAAAATGCGATCATCGGGGACGACAATTCCGTAACGGGCGGCATCATTGGAGCCTTTAGCTTGCTCGCGATCAACTGGCTTGTGGTGCGTGTGCTTTTCCGCTCGCCGCGGCTCACGCGCATGCTTGAGGGCCGCGCGGCCATTCTGATTCGGAATGGACAAATCGATCTTAAGGCGATGGAACGCGAGTCGTTGAGCCGGGAAGAACTGCTTGCCGTACTTCACAAGCAGGGCTTTGAACACTTTCATGAGGTGCGCCGCTGCGAACTGGAACCGAACGGCAGTTTCTACATCGAGGCGATCGAACCCTCCATCGAGGACAAGCACCATGCGGAGTTGATCGCTCGGCTAGACGCACTCAGCCGCGAGGTGGCAGGCCTGCGTGCGCAGCCGGCAACCGAATGAAGTTGATTCAGTCCAAAGCCGCACGAATGACGCCGCAGGCGCAGTTGGCCCCACCGCAGGTGGCTACTCCCACTCGATGGTGCCGGGGGGCTTTGAGGTGATGTCGTAGACGACGCGATTGATGCCGCGCACCTCGTTCACGATGCGGCTTGAGATGCGTTTGAGCACGTCGTGCGGCAGTGGAGCCCAGTCGGCGGTCATCCCATCTTCCGAGTGCACGGCGCGCACCGCGGCGGTGTAGGCGTAGGTGCGCTGATCGCCCATCACGCCCACGCTCATGACCGGCAAAAGCACGGCAAAGCTCTGCCAGATTTTGTTGTACAGTCCGGCAGCTTTGATCTCGGTCACAACAATATCGTCGGCTTCCTGCAGCAGCGCGATGCGCTCCGGCGTGACTTCGCCGAGAATGCGAACGGCCAGGCCTGGTCCGGGAAAGGGCTGGCGGCCCAGAATATCTTCCGGTATACCAAGGTCGCGTCCGATGCGGCGCACCTCATCCTTGAAGAGATCGCGGAGTGGTTCGATGAGTTTGAGCTTCATCAGCTCAGGCAAGCCGCCCACGTTGTGGTGGCTCTTGATGGTCTGGCTCGGTCCCTTCACGCTGCTCGACTCGATGACATCGGGATAGAGTGTGCCCTGGACCAGCCAGTCCACACCGCCAGTCTCTTTCGCGATGCGGGTTGCCTCGTCGTCGAAAACTGCGATGAATTCTGCGCCGATGATTTTTCTCTTTGTTTCCGGGTCGGTCACCGCGGCGAGTTTCGAAAGGAACCGCTGTGTTGCATCGACGGCGACTAAGTTGAGCCCCAGCTTATCGCGCAGATTCTTCTGAACATTGACGAATTCGTTTTTGCGCAGAACACCGTTGTTGACGAAGATGCACGTGAGCTGGCTACCGATGGCCTTGTGCACCAGGACCGCAGCCACCGACGAGTCGACGCCGCCAGAGAGCGCGCAGATCACATGGCCCGTGCCGACTTTCTCGCGAATCGAAGAAACGGTGGACTCGATAAAGTGTGCCGGAGTCCAGTCGCCACGCGCACCGCAAATTGCAAAGACAAAGTTTTTGAGAAGATCCTTCCCCAGCGGCGTGTGGTGGACTTCAGGGTGAAACTGGACGGCCCAGATGCGGCGTTCCGCGTTCTCGATTCCTGCCAGCGCGTTCGAAGTCGCAGCTGTGCGGTGAAAGCCAGCGGGCAGTTCGAGAGCTTCGTCTCCATGACTCATCCACACATTCATCGAATCGGGCAAGCCTGCGAATAGTTGCGAGCTTCTGTCTTCGATCGCCACATCGGCATGGCCGTATTCGCGCTTGGGAGCGGTGCGCACTTTGCCACCCATGTGGTGGACGATGAAATGCAAGCCGTAACAGATGCCCAGCATGGGCGCATCGAGATTGAGGATCTGCGGGTCAGCGGCAGGCGCGTCGGCGTCGTAGACAGACGATGGCCCGCCCGAAAGGATGATTCCGATTGGCTTGTGGGCCTGAATCTCAGCAAGCGGTGCAGTGCACGGCAAGACCACGGAGAAGACGTTCTGTTCGCGAATGCGCCGCGCGATCAGCTGCGTGTATTGCGAGCCGAAATCGAGGATAACGATTGTCTGGGTGTCCACTCCCTAGTGTGGCAGGGCAGCGGTGGGGCTGTAAAGACAGCTCTTCGAGAGGCTGCAGATCACTCGTAGTGGTAGCGCGCCTGAATAAACTCCACACGCTCAGCGGACACACGATAAACAATCCTATGCTCCTGTGTAATCCTCCGGCTCCAGCAACCGGCGAATTCGTGCCGCAACGGTTCAGGTTTGCCTAAACCGGCAAAAGGATCGGCCAGGATAGCTGCCATCAGATCGAGAATCCGGAGCGCTACTTTGCGGTCTGTTTCGATCCAGCGTCTCAGGTCTTCGCGAAAGTGCGTTGAAACCGCTGCGATTCTCGTGCATTGTCGCGTCATCGCCGAATCAGGGCTTTTCTTCCAAACCGACGGAATGCCGAAGTTCGTCCAGGGTCATTCTTTTTCCTCTACCGCGGTCCAATTCACGCAAAGATTCGAGCAATCTCTTGGCGTTTGCTGGAGAACGCAGAAGATGCGCCGTCTCCTCCAAACCCGCCAGTTCGTCGGCGGCAATAATGGCAACATCGCGCGCGCCGCGCCGTTTCACCACCACGACTTCGCGATCGTCGATGACGCGGTCGAGATAAGAGGCCAAATTTTCACGCAACGCCGAATATGTGGTTTCTGTTGCCATGTGCCTATCCTTGGCTATAAGCGTACAGATTTTCTGTACCTATTGCAAGCGCACCTCCATGAGGTCAGGCTCCCGCCCGATCCCTCTACAGTGCCAGGCGAATCTGCCGATGATGTTTGCGAGAGAGCAAATATGGACGATTACTCCGGCGGCGACAACGAGAGACGTGTGCGTTACGCGGCACGCCAACCAATTCTGGCGGCCGACGAGACTGTCATCGGGTACAAATTGCTCTTTCGCACCGACGTGGTGAGCCACTTCGCCTGGAATAACTCGGAGGGAACAAGCCGGACGGCGATTGAAATCTCAAGCCTGTTGGGGTTGAACGTCTTGTGCGATAACCGATTGGCGTTCATACATTGCACGCGCGACATTCTTCTCGAAGACTATCTTTCGTTTCTTCCTGCGACGAAGGTTGTGGCGGCGATTGGGCGCGCAGTGCGGCCGGATGCGGCAATCCGGCAGTCCCTTCTCGAACTGAAAAGAAGGGGCTACAAGATTGCTCTCGATGGATTCGTAATCGATGACCAGCGCGTACCTCTTCTCGATCTCGCCGACTTTCTCACCGTCGACATTCAGCAGACATCCTGGGAAGACATCCTGCGCCTGACCAGAAGTTACGGGAACCAAAGCCTGGGGCTGCTGGCGGAAAACGTCGAGACTTGGCACGAATTTGAACAAGCACTGAAAGCCGGCTTTCACTACTTTCAGGGCTTCTTTTTTCGTAAGCCGGAGATGATGCGCACGCGTGGAATTCCGTCCAATCAAGTGACCTATCTGCGGCTGCTGCAAGCCGTCTCCAGGCCCGAAATGCAGTGGGACGAGATTGAAGACCTCATCAAGAAAGATGCAGCAATCTACTATCGGCTGCTTCGCTATTTGAATTCCGCCGCCTTCGGCATTCGCGGTGAGGTTCGTTCCGTCAACCAGGCTCTCACGATTCTGGGCGAAAACGAATTGCGCCGCTGGTGCCGTCTCGCGGGCGCCTTCGAGTTGTCGGGAGAGCGGCCGTCCGACCTGGTTCTCGCTGCGCTGGTCCGTGCTCGTTTTGGAGAGCTGATGCAGGACCACGTGGAACATGGAGCGGCCGACCTCTTTTTGCTCGGGCTGCTCTCCTTGATGGACGCTATCCTGCAAATTCCGATGAGCCTGGTGATTGATGGTCTGCCGTTGGATGCAGACTCCACGGCAATGCTGGTAGACAACGCGGGTCCCCTGCTTCCCTTGTACCGTCTCGTATGGGCTCTAGAGCGCGGCGCATGGGGCGCGGTTGTTCGAGCCTGCGATCAGCTTGGATTGCGCGAAGAGGACATCGCCGAGTCCTTTTCGAGCGCGATGGGATGGGCCCAGTCCATGACATCGGGAGCCTAGGACCTGAGTTCCTTCCGCATTCCGGGCCGATTCAGGTCAAACATGGGGCTCCATGCATTTCGCCGGCTGTTACAGCTGCATCCCCAAAAAGTGGAATGCGCTGGAACTGAGGAACCATTCATTCTCCACAAAAGCCGCATTGATCGCTGTCCCGATGAAATTTAACCTTTGCTTACGGGATGGAACCGGAGTTTCGAGGCAATCACGGGGGGCAGGCTCATGATTGAGACAATTCTGAACAACAACTGGTCTGGCGCGATGGCAAATCTTCCGCACTACGGACTGCTGGTTGTCTTTACGCCCGTACTGAGCCTGCTGGCCATCAAGCTGTTGTTAATGGCAAAGGCTGCTTCCATGGGAAAAAAGCCGACGGAATGGGTTTTCACGTGCGACCGCGATGCCGATGGACTTCCCATGTTGGCTAAAGCCGCTGCCCGAAGCCCGCGAGCACGGATGCGCAGCTCCCGCTAGATCCGAACTCAGCTACGGTTTTCGCGCCCGGGGACAGAGATAGCAAAGACTCGAACAGAATCCCGAACGTCAGCCAGTTCCGCATAATTTCGCCAGCGCCCACGCGGCCGGCTGCCCTTTCTCCTCGGCCCAACACACCTTCCGGCAAGCCTGCGGAGGGCGAGCCCCCTCGTGATAGCCTGCTAGGCATTGCAGCTTATGCCAATTAAGCTGCGTCAGGTACCTTATGGGCCCCGCCTCCGGCTTCCCCGCCGCCGATGGCTTGGCCTGCGGACCTTCTTGAGGACACCCAATGAAACATTTGAGGCTTGTTTCGGTCCTGCTTTTTGCAGCGGGAAGAGCCATGGCGCAGGGGCCTTCCACTGCCTCGGCAGACAGCGAAAAGCCGGTTCCCCCCGCGACCATCAAGAGTTTCGATCTTTCGGCAATGGACACATCCGCCGACCCTTGCAAAGACTTTTTTCAGTACGCTTGCGGCAATTGGGTAAAGAACAATCCGATTCCGTCCGACCAAGTGCGCTGGGCACGCTCCTTTTCGCTTCTTCAGGAACGCAACCGTTACCTGCTATGGAAGGAACTCGATTCTGCCTCAAAGGATCCGAAAACGCCTCTGGAAAAACAGTATGGCGACTTCTATGGCGCGTGCATGAACACCGATCTTGTCGAGCAGAAAGGACTGTCGCCGCTCGAGCCGGCTTTCACCCAGATTGCGGCGCTCGAAGATCCGCACAAGATTGCAACCATCATGGGCGACCTTGAGGCGGCGGGAGCGCCGGCGCCGCTGTTTCGCTTTGGCGTGAGCCAAGACGAAAAAGATTCGTCCAAGCAGATCGCCGAGATTGCGCAGGGCGGCCTCTCGCTGCCTGATCGCGACTACTACATCGTGGATAATCCGCGCTTCCAGCAGATCCGCAAACAATATATCGAACACGTGACCAAGATGCTCACGTTGGCCGGCGACAGCCCTGAAAAGGCCGCCAAAGAAGCCGCCGCCGTGATGGAGATTGAGACAGCGCTTGCCAAAGCGTCCACCAGCCGGACCGACCTGCGGCAACCGGAGAATCACTACCACATCTATACCGTGGCGGATTTTCAAAAGCTGGCTCCCGATTTCGATTTCAGTATTTACTTCTCCGATGTGAAGATACGGCCCTTCGATACGCTGAACGTCGCTACGCCCAACTTCTTCAAAGCGGTCAATGAACTCACCGCGAGTGAGCCAGTGGACGCATGGAAGGCGTATTTCCGCTGGCATGTGATTCACGGAACGGCGACGAACTTGCCCAAGGCCTTCTTCGACGAGAACTTCGCATTCTTCGGCAAAACCCTGGCCGGGCAAAAGGAGCCGCAACCGCGCTGGAAACAGTGCACGGCCCTGACCGATCATTCGTTAGGCGAAGCAGTGGGTCAGGATTGGGTGAAGCAGAATTTCCCGCCTGCGGCCAAGGCCAACATGGACAAGCTGGTGGCGGCGCTCGAAAAGTCGTTGGGCGACGACATCAAGACGCTGCCGTGGATGAGCGAGGAAACCAAGAAGTCCGCTGAAGAAAAGCTGGCTATGTTCCGCAACAAGATTGGCTACCCGGAAAAGTGGCGCAGTTATGCGGGTCTGAAGGTTGAACGCAACGACCTGATCGGCAACGTGGAGCGGAGCACGGTATTCGAGCGCGAATGGGATCTGGAACATCTAGGCAAGCCGGTGGACGAGAAGGAATGGGGTATGACGCCGCCGACGGTCAATGCGTACTACGACCCGTCGATGAACGACATCAACTTCCCTGCCGGAATTCTTCAGCCGCCGTTCTTTGATTTCACAATCGATCCTGCGGTGAACTTTGGCGGCATCGGCGTGGTGATCGGCCACGAGATGACGCATGGCTTCGACGACCAGGGATCGAAATACGATGGTAAGGGCAATCTGCGTGAGTGGCAGACGGCGGAGGATCGCAAGGAGTTCACGGAGCGGACCGACTGCGTCGCCGACGAGTACAGTGGCTTTGAAACGGCTCCGGCACATGGCGAAGTGGCCGCGCAGAACCTCAATGGCAAACTCACATTGGGCGAAAACACAGCCGACAATGGTGGTCTGCGCATCGCCTACCTGGCGCTGCTCGACACACTGGCATCGGAGGGAAAATCCATCAACGAAAAAATCGACGGCTACACGGAGGAGCAACGCTACTTCATCGGTTTTGGTCAGGTATGGTGCCAGAATCAGACCGAGCAATCGGCGCGGCAATCGGCTCTCGTCGATCCCCACTCACCCGGCAAGTGGCGTGTCAATGGATCGGTGCAGAACTTCGACCAGTTCGGCAAGGCCTTTGGCTGTACGAAAGGACAGCCGATGTATCCGGAGAAATCCTGCCGCGTTTGGTAAGCAAGCCAGCCGCCCCGGAGCCGCGCAGCATAGAACGTGCGTCTCCGGGGCGGCCTCTCGCGCCCGACTCTCGAGCCCAACCCAAACAACCGGAATTCAGTTGATTCCGAGCCCGGGTCGCGTTGACGTTTACCGCATACAGGGCGTCAAAGAGACAACTGCGCCGGAAGAGAAACGCCCTGCCCTCTGCACGTTGAACGCAGCAAGGTGCGCACCGAACACGAGGCTCGGGACGAAGAATCTGATAGCGGCGCTGAGTCGAATCGATGGCCAAACTAGGCACAAGGTGCCTCGGCCTTTTACAATGCAGCAGGGGCCCATCCCAACCCAGCTCTGCTGAGGAACCAGACAACTTGGCGGCCTAGCCGAACCAGGATGAAGGAATCGCATGAAGTTTACGAAATTCGGCAAGACCCTTCTGATGATTGCCATCTCTGCCGGCATCATCCTGGGAATTACGTCTTGCGTGCAAAGTTATACAGTCGGTTATCTGTACGTCACGGGAACAAACAGCGCCGCCTCAAGCAATAGCGGGATTATCAGCGGCTTCAAGATCGATCACAACAAAGGAACCCTGGTACCGATCAACGGGTTACCCATCGGATCGGGAGGAGCCAATCCAGGCCGGGCAGTTTTGCTCACCGGCGGCCGCTTCATCTATGTTTTGAATCGCGGTAAAAACTCGGCCGGTACCCCGGACTGCACACTCGCAGATCCGTGCTCAGGCGCCAACATCACGCAATTCTCTATTGGCGGGAACGGGGTGCTCTCAACGCAGGAGACCTTCTTCTCCCAGGGCATCAACCCCATCCGTATTATTGCCGACACGTCAGGCAACTTCATTTACGTCCTGGATCAAATTGCTCCCGACAGCACATCCTGCACTTTGGCGCTCGGCTCCGGAGTGACCTCCTGCGGCGACATCACGGCGTTCAGGATCGACCCGAACACGGGACGGCTTACGCTGGTGGTCAATGCGCAGGTGACCTCTGCCAGCGGACAGGCGTTGCCATATTTTCCGATTCCCGCGAATCCCATCGACTTCGTGCTGAGCTCGAGCTACATCCTCACAATGGCCGGAACGCCGACCACCGGGGACGTAGTCTTCCCCTACACGTATAGCGCGTCAACCGGCCAGCTGACCATCAACCAGAACAGCGCGCAGCCGCTGGGCATTGCGCAGGCTAACGCCATTGTGAGCGCGGGCGGTTTTGTGTACGTGCTCGACAATGAGGGAACGCTGGTGCAGGCCACCGCGCCGGGGGCGACCGGCCAGATTCTGCCTTTCAGCGTTGGGGCCAACGGCGCCTTGCAGCAGCAGACCGGTGGCGCCGTTCCCGATGACGTCACAGAGTCCAACCCGGTCTTTCTGGTGCTGGAAAGCAAGGGCAAATGGGTGTATCTGGCCAATCAAGGCAACAACACCAATAACACGAACTCGCAAAGCGGCATCACCGGCTATGTGATCGCCTCGACCACAAATCAGTTGAGCGAGATTTCGGGCAGCCCTTGGGGTACCGGAGCGGGTCCGCAATGCATGCTTGAGGACCCGTCGAACCAGTTCCTTTACACGGCGAATTTCAACGACTCAACGGTGACTGGCCGCGTAATCGACCAGAACACCGGCGTGCTCGATAACCTGCCGGGCTCCGCCAACAAGGCCTACCCGTTGAGCGGTCCCGCGGCGTGGTGCATTGTCACTGGACGCACGAGTTGATGAATCGGAAATCGCTTGGGCAGGAGTTCGCAATTCACATCGATTCCTGCCCCAGGTTCCGGAAACCCAGGATCCCTGAAATCTTTAGCTGAAATGCCAATACGGCTTTTTTGAATGGCCGAAACTGTTTCAATTCTTCAACCAGGACTTTGGGAGCGAGATTCCGCTCCACGAACGAAAGATGCGCATGATGTTGAACAGGTCGAGCCAGCTGGTGCTGGCCTCCGCAGCGAGCCTGCTGGCAGCCGGACTTCTAACTGCCTGCGGCA
Source organism: uncultured Occallatibacter sp. (assembly GCA_964487345.1). Lineage (GTDB taxonomy): Bacteria > Acidobacteriota > Terriglobia > Terriglobales > Acidobacteriaceae > Telmatobacter. The sequence goes on along the minus strand of CAZAQN010000020.1, from coordinate 4,947 downwards.
CACTTACGGTTGATTTCGTCTACGTGACGAGCGCAAAAGCCGCGGGCACCAATAACTACGGCGAGGTCGATGTCTACGAGGTCAACGCAGAATCGGGCAAGATGCGCAACATTCCCACGTCGCCCTTTCCATCCGGCGGCCGCAATCCTGTTGCCGAAGCGACTTCTCCCGATAACACGACCCTCTACGTCGTGAACCAGGACGATAACACGATTGTGCAGTTTACCATCGGCAACGATGGCAAAATCTATCCGCAGAATACTGTGAACACGCCTGGAGTCTTTCCTCTCGCGGTTGCAACAGCCGGCAAATTCCTATTTGTCGCGGACACCTACCAACCGCTTCCCACTTGTTCGACCGCGGCGCCATGCTCAGGCTCGGTTGCAGTGTTTCCAGTGGGCACCAACGATGCACTGGGGCCCGCAGCGGGGAATGCGAGCATCAGCGCCAGCTATTGGCCTCTTTCCCTGCCGTCAAGTCCCACGGATGTAATGACACCGACGGCGATTGCCGCGACATCCACCTATGTGTATGTGACTGCCTTTGACGCGACCAAGGGAGGGGGCTATGTGTTTGGCTTCACGGTGAACTCCGACGGCACGCTTACTGCATTGAACGGCGGCGCGCCGTTTGCGGCTGGAGCGCATCCCTCGGCGATTGCAAGCGCCCCAGGCGGCAGCGTCATTTATGTGACCGATTCTGCAAGCAACAACGTTCTTGGCTACTTGGCGAATGCGGGAGTTCTGACCCCCGTCGGCGGGAGCCCGTTCCCTACAGGCAATGCGCCCGCGGCGGTGGTTGTGGATGCGACGGGAAATCATGTTTTTGTGGCGAATTCTTTGGACTCGAACCTGACGGTGTACTCATCGGCGAGCGGAGTTCTTAGTTCGTTGGGAACGTATACGACGGGCACGCAGCCGGTCGCAATCGGAATCGATCCGTCGTTGAACGAGTACCTATACACGGCAAATTTTCTTGGCAACTCCGTAACCGGCTTCCAGGTGAATGCTTCAACCGGCGCATTGCTGAACTCGCAGGAGTCGCCCTACGGGGCCAACGCGAATCCCACTGCAGTTGCAGCGATTCCGCATGGAAAACCAAAGACGTAGCTGCATTGGCAAGTCGATGCCAAGTGACTTAGGAACACCCCGTATCCGGCTCTTACAATAAGTACGGGGCACCGAAAACAGAAATTCCCAGGGCATGAAAGTGCATGGCCCACGACGAAGGAAGCGCATGAAGTTCAGCAAATTTACTGGGTCCCGGGCGACAGGTCTTCGTCGCTGGGGTGGCTTGAGGCAGCTTTTTCTGGTCTCTATCACCGGCCTGTTAGTGGCCACTCTTATGACTGCCTGCCAGCTCGTCACCATCGACTATGTATTTGTGGCCAGTTCTGCCCCAACGGCGACGAGTCCCAACGGCCAAATCGACACATACGCCTCGGACTCAGAATCTGGCGCGCTTCGGAAAGGTGCTGCGACGGTTTCTTCTGGAGGCGTCGACCCAGTTGCGATGGCCGTCTCATCCGATTACACCAATCTGTATGTCGCACATGCAGGAAACAACACGGTGGTTCATTTCGATGTCGCCTCCAATGGCGTACTCTCTGCGAAGGACACGATTACTTTAGCCGGTCCACCTGTCGCATTAGCCGTGAATACCGCAGGCACATATCTGTATGTTGTTTCCGGTACCGTCACAGCCACGTTGACGGAGTTCGCTCTCTCGTCTGGCGCCATCGGCTCGGCTACAGCGCAAATTCCCTTGCAGATTCCAGGATTCACGACCGACGCGGTAGTTCCCACGGGAGTAACGGTGTTGGCGAACAACAGCGTGGTACAAGGCAACGCCGTGTACGCCACAGCGTACGACCAGTCCGCTTACAACCCCGGAGGAACGACCACGAGCACCGCACATCCAGGCTGGGTGTTTGGTTTCACCATCGGCTCCGGTGGCGCTCTTGCGCCTACCACCGGCAGTCCTTATCAGGCCGGAGTCAAACCTTCGGCACTCGTCTCCGATCCGACCGACCGCTTTGTCTACGTCACGGACTTTGCGTCGAACCAGCTGATTGGCTATGGGATTGAAGGTGGAAGCACGCTGAACTTTCTGATCAACGGACCTTTCAGAACTGGAAACGAGCCCCAAGCAGTTGCGATCGATCCGCGCGGGAAATACATGTATGTCGCGAACTCGCTCGACTCGTCGGTATCGGCATATGTCATCGATCTTTCCACCGGTACACCATCCACCGCGGTGAATCCCACCGGAAGCGCGACGAACTCGACCGATACTCAACCGCTTTCCATTGCAATCGATCCGGCTTTGGGCCGTTACGTCTATACCGCGAACTACCTCGGCAACTCGGTTTCCGGATTTCGTTTGGACCCCAACGCCGGCAATCTCTCGCCCACTCAGGCCACTCCTTATCCATCGGACCAGAAGCCTACTGCGATCGCGATCGTTCCGCACGGCAACCATTCCCTTCAGACCGTCACGCCGTAGAAACTCATTTCGCAGCGCCATGGCCCAGCTCGATGGCTGGGCCTTTTGCTTTGCAATGAAGGCCGTTGGGTTTCGCTGCGTTTCTTCACGATCTTCGCAAGGGCATCGTCTGCAACCGATCGCTATCCCGATGCCTGCATCCACTTGCGCAATTGCCGCTGTGCCGGCTTCTCGATGAAATACAGCGCCAGCAGAGCCATCACGATCAAGAGCAGATAGCTGATCCAGGGGTCGAAGCGGCTCAAGCCGACCTTGTCCAGCACGTGCGTGTCGTGAATCAGATTCCACATGTTGAAGTGGAGCAGATAAAGGCAGTAGCTTGCTTCGCCGACGAACACCAGTGGCCGGGAGCCGATTGTGTATGCCAGCGGATTTTCGCCAGCGAGGCCGAGAATGATGCAGCCAAAGAGCGGCATCAACAGTCCGTCGTGGAGCAGCGGATAGGGCATCACTCCCGACGCCAAAACTCCAAATAGCGCAGCGAATCCGAATACGCCGAGAAACAGCCGCAGAAAGCCGGGTCGCGGCATCACGGCATCGAGCCCCGCGAGCAACACACCAAATGTGAAACTCGCCAGGTGCGGCAATGGTGTGTACTTCAGGGCCTGGAGCCATGGTCCGTAACTGAAACGGTCCGGATGGGGAATGCCGTCGGGGTTGAAGAGGATGTAGAGCGTGCCGGGAATGAGGCCCAGTATCCAAATGCCGCCGAGTTTCCAGATGTGACCTCGAATTTTCTCCGGTTCTTTCCATCGCGCCATCCAAGGGAAAATCACGTAGTAGAACGACTCGGCAGACATGGTCCATGCGGGAGTGTTCAGGAAGGTCGAAATCTCGGGGATCCAGCCCTGGAGCAAGAGCGGCGCGAGCACGATACCCGCCCAGAACATGCCATGCGTGTGCGACGCCCACTCCTGCGGCAACACGCGCCAGGCCAGCAGAAGGCTCAACAGATAGATGGGATAAAGCCGTGTGAATCGCGCCTTGTAATAGCGGATGGTGTGGAACTCGCCCATCCGCGCGCGCGCCGAGTAGTTATACGCCATGACAAAACCGGAGAGCAGGATGAAATAGCTCACCGACGCGTAGCCCGCATTGACGACCGGAGCGAACCAGCCAAACCACTGAGGATTGGAGAAGTGAAAGAGAACGATGTTGATGGCCGCGAAACAGCGCAGGCCGGTCAACGCTTTCAGCGGGGCTGGCTTCGGACTCTCCACCTACGTTTAGACGACTCCGCGCAATCGACTGGCGCAGTTCTGGAACTCAGCGTCGCTGCCCGGCCGTTCTGAATCTGAAACCTGAGAATTGATCGGTGAGAAAGTTCTTTAGGCGGTTACCAGCGAGCCGACCTTCTCGCCCGCCACCACGCGCCGAATATTTCCCGGCTGGTTCATGTTGAAGATGATCATCGGCAGGTTGTTGTCCTTGCAGAGGCTGACCGCGGTCAGGTCCATCACTTTCAGACCCTGCTTCAGGATCTCCATGTACGTGATCTCGTCGTATTTGACTGCGTCCTTGAACAGCACGGGATCAGCGTTAAAGACGCCTTCGACCTTGGTGCCCTTCAACAGCACATCGGCTTTGATCTCCATGGCGCGCAGGCTGGCGGCTGTGTCGGTCGAGAAGAATGGATTGCCTATGCCGGCAGCGAAGATAACCACGCGACCTTTCTCGAGGTGGCGGACCGCGCGGCGGCGGATATAAGGCTCGGCGATCTGGTTCATAAAGACCGCGGACATCACGCGGCACTGTACATCGCGAGCTTCGAGGGCGTCCTGCAGGGCGATGGCGTTGATGACGGTGGAAAGCATGCCCATGTTGTCGGCGGCCACGCGATCCATTTCCTTGGCCTGCTGGGCGACACCGCGAAAGAAGTTGCCGCCTCCCACAACGACGCCGATTTCGACGCCCATTGCGTGGACCTCTGCTAATTCTGCGGTAATTTCGGAGACTTTGTCCGTGTCGAGGCCAAACTGTTTTGGTCCTGCGAGCGCTTCGCCGGATAGCTTGAGAATGATCCGTTTATACATTCCTTTTTGAGTATCGCATGGAGGACTGGCCGTCCAGGCAGCGGCTTCGCGTAGCAACGGGACGGTTGTGATCACCGAGCCGGAAGAACGGCAGCGAATGGTCGGGGATTCTCGGCAATCTTGTTGAGCATCCATTCCTGAAACAGCGTAGACTAGCCCAAAGTTTCTGGGGACGGACGGGGATAGAAACTTCGTTCCCCTTTTGCGATCTGAGAGGATATAGCGGATTTAATGGATGCCGTGAGCCCCTGGCGAACTACTCCGCGCAAGTCAGTTGTTGTTTTTCTGCTTGCCGTATTCTTTGTTTTCGCAACTTTCGGGTTTGCCAATGACATCATCGACATGGGCCGCCAGCCTCCGCTGCGGTTTGCGGTGGCTGTTGTGCTGTCCGGTTTGTTCGCTGTCTGCT